>NZ_QKTN01000001.1:0-785754 GCF_003234515.1 Curtobacterium sp. MCBD17_034 | reverse complement strand
CCCCAACCGTGAGATCGCAGTCGTTGCCGTTCTGACCCCCCTCAGAACGGCAACGACTGCGATCTCACGGTTGGTGGCGGGCGAGAGGGGGGCGGGGGGCGGCTACTCGGCGATGACCCTCGGGTCCGTCTCGTCGACGTCGACCGGGACGGCCGGGGCCTGCTCCTGCCGGGTCACCGCACCGCGGCCGGTCAGGAACGTGCCGAGGAACCCGATCACGAGCGCGACGACCACGCCGAGGTTCGCGTACGCCCACGCGCCCTGGGTCCCGCCGAGTCCGAACGGGCCGAGCAGGTACCCCTGCCAGGACAGCCAGCCCGCGGCGGTGTTCGTGACGAGCCCCCAGCCCACGGCCGTGGCCACGACGAGGATCGCGATGCTGTCCCAGCGGACGTCGCCGTACCGCCCGCGGCGCGTGAACAGCTCCCGCTCGGCGTAGTCCCGCTTGCGGAGCACGAGGTCCGCGATGAAGATGCCCGCCCAGGCCGCGATCGGCACGCCGAGGGTGATGAGGAAGCCCTGGAACACCGTGATGAAGCTCCCCGAGACGAACACGATGTAGATCGTGCCGAGCGTCATGATCACGCCGTCGACGCCGACCGCGACGGGCCGCGAGACCTTGAGCCCGGCGTTGAGCAGCGCGAGTCCGGACGAGTAGATGTCCATGATCGCGCCGGACACGATGCCGAGCACCGCGGTCACGACGAACGGCACGAGGAACCACGTCGGCAGGATCCCCGCGAGCGCCCCCACGGGGTCGGTCCCGATCGCGGACTCGAGGTGCTTCGAGGACCCCGACACGAGCAGGCCGAAGACGAGCAGGACGGCGGGGCCGAGCGACGAGCCGAACGTCGTCCAGAACACGACGCCGCCGCTCGAGGCGCTCCGGGGCAGGTAGCGGGAGTAGTCGGCGGCCGCGTTCACCCAGCCGAGCCCGAACCCCGTCATGACGAACAGGAGCGCGCCGATCACGGCCGGCCCGTTCCCGGACGGCATCGCCATGACCTTCCCGAGGTCGACGTGCCCCGCGGCGAACACGATGTAGAGCACGGTGAGGACGCCCGCGATGATCGTGATCCACCGCTGGAGGCGCATGATGAGCTCGAACCCGAGCGTGCCGCCGAGGACGATGAGGGCGATGACGACGACGAGGGCCGCCACCTTCGTCACGACACCGCCGCCCCAGCCGAGGCGGTCGAACACGGTCGCGGTCGCGAGCACGGCCACCGCGGCGAGCGAGGTCTCCCACCCGACCGTCAGGATCCAGGACACGACGGACGGGAGGCGGTTCCCCCGCACCCCGAACACGCTGCGGCTCAGGGTCATGGTCGGGGCGGACCCCCGCTTGCCTGCGAGCGCGCTGAGCCCGCAGAGCACGTACGACAGCACGACGCCGAGGACGACGACGACCGTCGCCTGCCAGAACGAGATCCCGAACCCGAGGACGTACGCGCCGTAGCTGACGCCGAGGACGCTCACGTTGCCCGCGAACCACGGCCAGAACAGGTCGCGCGGCTTGCCGCGCCGCTCGTGCTCGGCGATCTCGTTGATGCCGTTGCGCTCGACCGAGAGCGCGGATGCCGGGCTCGTGGTCGTGTCGTCGATGGTGCTCACGGTGCTCCTTCGGGGAGGGTGTGGGGTCCGGCCCCGCACCTCCCGGTTGGTCAGGCGGTGGCCGGCTGGTGCCGGAACCGTGCCGCCCGGTGGCTGGCGGGGAGGTGCGGGCCGCGTCCCGAGAGCCGTTCGCGGAACGTGCCCGTGCGGGGCGTCTCGGGCAGCATGCCACGACGACGGAGTTCGGGCACGACGTCGGCGATGAACGACCGGTACGAACCCGGCGTGACGTAGGGCGTGTAGTTGAATCCGTCGAGGTCGGTGTCGGTCACCAGGGCCTCGATGCGGTCGACGACCTCGGTCGGCGTGCCGGTCAGGACGAACTCGCGCATGCCGTTCCGGATGAAGTCCGCGGTGGCCTCGCGCACGGACGTGCCCTTGTACCGCTCGACCTGGGTCCGGCCGCCCTCGGTGGTGACGTCCGAGAACGAGCCCTCGGGGTCGAGCGCGGCGAGGTCGATGCCGGTCATGCTCGCGTAGTAGACGCGTGCGGCGTCCGGGTCGACGTAGGAGAGGTACTCCTCGAGCTGGTCCTCCGCCTGCGCGGTGGACGGTGCGGTGATGACCGACAGACCGGAGACGGTGCGGATGTCCGTCCCGGCCCTCCCGGCCTGCTCGGCGCGGGTGCGGATGTCGGTGACCTGCGCGGCCAACGAGGGCGCGTCCTTGCCCTGCAGGAACACGAGCTCCGCGTTGCCCGCGGCGAAGGCGCGACCCGATGACGACGCGCCGGCCTGGAACAGCACGGGCGTGCGCTGCGGCCCGGGCTCGGTGTTGGCGTAGCCCTCGACGTCGAAGTACCGGCCGTGGTGCACCACCTTGTGCACCTTGCTCGCGTCCGCGTACCGACGTGCGCCCTTGTCGGCGAGGACGGCGTCGTCCTCCCACGAGCCCTCGAGGAGCGCGTAGCTCAGCTCGAGGTACTCCTGCGCGATCGCGTACCGCTCGTCGTGCGGCACGTAGCGGTCCTTGCCGAACAGCTCCGTGACGACCGCGCTCGACGTCGTGACGACGTTCCAGGCGATGCGGCCGCGGGTCAGGTGGTCGAGCGTGGCGAAGCGGCGTGCGTTCGCGAACGGCGGCTCGAAGCTCGTCGACGACGTCACGCCGAAGCACAGGCGTGGGGCGGCCGCGGCCATTGCGGGGACGAGGAGCATCGGGTCGTTCTTCGGGATCTCGACGCCCTGCTCGAAGGCCACGTCGGGCACGACGCCGTCGATCACCGGGTACCCGTACGAGTCGGCGAGGAACATGAAGTCGAACCCGCCGTCGTCGAGCATGCGGGCCAGGTCGGTCCAGTGCTCGAGCTCCTTGTAGCGCCACGTCGTGTTGTCGGGGTGCGCCCAGAGCCCCTGGCTCGTGAGGTTCACGCCGTTGATCTCGAACGCGCCGAGGAACAGTTCCTTCGTCATGCTCGCCCTCCTGTGAGCCATGCGGTGAGCTCACGGTCGAATCGGTCGCGGGTGTCCGCGGACATCCCGGTGGCCCGCGTGCCGGTGCGCGCGAGGTCGGCCAGGGCCTGGTCGTCGAATCCCCACGTCGTGCGGGCGATCGCGTACTGGTCGGACACGGTGGCCCCGAACCAGAGCGGGTCGTCCGCGTTCAGGGTCACCGGGACCCCGCGCTCGACGAGGACCGGGGCGGGGTGCGACGCGAGGTCGGCGACGACGCCGAGCCGCACGTTCGACACCGGGCAGACGTCGCAGACGATCCCCTCGGCCGCCAGCCGATCGGTGACGCGGGCGTCCTCGACCGCTCGGAACCCGTGCGAGATCCGGGAGGCACCGAGCACCTCGAGCACGGCCGTCACGCGGTCCGGCCCGCCGGTCTGGCCCGCGTGGCTCACGACCGGGAGGCCCGCCGCCCGTGCGGCGCGCGCCGCACCGACGAACGGGGCCAGGTCGCCGTCCTCGTCGAAGCAGGCGGTGCCGAGCGCGGTGACGCCGCTGCCGGCGAACCGGGCGGCGAGCGCACCGAGCTCGTCGGCGAGGTCCGCGTCGGCGTCGGTGTTGAGCGTCAGGTCGGCACCGACCTCGACGGGCGTGCCCGCGGCGGCGGCGTCGGCGGCCGCCTCGGCGAAGGCCGCGAGGACGGTGCGGAGGACCTGCTCGTTCCCGCCGAGACGCTCGGCGTACAGCTGCGGCTCGACGGCGGGCTCGAGGTACCGGACGCCCTCGGCGGCCTCGGCGTGCACGAGTGCCCGGCAGAGTGCGGCGAGGTCCTCGTGCGTCGCGACGAGGGCCGGGACGGTGCCGTACGCGTCGAAGAACGCCCAGACGTCGGCGAACCGCTCCGGCCGGTGGAACGGGAGGCCGCGTCGCGTCGCGAGGGCGCGGACCGCGTCGACCGGGTAGCTGCCGTCGAGGTGCGCGTGGAGGTGGGTCTTCGGCAGGGCGCGGAGCCGGTCGTCGGCGGTGGGGTGGACCGGCATCTGCACGTCCGGCAGCGTAGGGCGAGGGCACCACGGCTGTCGCATAGGATGCGCCACTGGGGCCATAAGCAGCGCTGATGTGCCCGCCGACACGGGGATCGGCAGGGTGCGGCGCCGCACTCGGGCCCGGATCCGTTACACGCCGGAAACGCGCGGAGCGCGCGAGCGAGGAGGACCACGCCGTGCCCGTCGACCTCGACCTCCGGCTCCTCCGCGCGTTCGTCGTGCTCGTCGCCGAGCAGGGGTTCACCGCCGCTGCCGCCGTGACCGGGGTGTCGCAGCCGGCCCTGAGTCAGGCCATCCGACGACTCGAGGACGTCCTCGGGGTCGAACTCGTCGACCGCCGTGGCCGGACGCCCGGGAGCGGTGTGCGGCTCACCCCGGCGGGGCACGCGTTCCACGCCGACGCCGTCGCCGTCCTGGCCGCCGCGGAGCGTGCGGTGGCCCGGGCTCGTCGGGTCGCCGCCCGGCCGCGCGTCGTCGTCGGGTTCGGCACGAGCGCGCCACGGGCCCTGACCGGTCTCGCCGTGCGCGAGGGTGAGGCCGCCGACGTCGAGGTCGTGCTCGAGCACGTCCCGTGGGGCAGCGAGCACCAGCGGCTCGCGGCGGGTGAGGTCGACGTGCTCGTGGCGCAGCTCTCCCCCGGGTTCGCGGAGGCCGACTGGGTCGCCACGGTCCTCGGCACGCGCGACCTCGTCGCCGTGTTCCGCGCCGACCACCCGCTCGCCGGACGCACGGCACTGGCGCTCGCGGACCTCGACGACGAGCCGATCGTCGACGCCGCCTCGGACCGGGACTTCTGGATCGCGGCGACACGGCCGGACGGGCGGGCTCCCGTCGTCGTCGGACCCCCGGCGCGGACGGTCGAGGAGATGCTCGCGCAGGTGGCGGCCGGGCGGGGCATGGCGTTCACGAGCACGACGGTGGCCGAGAACGCCGGGGGCACGGGACTCGCGTTCGTGCCGATGGTGGGCCTCCCGGCGGTCAGCGTCGCCATGGTCCGCCGACGCGACGACGACCGCGCGCACGTCCTGGACCTGGTCGACCGCGTCCGCCGGTCCTGGGCCGACCCGGCCGCCTGACCGGCGCTGTGGCCCCGGCGCCGGCACCCTCGGGCCTCGCCGGCGCCGGGGCCCTCGGGCCTCGCTGGCTCCAGCCGGCTCCGGCTGGCCGGTCAGCGGGTGACGAGGGCGCTGTCGATGCTCTGGATCACGGACTCGAGGGTCTGGTCGATCCGGACGACGAGCCCGGCCTCGTCGGCCTGCATCGGCTCGAGCGTCGCGAGCTGCGAGCCGAGCAGCGAGTCGGGCATGTACTCGTGGTGCCGGCGGCGCTGCCGTTCGGCGATGACGTCCTCGTCGCCGGTGAGGAACACGAAGAACAGGTCGGGGTTCGTCGAGCGCAGGCGGTCCCGGTAGACCCGCTTCAGCGCGGAGTTCGCCATGACGCAGCGCTGCCCCTGGGCCTCGATCGCGGCGATGCGGGCCGCGCAGATGTCGAGCCACGGCCAGCGGTCCTCGTCGGTCAGGGGATGCCCGGACCGCATCTTCTCCTTGTTCGCCTGGGGGTGCAGGTCGTCGGCGTCGACGAACTGGGTGCCCTCCCAGTGGCGCGCGAGGGCGGAGCCGATGGTCGTCTTGCCCGAACCGGACACCCCCATGACGACGACGGGGCGATGACCGGTCACAGCGCGCCCTTGGCGTCGTCGCCGAGCGGCACCGGGCGGAGGACCCGGACCTCGAGCGGACTCGCGAGCAACGGCTGCACGCGCTGCGTGAAGGCGGTGAACTCGGGCGCGGCGCCGTGCTGCTCGAGGGCCTGCTGGTCGCTCCACTGCTCGATGAGCACGAGGACGCCCTCGCCGGCCTCGTGCAGCGCGTAGCGGAGGTTGCCCTCGTCCTGCTGTGCGACCGGCACGTACTCCTGCACGGCGGCGGTCAGGTCCGCGACGGACTCGGGCTTCGGACGGAAGGTCGCGACGACGACGATCGGATCGGTCATGGGCCCACAGTACGAACCGCTGCGTGCGCCGCTCCCAGGGCGTCCGGAGGCTCGCGCTCGCGGCGGCGAGAGGCAATGGGATCGGCCGTGGCGGGGCGCGGCGCGAGCGCGAGCGCGAGCGTGCAGGACATGCCGCTCACGTCACGAGCTGAGCGGCGCGTTGTGCGATCTCGCGAGCAGCGGTCGGCCGGGCGTGCCTACAGGATGACGCGCTCGGCGGCGAGGTCGGCGCTGAGCCGGTCGAGCGCCGGCCCACGGCCGAGCAGCCGCAGCGACCCGAGCGCGCGGCGCACCGCGAACGTCGCGACCGCGGGCGTGCCGTCCGGACGGTGGAAGTGGATGGCGATGACCGCGCGGTGGGGGGACGAGGAGCCGTCGGGGAGGTCCTCGACACCGACGTGCACGACCCGCGTCCACCGGACCACGAGCACCCGCAGGGCCTGCCGCCCGTCGAGTTGCCACAGGGACGCCTCGGTCGCGCCGAACCCCCAGACGACGTGGCGCCCGAGGGCGACCTCGGGATGCGCGCGCCCGACGAGGTCGCGGAGTTCGCTCGTCGGCACCGCCGGCACGAGCCGCACGGTCGGGTCGATGCTGCGGATCGCCCGTCCGAGCGACACGTCGGTCGTCCGGACGCGCTTCGACCATGACATGCCGACGCCGAGCGCCACGATGAGCACCCCCACGAGCGTCGCGAGGAACTGCACGACCCCGAGCACACGGAGGTCCGCGGCGGGATCCGTGCTCACCACCGTCACCCGCACGACGAGCAGCGCCACCCACAGCACGACGACGCCCCACCGCACGATCGCCCAGCGGTCGACGCCGCGCGCGATGCGGCGGTCCGGGCCGAGGTGGGTGGTCACCGTCCGATCCTCGCACGCAGCGGTCCCCGGCGAAGCGCCGAGTTCGGGGGGTCCGGCGACCCGGGGAACCGCCAGAGGACCCGCCTACGATCGCCCCGTGAGCACCGAGGACCCGGACCAGCGCGACGCCGCTCGACACCACCGCCCGGCGCCCGGTGCCGACCGCCGCGCGCCCGGTGCGGATCGCCCGGCAACCGGTGCCGACCGCCCCGCGCCCGGTGCCGACCGCCGCGCGCCCGGTACTGCCATCGCGGCGCCCCTTGCCGCGGAACCCGTCGACCGCCCGCTGCACCTGCCCGACCGCACACGGACGATCGCCGCCGCGGCCGTGGGGCTCGTGGCCGGGATCGTGTTCCTCGCCGTCGCCGAGATCGTCGCGCTCCTGCTCAACGGTGCCGGCAGTCCGCTCGTCGCGGTCGGCTCGGCCGCGATCGACCTCGCGCCGCGGTGGGTGAAGGACCTCATGGTGACGCTGTTCGGCACGGGCGACAAGGCGGCGTTGTTCGTCCTCATGGCAGTGCTCCTCGCCCTGATCACCGCGGCGGCGGGCGTCCTCGAGCGCCGTCGTCCGCCGTTCGGCACCGTCGTGTTCGCCATCGGCGGGGTGATCGCCCTCGTCGCGGTGATGACCCGTTCCGGCAGCGGGAGCCTCGACGGTGCACCCTCGGTCGTCGGGGTCCTCGCGGCGGTCGTCACGCTCCGCCTCAGCATGCAGCGGTTCCGGCGGTGGGACGCCGCCGCCGAGCAGCACGCGACCCCGACCGCAGCGAGCACGATGACGGGCTCCCCCGCGGTGCAACGCCGGGCGTTCCTCGGGTGGACGCTGACCCTCGGCGTCACCGCGCTCGTCGTCGGGGCCGGCGCGCGCGTCGTCGACGCGGCGAGCTCCGCCGCAGCGGCCGTCAAGCGCGCCGTCCACCTGCCGACACCGGCCGTGCACGAGCGCGTGGTCCCGGCCGGCGCGAGTCTCGGCGTGCACGGGATCACGCCGTACGTCACCCCGAGCGCCGAGTTCTACCGGATCGACACCGCGCTGCGCGTGCCGTCGGTCGATCCCGACACCTGGAAGCTCCGGATCACCGGCATTGTCGACCACGACGTCGAGATCTCGTTCGCCGACCTGCTCGCCCGGCCGCTCGAAGAGCACATGGCCACCATGAGCTGCGTCTCGAACGAGGTCGGCGGCGACCTCATCGGCAACGCGCTCTGGCTCGGGTACCCGATCCGGCACCTGCTCGCCGAGGCCGGCCCGCACGCATCGGCGGACATGGTGCTCTCGCGGAGCGTCGACGGGTTCACCGCGGGCACACCCCTCGACGTCCTGCAGGACGCCGGCACGGACGCGATCCTGGCGGTCGGCATGAACGGCGAGCCGCTGCCCGCCGAGCACGGGTTCCCGGTCCGCATGGTCGTCCCCGGCCTGTACGGCTACGTGTCCGCCACGAAGTGGGTGACCGAGCTCACCGTCACGCGGTTCGCCGACGCCGAGGGCTACTGGACACCCCGCGGGTGGAGCGCGCAGGGGCCGGTCAAGCTCGAGTCGCGGATCGACACGCCACGGTCTGGAGGCACGGTGCGCGCGGGCGAGCGGGTCGCGGTCGCCGGGGTGGCGTGGCAGCCGCACACCGGCGTGCGGGGCGTGCAGGTCCGCGTCGACGACGGAGCATGGCGCGACGCCGAGCTCGCGGACTCGGTGTCCGCGGACACCTGGCGGCAGTGGGTGCTCCGCGACTGGACGCCGACGCACGGGCCGCACACCCTGACGGTCCGGGCGATCAGCGCGGACGGCACGGTGCAGACGAGCGTCGAGCGGGCGCCGGCACCGAACGGGGCGAGCGGCTGGCACTCGGTGGGCGTCACCGCGAGCTGAGGTCGCCGCCGCCCGTCATCGCGAGGAACCGCGCCATGGTCTCGCGGACGACCGCGACCAACGCGCGCTCACCGTCCTCGTCGAGCCAGCGGTCGAGCGACACCCACCACACGGCACCGCTGACCTCGGCGGCGAGCGTGGCGGACAGGTCGTCCTCGCCGCGCTCGACGAACCCGGCACGGACGGCCCGGGCGAGCGCCGCATGCTTCGTCAGCTCGCGTTCGCGCAGGCGCTCGTCGCTCCGGACCACCGCACGGTGGGTGAGCAGGTACTCGCGCAGGGGTTGGAACCGGGTCTCGGCCAGGGTCTCCAGCCCCGCCGCGATGAGGGCGATCGGCGCGAGGTCCGGCGGCGCCTGGGCGAGCAGCTCGGCCACCACCGCGGGGAACTGGTCCTCGAACCCGAACAGGACCTCGCGCTTGTCGGCGAAGTGCCGGAAGAACGTCCGGGTGGTGAGGCCGGCGCGCGCGGTGATCTGCGGGACGGTGGTCGCGGCGAACCCCTGCTCACGGAACAGCTCGAGCGCGGCCTGCTCGAGGCGCGCTCGTGCATCCGGATCCCATCGAGCCACCCGTCGATCCTACTCACGACACGTCGTGTCATCACGTGTATCGTGACGACACGACGTGTCATCGAGGCACGCGGGACGGGCGGAGCACGACATGCACGACGAGGTCATGGTCCTCGGGGCCACCGGGCGCACCGGACGGGCGATCGCGGCGGAGCTCCACGCCCGCGGTGTCCCCGTGGTGCTCGCAGCGCGGGACCGAGCGCGGCTCGAGGAGGTCCGGGACGCCGTGTCCGCCGTCGCCTCCGAGCGGCCGGGCTCGGCCGCGCGCAGTCCCCGGATGGTCGTCGGCGGATTCAGCGACCTCCTCGCGGCGATCGGACGGGAACGACCCGGGGTCGTCGTCAACACCGTGGGCCCCTTCACGCGGACCGCGCTCCCGGTCGTCCGGGCGCTCCCACACGGCACGCACTACCTCGACCTGTCGAACGAGTACGCCGCGGTCGACGACGTCCTGCGGCAGGACCGTCGCGCGGCAGCCGCGGGACAGGTCCTCGTGCCCGGCGCCGGGTTCGGGGTGGTCGCGGTCGAGAGCGTCGTCGTGCGCCTGTGCGACGGCGAGCCCCGGCCGCGGCGCGTCCGGGTCGACGCGATCGCCTCGGTGGCGACCGAAGCCGGGACCCTCGGCAGTGCCCTGGCGGAGTCCATCGCCGACGTCGCGGCCTTCGGCGGAGCGCAGGTCCAGGACGGTCGACTCGTCCGCACGCGACGGGTCGTCACGGACTACCGGACCATCACGACGCCGGACGGGGACCGGGTCGGCGCCGGCAGCGGCGCGAGCGGTGAACTGCTCGCGGCCTGGCTCGCGAGCGACGCGGACGACGTGGTCGCGGCCTCGGCCCTCGCCCCCGCGAACCCCGCGGTGCGCGCCGTCCTCCCGCTCGCGACCGCCCTGTTCCGGATCGCCCCCGTGCGGCGCTTCGTCGTCGGGCGCCTGTCCGCGATCCGCTTCGAGGACCGACCTCGCCCTCGGGCGTCGTCGTGGGGCCACGCACGGGTCGAGTGGCCGGACGGCCGCGTGCGCGAGGGCTGGCTGCGGCTCGGTGACGCATCCGTGTTCACGACCGCAGCCGCCGTCGAGGTCGCGACACGGCTCCTCCAGGGCGAGGGCCGACCGGGCGCTGGCACCCCCGGCGTGGTGTTCGGCGCCGACCTGGCGGTCGCCGCTGGCGGCGTCGTCGTCGACGCGCCTGCGTGAGCGGGGTGTCGACGACACCGGCCGCCAGGGTCAGAGCACCGCCACGGTCATCCCCGGCACCGCGGCGGGTCCGTCGAGTCCGGTGAGCGCGGCGGGCAGCTCCTCGAACCCGATGGTCCGGCCGACCGTGGTGTCCGGCCGCAGATGCCCCGACACGATCGCGGCGAGCATGGCCGCGTACTCCGAGACGGCGATCCCGTGGCTCCCGAGCAGCTCGAGCTCCTGGGCGATGACGCGGCCCATCGCGACGGCGGGCTCGGCCTCGGCGCCGAGCAGCAGCCCGACCTGGACGTGACGCCCCCGTGGGCGGAGGCTCTCGATCGCCGCGTTCGACGTGCTCCGGCTGCCGAACGCGTCGAAGGAAACGTGGACCCCGCCCCCGGCGAGCGCGCGCACCCGCTCGACGGCGTCGGGTCCGCTCGGCACGGTCACGGCGCCGAGCGCCTGGGCCCGTTCGAGCGCCGCGGGAGCGACGTCGACCGCGATCACCTGGGCCCCCGCCGCGAGCGCGACGACGATCGTGGACAGCCCGACCCCGCCGCAGCCGTACACGGCGACCCACTCCCCCGTCTGGACCCGCCCGCGCGCGTGGACGGCGTGGTAGGCCGTGCCGAACCGGCAACCGAGCCCCGCGGCCTCGACGAACCCGATCGCGTCGGGCAGCGGCACGAGGTTGAGGTCGGCGTGCGGCACCACGACCTGCTCGGCGAACGACCCGGGCAGCGTGAACCCCGGCTGCTCCTGTCGTGTGCACACCTGCGTCGCCCCGGCGCGGCACTCGTCGCACGTGCCACAGGCGAACACGAACGGCGCCGTCACCCGGTCACCGACGCGGTGCTCGTGGACGTCCGGACCGACCTGGGCCACGACGCCCGCGAACTCGTGCCCGGGGACGTGCGGCAGGTGCACCGAGTCGTCGTGTCCGCGCCATGCGTGCCAGTCGCTGCGGCACACGCCCGTCGCCGCCACCCGGACGACCACGCCGTCGGGCGGACAGGCGGGGGCGTCGACCTCGACGACGGAGGGCTGGGCACCGAAGGCGTCGTACCGGACTGCGCGCATGCGCCAATCCTCGCAGCCCCGACGGGCGGGCGGCGTGCCCCGTTGCGCGAGATCGCAGTCGTCGTCGCTCTGGAGGCCCGCAGAACGGCGACGACTGCGATCTCGCGGAGGGGTGCGGCGTGTACACAGGGGAGCAGGACGACGACGTCAGGAGACGACCGCATGGAGTACACCCACCTCGGACCGACCGGCCTGCGGGTCAGCCGCATCACGCTCGGTTGCATGAGCTTCGGCAACGGCAACGAGCAGCAGACCTGGACGCTCGACGCCGCCGCGGCGGAGCCGATCTTCCGGAGGGCGGTGGAGCTCGGCATCGACTTCTGGGACACCGCGAACGTCTACGGGCGCGGCAGCTCCGAAGAGGTCACCGGCGCGGCGATCCGCGAGTACACCCGCCGCGAGGACGTCGTCCTGGCCACGAAGGTGTTCGGTGAGATGGGCCCGGGCCCTGGCGAGTCCGGACTGAGCCGTCGGGCGATCCTGGAGCAGGTCGACAAGTCCCTGCAGCGACTCGGCACCGACTGGATCGACCTGTACCAGATCCACCGGTTCGACCCGGACACCCCCGTCGAGGAGACAATGGAGGCCCTGCACGACGTCATCCAGGCGGGCAAGGTGCGCTACATCGGTGCGTCGAGCATGTGGGCGTGGCAGTTCGCCAAGCTGCAGGCCGCAGCGGACCTCGGTGGGTGGACGCGATTCGTGTCCATGCAGAACCAGTACAGCCTCGTGCAGCGCGAGGAGGAGCGAGAGATGTTCGGGCTCCTCGCGGACCAGGGCGTCGGGTCGATCCCGTGGGGTCCCCTGCAGGCCGGCAAGCTGGCACGCCCGTGGAGCGAGCAGAACACCGCCCGTGCCGGTGACGAGCCGGAACGCGACCCGAAGGGGAACCCCGTCCGACTCGACTCGGACGAGGGCATCGTCGACGCGGTGGCGCGGATCGCCGACGAGCGTGGGGTCAGCATGGCGCAGGTCGCGCTCGCGTGGGTGCTGCGCAACCCGGTCGTGGACGCGCCCATCGTCGGCGCCACCAAGGTGCACCACATCGAGGACGCCGCGGCTGCCCTCGACGTCCACCTGACCGACGACGAGGCAGCGGCGCTCGAGGAGCACTACGTGGCCCGCCAGCCGACGTTCTTCTGACCCGGGCCCATCCCGCGAGATCGCAGTCGTTGCCGCTCAGGCGACCCCGAGAA
Source organism: Curtobacterium sp. MCBD17_034 (assembly GCF_003234515.1). Classification (NCBI taxonomy): domain Bacteria; kingdom Bacillati; phylum Actinomycetota; class Actinomycetes; order Micrococcales; family Microbacteriaceae; genus Curtobacterium; species Curtobacterium sp. MCBD17_034. The sequence goes on along the minus strand of NZ_QKTN01000001.1, from coordinate 772,948 downwards.
CGGCATCGACTGCGATCTCGCGGGGGTGGGGTCAGGCGGGGCGGACGGCGACGACGACCGTGGCGTCACGGTCGTCGTCTCGAGCGATCCGCGCCTCCAGGCCGGCGGCCGTGAAGAGCGCGGCGGATGCGTCTGCCTGTTCTGCGCTCACCTCGATGACGACGGCGCCGCCGGGGCGGAGCCACTCGCCGACGCCCGCGGCGATCCGCCGGTGCACGTCCAGCCCGTCGGCGCCGCCGTCGAGCGCGACGCGGCGCTCGTGCTCACGCGCCTCCGGTGGCATCAGCGCGATGGCGTCCGTCGGCACGTAGGGCGCGTTCACCGCCACGACCGTGACGGCGCCGCGGAGGCGGTCGGGCAGCGGCTCGAACAGGTCGCCGACGACGGCCACGGCACGGCCGGCCAGGTTCTCGGCCGCGACCTCGACCGCGTCCGGGTCGATGTCCACGGCGACGAGGTCCAGCAGCCCCACCGTCACGATGAGGCCGACGCTGATCGCGCCGACGCCGCAGCACAGGTCCACGACGCTGTCGCCGACCTGGAGGAACGGGGCGGCCTCCTCGACGACGAGCTCGGTCCGCCGACGGGGCACGAACACGCCGGGCACCACCCGGACCCGGTGCCCGCAGAACGACGCCCACCCGACGACGACCTCGAGCGGTTCGCCCGCGAGGCGCCGTTGCAGCAGGGTCCGCAGCCGGACCGCGTCGCCGTCCGCCTCGTCGAGGATGACCGTGGCCTCGTCCTCGGCGAACACGCTGCCGGCCGCGCGGAGTCGGGCGGTCAGGGCGCGGTGCGCGGCCGGGTCGTGGTCGGGCATGCGCCGCTACGCTGCGCCGTCGAACATCGAGGTCACGGAGCCGTCGTCGAAGACCTCGTGGATGGCGCGGGCGATGAGCGGCGCGATCGGCAGGATCGTCAGGCGGTCCCAGCGCTTGTCCTCAGCGAGCGGCAACGTGTCCGTGACGACGACCTGGTCGATGAACTCGCTCTGCAGCAGCTCGGTCGCCGGGTCGGAGAACACCGCGTGCGTGGCCGCGACCACGACCCCGACCGCCCCGTTCGCCTTGAGGGCCTCGGCCGCCTTGGCGATCGTCCGGCCGGTGTCGATGAGGTCGTCGACGAGCAGGCACCAGCGGCCCGAGACGTCCCCGACGATCTCGTGGACCGTGACCTGGTTCGGCACGAGCGGATCACGGCGCTTGTGGATGATCGCCAGCGGCGCGCCGAGCTTCTCGCTCCAGATGTCGGCGACCCGGACGCGGCCCATGTCGGGCGACACGACCGTGAGCGTCGCCGGGTCGAGCAGCTGCCGGAAGTGCTCGAGCAGCACGGGCATCGCGAACAGGTGGTCGACCGGGCCGTCGAAGAAGCCCTGGATCTGCGGTGCGTGCAGGTCGACGCTCATGATCCGGTGGGCGCCGGCGGCCTTGAACAGGTCGGCGACGAGGCGGGCCGAGATCGGCTCACGCCCGCGGCCCTTCTTGTCCTGACGGGCGTAGGGGTAGAACGGCGCGACGACCGTGATCCGCTTGGCCGACGCGCGCTTGAGGGCGTCGACGATGATGAGCTGCTCCATGAGCCACTCGTTGATCGGCGCGGTGTGGGACTGGATGACGAAGGCGTCGCAGCCGCGGACCGACTCGTCGAACCGCGCGTAGAGCTCGCCGTTCGCGAAGGTCCGGGCGTCCGTCGGGACGAGGTCGAGCCCGAGTTCGTCCGCGATCGACTCGGCGAGCTCCGGATGCGCTCGGCCCGACACCAGCACGAGTCGCTTCTGGCCGGTCATCTTGATTCCGGACACCTGTGTGCTCACTCCTCGACCCGCGGGGTCGCGCTCTGGGGGGATGGGGCGGGGGCGCGTCGTGCCCCCGCGGCCGCAGCGGCCTCGGCAGCAGGGGTTCCGGGCCGATGTTCCTCAACCCAGCCCTCGGTGATGCGCTGCGGGGCGTAGCTGATGGCGAGCGAGCCGGCGGGGACGTCCTTGCGGACCGTCGTTCCCGCTCCCGTGTACGCCCCGTCCCCAATCCTAACCGGGGCGACGAAGACGTTGTGCGAGCCGGTGCGGACCTGGGAGCCCACCTCGGTGCGGTGCTTGTGCACGCCGTCGTAGTTCGCGGTGATCGTGTTCGCGCCGATGTTCGAGCCCTCGCCCACCTCGGCGTCCCCGATGTACGACAGGTGCGGCACCTTGCTGCCGCGGCCGATGCGGGCGTTCTTCGTCTCGACGAAGGTGCCGATCTTGCCGTCGTCGCCGAGGTACGTCCCGGCCCGGAGGTACGCGAACGGCCCGACGGTCGCCCTGGCGCCGACGACCGCGAGCGTCGCATCGGTCCGGACGACGGTCGCGCCGGGTCCGACCTCGGTGTCACGGAGCGTCGTGTCCGGTCCGACGACCGCGCCGGCCGCGATCGCCGTGGCCCCCTCGAGTTGCGTGCCCGGCAGGATCTCGGCGTCGGGCTCGATCGTGACGTCGAGGTCGATCCACGTCGTCGCCGGGTCCTTGATCGTGACGCCGGCGAGCTGGTGCGCGCGGACGATCCGGGCGTTGAGCTCGCGCCCCGCGTCGGCGAGCTGGGCGCGGTCGTTCACGCCGGCGACCAGCCACGGGTCGGACAAGGTGAGGACGTCGATGCGACCACCCCGGGCGGCGATGAGGGCGGGCGCGTCGGTGATGTACTTCTCGCCCTGCGCGTTGTCGGTGCCGATCGACGGCAGGACGGCGCGGAGCTGCGCGACGTCGAACGCGTAGATGCCCGCGTTCGCCTCGGTGATCATGCGCTGCTCGTCGGTGGCGTCCTTGTGCTCGACGACCCCCGTGAACGCACCCCGCTCGTCGCGGAGGATCCGTCCGAGCCCGGTCGGGTCGGGCGCGATCGCGCTGACGAAGGTCACGGCGTCGCCCGCGGTGGTGTGCTGCTGCACGAGGGCCCGGACGCTCGCCGCGTCGAGCAGCGGCACGTCCGCACTGAGCACGACGACGACGCCGTCGAAGTCGGCCGGGAGCGCGGCGACCGCCACCTCGACGGCACGGCCGGTGCCGGGGACGTCGTCCTGGTCGACGACGAGGGCGTCCGGCATGCGCTCGGTGACCTCGGCCGCGACGCGCTCGCGCTCGTGCCGGACGACGACCGCCACGTGCGCCGGTGCGAGGGACTCCGCGGTGCGGAGCACGTGGGCGATGAGCGGGAGTCCGGCGAGCCGGTGGAGCACCTTGGGGGTCGCGGACTTCATGCGGGTGCCCTGCCCGGCGGCGAGGACGACCACGGCGATCGGCTGGTCGGTCATGCTCCCATCCTGGCCCGGTTCGCGGCCGGGAGGGACGACACACGGGCCCGGCGTCGGGTCCGGTGCCGCGCCTCCCGGCCGACACGCCGTCGGTCAGCCGACGAGCGTCAGTTCCACCTTGGTCCAGCCGTCCTCGCGCCGGTCGAACGCCTCGTACGCCGCGATCGCGTCCGTCATGGCCTCGTGCTGGGTGATCAGGGTCGTCGGGTCGAACTGCCCGCTCGCGACGAGGTCGATGAGCGGCGGCGTGACGGAGTGGTGATCGCAGTTCCCCGCGCGGATCGTGAGGTTCTTGTTCATGGCCTCGCCGATCGGGTAGGCGTCGACGGTCGGCGAGTACACGCCGATGATCCCGATGCGGCCGTACTTCGCGACGACCTGCACCGCCCAGCGCGCGACCTGCGAGGGTCCGTCGCCCGGCTTCCACTGGTCGCCCCGAGGCTGCGCGTCGGGAGCGATCGAGGCGACCTCGGCGTCGAACTGCTCGGCCTCGTCGGCGGAGACCGCGGCGGGTCCCTGCTTCGGGCGCTCGGCGTCGACCCCGACCGCGTCGATGACGCAGTCCGCACCGATCCCGTTCGTCAGGTCCATGACCGCCTGGACGGGGTCCTCGCGGTTGAAGTCGACGACCTCGGCGTGCTGCGCCAGGGCCTGGGCCAGCCGGGTCTCCTGGCCGTCCACGACGATCACGCGACCCGCGCCCTGCTTGAACGCCGAGGCGATCGCGAACTGCCCGACGATGCCCGCTCCGAACACGACGACCACGTCACCACGGCTGACACCGGCCAGCTCGGCGCCGAACCACCCGGTCGGGAAGATGTCGGACAGCAGGATCGCCTGCTCGTCGCTCACGTTCTCGGGCAACCCGTGCATGGTGTTCTGCGCCCAGGGGACGCGCACGTACTCGGCCTGGAGTCCGTCGACGGGACCGGTCGACACCGGGCCACCGAAGAAACTCGTGCCGGCCTGCGACCCGTTCGGGTTCGCCACGTCGCACTGCGCCGTCTTGCCCATCCGGCAGTACCGACAGGCGCCGCACGAGATCGTGGAGTTGATGAGGACGCGGTCGCCTGCGCTGAATCCGCGGACGGCGTCGCCGACCTGCGTGACGACGCCCACGGCCTCGTGACCGAGGATCGTGCCCTCCTGCATCGGGGCCATCGTCCCGCGGACGAAGTGCAGGTCGGTTCCGCAGATCGCGCTTCGGGTGACGCGGACGATCGCGTCGTGCGGGTCCTGGATCGTCGGCTCGGGGACCTCGTCGAGTCGGATGTCGCCGATGCCGTGCCAGACGACTGCCTTCATGAGCGTGCTCCTCACGTCCTGCCGCAGCTCGCGCACGAGCGTCGCGGATCCCCGGATCTCGGGGCGCGCTGGACGGTACGCGGATGCCGGTGCGAGCTCGGGGGACGGCACTGCCAGGGTCGGCGGTCCGACCGGGAGGCACGGCGCACGTCGGCGACGTCGGACGCGGTGCCGGGCCTCCCGGACCCGCTGCCGGGCCTCCCGGACCCGGTCCTGGCCGCGCGGGCCGCGCCGCCGCCTCAGGCCTCGACGCCGACGCCCCATCCGGCCTCGGCGAGCGCCACCGCGGCGTCCTCGTACGACGAGTAGGGGACGTGCGCGTCGCCGATGATGCGGTAGTCGGTCAGCCCGGGGCCGGCCCAGTACACGGCCCCGTCCGCTCCCGCGTGGCGGAGGGCGGCGCGGATCGCGCTGGGCGGATCGGGGATCTCGAGGATGGTCGTGTCGGTGCCCGCCCCGCGCGCGCCGGCGAGGATCGCCGCGCGGATGGCGTCCGGGTCCTCGTGCCGGGGGTGGTGGTCCGCGACGATGACGACGTCGGCGTGCCGGGCCCCGACCTCGCCCATGCCCGCGCGCTTGGTCGGGTCCTTGTCCCCGTCGGCGCCGACGACCATGACGAGCGGCCCGGCCGTGAACGCCCGCATCGCGATGAGGCTCTTCTCGAACGCGTCGGGGGTGTGCGCGAAGTCGACGAAGACCCGGGGCCCGGTGGCCGCGGACGCGTCCGCCATGCGCCCGGGGACGTCGACGTCGAGCCGAGCGCCGACCGCGCGCACGAGGTCCGGGAACGGCACGCCCGAGGCGGCGAGCATGACGATCGCGAGCCCCGTGTTCGCCGCCATGTGCACGCCGAGCAGGGGCACCTCGGTGGTGACGGTCGCTCCCCCGGGGCCGTCGAGCCGGAACCGCGTGGCGTCCGGGCGCTGCTCGAGGACGGTGACGTGCCAGTCGGCGGCCGTGTCCGGGCGCGAGGTGATGGTCGTCAGGGGGACCTCGGCGGACGCCGCGATCCGCGCACCGGCGGCCGAGTCGAGCGACACGACCGCGCGCCGCGATCGGTCGGGGCGGAACAGGAGCGCCTTGGCCGCCAGGTACGCGTCGAAGTCGGCGTACTCGTCGAGGTGGTCGTGGCTGAGGTTCGTGAACCCGGCGACGTCGACGACCACCCCGTCCACCCGGTGGCGGGACAGGGCCTGCGCGCTGATCTCGAGGGCGACGCCGTCGGCACCGTGCTCCAGGGCCGCGGCGAGGAACCCGTGGAGCTCGCTCGCCTCGGGGGTCGTCAGCCGGCTCGCGATGACCCGGTCGCCCACGTGGCGCTCGGCGGTGGAGGTCAGCGCGGTCCGCCACCCGAGTCGGCGCATGACCGCGTCGAGCAGGTACACGCTCGACGTCTTGCCGTTCGTGCCGGTGACGCCGAACAGCGTCGCGGACGGCGCGGACGTCCCGAACACGACCGCCGCCGTCCGACCGAGCACGGCGCGGGGTGACGGCACGACGAGGATCGGCACGGTCGACGCCGCGAGCGCCTCGGCACCCGCCGCGTCGGTGAGGACCGCGACGGCCCCCGCCGACAACGCGGCCGGGACGAACCGGACGCCGTGCGTGTGGGCACCGGGCATCGCGACGAACAGGTCCCCGGGGCGGACCTCGCCGTCCTCGACGGCGACGCCGGTCACGCGCAGGTCGTCGGGGACGGCGGTCGGCGTGGTCGCGCCGACGACCTCGGCGACGGCACGGAGCGCGGTGCCCGTCGGGTTGCGGGGCCGGAACGCATCGGACACCGGTCGACTCCTCGTCGTCGTGGCTCAGGACAGCGCGACGCTACGCCGGAGAGGTGCGGGTCGGGGTACGTGCCGTTCAGGCGACGGCGAGGAGGGGACGCGTGCTGCCCCCTCCCACCCGACTGCGGCTCAGGCCCGCCCGAGGGATGCCGGCTGCGCGCGCTGCACCCGGACGAAGAGCATGAGCACGAGCCCGGCGAGCAGCACCGCGACGATGCCGAGGATGCCGAACCGCGTGGATCCGCCGATCGTCACGGCGAGTCCGAACAGCGCGGGTGCCAGGAAGCTCGCCGCCCGGCCCGTGGTGGCGTACAGACCGAAGAGCTCGCCCTCGCGCCCGGGGGTCGCGAGGCGCGCGAGGTAGGCGCGGCTCGACGACTGCACCGGGCCGACGAACAGACACAGCGCGAGGCCGAGCACCCAGAATCCCTGCTGCGCGGTGCCGATGAACAGGACGCCCGTGCCGCACGCGACGAGTCCGACGAGCGCGGCGAGGATGAGCGCGCGCGAGCCGAAGCGGTCGTCGAGCCGTCCGGACACGACGGTGGCGATGCCCGCGACGACGTTCGCCGCGATCGCGAACAGGATGACCTCGGACGACGAGAACCCGAACACCTGCGCGGCGATGATCGCCCCGAACGTGAACACGGCGGCGAGGCCGTCGCGGAACACGGCGCTCGCGACGAGGAACATGAGGAGGTCGCGCCGCTCGCGCCACAGTCGGGCGACGTCGCGGCCGAGGTCGGCGTAGGCGGTGAGGACGCCGCTGCGCCGCGCCGGTCCGCGGGTGGCCTCGGGCACGACGACGAACAGCGGCACCGACGAGGCCGCGAGCCACAGCGCGGCGATGCCGATCGCGACCCGGACGCTCCACTCCCCACCCGCCACGGTCGACGGCAGGCCGAGCAGTCCCGCGCGGTCGGGCGAGCCGAAGTCCTGGATGCACAGCACGAGCAGGACGACGAGCAGCACGATGCCCCCGAAGTACCCGGCGGCCCAGCCGATGCCGGACACCCGGCCGGTCCGGCCCTCGGGGGCGACCTGCCCGAGCATCGCGTTGTAGCCGACGCTGGCGATCTCGTACGCGACCGTGCCGATGCCGAGGAGGGACGCCCCGAGCACGAGGTACGGCTGGGCTGGCGCGACGAACACCATGCACCCGATGCTCAGCACGATGCCGATCGTCGCGAGCAGCACGGACCGCTTCCGGTGCCCGGACGCGTCGGCGAACCGGCCGATCGCCGGTGCGATGAGCGCGACGACGACGCCGGCGATCGTCAGCGCGACCGACACCACGGTCGCGTTGTGGGCGAGGGCTGCCTCGACCGCCCGCCGCCCGGCCGCACCGTGCTCGTGCGCGACGAGGGCGGGGTCGATGAACGCGCGACTGGCCAGGTAGGTGCTGAAGACGAACGTCGTGACGACGGCGTTGAACGCGGCCGATCCCCAGTCCCAGAGCGCCCACGCCACGAGGCCACGCCGGTCGGTGCGCTGCGGGGGCGCCGTTGCTGCCATGGGCGAACCGTAGCGGAGCCGGGTGTCGCACGGGTCGCGGCGGTGGCGGTCGGCGGCGATCGCACGTGCTGACACAGCCGACCGGAGCCGGACGGGAGGGGCGCAGCCGCTGGCCCCGCCCCTCCCGTCCGTCGGTCAGTCGGCGGTGACCACCGCGGTCGCCCCCGCGACCGTGATCGCGTCCTCGACGAGCGCGACGACCGGGTCCGGCAGACCGCTGACCCAGCCGAGGGCCGTGCGGCCGAGGTAGCCCGCGTAGCTCCCGATCACCGCGCCGACGCCACCGAGCACCGCGGTCTGGAGGCGCGACACACTGCTGCCGCCCACGCTCCCGATGACGAGCCCGGCGATCGCACCGGCCGCGACGCGTCCGAGGAGCGCCCCGGGCTTCAGCCGACTGGGCGTGACGGGGAGCTTGTCGGCGACCAGTTCCCCGGCCGCCGAGGCGACGAGGGCGCCTCGGCCGACGGGCGAGCGGAACACGGGCCACTGCTGCCAGGCGCCCTGGAGCGAGGGGCGATCGTGCTGCAGCGCGAGGACCGCGAGGGGCGTGGCGGACCGGGCGCCCGTGAACACGCCGAGCAGCAGTGCCCGGGCCGGGATGGACAGCGTGGTGGTGCTCGGCATGGAGGGCTCCTCGTGGTGGCGGATGTGGTCCTCGCGCGAGGCTACCGACCGCGGGTCGACGGGGACCCAGCCCGCCGACGGGTGACGTGGAACGCGGCGACCGAGCGGGCTGCGGCGGCACCATCCAGCGCCCGGCACGCGGTCACCGGGCGTCGGGCCGTGTGGACCGTCAGCGGGCGCCGGTCGCCCGTTCGCGGGACTCCCGACCGTCCGTCTGCATCAGTACGGTGGGGGCCACCGTCAGGACGACGGTCGGACCGGGGGTGTGGATGGTCGCCGAGCTGCGGCAGGTGCCGCTCCGATTCAACGCGCCGCCGGGGTGGCCGAGCCCGCCGGCCGACTGGGTGGTCCGCCGTCAGGGCTGGACACCGCCGCCGGGATGGACGCCCCCCGTCGCGAACGGCCGCCCGCCGAGCGCCCCGCCCGGCTGGGTCTTCTGGCGACGGAACGGCGCGGCCTGGCGTCGCGCGGCTGCCCCCGTCATCGGCCCGCCCGTCCGGAGGCTCACCGTTGCCAGCGCCGTGGTCGCGGTGTCGACCGCCGTCACGGTCCTCGCGGCGTTCACCCCGATGACCGCGTTCGCACTCGCCAGCATCGGCATCCTGGTCGGGCTCGTCCGGGTCCTCACCGGCGTCTTCGAGGTCGTCGACGCACGACGCGTGGCCTGGCGGACCGTCCTCCAGACGGCGGTGGCCACGCAGGCTGCGACCGACCGGGCCGCCTACGAGCGGTACCTCGCCGAGTTCCGGGCGACCGCATGAGCCGCCAGGAGACGATGACACCCGACGTCGCCGCGATCGTCCTCGACGTGCCCGCGGGCGCCTCGCGCAGCGAGATCGCCGCGGCGTACCGATTGCGGGCGCGCCTCGTCCACCCGGACCGCTTCGTCGACGCGAGCGAGGTCGAGCGCCGCGCGGCGAACCGCGAGTTCGCGCGCATCACCGATGCGAAGGACGCCCTTCTCGCCGCCGCCCCGGCGCCCACGCCACGCACCGCGGCTGCGGACCGGCCGGGAGGCCCGACGCAGGGCTCGAACACAGCTGCCGATCCGCCGCGCGCCCGCCCGGTGCCGTTGTCCTTCGACGAGTTCGTCGCACGGGCGGAGTCGACCGCGCAACCGTGGGACGGACCCGTCACGCCCCGACGGCCCGTGCGCCGGTTCGGGATGCGGACGCTGGTCGTGGCGTCGATCGCGCTCGTGGCCGTGGCCTTCCTCGGGGCGGGCGTGGTCAGCCAGGCCACGTCGTCCTCGGGCAGCGCGGGCGGCGCGACGGGGTCGTACGACAGGACGGGCACGCACGCCTCGTCTGCGCCGACGGGCAGGACCGGGCGCGTCGCACACTCCGGTGGCGCGCGCGACGCGGCAGCGGCGGGGTGGATCGAACTGACCCGCAGCAACTGGCGGGTCCTCTCGACCGCGACCGACTGCACGACGAACACCGGGTGCTTCGACGTCGACATCACGCCGCTCGGGAGCTGCCGCGACGCTGAACTGCGCTGGGGTCTGACCCAGTACGACGACCGCGTGCCGAGCAGCCTCGTCACCGTCCGCACGCCGCTCGTCGCGGACCGGACGAACCACGTGGTCGTGCCGATCCCGCGAGGCCACCGCGACTTCTACATCGACCTCGACGAAGCGAGCTGTCCGGGCTGAGCCGGCGGCCCGCTCCTCCGCGCGATGACAGCGCGAACGGCCCCGGTGGACCGAGTCCACCGGGGCCGTCACGCGCCTCCGAACCGGCTGCCGATCGGCAGCCGGCTGCGGGCCTCCTAACCGATCGCGAAGGCGAACACGTGGAGCGTGCCCGCGTTCGTCGTCGCCGGGAGGGTGACGCTCGACACCGTCTTGCCCGCCGTCAGCGCACCGCTCGTCGTGAACAGGTACGCGTGCACCGGGTCACGACCACCGCTCGAGGTGTCGCGGTACGCGGAGTCGGCCACGACCTGTTCGCCCGCCGTGGGCTGCGAGGAGCCGGCGTTGAGCGTCCAGTCGCTGAACCCGAGGGTCAGCGTCGAGGTCGTCCCGTCCGTGTAGTGGACGGTGAACGTCCCGGTCGAGTCGGGGTCGCCGTTCGTGGCGCTCCCGAGGATGCCGAGGCGGGTCGCACCCGCGGTGCCCTGGAGGGGAACCGTCTGTCCGCCGGCCTGGATGTTGTCGAAGTCACCCGGCGTGGTGTCCGGCAGCGTGTAGGTGAGCCCGTCGGACTGCACCGTGCCACCGAGCGTGAGCCCGGCCGCCGCGAGCGCCTGCGCCGAGTACGACCATCCCTCGCCGTCGTAGGTCGAGGACAGCCTCTGCCCGTCCTGCGCGATGCCCGCGTCGTCGTAGAACGGCCACAGTTCGCCCGGCTTCGCCACGTCCACCTCGACCGTGACGTTCGGCAGGCGGTTGCCCGCCTGGTCGCGGAAGGTGAACGTCTGCGTGTACCGGCCCTCGGTCGTCGGCGCGGTGATGCCGACGGTCGCGGTGCCCGTGCCGTTCGCCGCGAGGACGAGCGATCCCGAGGCCGGACCGGCGGACGTCCCGGCGGAGGTGCCCGAGGACCCCGCGGGCGCGGCCGACCACGAGACGGTCTGCTTCTTCGCGGTCAGGTTGCGGACGCCGAGGTGCACCGTCGCCGCGGTCCCGGGCGCCGTCACGACGACGCTCTGGTCCGTGGAGCCGAGCGCGGACGCCAGCCCCGTGGTGTCGGACGGCGGCGCGTCACCGGCCGCCGCGGCGAAGGACGTGTTCGGCTTCGCTCCGAGTGCGAAGGTCACCGAACCCCCCTTCGTGATCAGCGACGGGTCCAGGTACGCGTGCGACCAGCTCGCGCCGTTCGACGTCATGCTCTGGACGTACTGGTTCGTGGTGGACGCAGCCGGCGCCGACTCCGTCAGCGTCCCTCCCGACGGCAGGTGGATCGCGACGTTCGCGAACACCGGGCTGCCGAGCGCCAGGTCGGTGGTCCCCGGGGTCTCCGGGAAGAAGCCGAGCGCCGACCAGACGTACCAGGCGCTCATCGTGCCGAGGTCGTCGTTGCCGGCGATCCCTGCGGGCTGGTTCGTGAATATCTGCTGCTGGACGCTCCGCACCGTCGACTGGGTCTTCCACGGCTCGCCCGTGTAGTCGTACTCCCACGGGATCTCGATGCTCGGCTCGTTCCCGAAGTCGGCGTTCGCGCTGGTCGGGTTCTTGATCGTCGAGGTCAGCGCGTCGAGCTTGGCGTTCCAGGCCTTCTTCCCGCCGTCCGCCGCGATCAGCCCCGCGATGTCGAACGGCTCCATCGGCGTGTACTGCGCCGCGGACCCCTCGACGAAGCCCTGGGACGAGGTCGGGGAGAACCCGGCCGTGAACACGCCGTTCGTGTTCTTCGGCTGCAGGTACCCCGAGGCCGGGTTGAAGACGTTCTGCCAGTTGTTCGCGCGCTCCTGGTACTGGTGCGCGACGCTCCCCTTGCCGATGGCGGTCGCGAAGGACGCGATGGCGTGGTCGGCCGTGTTGTACTCCTGCTGCGTCGAGACGGCGCCGTAGAAGTTGCAGCAGCCGTAGGAGCCGTCGATGGGGATGTAGCCGTCGTCCTCGTACGCCGACAGGGCGGGACGCACGTCGTTCGGCTCGTTCGCCTCACGCTGCATGGCGGCGAGCGCGGCCGAGGTGTCGAAGTCGCGGGCCCCGAACGCGTACGCGTCGGCGATGATCGCGTCCGCCGGGTCCCCGACCATGACGACGCCCACCACGCCGCCGCCCGCCACACCATCCGCCTCCCCGACGCTCGACCTCGCCGACCCGACGACGTGGACGATCACGGGTGCCGGCGTCGGGCCGCTCACCATCGGCGGTTCGGTGACGGCCGAGGGCGCGTCCATGACCGCGTACACCCGCTCGGACGACTGCCCGAACCCGAACATCGCGATGTGGCGGCGGACCGGTTCCTCCGTGTGGACCCAGGCGCTGCCGGACGCGCGCGACGTCGTGCACGGGATCCTCCTGCAGGGCGCGGGGGCCTCCTCGCCGAAGACGGCGCAGGGCGACACGCTCGGCACACCGCTGGCGACCCTCGAGGCGCACCACCCCGACCTCGTGCAGATCCGCGAGGACGACCAGGAGGACTACCGCGGCTACCAGGACCACGGCGCCTGGATCGTGTTCGACGTGCGCTCGACGCCGCAGCAGGTGCAGTCGATCTGGGTGAGCACGGACAGGGTGCCGCCCTACGAGTTCTGCGGCTGACGCCACGTCATCCCACCGGGATCGCAGTCGTTGCCGCTCACACCACCGTCGAAACGGCAACGACTGCGATCTTGCGGAACCGGGAACCGGAAACCGGGAACCTGGAACCGGGAACCGGGCCGGGTCAGCGCGGGAGCGTCGCGAGTGCGGCGGCCAGACCGTCCTCCGCGACGCTCCCGGTGACCTCACCGCCGGCAGCGACGACGTCCTCGGGCGCCTGGCCCATCACGACGCCGCGGCCGGACTCGGCGGCCCAGTGCAGCATGTCGATGTCGTTCCGGCCGTCGCCCGCCGCGAACACGCGCGACCGTGGGACGTCGAGCACGGACCGGACCCGCTCCATCGCGCTGGCCTTGGTCACGCCCTCGGGCGCGATGTCGAGCCAGGCGGTCCACCCCACGTTGTAGGACACCTTGTGGAGGCCCATCCGGTCCACCGCCCGCAGGAAGTCGTCGAGGTCGTGGTTCGGTGAGATGACGACGACCCGGGTGGCCTCGACGCCGAAGAGGTCGTCGAACGCGACGTGCTCGACGTCGGAACTCAGGCTGCCCTCGGGGAAGATCCCGTGCACGCGGTAGTGGCCGGTCTCGTCCTCGACGCCGAACGCGGCGCCGTGCAGGGACCCGCGGATGGTGCGGAGGACCTCGGTCGGGTCGAAGCACTCCACGAACGCGCGGCGGTAGCCCCCGCGCTCGGCGTCCTCGGGGGCGCCGCTCCGCTCGAGCGTGATCGCGCCGTTCGCGCACACCAGGAACCGTGGGCGGATCCCGAGGGCCGCGACCACGGGCAACGTCATGGAGGCGCTGCGACCGGTCGAGAGCATCACCTCGTGTCCGGCCGCCACCGCAGCATGGACGGCCGCGCTCGTCGCGTCGGTGATGACGCCGTCCTCGCGCATGACCGTCCCGTCGATGTCGAGCGCCACGAGCCAGTGGTCCGGCCGCGGCGCCGTCGACGTCGCACCCGAGCTCGCCCCAGGGTCGGGGACGGCCTGCTCGCGGAGGTCGTCGGTCATCGCGGCTCGATCACCTCGGTGCCGCCGAGGTACGGGCGGAGGACCTCGGGCACGACGACCGTGCCGTCGGCCTGCTGGTGCGTCTCGAGGATCGCGACGAGCCAACGGGTCGTGGCGAGCGTGCCGTTCAGCGTCGCCACCGGGGCGGTCTTGCCGGACTCGGTGCGGTGCCGGATGTCGAGGCGGCGGGCCTGGAACGTCGTGCAGTTCGACGTCGAGGTGAGCTCGCGGTAGGTCCCCTGCGTCGGCACCCACGCCTCGATGTCGAACTTGCGGGCGGCGCTCTGCCCGAGGTCACCGGCGGCGACGTCGATGACGCGGTAGTGGAGTCCGAGCGCGCCGAGCATGTCCTCTTGGTAGGAGACGAGCCGGTCGTGCTCCGCCTCGGCCTCGTCGGGGTGCACGTACGCGAACATCTCGAGCTTGTTGAACTGGTGGACCCGGAGGATCCCGCGGTTGTCCTTGCCCGCGGACCCGGCCTCGCGTCGGTAGCACGTCGACCACCCGGCGTAGCGGAGGGGGCCGTTCGACACGTCGAGGATCTCGTCGGAGTGGTAGCCCGCGAGCGCGACCTCACTCGTGCCGGTCAGGTACAGGTCGTCGGCGGGCAGGTAGTAGATCTCGTCGGCGTGCTCACCGAGGAACCCCGTGCCGGCCATCGTCTCGGGGCGCACGAGCGTCGGCGTGATGAGGGGCTCGAAGCCGTGGGCGATCGCCCGGTCGAGCGCGAGGTTCATGAGCGCGATCTCGAGCCGCGCCCCCATGCCGCGGAGGAAGTAGAAGCGCGAGCCGGACACCTTCGTGCCACGCGGGATGTCGATGATCCCGAGGTGCTCGCCGAGGTCGGCGTGGTCCTTCGGCTCGAAGTCGAACTCCGGCTTCGTGCCGACGGTGCGCAGGGTGACGAAGTCCTCCTCGCCGCCGCTCGGGACGCCCTCGATGATCGGGTTCGCGAGCTTCCCGACGGTCGTGCGGAACGCGTCCTCGGACTCGGTGACGATCGCCTGGGCCTGCTTGACCCGGGCGGCGAGCGCCTGCGCCTGCTGCACGAGCGCCGCCTTCTCGTCCTTCGGTGCCTTCGCGACGGTCTTGCCGAACGCGTTCTGCTCGGCACGGAGCGCCTCGAACGACGAGATCGCGAGCCGACGTGCGGTGTCCGCGGCGAGCGCTTGGTCGACGAGCTCCACGGAGTCACCACGGGCCGCCTGCGATGCCTTGATCCGGTCGGGGTGGTCGCGGAGGAGCTGCGGATCGATCACTGGAGCATCTTACCGACCGTCCCCTCGCGCCGGTCCGGCGCCGATCGGACGGGAGGGACGGCGCGCGCCCGTCCCGCGCCTCCCGGCCGCCGCACGGATCGTGCAGGAGGTTGGTGGGTGCCGGACGTCCGTCGTCGGCGGCCGTCGCTCAGTGCAGGACGTGCCCGACGGGCACGCGCACGGTCAAGCCGCCTTCGTCGATGCGCGCCCGGAACGCCCGGATCCGACCCACCGGGTCGCCGTCGATCTCGAACTCGTCGGGCGTCTCGAGCCGCACGACGATCTCCTTGCCGCGCATGTACCGCAGCGGACGTTCCTCACGTGCCCGGGCGATGATCCGCTCCCCCACCGCGGTCTGGCCGATCTTGGTCGATCGCGCACGCCGCAGGATCGCGTTCTCCCACATCAGGCGGGCGCCGATCCGGGCCCAGCCGAACACGGACTTCGGGCGCAGCGCGACGACGTCGAACACGCCGTCCGTGATCGTGGCGTCGGGCAGCAGGAGGATGCCGGCCTGCAGGGTGCCGCAGTTGCCCACGATGAGCGTGTGGGCGCGGAGCGAGCGGTTGCCGGCACCGTCGAGGTTGTAGCGGGCCTCCATGCTGTCGGAGTCACGGAGCGATCGGGCCACGGCGTCGACGTAGGCGAGCCAGCCCACCCGTTTCTTGAGCTCCGGGCGCGTGTTGGCGAGCATCCGGGCGTCGAGCCCGAGCCCGGCCATGACGAGGAACCCGAAGTCCTCACGCTCCCCGCCCTCACGCTCGACGGTGAGCATGCCGATGTCGACCGCGCGGTCCTCGCCGTGGAACAGGGTCTGCACGCTCGTGTCCATCTCGTCGAGCGGGAACCGCATGTTCCGCGCGAGCAGGTTGCCGGTGCCGCTCGGCAGCAGCGCGAGCGACGCGCCGGATCCGTGCACGACCTCGGCGACGATCCGCGTCGTGCCGTCGCCGCCCGCGGCGGCCACCACATCGGCACCGGCCTCGAGCGCGGCCCGGGCCATGCCGGCGCCCGGGTCCTCCTCGGTCGTCGCGAACCAGAGGGTCTCGCTCCACCCGGCCTCACGTTCGTAGCGGCTCACGCTCTGGCGCAGGGCCGGCAGGTCGACCTTGATCGGGTTGTAGACCACGGCGGCGGTGTGCTGGCTCGTGGCCGAGTGGGCGGCGGTCGAGGGCACCGCGGCGACGTCGTCGCGCGGGGCCGCATCGGTCTCGGGGGGCGTCGTCATGCGACAACGCTACCGGGACCGCCAGATCCGTCTTCTCGGCCCCCGGCTTCTGTGGACGGCCGGGTCGTTCCACAGGCGCCCACCTGGTGGGTCACCGGCGTCCGGCCCGGCCGGGTCAACCAGGCTCGCCCGCGACGATCCGTCGGAGCCACTCGCGTGCCTCGGTGAACGCTTCGTCCCGGTACCGGGCCTGCACCTCGGACGCGTGGCCGTCGGCCCTGGGGTACGACCCGAGGAACGTCACCCGGGGGCTGAACCGCCGGAGGCCGAGGAGCGCGTCCGCCACGCGCTCGTCGTGCACGTGGCCGTCCAGGTCGATGACGAAGCGGTAGCGGCCGAGCTCGTCGCCGATCGGCCGCGAGCTGAGGAGCCCCATGTTGATGCCCCGGGTGGCGAACTGCTCGAGCAGGTCGACGAGCGCACCTGCGCGGTCGTCCGGCAGCTCCACGACGACGCTCGTCTTGTCGGCGCCGGTCCGGGCCGGGATCGCCAGGTCCCGCGACACGAGGACGAACCGCGTGACGGCGAACGGGTTCTCGCCGATGTGCTCGGCGAGGACGGCGAGGTCGTGGTGGTCGGTGATGCCGGGCGGGGCGACCGCGGCCTCGGCGAGCGCCCCCGCGGCCGGGTCGAGGAGCGCCGCCGCCGCCGCGACGTTCGACGACGCGGGGATGTGTCCGTGCCCCGGGACGTGGTCCTCGAGCCAGCGGTAGGTCTGCCCGTACGCGACCGGGTGGGCGTTCACGGTGCGGACGTCCGCGAGCACGGTGCCGTGCCGGGCGACGAGGACGAAGTCGACCGGCACGAGGTACTCGCCGATGATGCGGACCCCCGGGATGCGCGCGAGGGCGTCCTGCGTGGCGGTGACCCCACCGTCGACGCTGTTCTCGATGGCGATGACCGCGCCGACGCTCCGTCCGCTCATGACGTCGTCGAGGGCCTCGCCGACGTTGTTGACCGACCGCCAGGGCTTGCCGGCGGCCGCGGCGACCTGCTTGAGCGCGGCCTCCGTGAAGGTCCCGGCCGGTCCGAGGTAGCTGTACGTGTCGGACGCGGAGGCATCGGGCTCGGCCATGCGGCCGACTCTATTGCACGGGCGGGCGGCCATCCGGGTCGGTGAGGGCGGCGAGGCGACCCTCGGGGTCGAGTCGGCGGAGCATCGCGCGGAGGTCGGCGTCGAGCTGCCGGAAGCGGTCCTCGCCGATCGCGTCGACCACGAGGTGGCGGGCGTTCCGGACGTGGCCGGGGGCAGCGGCGACCACGGCCTCCCACCCGGCGTCCGTGAGTCGGACGTCCGTTGCCCGCCGGTCGTCCGTCGACGGACACCGCGAGACGAGCCCGCGCTTCTCGAGGCGGGTGACGACGTGGGACAGCCGGGGCAACGAGCTGTTCGTGGCGGCGGACAGGGCCGTCATGCGCAGCGTGCGGTCGTCGCGTTCGGAGAGCATGGCGATGACCATGTAGTCGAAGTGCGTCAGGTCGGAATCGCGCTGCAACTGCTGGTCGAGCGCCGCGGGCAGGAGCTCCATGACGGCGACGAGGCGGATCCACACGCGGACCTGCTCGCGGTCGAGCCAGGGCACGTCGTCCGTCGTCATCCCCCGATCCTACGGAATGGTTGTCGATGCAACCGGTGTCATTCCTCCCTGGACCCCGTCGGGCGCCGGCCTGTGGACAGTCGGGCACAGGACACGGCGCGGTGCCAGGATGGGCGCATGAACGACCGTGCCGGAACGCCCGCGACCGCCGAGGACCTCGTCGATCTCCAAGAGCTCGTCGACGCCTACTACTCGCGGGTCCCGGACGCATCGAACCCCGAGCAGATGGTGGTGTTCGGCACGTCCGGCCACCGGGGCTCCTCGCTCGACACCGCGTTCAACGACGCACACATCGCCGCCATCACCCAGGCGATCGTCGAGTACCGCGCGCAGCAGGGCACCACGGGGCCGCTGTTCATCGGCCGCGACACGCACGCGCTGAGCGGTCCGGCCGAACGGACCGCGCTCGAGGTCCTGGCCGCGAACGGCGTCACCGTGCTCGCCGACAAGGACAACGGGTACGTCCCGACGCCCGCGCTGAGCCACGCGATCATCCGCTACAACCGCGAGGGCCACGACGACACCGCCGACGGCATCGTCATCACGCCGAGCCACAACCCCCCGCGCGACGGCGGCTTCAAGTACAACCCGCCGCACGGTGGGCCCGCGGACAGCGACGCGACGAAGTGGATCGCCGACCGGGCCAACGCGATCATCGCCGGCGGTCTCGTGGACGTGCAGCGCCAGGAGCAGGCGAGCCCCGGCCGGTACGACTTCCTCGACACGTACGTGCACGACCTGGCGGACATCATCGACATCGCGGCGATCAAGCGCGCGGGCGTCCGGATCGGCGCGGACCCGCTCGGCGGCGCCAGCCTGCCCTACTGGAACCGCATCCGGGACCACTACGGCCTCGACCTGACGGTGGTGAACCCCGACGTCGACCCGACGTGGTCGTTCATGACCCTCGACTGGGACGGCAAGATCCGGATGGACCCGTCGAGCCCGTCCGCCATGGCGTCGGTGCTCGCCCACAAGGACGAATTCGACGTCCTCACGGGCAACGACGCCGATTCCGACCGGCACGGGATCGTCACGCCGGACGGTGGGCTCATGAACCCCAACCACTACCTGGCGGTGGCGATCGAGTACCTGTACTCGCACCGTCCGCACTGGCGGCAGGACGCCGCGATCGGCAAGACCCTCGTCTCCTCGAGCATCATCGACCGCGTCGCGGAGTCGCTCGGCCGGACCCTGTGGGAGGTCCCGGTCGGGTTCAAGTGGTTCGTCCCGGGCCTGATCGACGGCTCCGTGGGCTTCGGTGGCGAGGAGAGCGCGGGTGCCTCGTTCCTCCGGATGGACGGCACCGCGTGGACGACCGACAAGGACGGCATCATCCTCGCGCTGCTCGCGTCCGAGATCATCGCCGTCACGGGCAAGACACCGTCGCAGCTCTACCGCGAGCTCACGGAGCGCTTCGGTGACCCCGTGTACCAGCGCGTCGACGCCGCTGCGACGAAGGCCCAGAAGGCAGCGCTCGGCAAGCTCGACGGCGACGCGATCCAGGCGGACACCCTGGCCGGCGACCCCATCGTCGCGAAGCTGTCGAAGGCCCCGGGCAACGGCGCGGCCGTCGGTGGGGTCAAGGTCGTCACGGACCGCGCGTGGTTCGCCGCACGCCCGTCCGGCACCGAGGACGTCTACAAGATCTACGCGGAGTCGTTCGTCGGGCAGGAGCACCTCGCGCAGGTCCAGCGCGAGGCCAGGGAGATCGTCGACGCCGCGCTCGGCGGCGCCTGACGACCCGGGCACTCGGTCGGGAGGCACGGTGCGGCTCCGCCCCGCGCCTCCCGATCAGCTGACGGTCAGAGCACGCGCTGGTACCGCAGCCAGTTCTCGCACAGGCGCGTCCACTGCGAGGTGTGCGGTTCCTTGACCGCGGTGCCGAGCCCGTGCCTCCCGTGCGGGAACAGGTGGAACTCGACCGGCACCTCGTTCCGGACCAGGGCCTCCACGTACGCGAGTGCGTGCGTCGCGCGCACGATGCGGTCGTCCGCCGTCGTCCACACGAAGGTCGGTGGCGTCCGCGCGTCGACCCGGGTCTCCATGGACAGCTCGCGCCGGAGCCGCCACGACGGTGCATCGCCGAGCAGGTTCCGCATCGGCCGGGTCCGCGTCGGGTGCTCCATCGAGACGACCGGGTAGTTGAGGACGCAGAACGCGGGCCGGTCGTCGTCGGGGTCGTCGATCCCGTTCGCCAGGCACGCGGCGAGGTGCCCGCCGGCGCTCGAACCGACGACACCGACGCGCGCCCGATCCACGTCGATCGGCGCCGCGCCCGACCGCAGCCAGCGGAACGCCGCCCGTGCCGCGTCCAGGGGTTCGGGGTGCCGGTGCGGGGCGACCGGGTAGCGCAGCACGACCCCGTGCACGCCGATCCCGGCGAACCACTCGGCGAGCAGCTCCGAACTCGGGCGGCCGTGTTCCTCGTACCCACCACCGGGCAGCACGAGGACCGTCGGACGGGGGCCGGGCAGATCCGCGGGTCGGTAGGTGAGCCCGGCGGGTTCGGAGACCATGCGCCGGAGCCTACCTGCGCATGGGCACAGATCGCGGGGCCTCCGTCCACAGGTCGCCCGGAGCTCGATCAGGTCGGAGCGACGGGGAATACCCTGGCGTGATCGTCGCGTTGTCGCCTGAGTTGCGTGACCTGTAACTTTGCACGCGACGCAAACTTCTCGGCAACGGCGGCCCGATCGATTCGAGCACCGAGCGCCGCCGGACATCCCAGACCCCGCACCAGACGGAGAACCAGCACAATGACCCAGACCGCGACGCAACGGGCCGGCACCTCGTCGTCCCCCACCACGTCATCGAACGCGGTGATGTCGCACCGGCAGATCCTGCTCGTGATCTACGGCCTCATGGCCGGCATGTTCCTGGGCGCCCTGGACCAGACGATCGTCGGGACCGCGATCCGCACGATCGGTGACGACCTGCACGGGCTGAACGAGCAGGCGTGGGTGACGACCGCGTACCTCATCGCGTCGACGATCATGACCCCGATCTACGGCAAGCTGTCCGACCTCTTCGGGCGGCGACCGCTGTTCCTCATCGCCATCGCGATCTTCATCATCGGCTCGTTCGCCGCGTCGTTCTCGACGTCGATGGTCATGCTCGCCGCGTTCCGTGGCGTGCAGGGCCTCGGTGCCGGTGGCCTCATGTCGCTGCCGCTCGCGATCATGGGCGACATGTTGGCCCCGCGTCAGCGCGCCAAGTACCAGGGGTACTTCCTCGCGGTGTTCGGCGTCTCGTCGGTCATCGGCCCGCTCGTCGGTGGTCTGTTCTCCGGCGCCGCGCAGATCCTGTTCATCACGGGCTGGCGCTGGGTGTTCCTCATCAACGTGCCGATCGGCATCGCGGCGCTGATCATGGTCATCGTCTTCCTGCATCTGCCGCGGGTCGGTGACAAGCGCAAGGTCCGCATCGACTACTGGGGTGCCGCGCTCGTCGTGGTGACCCTCGCGCCGCTCCTGCTCGTCGCTGAGCAGGGTCGCGACTGGGGTTGGACCTCGGTCGGATCGTGGACCTGCTACGTCATCGGCGGGCTCGGCCTGCTGGCGTTCATCCTCGTCGAGCGCGCGATGCGCGACGACGCGATCATCCCGATGAAGCTGTTCCGCTCGCGGGTGTTCTCGATGTCGACGATCCTGGGTGTCCTCGTCGGGTTCGGCATGTTCGGCGCGCTGCTGACGCTCCCGCTGTACCTGCAGATCGTCAAGGGCCTGACCCCGACCGAGTCGGGGTTCGCCACCCTCCCGATGGTCCTCGGACTGATGATCGCCTCGATCACCTCCGGCCAGATCATCTCGCGGACCGGCAAGTACCGGATCTTCCCGGTGACGGGCACCGCGGTGACCTCGATCGGCTACATCGTCCTGACGTTCATCACCGTCGACAAGCCGCTGTGGTTCCTGCTCATCGCCATGTTCTTCATCGGCCTGGGGCTCGGCCAGCTCATGCAGACCCTGACGCTCGCGTCGCAGAACTCGGTCGGTCCGCGTGACATCGGCGTCGCCACGAGCGCGTCGACGTTCTTCCGGCAGATCGGTGGAACGCTCGGCACGGCGATCCTGCTGTCGGTGCTCTTCGCGAGCATGCCGACGAACATCTCGACCGCCATGGAGAACAAGAGCACCCTGACGAACGGCCTCGACGCAGCCCTCACGCCGTCGGTGGCCAACGCGTCGAAGAACGCCGGCGTCATGAAGCAGATCTGGAACCCGATCGTGACCCCGGTCAAGAAGAAGATCCAGAGCCAGCTCGACCAGGGCGCGGCCCAGGCGAAGGGCCAAGCCGACCAGGCCGTCACGAAGCAGGTCACGACGGCCGTCCAGCAGCAGGTCAGCGCCGGCAAGGTCCCGGCGGCCGCCGCGCAGTCGGTGATCCAGCAGCAGGTCGCCGCCGCGCGGCCTGCCGCGGAGCGCAAGGCACTGCGGGCCGCGGCCGCACAGGCGCACGCCTCCGTCCGCAACGGCGGGCTCCGGATCGACTACGCGAACGCCTCGCAGCGGAAGCACGTCGTCACCGCGGTCGCGCCGACCATCATCAAGCAGGTCAAGAAGGGCTCGTCGAGCGCGAAGAGCACGACGAGTGACACGAGCGACACGTCGTTCCTCAACGGCGCCGACCCGCGCTTGACCAGGGCGTTCCTGACCGGCTTCAACAACTCCGCCGTGCAGATCTACTACGTCGGCCTCGGCGTGCTCCTGCTCGCGTTCATCCTGACGTGGTTCTTCCGCACGCCGCCGCTCCGCAAGGTGTCGGCCCTGCAGGAGCAGGCGAACGACGCTGCGGGGTCCGTGCCGAGTGGCGCTGCCGGGCACAACGGCGGGAGCGACGACCTCGACGTCGGCGCTCAGGGTTCGGCCGCGTCGATGGGTTCGCTCGTGTCCCCCGACACCGGCGCGGTCGACACCGTGCCGACCTCACCGGACGTGTCGCTCGACAGCGGTGAGACCCGCGCGCCGCTCGCGGATGCGCCGACGCACGGGGCACACTCCGCCGCCGCCGCGGTCGACTCCCCGAGTCGTGTGCACAACGAGTCGGACGCGCCCAAGCACGCCGCACCGGTCCTCGAGGCCGAGCGGGGCAGGGTAGCCGCCCCCGCCGCCTCGCCGACCGACGGCACCACCGACGTCGGCCACGCCGAGCGGCACGGCAAGCACAGCGCCTGACGTCGCACCTCGACGACCACGAACGCCCCGGAGACCACTCCGGGGCGTTCGTGCGTCTCGGAGCGTTCGTGCGTCTCGGAGCGGAACCGCCGAGCGGCGCCCGGGATTCGCCGACAACGGGGAACTCCGCGGGGACGCCCGCGGTCAGACGGCCGGGTCCTCGACGTCCGCGGCGGGCGGCTCGGCCGTGGTGAACACCGCTGCGGGCAGACGTCGCCGCATCACGGCGATCGCCTCGGGATTGTCGTCGACGAGCAGGAACCGCCGTCCGAGCGCCGCCGCGACGGCCCCGGTCGTCCCGCTGCCGGCGAAGAAGTCGAGCACGAGGTCCCCGGGCCGACTCGACGCCTGGACGATCCGGCGGAGCACCCCCTCGGGCTTCTGCGTCGGGTACCCGGTCTTCTCGCGACCCGTCGGCGACACGATCGTGTGCCACCACACGTCGGTGGGGAGCTTGCCGCGTTCGCGCTTCTCGGGCGTGACGAGGCCGGGCGCCATGTAGGGCTCGCGGTCGACCGCCTCCGAGTCGAAGTGGTACCGCTCCGGGTCCTTGACGTAGACGAGGATCGTGTCGTGCTTCGTCGGCCAGCGGGTCCGGGACTTGGCGCCGTAGTCGTAGGCCCAGATGATCTCGTTGAGGAACGCGTCGCGGCCGAACAGCGCGTCGAGCAGGACCTTGGCGTAGTGCGCCTCGCGGTAGTCGAGGTGGACGTACAGCGTGCCGTCGTCGGCGAGCACCCGCCAGGCCTCCGCGAGCCGCGGCTCGAGGAACGACCAGTAGTCCTCGAACCGGTCGTCGTACCGCATGAGGTCACCCCGGACGCGTTCGTACGACCGCCCCTGGAACCCCCGGACGGGGCCGTCGACGGCGCGGACCGCCGTCGACGCACGACGCGTCTGGGTCCGTCCGGTGTTGAACGGCGGGTCCAGGTAGACGAGCGTCGCGAGCCCGTCGGGCAGCGTCGCGAGGACGTCGAGGTTGTCGCCGTGCACCACCCGGTCGGGCTCGACCGCGGGGCGGGGCTCGACGTCGGTGACGGGGACGGGGTGCACCCGCTCATCATGACGCGCTCCGCGGGCCGGGAGGCACGCCCCGCGCCGCTCGCGTGCGTCGCGTCCGGCATAGGCTGACGGGATGCACGGCGAGTACAAGGTCCCCGGAGGCAAGCTCGTCGTCGTCGACCTCGAGGTCGTCGACGGCCGGATCGACGGGTTCCGTCTGGCGGGGGACTTCTTCCTCGAACCGGACGACGCCCTCCCCCGCATCGACGCGGCGGTGAACGGCCTGCCGGTCGAGACCGACGCCGCGGGCATCGCGGCCGCCGTCCGGGCCGCCCTGCCCGAGGGCGCCGTCCTGCTCGGGTTCACCCCGGAGGCGGTGGCCACGGCCGTGCGTCGGTCCCTGGCCCGGGCCTCGACCTGGCAGGACCACGACTGGGAGATCATCCACGAGGGCCCCATCCCGCCGAACGAGCACCTGGCGCTCGACCAGGTCCTCACCGAGGAGGTCGGTGCCGGACGCCGCGGTCCGACCCTGCGGATCTGGGAATGGGACCAGCCCGCCGTCGTGATCGGCAGCTTCCAGTCCCTGCGCAACGAGGTCGACCCGGCCGGTGCGGCGCGGTACGGCGTCGAGGTCGTCCGCCGCATCTCCGGCGGGGGTGCGATGTTCATGGACGCGGGCGCGATCATCAGTTACTCGCTCTACGTGCCGGCGGACCTCGTGCAGGGCATGAGCTTCGCCGACTCCTACGCGTACCTCGACGAGTGGGTGATCGAGGCGCTGAAGTCCCTGGGCATCGAGGCCTGGTACCAGCCCCTCAACGACATCACCTCGGCGAAGGGCAAGATCGGCGGTGCCGCGCAGAAGCGGCTCGGCACGGGCGCGATCCTGCACCACGCGACGATGAGCTACGACATGGACGGCGAGAAGATGGTCCAGGTCCTGCGCATCGGCCGCGAGAAGATGAGCGACAAGGGCACCACGAGCGCTGCGAAGCGGGTCGATCCCCTGCGGTCGCAGACGGGTCTGTCACGCGCCGAGATCATCGACCGACTCATCGCGACGTTCACCCGGCTGTACGGCGCGCACGAGGGCCACGTCACGCCGGAGGAACGTGCCCGCGCCCAGGAGCTCGTCGCGACGAAGTTCGCCACCCGCGAGTGGCTCGAGCGCGTCCCCTGATGCAGGGCGTGGCGCCCGGGAGGAGGGGACTCCCGGACGCCACGCGAGCATCGTCGACGCCGGACCAGAGACGGGGGCTCGAGGATCATGAGAATCACCCGCGCGGCTGATCCCCCGCGCGGACGACCCACGTAGCCTCGGTGCTCGTGAACTGGTTGATCCTGCTCGGCGCGGTGGCGGCGGCCGTGCTCGCGACGTGGGTCGCGGACCGACTCGGCTGGGTCGACCTGTCGAACAAGGCGAGCCGGGGCGGCTCGTCCGGTGGCGCCATCGCGATGATGGACGAGGTGTTCGCGCCGACCCGTCACGAGACGCAGGCCGAGTTCGATCGGCAGTCGCGCCTCCCGGTCGAGGCGCCGACGCCGGCGGACGACGACCACGACCTGCTGAGCGGCCACGTACTCATCCGGGTGCCCACGGTCCGTGCGGACCGCGGGCCGGCTCGTGCCGGGGCGCACGAGCGCAGCTTCTAGACCGCCAGGAGCTCCTGGTAGTCCGGGTGCTTCTCGATCCAGGCGTGCACGTAGGAGCACTGCGCGACCACCGACCGGTCGGATCCCGCACGGACGTCGTCGAGCGCTCCGCGGACCAGGATGGACGCATTGCCGCCGCCGCGGTGCTCGGGGTCGACCTCGGTGTGCACGAAGCGGATGACGTCGCCGTCGATCTCGTACGCGGCGAAGCCGATGACGGCACCGTCCTCGACGAGTGAGTACTGGTTCTGGTCGGCGTCGTTCCGCACTTCGGTCGTCATCCGGCCGAGGCTACGCCCCCGCCCCGGACGTCCGCAGTGCGGGTGTGAGCGTTCAGCCAGGCGACCAGGTCGGCGATGACCTCGTCCCGGTTCGTCTCGTTGTAGACCTCGTGTCGCGCGCCCTCGTACACGTGCACCCGCACGTCGGTGAGGCCGGCGCGGCCACGGTACGCGCGGGCCAGTCGGTGCACGGAGCGCGGCCCGCCGAGCGGGTCGTCGGACCCGACCTGCAGGAGCAGCGGCAGGTCGTGCGGGATCCGACGCCGCGGGACGCCGAGCAGCCGGAGGGTGTCGGCGATCCCGAACAGCCCGATGACGTCCGCCTCGGCCGCGAGCGGGTCACCCGCCATCGCCTCGATGATCGCGCGGTCGCGGGTCAGCCACTCGTACTTCGTCGGCCCGAGGTGCGCGTGCCGCTTGTTGAGGTCGCCGCCGTTCATCCAACCGGGCACACGGTAGGCGGACCCGGACAGCACGAGGCCGTCGTACTCGCCGCTGGCGGTGTTGACGATCTTCTGCGCCATGATCGATCCCCACGAGTGGCCGAGCAGGACGATCGGGAGCCCCGGGTGCGCCTGCCGCGCGACCCGCGTCATCTGCTGGACGGCGGCCACGGCGGCGCGGAGACCGCCGGGTCCGAGCCGGCCGAGCTGCGTCCGGTCGTCACCGTGCTGTCGGAGGCCCGTCCGCCCGTGCCCGCGGTGGTCGTTGACGACGACGGTCCACCCCGCGGCGACGAGGTCCCGGGCGAGCGACGCGTACCGCCCGCCGTGCTCCCCCACCCCGTGGGCGATCTGCACGACGCCGTGCGGGTCCGCCGCGCTCCAGGTGTCGTAGACGACGTCGATCCCCCACGCGTCCCTGAACGTCGCCTCGATCGGCGCACTCGGACCGGGCGGTGTCGGCTGCGGTGCGGTCACCACACCATCTTGCCGCGCCGACGCCCGAGTTCACCCGCTGTTCACCTCGGCGCGTGCGGCACTCGCCTAGCGTGGCGCCCGTGTCGGCAGTCCCGCTGCCGACGCCCTCACGACAGGAGGCAGCATGGACGTCCTCGTCACCGTGGTCCTCGTGATCGTCGTCGCCCTGGTGTTCGACTTCACGAACGGGTTCCACGACACCGCCAACGCGATGGCCACGTCCGTCGCGACCGGTGCCCTCAGACCGCGCACCGCGGTGCTCATCTCGGCGTCGCTCAACCTCGTCGGCGCGTTCCTGTCCACGGAGGTCGCCTCGACGGTGTCGCAGGGGATCATCAACGAGGGCCAGAGCGGCATCGAGATCACACCCGTCATGATCTTCGCCGGCCTCGTCGGCGCGGTGCTCTGGAACCTCGCCACGTGGTACCTCGGCCTGCCGTCGAGCTCGACCCACGCGTTGTTCGGCGGTCTCATCGGGGCCGCGGTCATCGGCGCCGGGTTCCAGTCGGTGAGCTGGACCACCGTGGTGTCGAAGGTCGTCCTGCCGGCCCTGTTCTCCCCCGTGATCGCGGGCGTCATCGCACTCGTCGCGACGTTCGTGGCCTACCGCTTCACCCGGAACGCGACGACGCACGGTGCTGCGACGGGGTTCCGGCACGGGCAGACGATCTCGGCGTCGCTGGTGTCCCTGGCCCACGGGACGAACGACGCGCAGAAGACGATGGGCGTCATCACGCTCACGCTCGTCGCGGCGCACTACCAGGAGTCCGGGACCGGCCCCGAGCTGTGGGTGATCCTCGCCTGCGGCCTGGCGATCGGCCTCGGCACCTACACCGGCGGCTGGCGGATCATGCGGACGGTCGGCAAGCGGATCTCGGACGTCCAGTCGCCCCAGGGGTTCGCCGCCGAGACGAGTTCGGCCGCGACGATCCTCATCTCGAGCCACCTCGGGTTCGCCCTGTCGACGACGCACGTGACGAGCGGGTCCGTCGTCGGGTCGGGCCTCGGCAAGCGGCTCGCCGACGTGCACTGGGGCGTGGTCGGGAGGATCGCCTCGGCCTGGGTGATCACGCTCCCCGCCGCCGCGGTGGCCGGCGGCATCGCGACCTGGATCGCGTCGTCCTCGGCGATCGGGCTCGTCATCGTGGCGTTGCTCGCGGTCGCCGGTGGCGGGACCTTCGTCATGCTCGCCCGACGCAAGCCGATCACGCACGAGAACGTCAACGACGAGCCGGCCCCGGAGCGCGAGCCGGTCGCCGCTGGAGCGGAGGCCTGACATGGGGTCCACCATCGACTGGAGCGCCATCGGCGAGGTGTTCGGCGTCGGGTTCGTCGCCGCGGTGGGCATCGTCGTCGTCTACACCCTGGGCCTCCGCCTGCTCGGCGTCGGCCAGCCGCAGGACCCGCGCGGTGAGGCGACGACCTCCGACCAGGAGGCCCCGCGTTCGGGTCGCACGCCGCCCGCGGCGATCGCCGGTGCGGGACTGTGCTTCGCGGTCGGCGCCGCCGCGGTGCTGTTCGGGATCTGGCTGACGGTCCCCCAGTTCCACTGACGGCCGCCCCGGCCAGGGCTGGCCAACCCGGCCAGGGCTGGCCGGCCCGGCCAGGGCGGGCCGGTCCTCCAGGTCCGGCCGGTCCTCCAGTTCCGTCGAGATCGCAGAAGATGCCGCTTTGGCCCCCTCCGAAGCGGCATCTTCTGCGATCTCGACGCAATGGGGGCGACCCCATGGCGACCGGTGGGCGCGGGCGACCGCGCGGGCACGCGGCTGCGCCCTCCGCGGAACCAGTTCGTTCGCCGAACTAATTTGATAGGCTAACGATGTGTCCGTCGAAGTCCCCGCTCGCCCCGACCGGGCGACACCGCACGCATCGCTGAGCAGCGACCTGCGGATGACCGTCAACCGCCTGTCCCGGACCCTCCGCGCCCAGAAGGCCGACGCCTCCGTCCCGGATGCCCAGTTCTCCGCCCTCGCGCAACTGCACCGGAACGGTCCTCGCTCCCTGGCCGACCTCAGCGATGCCGAGGGCATCACGCCCCCCTCGATGACGAAGACCGTGAACGCCCTCATCGAACGTGGGCTGGTCCGGAAGACCGAGGACACCGTCGACAAGCGCAAGGTCCTGATCAGCGCCACCGATGCCGGTGCCGCCTTCGTCCGGGAGACCCGTCGTCGCCGCGACGCCTGGCTCGCGCCCCGCATCGCCAAGCTCACACCCGCCGAACGGCGCACCCTCGCCGACGCCACCGACATCCTGAGGAGGCTCACCCAGCAGTGACCGCCATGTTCAGTTCCCTCTCGGGACGCAACTACCGCATCTGGTTCTCCGGCGCCCTCGTGTCGAACGTCGGCACGTGGATGCAGCGCACCGCGCAGGACTGGATCGTCCTGACGCAGTTCACCCACGACAGCGCCGTCGCCGTCGGTATCACGATGGCGTTCCAGTTCGGGCCGCAGCTCGTGCTCATGCCGATCACCGGACTCGTCGCCGACCGGTTCGACCGCCAGCGCACCCTGATGGTCACGCAGGCCCTCATGGGAGCGCTCGGTCTCGCACTCGGGATCATGGTGGTCACGGGCGCTGCCTCGCTCCTGTCGGTCTACGGGTTCGCGCTCGCGCTCGGCATCGTCGCCGCCTTCGACACCCCCGTGCGCCAGGCCTTCGTGTCGGACGTCGTCCAGGGCGAGAACGTCGCGAACGCCGTCGCACTCAACTCCGCCTCGTTCAACGGTGCCCGACTCATCGGCCCCGCGATCGCCGGCGTGCTCATCACCGCCATCGGTTCCGGTTGGGTGTTCGTGATCAACGCGGCGTCGTTCATGGCGGTGCTCATCGCGCTGCGGTTCGTCGACCCGGCACAGCTCGCTCGGCGTATCCGGCCGAAGCGCGGCAAGGGTCAGATCCGCGCGGGGTTCACCTACGTCCGCACCCGCCCCGACATCGTCGTGGTGCTCTGCATGATCTTCGTGGTGGGGACGTTCGGCCTCAACTTCCCGATCTTCACGTCCACCATGGCGCGCGTGGAGTTCCACCGCGGCGCGGGCGAGTTCGGCCTGCTCAACTCGGTCATGGCGATCGGTTCGGTGCTCGGTGCACTCCTGTCGGCCCGTCGCGAACGTCCGCGCCTGCGCCTGCTCGTCGTCGCGTCCACGGGCTTCGGGCTCGCATGCGCCGTCGCCGCGGTCATGCCCACGTACGCGACGTTCGCGATCCTGCTCGTGTTCGTCGGGCTCTCCGCCATGACGTTCATGACCACCGCCAACGCCCTCGTCCAGACGACGACCGAACCGGCGATGCGCGGCCGGGTGATGGCGCTGTACATGGCGATCTTCGCGGGTGGCACACCCATCGGAGCGCCGATCGTCGGCGCCGTGGCCGACTCCTGGGGTCCCCGGTGGGCGCTCGGCGTCGGGGCCCTGTCGGGGTTCGTCGCCCTCGCGATCGCGCTCGTCTGGTTGTCCCGGTTCCAGCACCTCCGACTCCGGTACGACGCGGACAGTCGGCTCCACCTGGCCGTGACGAGCTCGATCCCGGTGGTCGGCGGGCGTCGGGCGCGCGCGGCGATGCAGGCCGAGTTCGCCTCGGAGGAAGCCGTCGCGAACCGCACCAGCTCCGCCTGAGGTCAGCGGCCTCCGGCCCAGGACGGGGCCGCGTCCGTCGGGAAGTACCGGGCACGGATCGCGTCGGACACCTCCGTCGTCGCCTGCCGCACCTGTTCCATGCGGCTCGGCAGGTCCTCGAGGATCGCGGCCACGGGCGCGACCTCGAGTGACGACCGGATCCCACCGAGGAGGCGCTGGGCATCGTCCTCCGTACCGGCCCGCTCCGTCGCCGGCTCGACCTCGCGGAGGCACTGCTCGGCGCGGCGCACCGAGAACAGGACGGAGCGCGGGAACGACGGGTCGAGCAGGAGGAACTCGGCAGCAGTCCGCGCCGACGGCACACCGCGGTGCGTGTGCAGGTACGGCTCGTAGGCGCCGCACGAGCGGAGGATCGTGGTCCAGCTCGGCCCGGCGACCTCGGTGAGCATGCGGCTGGCGAGCAAGCGCGCGGTCAGGTCGGCCCGCTCGATCGAGCGTCCGAGGGTGAAGAAGTTCCAGGTCTCGTCGTGGCTCGTGGTGGACTCGATGATCCCCACCGCGAGCGCACTCCGCTCCCGCACCCACCCGAAGAACTCGTGCACCTTGTCGCTCGCGACCTTGCGGGGCATGCGCGCCCGCGTCGTGTTGAGGCACTCCCACAGCTCGGTCGACACGAACTCGCGGGCGCGGCGTGCGTCCTCCCGGGCCGCGCCCAGGGAGTACGCGATCGAGGCGGCGTTGTGCCGGTCGACGGCGAGCATGCCGAGCACGTCCGCACGGGTGAGTCGCTCGTCGTCCGGCACCGATGCCCCCAGGACGCCGAGCAGACTGCGGCAGGCGAGGTCCTCCTCGATCCACGGCTCCTCGTCGAGCAGTTGCAGGTGGACGTCGAGGAGCCGGGCGGTCCCGTCCGCGCGTTCGACGGAGCGGCCGATCCCGAAGACGCTCTTGGCGGTGCGGCTCAGCACGTCGCCTCCTCGGACGCTCCGGACCCGTCGGCCGCAGCGGACGGAGCGGCCATGCCGAGAACATAACGACTCGTGATTGCCGCGGTGTTTCATGCCCGGGTCACGGATGTTGCGGATGCGTGGGCGCGTCCGCGATGTCCGGAGGCGCGCCGGGCAGCAACGACGTGCACGGACCGGACGTGCCGGTCGCAACGGGAGTGGGCGGGGAATGCTGTGCCGCCTATGAAGGTTACATCGGCACCCGAACAAGGAGCCAAGATGACCACCACGACGACACTGCGACCACGATTGCCGCTCAACACGTTCGGGATCTCGTTCGGCACGGCAGGTATCGCCGGTACCTGGACCACGGCCGGCGACCTGCTCGGAGCGCCGGCCGCCATCGGCGAAGTACTGTGGGCCGCCGCGGCGGTCGCCTGGGTCGTGACCATCGTCCGGTACCTGCGCCGACCGGGCGGGATCCGAGCCGTCGTCGCCGACCTCCGCCACCCGGTCCTCGGTCCGTTCGCCGCGCTCGTGCCCGCGGTGGGGTCGCTGCTCGCGGTGCACGTGTCGACGTGGGCGCCGACGGTCGGGGCGGTCGGCGTCTGGGCGATGCTCGCGCTGACCACGGCATTCGGTGCGTGGTTCGTGACCGACCTGCTCACCACGCCTCGCGACCCGGGAACGCTCCACGGCGGGTACCTGCTCCCGACCGTCGCCAGCTCGCTGCTCGGCGCGCAGGCGCTCGCGACCATCGGTCACCCGGCACTCGCGACGGGCTTCTTCGCGACCGGCGTGCTGTTCTGGCTCCTCGTCGGCGCCGTGCTCCTCGTTCGGTTCGCGACCGGACCGGCGATCCCGGCCGCACTCCTGCCCACGCTCGCGATCGTCTCCGCACCGCCGGCGGTCGCGGGCAACGCCTGGTGGGTGCTGACGGGAGGCACCCCGTCCATCGTGCACACCGCCCTCGCCGGCGTCATGGTCGCCTTCCTCCTCCCGCACGCCTTCCTCGTCCGTCGCTACCTCAGGTCCGGGTTCGCGATCGGCTTCTGGGCGATGACCTTCACGACAGCCGCGAGCGCCACCTACGGGATCCGGCTGCTCACGTCCACGGACCTCGGGACGCTCGGCATCGCGTCGGCCTGGGTCGTCGTGGCGCTCGCGACGGTGATCGTGGGCAGCATCGCCGTGCGGTCCATGGGGCTGTTCCTCCAGCGACCCCATGATGCAGCTGCAGCTGCGGTGCCCGCGGCAGATCGGCGACCCAGCGAATCCCTCGACTGACTAGCTGCTAGATGATCTAGCATGTCGTCCATGTCCGAGCCAACGACGCAGGCCCGGGGCTTCTGGGACGGTGCCTCCCCGGCATCGGTGACCGACGTCCTCGAGGCGCTCCGTCAGCTCCGCGAGGCCGAGCAGCGCGCCCACCGCCGAGCGTGTGCGTCCCTCCACGTGGGCGAGAACGGCCTGCACGCGTTGCGCTTCCTGCTCGAGGCCGGTGCCGTCGGGCAGGACGTCAACGCGAAGGACCTCGCGGTCCGGCTCGGGGTGACCGCGGCCTCCACCTCGGTGCTGGTCGAGCGCCTCGTCCGGAGCGGGTACGTCGAGCGTCACCCGGACCCGCAGGACCGCCGTGGCGTGCTCCTCACGGCCACCGGCCCGGCCGCCCACCGCGCCCGTCGCGTGATCGCGGAACTCGACGCGACACGGGGTCGAGCGGTGACGGACCTGCCTGCCGGAGCCGCTGACGTGGTGCTGCGGTTCCTCACCGAGATGGCCGACGCGGTGGGTGCCGAAGATTCCGTACCCGCGGGTATGGACAATTCTAGTTAGGCCATCTAGATTGTGACCCGCGAGGCAAGAGGTGCGGCGCCGTTCGGGTCGGAGCCGGACCTCTCTCCTCCCTTGGACGGTGCGGCCTCGTTCGGGTCGATGGCCGCACCGTCCCCCTTCTCCTCGCCGCTCGCGCGACTCGGTCCGTCCTGCCACGCTCCCGACCGGTGTCCATCCGCCCGGCGGTATCGTCGGCACATGGGGCACGACCAGGCGGACGAGGGATCGGACCCCGAGCGCGTGCCCGACCCGCATCAGGAGCGGACGGCGGAGCACGAGCGCAGCGTGCACCCCGAGGACGCCATGCCCCTCGCCGAGCTCGATGCACACGCCCGCGCCGAGGCGGCACTCCGGCGCATCGCGGCCGGCAGCGACCCGGGGCGCGAGGCCTTCGACCTCGCGAACACCCTCAACGACGAGACCGTCGCGCGCGTGCGCGCTCGACTCACCCGCTGGTTCCGGCGACACTGACGCGGTCACCGCCGCACCGCCGCGAACGGTCTGGAGGCGCGCACACGGCCCGGCCGACCCGGTCCGGTCCGACCCGGTCCGCCGCGTCCTTGTGGGTCGGCGACGCCCGCGATCAGTCGGTCGCGCCCTCCGGCCGGAACCCCGTGACGACGGCGGCGATGTCGTCCCCACCGTGCCCCGCGGCGCTCGCCTGCCCGTAGACGGTCACGAGGGCGTCGAGCAGCGTCGTGCTGACGCCGGACTCGTTCGCCGCGTCGACCATCAGGCCGATGTCCTTCCGGAGTCCGTCGAGCGCGAACTGCGGGTCGAACCGGTCGGCGATCATCGCGGCGCCCTTGGTGTGCGCGTACTGCGAGTCGGAGGCGCTGCCGTCGATCGCCTGCAGGAAGAGGTCGGGGTCGAGTCCGAGTGCGGTGGTGAGCGTGAGCGACTGCGCCGTCGCGGCCGTGATCGAGGCGATCCAGGCGTTCGCGGCGAGCTTCAGTGCGGTCCCGGCCCCGACCGCGTCCCCGGCGACGACGATCTTGACGCTGATGGCCTCGAGCACCGGCCGGACGCGGTCGAGGAACTCCTGCGCACCGGCGGCGAGCATGGTGAGCTTGCCCTGCTCCGCCGGTCCCTTCGTCCCGAGCATCATCGCCTCGACCAGGGTGATCCCGTGCTCGGCGGCGACGTGCACCACGCGCTCCGTGCCCTCGAGGCCGATGGTCGAACTCTGGACCCAGATGGCCGACTCGGGGGCCGCGTCCGCCGCCTGCCCGAGGACCTCGAGCACGGCGTCGATGTCGAACAGCGTCAGCAGGACGACCTGCGCCGATGCCACGGCGTCAGCGGGCGAGGTCGCGACCGTGGCGCCCTGTTCGCCGAGGGGCTGCGCACGCTGGGCGGAACGGTTCCACACGGTCACGTCGTGCCCCTCGCGCAGGAGCGACCCCGCGACGCCGGCACCCATCGCGCCCGTTCCCAACACCGTCACCCGCATGCGCGCCTCCTCCGTCCGGTGCCCGGCTCGGTCGCCGCGGCAGCGCCGCCGACGCTACGCCGAGGAGGCCGCGAGGACGGCGAGTCAGGCTGCGTTCGCCACGACCTCGAGCACACCCTGGCCGTAGGCCTCGAGCTTCGCGGCCCCGACGCCGCTGATCTGCGCGAGCTGCTCGAGCGTCGCCGGTCGCGTCGCCGCGATACCGCGCAGGGTAGCGTCGCCGAACACGACGTACGCCGGCACGCCCTGTTCTCGCGCGCGGGTGCTCCGCCACGCGCGCAAGGCCTCGAACAGGCCGGTGGCCTCGCTCGGGAGGTCCGTGGGCGCCGCCCGACGCCGGGTCGCCCGCACGGGACGGGGCTGTTCGCGCCGGAGCCGGACCTGGACACGCCCGGCCAGGAC
The DNA here is from genome assembly GCF_003234515.1 of Curtobacterium sp. MCBD17_034. Lineage (NCBI taxonomy): Bacteria > Bacillati > Actinomycetota > Actinomycetes > Micrococcales > Microbacteriaceae > Curtobacterium > Curtobacterium sp. MCBD17_034. Next base: position 737,861 of record NZ_QKTN01000001.1, on the reverse strand, counting down.
GTCGGCGCTCGTCGGGGTGAGCACGAGGGTGCCGTAGCCGTCGCCCGAGACACCGACGAACCCCTGCGCCAGGAGCTGCCGCACGACGCCGCGCCACTCGCCCTCGGACAGGTCCTGCCCGATCCCGAAGGTCGCGAGGGACTCGTGGCGCAGCTCCTGCACCCGCGGCGACTGCTTGCCGACCAGGATGTCGACGATGTGCCCCGCGCCGTACCGCTGGCCGCGCTCACGGTCGAGCCGGACCACGGTGGACAGGAGCTTCTGCGCGGGCACGGTGCCGTCCCAGGCCTCGGGCGGGGCGATGCACGTGTCGCAGTTGCCGCACGGCGTGGACTCCTGCCCGAAGTACGCCAGGAGTCGCACGCGGCGGCACTCGACCGTCTCGCAGAGGGCGAGCATGGCGTCGAGGTGCATGCTGAGCCGTCGGCGGTGGGCGGCGTCGCCCTCGGACTGGTCGATCATCCGACGCTGCTGCACCACGTCGTTGAGTCCGTACGCCAGCCACGCGGTCGACGGCAGGCCGTCACGTCCGGCACGGCCGGTCTCCTGGTAGTAGCCCTCGAGCGACTTGGGCAGGTCGAGGTGGGCCACGAACCGGACGTCGGGCTTGTCGATGCCCATGCCGAACGCGATCGTCGCGACCATGACGACGCCGTCCTCGCGCAGGAACGTCGCCTGGTTCCGGGCGCGCACCCCGGCGTCGAGTCCGGCGTGGTACGGCAGCGCCGGCACCCCGCGTTCCACGAGCGCGGCGGCGGTCCGCTCCACCGACGCCCGGGACAGGCAGTAGACGATGCCGGCGTCCCCGGCGTGCTCGGTGGTGATGAACTTGAGCAACTGCTGCAACGCGGCTGCCTTGGGCTCGATCCGGTACTGGATGTTCGGGCGGTCGAAGTCCGCCACGAAGTGCGCGGCGTCGTCGAGGCCGAGCCGGGCGGAGATCTCGCGGTGCGTCTGCGGCGTCGCGGTGGCCGTGAGCGCGATCCGGGGCACGCTCGGCCACCGTTCGTGCAGGACGCTGAGTTCGAGGTAATCCGGCCGGAAGTCGTGCCCCCACTGGGCGACACAGTGGGCTTCGTCAATGGCGAAGAGGCTGATCGCCGCGCGGTCGAGCAACGCCCGCGTCGACTCGAGCCGGAGTCGCTCGGGCGCCAGGTAGAGCAGGTCGACCCGACCGTCCACGAGGTCGCGTTCGACCCGGGCACGTTCGTCGGGCGTCTGCGTGGAGTTGAGGAACGCCGCGCGCACGCCGTTCGCGGCGAGGGCGTCGACCTGGTCCTGCATGAGCGCGATGAGCGGGGACACGACGACGCCGACGCCGTCGCGCACGAGGGCGGGCACCTGGTAGCACAGCGACTTGCCGCCGCCGGTCGGCATGAGCACGAGCGCGTCGCCGCCACCGACCACCTGGTCGATGATCGCCGCCTGCTGCCCGCGGAAGGCGTCGTACCCCCAGACGCGCTGCAGGACCTCGAGCGGCGCCGACCGCGCACTCGACGCGTCCCGGGCACCGGAGACCCCGGGCGCGCGGACGGACGAGGGACTGCTCATGCCGGCAGCCTACGGGCGTCCGCCGACACGGTCCTCCCGGTCCGTCCCGGTGTGGGCGATCACGCTCGCGTCCGAGGTGGGGAGGACGTCCGCGGTGGTGGGCACGGCCTCCCAACCGGGCTCGACGGTGCTGCTCCAGATCGGCGTCCGCCCGCGGAACCGCGGACCCTCCGCGCCCGGGCGTCGACGGTCCAGCCGCGACCGCCGCGCGAGCAGCTCGACGAGCAGCGCGTAGATCCCCATGGTGACGATGGTGACGATCGCGCCTCCGGCCGAGCCGTCGGAGGACGCGGTGTCGAGCCGCGACCACCCCGGGGCCTGCAGCAGGAAGATGACCACGTTGTTGAGCGCGTGGGCGAGGATCCCCGACTCGAGGCCACCCGTCCGCCAGGCGAGGATCGCCGCGATGGCGCCGAACGACCCCACGTCGACGATCCCCCACACGTCGTACCCGTTCGGCAGGTGCAGCAGGGCGAAGCAGATCGTCGACACGAGGACGGCCGGGATCGGGTTCCGCACCCACGAGCCGATCGTCTGCATGAGGAACCCGCGGAAGATGTACTCCTCGGCCGCGGCCTGGAACGGCACGAGCACGACGACCATGACCACGGTCACGATGAGCGTCGTCGAGGACACCGTCTGGTGCCCGAGCTGCCGTGTGCCGAAGGTGAGGAAGCCGGCGCCGGGCGTGTGGAACATCGACCAGCCCTGGATGCCGACCGTGAGGACCGCGAGCACGAGGAGCGGGAGCAGACAGCGCGCCATCCACCCCCAGCGCACCCGGAACCGCACGGAGGACAGCTGACCCCACGGTCCGAGCCCGGCGATCCGGACCGCCGCCATGATCGCCGGCAACAGCAACACGAGGGAGGCGAGCGTCAGCCCGAGCACGAGCGGATCCGTCGACGACAGCGCGTCGTGCTGGATCTCGTGCGCGAACCGCTGGAGGCCCGACACACCCGATCGCGCCAGGATCGGCACGAAGAACCCGATCGCGATGAGCACCTGGCTGACGAGGTAGAACCCGAGGAACACGGCGAGCGCCACCAGGGGTCGCCACCACCGCCAGCGCGAGTGGACGCGGAACAGGCGGTGGTAGGGGACGCTCACGCCGGAAGGCTACCGGGCCGACCTCGCCGGACACTCCGCTCCGGCGGCGGGACCCGCGTCCGCGTCCGCCCGGAGCCTGCCGGGAGGCCCGTGGTACGCATGACGTGTGCGTTACGTCATCATCGGGGCCGGATCGATCGGCGGCGCCCTGGCGGCCCGCCTCGCCCGCCACAGCCCGAACCCGCCCGTCCTCGTCGCCCGCGGGGCCCGGGCCGCGGCCCTGCGCGACCGCGGGATCCGGCTGCGGACACCCGACGAGGACGTCACCGTCCCGGTCGCGGTCGTCGAGGCCCCGGACGAGGCCGCGCTCCGCGACGACGACGTGCTCGTCCTGACGACGAAGACGCAGCAGGCGGACGAGGCGCTCCGGACCTGGGCGGACGCGCCCGTGCACGACGCCGGCGGCACGGTCATCGGTACCGCGGGCGACCTGCTCCCCGTCTGCACCGCACTCAACGGCGTCGAGTCCGAACGCATCGCCCTCCGGTACTTCGAACGCGTGTACGGCGTCTGCGTCTGGCTCCCCGCGGTGAGCCTCGACCCCGCCGAGGTCGTCGTGAGCATCGCGCCGACGATCGGCATCCTCACCATCGGCGCGTACCCGGCCCGCCCGGTCGACGACGACCCGGTCGTGGCGGCGTTCGCGGCGGACTTCCGCGCGAGCGGCGTCGACGTGTACCCGGAGGCCGACGTGATGGGGTGGAAGTACCAGAAGCTGCTGTCGAACCTGGCGAACGGCCTCCAGGCCCTGCTCGGTCCGGACGGGGCGTCCTGGCGAGACCTCGCGTCGGCGCTCCGCGAGGAAGCCCTCGGGGTCTACGCCGCCGCCGGTGTCCAGGCGGTGTCCGACGCGACCGAGAAGGCCCGACGGAGCGACACGTTCCGCTCCCGCCCCGTCCCCGGCGTCGAGCACGAACTCGGCGGGTCGTCCTGGCAATCGCTCGTGCGCGGGTCCGGCTCGATCGAGACCGACTACCTCAACGGCGAGATCGCGCTGCTCGCGCGGTCGGCCGGCACGCACGCACCGCGGAACGCGCTCGTGCAGCACCTGGCACGCGTCGCCGCCCGCGACCACCTCCAGCCCGGAGCCGTCACACCCGACGAGATCCGCAGCCGGTTCGCGACACTGGCGGCGGGGGTGGCGGCGTGAGCGCGTTGGACGGCATCCAGGTCCGGCCCGGCACCGCGATCGAGGCGGACGCGTGCGTCGACCTCTGGTTGGCGGCGCTCACCGACCGCGACGGCGAGGACCAGGGCGCGCCCGTGCGGGAACGCGCCCGGTCCAAGTTCGCCCTGCCGGGGGCGGAGCTCCTCGTCGCGACCCGCACCGGTGACGGCGGCGCCGGGTCGGAGATCGTCGGCTTCGCGGTGACGAGTGACCGGGGCGACGCGGTGGTCGGGCTCGAGCTGTTCGCCACGCGGCCGGACGCCAGGGGTCTGGGCGTCGGACGGGCCCTGCTCGAGCGCGTCCTCGCCGAGGCCGAGGCCAGCGGCGCGGTGCTCGTCGAGCTCGAGAGCCGGGTGACCAACGCCCGGGCCATCGCGGTGTACGAGGCAGCGGGGTTCCGGCCGGAGGGCGACCCCGTGCCGCATCCACTCGGCGGCGACCCCGTCGTCCGGTACGCGTTGCCGGTCGTCGGGGCCTGAGCTCCGCGCGGGTCACACCGTCGTCCGCACCGTCGACCCTCCGCCCGGTGCTCGCCGGACCTCGATCCGGTCGGGGATCCGCTGCTTGAGTTCCTCGACGTGGCTGACGATGCCGACCTGGCGTCCGCCGGCCGTCAGACGCGTCAGCTGCCCGACGACGCCGTCGAGCGTCTCCGGGTCGAGCGTGCCGAACCCCTCGTCCACGAACAGGGTGCCGAGCTCGACACCGCCGGCCTCGGCCTGGACGACGTCGGCGAGGCCGAGCGCCAGACACAGCGACGTCGTGAACGTCTCGCCACCCGACAGGCTCCGCGGGTCGCGCGTCCGTCCGGTCTCGTGGTCGCGCACCGCGAGCGCCAGGCCCGTGCGACGGGCGCGCGAGGACGTCTCGCGCTCGTCCGAGGCCTCGAGCGCGAACCGGCCCCCGAGCATCGCGCCGAGTCGACTGTTCGCGGCGGCGACGACGTCCTCGAACCGCCGCATGAGCACGTACGTGCCGAGCGTGATGCCCGTCGGGTTGACGCTCGACGCCGCGGTCGCGATGTCGGCGAGGCGGACCACCGCGCGGCTCTCGGCCGAGGTCTCCTGTCGTGCCCGCACCGCCCGGGTGAGGTCGGCGCGTCGAGCCGAGGTCGCGGCCGCACGGGCCTCCGCGGTCGCCGCCGCACCGGTGGCGGCCTGGAGGGCCTCCTCGGCTCCGTCGGCACGCGTCCGGACGGCCTCCAACTCGGCTCCGTCGACGGCGTCGTGCTCGGCCGCGGCGACGTCCGCCTCGGCGAGGCCGGCCTGCACGACCGCGTGCTCGCGTTCGGCTCCCGCGACCTCGGACCGGAGCCGCGCCGCCTCGTCCGGCCCGAGCCCGGCGGCGCGGGCGGCGTCGGCGTCGGCGAACCCCGCGTCCCCCAGCGCGCGCTCGACCTCCGCTGCGCGGGCCAGCACGTCACGGTCGTCGCTCCGCAGGGCGTCGGCCGCGGCGGCGACGGCTGCGCAGGCGGCCGCGTCACGATCGAGCGCGGCGACGGCCTGGTCGAGCGAGCCGGTGCCGACACCGCCGGCGTCGACCACCGAGGCACGGCAGCGCTCCACGGTGGCCTCGTCGGCGGCGAGCGCGGCGGCATCGGCGGCGTGGCCGGCGCGCCCGGCCGCCACCTGCGCGGCCAGCGTGCTGCGTTCCTCGGCCAGGGCGCGGGTGTCGCGGTCGAACGCCTCGAGCTGCTCCTCGGCCCGGGCGACCTCGGCCGCGGCAGCGTGCGCACGCGCGATCCGGTCGCGCAGCGCCGACGCGGTCGCGGCGACGGACTCGGGCGTCGCCGCACCGATCGCGGTGGTGAGCCGGTCGCACTCACGCCGCGCGACGGCCTGCCGAGCGGCGGCGGCGCGTTGGTCGACGTCGGCGGTGGCGCGGGCGTCGGCGGCGGCCTCGATGTCGTCGTCCGTCGGGTGGCCGTCGAGCGGCGCCGCGACCGCCGGGTGGTCGACGGAACCACACACCGGGCAGGGCTCTCCCGGCGTCAGGACGCCGGCGAGCTCACCCGCGAGGCCCGCCGCCCGCCGTGTCCGCAGGTCGGCCTCGTGCGTGATGGCCGCCTGCGCCCGGAGCGACGCGGCGGCGAGGTCGGCGTCGGCGGCGGTCGCGTCGGCCGCGGCGCGGTCCCGGTCGTCGAGCAGGGCCCGCACGGCGTCGAGGTCGGCCAGCGCGCGCTCCGCGACGGGTCCGTCGGCGGCCCGGTCCGCGGCCGCGCGGGAGATCGTGACGAGCGCGAGCCGTTCGGCGGGCCGGGCGTCGAGGAGGGGTTCGAGCGCGGCGCGGCGCTCCTCGGCGCGGGCGAGCTCGGTGCGGGCCGAGGCGAGGGCGGCGCGCCGGGCCGGCAGATCGCGCTCGAGCGCGACGGCGTGCCGCGCACCCGCGACGACGTCGCGGAGCGCGGCGGCGTGCGCGGCGAGCGCGGTGGTGTCGACCGCCGGCATCGACTCGAGGTCCTCGAACACGCTGCCGTCCGCGTCCAGCGGCGCGCCACCGGCTCCGGCGCCCACCCCGACGGTGTGGCGTGTGAGGGCGTCCCGGTGCTCGGCGACGACCCGCGCGAGGTCCGCGCCGCGACGCTCGGCACGCGTGCGGGCGGTGTCGAGGCCGACGACCAGGCCGAGCACGCGGCCGGCCCGTTCCGCGAGCTCGAGCCGGGCCCGGGCACCGGCGACCTGCTCCGCGCGGTCCGACAGCGCGGCCTGTCGGCGGAGCAGGTCCGCCCGGCGCCGGAGTGACCGCGCCCGGCGTTCCGCGTCCGCCAGGTCGGCGCGAGCGCGCGCGGCGGCACCGGCCGCGGCGTCCCGGGCCGTGGTCGCCTCGTGCGCGGCGGCGGTGACCTCGGCGACCACGGCATCGGCGGCGAGTTCGTCGACGGTCTCGAGGCCCGCCGCCTCGGCGAGGCGGTTGAGCGCGTCGTGCACGGCGGCGTCCGCACGCTCGACCGCCGCGGCGGCCGCACGGCGGCGAGCGACGAGTTCCTCGGTCGTGCGCTCGTACACGTCCGTGCCGAACAGCGACTGCAGCAGCGCACGACGGTCCTCACCGGGAGCGCGCAGGAAGCGGGCGAACTCCCCCTGCGGCAGCACGACGGTCTGCACGAACTGGCCGCGGTCGAGCCCGATGATGCGCTGGACCTCGGCGCCGACCTCTTGCGTCGCGATCGACAGGGGTTCCCCGACGGCGTCCCCGGGCGCGGCCAGCCGCCACAGGCGGGCCGACGCGTTCTGCCGCGTCGTGCCGCCTCCGCTCTTCTTCGGGCGGTCGTGGGCGGGGGTGCGCCGGACCCGGTGGACCCCTGCCGCGGTCTCGAACACGAGCTCGACGAACGGCTCGACCCCGGCGTCGGCGTGGTGGCTGTGGAGGCGGTCCTTGCTCGCACCCTCACCCGCGAGCGACCCGTAGAGGGCGAACACGACGGCGTCGATGATCGTCGACTTGCCCGCGCCCGTCGGCCCTTCCAGCAGGAACACACCCGAGGCCCCGAGCGCCGCGAAGTCGATGTCGACCGTCTCGGCGTACGGACCGATGGCGGCGAGACGGAGGTGGTGCAGGTACATCAGCGCTCCCCTCCGGCGGCGAGGGCGGCCTCGTACGCGTCGCGCAACACGGCGGTCTCGGCCTCGGTCGCCGGGCCACCGGTCGCGAACGCCACGAAGTCGGCCGCGACCTCGACCGGGTCCGACGCGGCAGTGACGGTCGCGGCGGTGCGATCGGTGGTACCGCCCGCGGGCTCGTGGAGGATCGACAGGGCGTGGGGGAACCGGTCCTTCACCCGCGCGTACATGCGATCCGGATGCACGGTGTCGGTGACGCTCACACGGACCCAGGCATCGGCGTGCTCGGCGGCCGCCCCCTGCTCGATCTCGGCCATCGTCGCCCGGACGTCGACGAGCCGCCGCGGCACGGGTGCGGGGAGCAACTCGACGGACACCCCGCCGTCCGCACCGAGCTCCACGAGGGTCACCGACTTGCGCTGGTGCCGCTCGCCGAACGAGAACGCGAGCGGTGAGCCGGCGTACCGGATGCGGTCGCCGTCGCCGACCCGCTGCGGGCCGTGCAGGTGCCCGAGAGCGACGTAGTCGATGCCGTCGAACACGCCCGCGGGCACGCGGTCGACACCGCCCACGCGGATGTCCTGCTCGCTCTCGCTCGGTGCGCCGCCGCCGACGAACGCGTGCGCGACCACGACGCTCCGGACACCGGGACGGCGACCGAGGTCGGCGCGGACCCGGTCGAGTGCGGCACGGACGACGGCCTCGTGCGAGCGCGCGAGCGGCGCGTCGGGATCGGCCGCGAGCGCATGGCGCACCATGTCCGGCGCGAGGTAGGGCACCCCGTAGACGGCGACCGTGCCGTGGTCGTCGTCCAGGAGGACCGGCTCGTGCAGCCGCTCGACCTCGGCGAGGATCCGGACCCGTTCCGCCATCACGCCGGCGCCGAAGCCGAGGCGCACGGCGGAGTCGTGGTTGCCGGGCGTCACGACGACGGGGGCGAGGGCGCTCAGTCGCTCCAGCACGCGGGACAGCATGCGGACGGCCGGTACGGGTGGGACCGCCCGGTCGTAGACGTCGCCCGCGACGACGACCAGGTCCACCGCGTGCTCCTGCACGAGATCGACGAGGTGGTCCAGGAAGGCCGCCTGGTGGTCGAGCAGGTCCGCGCCGAGCAGTGTCCGCCCGAGGTGCCAGTCCCCCGTGTGCAGGATCCGCATGTGCCCCCTCCGCCGCTGCGCCCGGAGCGTCCGGACCAGGTCACGGTAGCGGGCACCGCGGACATCGCCGGCTGCGCCGGGGTGTGGGCCCGCGGTCACGGTGCCGGTCAGGGACACCGCGCACCGCGGGGGTCTGGGAGGATCAGCGGCCGGCGGAGTAGAGCGCGCTGACCTGGGCAGCCGACAGGGCCGAGTTGTAGACCGCGACGTCGTCGAGGTCGCCCTTGTAGTAGTTGCTCGTGGGCGCGTTCTGCCAGCCGCTCAGGTTGTCGTACCCGATACGCCACCAGCCGGAGTCGGGCTCGGCAGCGGTGTTCGTGTTCGTGGCGACGCTGACGCCGTCGACGTAGAGGACCATGCCGCTCGACGACATCGTGCCGACCACGTGGTGCCACCGGCCGTCCGTCACCGTCTTGGTCGACGTGAGGGTGATGTTGCCGCTGTTGTAGACGCTGAACGAGACGGCGCCCGCCGAGTTGATGTACAGCTGTCGGTCGTACGCGCTCGAGCTGCCCGTCTGGCTGTTGCCGAAGCCGATGACCTTGCCCGCGGCGGTGGAGGTCCGGATCCACGCCTCGACCGTGAACACGGAGGGGGCGGTGATCTTGGTGGTGGACGTCGAGGTGACCTGACCGGTCGCGCCGTCGAGCGTGACGTACGGGCTCGAACCGCACGTGCCGGCGACGCGGGTGACACCGCTCGACAGCGTGGCCGTCGTGCCGCTGGAACCGAGGTCGGTCTCGCTCGTGCCCGACGCCGCGTTGAACGCGTAGTCGATCGTCGGTGAGTAGGTCACGGTGCGACCGAGGCAGGAGAACGACGAGGCGGCCCCGAAGGACGCGCTCGTGGAGGTCATGGCGCCGAAGGGCGCGGCCTCGGCCTTGCTCGGCAGGAGCAGTCCGGTCCCGACGGCGGCGAGCGCGACGGCCGAGCCGACGATGAGGGCGAACAGGCGAGCGGGGAGACGGCGACGTCCCTCCCGGCCCTGTGCCGCGGGGGCACCGGACGGCACGTCCGCGTCGTCGTCCTCGTCCTCGTCGACGAGGACGGGGATGAGCAGGTCGTCGACGTCGTCCGGGAGGCCCTCCCCGGCTTCGTCGTCGTCCGTCGCGGCGACGACGGGGCCGCGACGGAGCGGTGCGTCGATCGTGGACAGGAACGCCATGGCCGTGAGCGCGAGGACGAGGATCGCGACCTTCTTCCACTCACCGTCGCGGAGCCACATGACGGGCATCCCGATGTATGGCACGCGGATGAACCCGACACCGTGGACGGCGCTGCGCGTGATCGGCGTGGAGTCCGCCTGCGGGTTGGCGTCGCCCTTGGTGATGATCTGGCCGTCCTCGCCCGCCTTGTGGAAGCGGTGGAGACGGAGCTCGCCGGGCTGGTCGGGGTCGTCGTACAGCAGGACCTGACCGAGGTGGAGGGAGGTCGGCGCGACCGGCTTCGAGACGACGACGTCGCCCGGCTGGAGGCGCGGCTCCATCGAACCCGTCATGACGGTGGTGGGGTGCCAGCCGATGACGGCCGGTGCCACGGCCCAGAGCGCCATGCCGAGGATGGTGGCGATGACGCCGCGTGCGACGGTGGCGATGACCAGGCGGTTCCAGTCGCGCAGGTCACGGAGCCGGTCCACGCGCACCGCGGGCACCGCGGCGGGGGCCGGGATGGCGATGTTGGTCGTGGTCATGACTCGTTCCTCGGGGGCGGCACCGCTGGTGGTGGATCGGGCTGGTGGGTGGTGCTGGGTGGGAGGTCGTGCCTCCCGGTCGACGGTGGTGGTGTCGGCGGGACCGGGCGCAGTGGGGGCGCGCCCGGTCCCGCCGGTCCTGACCGCTCGCCGTCACGGGCGGTCAGGAGGTGGGGGCTCAGCTGTTCTGGGCCTCCCAGGTGAGGCCGAGCGCCGCCGTGCCGGCCTGCGCCGAGTTCGGGGTGGTCGACGAGACCGTGTAGGTGACCTGGTAGACGCGCGACTCCGAGGCGGAGCCGGTCGGGGTCCAGGTGCCGAGGCCGTTGCTGTAGTTCGTGTACGAGGACGCGAAGTTCGCGAGCGTGCCCGTGTAGAGCGTGCCGTTGGTGCTCGAGGGGGTGAAGCCCGTGCAGCTGCCGAAGCCGCCGCCGGTGCCCTGCTGGACCGAGATGTTCACGTAGGACGAGAGCCCGTTCGTGGTGGCCGCGCTCGTGCCGTAGAGCTTGACGGCCGAAGCGAGCGAGCCCGTCGAGGTGACCGTGATGCAGTTCGAGCCGGTCGAACCCGGCTTGAGGTTGGTGGCCGAGAAGAGCGCGGTGTTCGCGTCGTCGTCCGAGAGGGCGACGGTCCCGGCGGTCCAGTTGCTGGTGGGGTTCACCGTCGTGGCGGAGAAGGCCGAGTACGAGGCGGTGGAGACGACGACGCCGGAGGCGATCAGAGCGGCGGGGATGGCGATCCAGGCGGCGACACGGGCGGTGCGGGGGCTGACGCGGGGCATGACGGTACTCCTTGCGATGTGGTCTGTGATGCGGGATTTGGTACGACCATCAAGTTACTTTGCGGTCGTGCTGCTTACAAGACGAGCCATACCCCCACTGCTGGGGACATGGCTTGATTATCAAGATACTTGCTCATCGAGATGCGCCGGGCGAGGATGGAGTGCCGGCGGGAGCACGCTCGGCGCCGCCGACGATCAGGGACGACATGACGGACACCACCACCACGGCCACGGACAGGGCCCCGGGCACGGACGCGGCCGCACTCTCCCGCGTGCTCAACGCGTACCGCCTCATGCAGGTGCACCACGCCCGCGTGCTGACCCGCGAGAGCGCCGCGCGCGGACTCAACGCCACGGACGCGCGCTTCGTGTTCTTCCTGTCGGTCGCGGAGGACGGCGTCACCCCGAAGCAGGCGAGCGAGTACCTCGCACTCTCGACCGGTGCCACCACGAACCTCGTCGACCGCCTGGTCGACCGCGGGCACATCGAGCGACGCCCGAACCCGGAGGACCGGCGGAGCGTCCTCCTGCAACTCACGCCGACGGGGGCCGAGACCGCCGAGCAGATCGGGGTCGTCTACCGCGCGGCGTTCGAGTCCGGGATCCCCACCGAGTACCTCGTCCCGCTCGCGCGGGCGTTCGAGCAGGTCGCTGCGCGCCTGGGCGAGTGCGCCAGCGCCGACGGCTGCCCGGACGCGGTCCACGCCGCGGGCTGACCCTCCACAGCGTCCCGGGTCCACCCGTCCACCGTCGGCGCCCGGGGCTAGCGTGGCGGACATGACACCAGGAGAACTCCTCGCCGAAGCGTTCGCCCGCGTCCCCGAGACCGTCGAGCGCGCCGTCCGGAACCTGTCGGAGGACCAGCTCGCCGCTCGGCCCGCCGCCGGTGCGAACACGCTCGCCTGGCTCGCCTGGCACATCGCCCGCGGGCAGGACGCGCAGATCGCCGACCTCACCGGCAGCGAGCAGGTGTGGACGAGCGACGGCTGGTACGACCGGTTCGGCCTGCCGTTCCCGGCCGACGCGCTCGGGTACGGCATGTCCCGCGACGACGTCGGACGGGTCCGCGCATCGTCCGACCTGCTGCTCGGTTACCTCCGCGCGACCACCGCCCGGACACTCGAGTACGTCCGGGGCCTCGCACCCGAGGACCTCGACGCCGTGGTCGACGAGGCATGGGACCCGCCCGTGACCGCCGGCGTCCGCCTCGTCAGCATCCTCGACGACTGCGTCCAGCACGCTGGACAGGCCGGGTACGTCCGCGGGCTCCTCTTCTTCGTGTCCTGACGCGCAGGTGGGGAACGACGGGAGGGACGGCGCGGGTCACCCCGCACCGTCCCTCCCGTCCGTGATCGCGCCCGGCGTCAGCGCTGCGCGAGCTCCGTGACGAGCGCGTCGCCGGGAGCGACGGGCGTCATCGGTGCGTCGATCTCGGCGCGCTCGAGCATGCCCTCCATCTTCCGGACGCGGTTCCGCGTGACGAGGGTCACGACGGTGCCCTCCTTGCCGGCACGGCCGGTGCGCCCCGCGCGGTGTGTGTACGTCTTGTACTCGTCCGGCAGGTCCGCCTGGATGACGAGCGAGACGTCGTCGACGTGGATGCCGCGCGCCGCGACGTCCGTGGCGACCAGGACGTTCACCCGGCCGCTCGTCAGGAGCGACAGGTTCCGGGTGCGTCGGGACTGGTTGAGGTCGCCGTGCAGGCTCGTCGCCCGGATGCCGGCGTCCTCGAGCTGGTCGGCCAGACGCTCGGCGTAGGCACGGGTCCGCGCGAACACCACGGTCTTGCCGTCGCCGCTCGCGAGTTCCTCGATGACGCGGTCCTTCTCGCGCTGCTCGACGACGAGGACCTGGTGGTCGATCGTCGAGGACGCCTGGTCCTCGCCGAGGACCTCGTGCACGGACGGCTCGACGAGGAACTCGTCGACGAGCGCGGCGACCTGGGTGTCGAGCGTCGCGCTGAACAGCAGCTTCTGCGCGCGCGCACCGGTCGGCGTGACGTCGGCGGTCGCCTGGAGGATGCGCCGGACGGGCTCGAGGAACCCGAGGTCGCACATGTGGTCGGCTTCGTCGAGCACGGTGACGACGACCTCGCTGAGGTCGAGGCGCCCCTGCTCCATGAGGTCCTCGATGCGACCCGGCGTGCCCACGATGATGTCGACACCGCGCTGCAGCGCGCCCACCTGACGGCCCTGCGGCACCCCGCCGTAGATCTGGGTCGTGAACAGGCCCACCGCACGGGCGATCGGCTGGACGGTGCGGTCGATCTGCAGCGCCAGCTCGCGCGTCGGCGCCAGGATGAGCGCACGGGGGTTGCGGCCCATCCGGCGGTTCTTGCCCCCACCGTTCTCCATGAGCTTCTCGACGAGGGGCGCGCCGAACGCGATCGTCTTGCCGGAGCCCGTGCGGCCTCGACCGAGCACGTCCTTGCCGGCGAGGACGTCCGGGATCGTCGCGGCCTGGATCGGGAACGGACGATCCGCGCCGAGCTCCGCGAGCACCCGCACGATGTTGGAGCCGATGCCGAGGTCGCCGAAGGTCACGCCCTCGACGTCCGCGGCGACGGTGGCCTCGGCCTGGAGCTTCTCGAGCTTGACGTCGTCCGCGGGCACGTAAGCGGGACGGTCCTCACGGGCGTCGCCGAAGTGGCGGCCCGAGCGCTCTGCGGCGCGCGGGGTGCGACCGGTCCGGTCATCGCGGTCGAACGAACGCTGCGGCCGGTCGTTCCGGTCGTTCCGGTCGTACGAGCGCTGCGGCCGGTCGTTCCGGTCGAACGAACGCTGCGGCCGATCGTCCCGGTCGTTCCGGTCGAACGAACGCTGCGGCCGGTCGTTCCGGTCGAACGAACGCTGCGGCCGGTCGCTCCGGTCGAACGAACGCCCACCACGGTCATTACGGTCATACGAACGCTGCGGCCGGTCGCTCCGGTCGTTCCGGTCGAACGAGCGCTGCGGCCGATCGCTCCGGTCGCTCCGGTCGAACGAACGCCCACCACGGTCATCACGGTCATACGAACGCTGCGGCCGGTCGCTCCGGTCGTACGAGCGGCCGCCACGGTCGACCGAACGCTGCGGCCGGTCGCTCCGGTCGAACGAACGCCCACCACGGTCATCACGGTCATACGAACGCTGCGGCCGCTCGCTGCGATCGAACGAACGCCCACCACGGTCATCTCGGTCGAACGAACGCTGTGGCCGGTCGCTCCGGTCGTACGGCCGGCCGCCCCGGTCGTCCCGGCCGGACGAACGGCCGCCGCGGTCGTCCCGGTCGGACGACCGCGCACCGCGCCGGTCGTCGCGCGGGAACCGCCCGCGGCTGCGGTCGTCGTCGTTGCTGCGCGGCTCCCAGTTCGGGCGGCCGGAGCGCTCTCCGGACGCGGCGCGGTCGCGGCGCTCCGCCGCGTCCCACCGCGCCTTCTGGCGACCAGCGGACGGCTCCTCCGCACGGTAGCCGCGGTGCTTCGGGCTCCGCGAGGCAGGGGTGCCGTTCGCGTGGCGGGCGGTGTTGTCGGCGCGCGAGGGCGCGCCCTTCTTGAAGGGGGACATGCGAGTTCTTTCCGGCGTGCAGACATGCCGCAGGACCCGAGGCGCCGTCGGCCGGATCGAAGTGCGGGGAGGGGGTCCGTCCCGTCGTGATCGACGTGACTCCAGCCCTCGAGACACACACACCCGTCGCGGCCACATGCCGCGCTGTCGAGAGCTGACCTACCTACATTAGTCGCGAACCCGGAGGGACGCCAGCCCCGCACGGATGCTCCCGATAGGTTGGGCGCGATGCCGTCTCCCGTCCGTCAGCGCCGTCACGCCCGCGGTGTCGCACGCGTCGGGGACCACCGACGGCTCCCGGCCCTCACCACGGTCGTGCTCGCGCTCGTGCTCGTGCTCACCGGATGCGTCCAGGGCCCCACCGGCGACACGAACGCCACGGTCGACGCGGGACCGGTGATCTACCCGCTGTCGCTGCGGTACCCGGACGTCCGGACCGTGTCCGACGTCGCGTACGGCGAGGACCGGCTGCAGCGCCTCGACGTCTGCCTGCCCGCCGGGCACGCGGCCGCCGCGGCGACCGCGACCGCTGCTCCCCTGCCGGGTGGCGGGGTCGGCGCGCAGGCGGGACAGGGCACCACCGACCGCCCTGCCGTCATGATGATCCACGGCGGCAGCTGGTCACACGGTGACAAGGCGACCGCGGCCTACCACGCGGTGTGCGAGTACTTCGCGTCCCAGGGCTTCGTGGTGTTCGACGTCGACTACCGCCTGGCGCCGACGGACCCGTTCCCCGCCGGACTCGACGACGTCCGGCGCGCCCTCGACTGGGTGTTCCGCACGACGACGCTCACCCGGTTCCGCGTCGACCGGGAACGCGTGGGGGTGTTCGGCGGGAGCGCCGGCGGGAACCTCGCCGCGATGCTCGCGGTGCAGGATCACGCGTCGACCGCGTACGCGAACGGGGACCGGATCCGGGCCGTCGCGGAGCTGAGCGGGCCCTCGGACCTGACGGCGGCCTCCACGGGCGCCGGCGGCGTGACGCCGTCGTTCGCTCGGAAACAGCTGCTCTACCTGGGATGCACCCGCTACGCCGACTGTCCGGCGGCGCGGCGGGCCTCCCCCGTCGACGACGTGACCGCGCAGACCCCGCCCTTCTTCATCGGGCACAGCACCCACGAGTTCATCCCGCTGTGGGAGTCGCAGCACCTGGCGCGCGCCCTGCGACGGCACGGCGTCCCCGTGACCCTCGTCGAGGTCCGCGGCACCGCGCACTCGATCGCGCAGCTCGACCGCGCGATGAGCGAACGGGTCGTCGCGTACTTCCGTCGCCGACTCGGCTGACGCCCGACAGGGACATGACGACGACCCCGCTCCTCCCGGGAGGAGCGGGGCCGCTTCCGTGGGAAGGTGTCAGTCCCAGCCGCGCGGGTCCTCGTCGGTCGCGGTGACCCAGTCGAGGAGCACGGCGGCGAGGGAGCAGATGAACGCGATCGCCGCGACCTCCGCGACGATCGAGCGGTGGTGCTCGACCACACCGAGCGCGGCGAACACCACGGTGACGATGAACGAGATGCCGAGCAGCAGCTCCGCACCGGTGTGGATGTACGTCATCCCGGACCACTCGGTGGTCGCGCGCTGGGCTCTCGGGACGTCGCGGATGGTCACGACCACCAGTGTCGGCGGTGGGAGCACCCTGTGACAGTCCCGAGAGCGGGTGCCGCTCGATCGGGGGTCAGTGCCGCGGGTGGTGGGCCTCCCGCGCACCGGGGACCGACACGGGCACGCTCGTCCGCACGTCCGTGAACCGTTCCCGCCGACGCTCGACCACGTAGTAGAGCGCCGGGAGGACCACGAGGGTCAGGAGCGTCGACGACACGAGGCCTCCGATCACGACGAGCGCGAGCGGCTGCGAGATGAACCCGTTGTGTCCGGTGATGCCCACCGCCATCGGCACGAGCGCGAAGATCGTGGCGAGTGCCGTCATCAGGATCGGCCGGAGACGTCGGGCCGCGCCCTCCACGAGCGCCTCCCGGACGCGCAACCCCCGTCGCCGGTACTGGTTGACGAGGTCGATGAGCACGATCGCGTTCGTCACGACGATGCCGACGAGCATGAGCACGCCGATGAGCGACGCGACGCCGATCGGGATCCCCGACGCCACCTGCAGCAGGATCGCGCCGGTCGCCGCGAACGGGATCGACACCAGCAGGAGGAGCGGCTGGAGCAGGCTGCGGAAGGTCGCCACCATCACGACGTAGACGATGAGGATCGCGATGAGCGCGGCGAGGAGGAGCTGTCGGAACGCCGACGACTGGCTCGAGGCGACACCGCCGATCGAGGCCTCAGCGCCCTTCGACAGGTGGAGGCCGTCCACGGCGTCGGTCACGGACTGCGTCGCGGCGCCGAGGTTCGTCGCCGACGGCGTGACCGTGATCGTCGCCGTGCGCACCGCGTTCGAGGTCGTGACCGTGGTCGGACCGTTCGACTGGTCGACCGTGGCGACGGACGACAGCCGCACGGCACCTGCGGCAGTCGGGATCGACAGGTCGCGCAGGGCCTGCGCGCTGGTCGGCGGGTGCGGGTTCTCGATGTACACGTCGAGCGTCTGGTCGCCGAACTCGACCGTCCCCTTGTCCTGCGGCGACACCGATGCCGCGACGATCCCGCCGACCTGGGTCTCGGTGAGGCCCGCCGCGGCCGCCTTCGCGCGGTCGACACGGACGGCCAGGTAGGGCTGCGCGGCGGACAGGTTGCTCGACGCACCCGTGGTGTTCGGCACGTCCTGCATGGCGTGGAGCACCTGCTCGGCCGCCGACCGGAGCCGCGCCTGCGTCGGGGCGGTCACGTCGACGTCGATGTCCGACGTCGACCCGAAGCCCGAGGTCGAGGCGAGCGAGACCGTCCCGACGCCGGAGAGCGCCCGGAGCCGGGCCCGCGCCCGGGACTGCAGGGCCGTCTGGTCCGCGCTGTCGTCCGTGGTGACGGAGTACGTGATCGACGCGCTCCCCCCACCGCCGAAGGCGGCCTGGATCGAGTTGCCGCTCGAGCCGATCGTCACCTGGACGGTGTCGACGCCGTCCACGTCACGCAGCGCGCGCTCCACCCGGCGCGCCGAGCGGGACTGCTCCGCGAGGCTCGTGGCCGGTGCGAGCGACTGGCTCACCGTGAAGGTGTTCTGCCCGGAGTCGCCGAGGTAGTTGGTCTTGACGAACGGGAGCGCAGCCGCGGTGCCACCGAGGACGAGCACGGCGAGGACGAGGACGAGCGCCGGGAACCGCAGCACCCAGTCGAGCACGGGCAGGTAGCCCCGGCGCAGGCGGTCGCGGTGCCCGGCGTCGTGCAGGTCCGCGGCGCTGCCGAGCGTCGTGCCGACGGACGAGGCCCCCGCGGCGAACCGGGACTCGGCCGCCACCAGTTCGGCGGGCGCCGCGCGCCGTGCTCCGACGGGGTCGACCGGGGCCGTGTCGGCGGTCGCGGACTGGTACTGCCCGGATCCCCGTCCGGGCCGGAGCCACCAGTACGCGAGCACCGGCACGATCGTCAGCGCGACGAGCAGCGACGCGGCGAGCGCGATCGACACGGTGAGCGCGAACGGCCGGAACAGCTCGCCGACGAGCTCCTGCACGAACGCGACCGGCAGGAACACCACGACCGTGGTCAGTGTCGACGCGGTCACGGCACCGGCGACCTCGCGGACGCCGTCGAGCACCGCGCGCAGCCGGTCGACGCCCGGTTGCATGTGCCGCTTGATGTTCTCGATGACGACGATCGAGTCGTCGACCACGCGGCCGATCGCGATCGTCAGGCCGGCGAGGGTGATGATGTTGAGCGTGTACCCGGCGGCCTCCATGCCGATCGCGGTGAGCAGCACGCTCGTCGGGATCGAGATCGCGGTGACCAGGGTCGAGCGCCACGACAGCAGGAACACGAGGATCACGACGACCGCGAACCCGAGTCCGAGCAGGCCCTCCTCCGCCAGCGAGTCGATGGACTGCTCGATGTAGGGCGCCTGGTCGAACACGACGGTGAACCGCGGCGAGCCGTCGACCTTCGCCTCGATGCCGGGGAGCGCGTCCTGCACGGTGCGGGAGACGTCGACGGTGTTGGCCTCTTGCGTCTTCGTGATGGCGATGGTGAGCGCGGGCTTGCCGTTCACCCGGCTGATCGACGTGCGCGGGGACTCGACGAGCCTCACCTCGGCGACGTCGCCGATCGTGGTCGCGACGCGGGCGCCGGCCAACGGGAGGTCGCGGATGTCACCGACCGACCCGAGGCTCGACCCGGTCTGCACCGACAGGGTCCGGCCGTGCTCGGTGATCGTGCCGCCCGGGACGAGCGTGCCGTTGTCGTCGAGGGCGTCACTGATCGCGGTCTGGGCGACGCCGCGCTCGGCGAGTTCCGTCTGGTTCGGCGTGATGACGATGCGGCGTCCGGGGTTGCCGTAGACGTCGGCCTCACGCACCCCGTCGAGCTTCTCGAGGTCCGGCACCGCGGTCTTGTTCAACCGCCCGACCAGGGTCTCCTCGCTCGTGCCGGGTTCGGAGACCGCGAGCTGGAGGACCGGGATGTCGTCGAACGACCCCGTGACGATCTGGGTCTGGACGCTGTCGGGCAGGTCGAGGGCGTTGACGACCGTCTGGATCTTGTCCTCGGCGCTGGCGAGGTTCGACCCGTACTGGAACTCGGCCGACACGACGCTCTGGCTCGTCGACGACGTCGCGGTGGTGTCCTTGAGGTCGGGGACGGCCTGGATCCCCTGCTCGATCTTGGTCGACACGTCGTTCGACACGACCTCCGGCGTCGCGCCGGGGTAGGTGCTGACGATCGCGACCTGGGGGAACTCGACGCTCGGGATCAGCTCCTGCTTGAGGCTCGTGAGGGCGACCCCACCGAAGATCGCGACGACGATGGTGACCAGCGCGATGAGGGCGCGGTTGCGCAGGCTGAGGACCGAGAGGAGGTGCACCGGTCGATCCTCCCAGCGGGGCCTGACACCGCGCCCGGCCGGACGTGCCCCGCGGGTCGACCGCCGGTCAGACCACGAGGAGCGCGCCGAGCACGCCGGCGGCCCCGACCACGCCCGTCCCGAGCGCGACGACGCGGCCGATCGGGCTGCGACCGGCGACGACCGCGGCGACGACGCAGAGGACGCCGCCGACGACCTCGGAGGTCCAGGCCGTACTGCTCGTCGTCGCCGCGACGACCAGGAGTCCCCGGATCCCCTCACCCACGAGGACGGCGCCGACCACGCCGGCCGCCGCACCGCGGACCCGGCCGTCAGGGGACACGACGCCGACGGCGACGAGTCCGGCGAGGACGCCCGCGGGGACCCCGAGGAGTTCCCATGTCCCGAACGGGGACAGCGCGTCGGGTCGACCGGCGAGCACGGTCGCGGCCCAGTAGCCGACGTGCATGAGTTCGAGACACACGACCCCGAGCGCCGCCGCCCAACGCGCGCCGGGTCGGACCACGAGCACCAGGAGGACCGCGGCGACGAACCACGGGCCGGCTGCGTTCGACAACGTGGCGACGAACGCCGACCCGCTCTGGCCGATGCTCGTGAGCATCCCGACGAGCAGGGCTCCGGCGAGCGCGACGACGACCCCGGCGGGACGCGGGAGCGCGCCGGATCGCGGGGGGACGACGACGCGACGGGGCAGGACCGGTGCTTCCATGCCTCCAGGATCGGCGAGGGCGGCTCGCTCGGCATCCGCCGGACGGATGACCCTTGATCGCCCCGTCCCACGGGCGTACGGTTGCCGGCACGACAACGCGATACATCGCGAGATCGGAGTGCACCATGGCGCAGGAGAAGTGGCTCGTGGACGAGCCGAAGGTCATCGACACCGGGGTGGTCCGGCAGCTCAAGGTCGGCCTCGTCGGGGGTCAGGTCGACGTCGTCGCGCACGACGAACCCACGGCGCGGGTCGAGGTCCACGCCGTCTCGGGGCGGCCGCTGCGGGTCGAGATGGACGCGGGCGTGCTCACCGTGGACCACGCCCAGGTCCGCTGGGACGACCCGCTCGGCTTCCTCCGGGCCTTCCGCGGTCAGGAGTCCGCGGACGTCAGCATCCTCGTCCCGCGGCAGGCGGCACTGACGCTCGGGGTCGTCTCGGCCGGCGCACTCGTCTCGGGGCTGACGCACGACGCGGCGCTCCACGCGGTGTCCGGCGACCTCGTCGTCGACCGGGTGAGCGGCGACCTCCAGGTCAACAGCGTCTCGGGCACCGTGACCGTCCGCGAGCACGCGGGCGCCCTCGCCGTGCGGACGGTCTCCGGCGACGTCGCCGCGACCGGCGCGGTCACCCGGCTCACGGCGGACGGCATCTCGGCCGACGTCCTGCTCGACCTGCAGGGGGTCCCGGACGGCGTCCGGGTCAGCACGGTCTCGGGCGCGGTGAGCCTCCGGCTCGCGGACGGCGTGGGGTACGCGTGCTCCGTGACCACGGCGACCGGACGCCTCCAGTTCGACGACGACCAGGTGCGGGGTGTGCACGGCCCGTACACCCGCCGGTCCGGCACGCTCGAGGGGCGCTGGGCCGACGTGCGCGTGGCCACGGTGTCCGGCCGGTTCGCGCTGTTCCACGCGGACCCGGAGCCGAGCGCCGCGAGCCCGACGGCGGGCGCGACGGCCACGGACGACACCGACGGCACGTGGACGACGGACGGCACCGAGGGGCTCGGCGCATGAGCCCGGTGTTCGCCCACGGACAGCTCCGCCTGTATCTGCTCGTGCTGCTCGCGGAGCGCCCGATGCACGGCTACGAACTCATCCAGGCGCTCGGCACCCGGTTCGGCGGCGTGTACGTCCCGAGCGCCGGCACCGTGTACCCCCGTCTCGGCAAGCTGCAGGAGGACGGCCTCGTGACCAGCGAGGCCGACGGCCGCAAGACCGTCTACGCGATCACCGAGGCCGGCCGCGACGAGTTGGCCGCGCGCCAGGACGAGGTCGCGGACCTCGAGTCCGGCGTCACCGACTCGGTGCGCTCCCTCGCGGACGGCGTGCGCGCCTCGGTCGGCGAGGCGATGCGGTCGCTCCGCGCCGACCTCGCCGCGTCCGCTCGACCGGCCGGCCCGCACCGGTCGGG
This sequence comes from Curtobacterium sp. MCBD17_034, assembly GCF_003234515.1. Taxonomy (NCBI): domain Bacteria; kingdom Bacillati; phylum Actinomycetota; class Actinomycetes; order Micrococcales; family Microbacteriaceae; genus Curtobacterium; species Curtobacterium sp. MCBD17_034. The sequence goes on along the minus strand of NZ_QKTN01000001.1, from coordinate 716,271 downwards.
TCCCCACCCGGCGGGGGCGCCGACCTCGACGCCGAACGAGGGCGCCCGGTCCCTCCGCGAGGTCGAACTGCTCCTCGCGACGTTCCGGCAGGAGGTCCGGGCCGAGGCCCGCCGACGCTCGACCCGGGGCACGCTCACGCCCGAGGTCGTCGCCGCCCTCCGGCGAGGACTCGACGGGATCCGGTCGACACTCCGGGACTGATCGGGAACAACGGGGACGGGTGCCGTGTTGACAGCCCCTCCATCCTGAGTAGGTTGTCCCCTCGTGACGAACGAGATCCGGTCGCTCAAGGCCCGGTTGATCGGGGATCCACTGCCCTCGCAGCAGCTCGAGGGTCAGCTCCTCCCGAAGCACCTCGCGCTCCCGATCTTCGCGAGTGACCCGCTGTCGAGCGTCGCCTACGCGCCGCAGGAGCTCCTGATGATCCTGCTGCTCGGCGGGATGTCGTTCCTGACCTTCGCGCCGTGGGTCGCGGCCCTGGTCGTGCTCCTGCTCGTCGTCGTCGTGGCGTCCTACCGACAGCTCATCAAGGCGTACCCGTCGGGCGGCGGGGACTACGAGGTCGCGCACCGGAACCTCGGCGAGAAGGCCGGGCTCGTCGTGGCCTCCGCCCTGCTCGTCGACTACGTGATGACCGTCGCCGTGTCGGTCGCCTCGGGCGTGGACAACATCATCTCGGCGCTGCCGATGCTCGACGAGTTCCGCGTCGAGCTCGCGCTCGTGTTCGTCGTCCTGCTCGCCGCCGTGAACCTGCGCGGGGTGCGCGAGTCGAGCAAGGCGTTCGCGATCCCGACCTACCTGTTCGTGGCGAGTGTGTTCGTCATGGTCGTCACGGGCCTGGTCCGCACGGCCCTGGGGCACGCCCCGGTCGCCGAGAGCGCCGGGTACACGATCGCGAACACCGAGAACGTCACGCGCGCCGCGTTCGTGCTGCTGCTCCTCCGCTCGTTCGCGTCGGGGTGCTCCGCCCTCACCGGCGTCGAGGCCATCGCCAACGGGGTGCAGGCGTTCCGCCGCCCGAAGATCCGCAACGCCCAGACGACGCTCGTGTTCATGGGCGGCATCGCGATCGTCCTGTTCGTCGGCCTCGTCGCGCTCTCGCTCATCGCGCACGTGCACTACGCCGAGAGCGCGTGCGACCTCCGGGGCTTCGCGCACTGCACGACGACGCCCCAGCGGTCCCTCATCGCGCAGATCGCCGCGGCGACGTTCGGTGGGGGCAGTGTCCTGTTCTTCGTGATCCAGGCGACCACCGCGGCCGTGCTGCTCCTGGCGGCGAACACCGCGTTCAACGGGTTCCCGCTGCTCGGGTCGATCCTCGCCCGCGACTCGTACGCCCCGAAGGCCCTGTCGACCCGGGGCGACCGGCTCATCTACTCGAACGGCGTGATCGTCCTGGCGCTCGTCGCCGCGGCACTCCTCATCGTCTACCGGGCGAACGTCACGGCGCTCATCCAGCTGTACATCATCGGCGTGTTCGTGTCGTTCACGTGCGGGCAGACGGGCATGGTCCGGCACTGGCTCCGGCTGCTCGCGACGCACCCGCCGAACCGCGGGCAGATCTGGCGCAGCCTGTCGATCAACGCCACGGGCGCGTCGTTCACCTTCGTGGTGCTCGTCGTCGTCACCATCACGAAGTTCACGCACGGCGCCTGGCTCGTGTTCGTCATCATGCCGGTGCTGTTCCTGCTCATGCTCGGCGTGAACCGGTACTACCGCGACGTCTCGCACGAGATCGCCGCCGACGACGAGACCCGGTTCGGCGCCACGGGCGACCACGCGATCGTCCTCGTCAACAAGCTGCAGAAGCCGGTGATCAAGGCCCTCGACTACGCGATCGCGGCCAAGCACGCGTCGTTCGAGGCCGTGCACGTCGCCATCGACGAGGCCGACGCCGCGACCCTGCAGCAGCAGTGGCGCGACTACGGCATCACGTGCCCGCTCACCATCGTGCCGAGCCCGTACCGCGACATCTCGATGCCGCTCATCAAGCACATCAAGGCGCACCGGCAGGAGCACGGCGCCGAGGTCGTGACCGTCTACACGCCCGTCTTCGTCGTCGGACACTGGTGGGAGGCCCTGCTCCACAACCACCGCGGGCGCCGGATCCGCAAGAAGTTGCTCCTCGTGCACGGCGTCACGGTCGCCCTCGTCCCGTGGCTGCTCGACTCCTCGGAGCTGCTGTACGGCCGCCGCTCGCGGCCGCTGCCCGGCCAGGAGCGACGCGGCGAGCCGATCCGGCCGCAGGTGCACCGCGGCGCCGAGCAGACGAACCGCGGCACCGAGGACCTCCTCCGGACCGACCGGCTGCTCCGCTCGGACCAGCGGAACAGCGTGCACGTCCGCCGTGCGACGCGACCGGCGGGCCCCGCCGAGGGCGTGGACCCGGCGGGCGACTGCGGCGAGCTGCCCGCGCTCGTCCCCGCCGCGCACGGCCGCACCCCCGCTTCGCACGACTGACCGGGTCCGACCCGGACCCGGACCCGGACGTAGGATGGCCGACCATGACCGACTGGACCACGAGCGCGCCGGAGGCGCTCCGGACCTACGCGACGCTCGACAGCCACGGCGGCAAGGTCTCCAAGCGGGTCGAGGTGCTGACGGACGTGCCGTCCTCGGCCGCTGACGGGCGCCACGACGGCATGGTCGCCGTCCGCGGCCCCTGGCCCACGGGCGCGCTCGACGAACACGCCGAGGACGGCGCCGAACTCGTCCGCGGCACACCGACCGTCGGCTGGGTCGACCCCGCGACGCTCCGCGACTGGTACCGGCCGGACCTGGTGATCGTGCCCCTCTCCGAAGCGCACGGTGCCGGACTGCGCCCCGGGCTCTTCGCGGACACCCGCACGCGCGGTCGCGTCCGCATCGACGACCGGGAGGGTCACGTCGGCCCCGACGGTCGGCCCGCGTTCCGCGCGTTGGCCGGGTCGCCCGGGGACCTCCGGCTCGACGCTCCCCTGCCGCGGGACGAGGTCGTCCGCGTCGTCGAGGTGCGCGACGACGCCCGGACCGAGGACGGTGCATCGGCCGTCGCGGTGCTCACCACGCCCGTGTTGCCCGTGCTCGCGCCCGGGGTCTACCCCGACCACGCTGGCGACCGCGCGGGTCTGCCGCCCGCGCCCGCACCCGGGTCGGTCCGTGTCCGTGCCTTCTGGGTCGAGCAGGGCGAGCGGGCCGAGATCGTCCGCCTCGACGCCCCCGCGAACACCATGTGGGTCGACCGCGGCCACCGGGGTCCGGTGCCCGTGGCGGTCTCCGGCGTCGGGCCCGACCTGGTCCGGTACGTCACCGAGGCCGTCGCCGCGTAGGCGTACCCCGCTCGGTCCCGGCCGTCGAGGTGCGTGTCGGGGGTGCGGCGTAGCCTCCCGGGCATGAGCAACGCAGACGACCACGCCGGCGAGACCCTCGGCGGCCCCCGCCCCGACCCCTCGACCACCGCGAGCAAGGACCCGTCGGACTGGGTCACCGGTGACGAGCCGATGACCGGCCCGCAGCGCAGCTACCTGGACACGCTCGCGCGTGAGGCCGGTGAGGAACTCCCCGCCGACCTGACCAAGGCCGAGGCGTCCGAGAACATCGACCGGCTGCAGCAGGAGACCGGGCGCGGGCAGGACTGACGCCGCTGACGGTGCCGGTGCTGGTGCCGTGTCTCCGGCTCAGGACGCCCCGCGCTCGAGCCGGGCGAGCACGCGCCGCGCGATGGACCGCCCCGCACGATCGGCCCCGAGCGTCGACGCCTGCGGCCCGTACCCCGCCAGGAACACCCTCGGGTCGCGGATCGCCTCGCCCTCGGTTACCTCGATCCCGCCCGCCGGGGTGCGCAGCCCGAGCGGACCGAGGTGCCGGACGTCCGGCCGGAACCCCGTGGCCCAGATGATCGCGTCGGCGTGGTGGAACGACCCATCGGCGAGCCGCACGCCGTCGGGCTCGATGCGCTCGGGGACCGGGCGCGGGACGAGCACGCCACGATCCAGGCCACTCCGGATCCGCGGTGACACCGGCACGGCCGTCCCGTGGACGATGCTCGGCAGGACCGAACCCGCCCGGGCAGCTGCGTCTTGCTCGGCCACGGCGGCCACGGCGGACTCCACGCCGAGCGTCGACTCGTCCCGCCAGTCGACCGGACGGCGGGTGCACCACGTGACCGAGGCCGCCACGCCGTCGAGCTCGAGCACGAAGCCGATCGCACTCGTGCCGCCGCCGACCACGACCACGTCCTGGCCCCGGAACTCCTCGGCGCTGCGGTAGCCCGTGGTGTCGAGCTGCCGACCGGCGAACCGGTCGCGGCCCGGGTACCACGGCACGAAGGGCGTGCCCCACGTGCCGCTGGCGTTCACGAGCACGGCGGTCCTGAGTTCGCCCGAGGTGCCGTCAGCAGCTCGGAGGGTCGCCACGAGGTCACCCGCCCACCCGCGGTCCGCGCCGACGTGATCCCCGCCGACCTGGTCCCCGCCGCCGCGGTCCCCGCCGCCGCGGTCCCCGCCGTCGTCCGCGCCGCCGTCGGCCACACGGACCACCTCCACCGGGCGGTCCACGTGGATCCCGTGGTGCGCTTCGTAGCGGCCGTAGTACTCCGCGACGACGTCCCGGGCAGGACGCTCCGGGTCGGCGTCGGCGAAGTGCAGGCCCATGGCCCCCATGCCCGGCAGGTCGTGCACCCGGTGCGCCGCGCCGAGCCGCAGGGCTTCCCACCGGAACTGCCACGCGCCTCCCGGCCCGGGTGCCCGGTCGACGACGACCACCTCGTGCAGGCCGACGGTGCCCGCGGAGGACGCCGGATCGGCGGTCCGGAGCCCGAGCCGGCCGAGATGGTAGGCGACCGCGAGCCCGGCCTGACCCGCACCGACGACGAGCACGCGCGTGCGTCCGGTCGGCAGGGTGGCGTGCATCCCCTCGATTCTCCTGTGGACGCCCCCCGACGACCATGAGCGGATCGGGGTACATGGTAAAGTGACCGCTAGATTTCGAAACCACGCACCGTTCGGCTGCCCGGGTTCGACCCGGAGAGACGGGCCCGAGCCGGATGCCGGGCCGATCACACGAGGGGGTCACGCATGGGGCGCGGCCGTCAGAAGGCGAAGCACACCAAGGTCGCTCGGGAGCTGAAGTACTTCAGCCCCGAGACGAATTACGGTGCGCTCGAACGCGAGCTGTCCGCAGGGCATGAGTCCTCGGACGACTACGTCGACAAGTGGGCAGATCAGTACGCCGACGATGACGACGAGGTCGAGCAGGAGCAGGACCAGCACGATCGGTCCGCCTGACCTCGTCGTCCGGCCCGGGCGTCGTCCCGGATCGGGATCGGCATCGTCGGGAGCAGCGCCGCGCGGAGGACCGCGCGGCGCTTCGCTGTGTCCGCAGGCTTCGTGCGCCGGTCAGCGACCGCGCGCCCCGACGACGAGTGCGCCGTCGCCTGATCGCGCCGTTGTCGCCCGCACGCGCAGTCGGCCCGCGGCCGCAACGGGCGCGGGTCGAGGACACACGGGCGCCGTCGTCCGGGCGCGCAGGTGTCGTCCGGGCGCGCAGCGGCGTGCAGGCCCGATCGCGCAGCGACGTGCAGGCCCGAGCGCGCAGTGGCGTGGAGGCCCGAGCGCGTCAGTCCGCGTAGCGTCCGACCAGGCGGACCGCGCCCCCGTCGACGCCCTTGGCGCCCTGCTCGAACCCGGCGAGGTCGTGCTCGGCGGTCGAGACCTCACCGACCTGCCAGGCGGCGAGCCCCGAGGCCCCGAGCGCGGCGACGATCTGCGGGGCGGCGGAGCGCGCGACGACGGCGATCATCCCGACGCCGAGGTTCCAGGTGCCCTCGGTCGACTCGACGCCCATGTCGCCCATGTCGGCGAGCACGCGGAAGACCGGGAGGGGCGCCCACGTCGTGCGGTCGACCTCGGCCCAGGCACCGCGCGGCAGGACCCGGGCGAGGTTCGCAGCGATGCCCCCGCCCGTGACGTGGCTCAGCGCGTGCACGGTGCCGGCGAACACGGGGTCGCCGAGCAGGTCGAGCAGCGGCGCGGTGTAGAGCCGGGTCGGCTCGAGCAGGACCTCGCCCACGGTGCCGCCGAGGTCGTCCGAGTGGTCGGTGTACCCGACGCCCCGCGCGGCCAGGACGTGCCGGACGAGGGAGTAGCCGTTCGAGTGCAGGCCGGACGACGCGATCGCGATGACGGCGTCCCCGTCCTGCACGAGCTGCGGGCCGAGTGCCAGATCGGCCTCGACGACGCCGACGGCGGCACCGGCGACGTCGTAGTCGTCCGGACCGAGCAGCCCGGGGTGCTCCGCGGTCTCGCCACCGACGAGCGACGTGCCCGTGGCGGAGCAGCCGCGGGCGATCCCGGCGACGATGTCCGCGATGCGACCGGGGACGACCCGGCCGCAGGCGATGTAGTCCGTCATGAACAGCGGCCGCGCGCCGACCACGACGATGTCGTCGACGACCATGCCGACGAGGTCCTGGCCGATCGTGTCGTGCTTGTCGATCGCCTGCGCGATGGCCACCTTGGTGCCCACGCCGTCGGTCGAGGTCGCGAGCAGCGGACGGCTGAAGTCCCGCAGGAACGAGACGTCGAAGAGCCCGGCGAACCCACCGACGCCCCCGAGCACGGACGCGGAGTGCGTCGCCGCCACCGCGGTCTTCATGAGCTCGACGGCGAGGTCGCCCGCCGCCGTGTCCACACCGGCCTCGGCGTAGGGATTCGCCATTCGTTCATCCTCCGAGGGCGTGGCAGACTTGTTCGGTACCCCCCACTCTACGGTCTGGAGTCCGCTGCGCATGTGCGGCATCGTCGGTCTCGTCTCCCAGGGACCAGCCAACCAATCCATCTACGACGCACTCCTCCTCCTGCAGCACCGCGGGCAGGACTCGACCGGCATCGCCACCGCCGAGGGGCACGTCTTCCACTCCCACAAGACCCGCGGACACGTGCGCGAGGCCTTCCGCACGCGCGACATGCGCGCGCTCCTCGGCACGATGGGCCTCGGCCACGTCCGGTACGCCACGAAGGGTGCCGCGAGCAACGAGGAAGAGGCCCAGCCCTTCTACGTGAACGCCCCCTACGGCATCGTGCTCGTCCACAACGGGAACCTGACGAACACGCGTGAGCTCACGCGCGAACTGTTCGACATCGACCGCCGGCACCTCAACACGTCGTCGGACACGGAGCTGCTCGTCAACGTCCTGGCGCACGAGCTGCAGGCCCAGGTCCGCGGCACCGACCTCGACCCCGACCAGGTGTTCGACGCCGTCGCACGCGTGCACGAGCGGGTCGAGGGCTCCTACGCCGCGATCGCGCTCATCGCCGGGCAGGGCGTCCTGGCCTTCCGCGACCCCTACGGCATCCGGCCGCTCATCCTCGGGCACCGGTTCGACGACGCGGGGTCGAGCGAGTGGATCGTGGCGAGCGAGTCGCTCGTGCTCGAGTCCGGCGGGTACGACATCGTGCGCGACGTCGCCCCGGGCGAGGCCGTGTTCATCTCGGTCGACGGGCAGATGGTCTCGCGCCAGTGCGCCGTCGAGCCGCGCCTGGTCCCCTGCTCGTTCGAGTACGTCTACCTGGCTCGTCCGGACTCGATCATGAACGGCATCTCGGTGTACGAGGCCCGGCTCCGCCTCGGCGAGCGCCTGGCGGACACCGTCGCCAAGTACGCGCCGGCGGGCGACATCGACGTCGTCATGCCGATCCCGGACTCGTCACGGCCCGCGGCGATGCAGGTCGCGCGGAAGCTCGGCATCGAGTACCGCGAGGGCTTCTACAAGAACCGGTACGTCGGCCGCACGTTCATCATGCCGGGGCAGGCGGAGCGCAAGCGATCGGTGCGCCAGAAGCTCAACGCGATGTCGAGCGAGTTCAAGGGCAAGAACATCCTCATCGTCGACGACTCGATCGTCCGGGGCACCACGAGTCGCGAGATCGTCGAGATGGCCCGCGCGGCGGGGGCGAACAACGTGACGTTCACGTCAGCCGCGCCGCCGGTCCGCTACCCGCACGTCTACGGGATCAACATGCCGACCCGCGCGGAGCTCATCGCGCACGGCCGCCGGATCCCGGAGATCAACGCCGTGCTCGGGAGCGACCACCTCATCTACCAGGAGGTCGCGGACATGGAGCAGGCGATCATCGAGGGCTCGGACGTCACCGAACTCGAGATGAGCTGTTTCACGGGCGAGTACGTGACGGGCACCGTCACGCCGGAGTACCTCGCCTGGGTCGAGGCGAACCAGCTCAGCTGACGCCCGACGCACGCGTGCGTGACGGCCGGGAGGCCCGCCTCCCGGCCGTCACGCGTGTCCGGCCCGTCGGACCAGGCGTGGTGCTCGGACCGGAGGGAGGGCGCCCGCGGCGCCCGCGGTCGCACTCAGCGCCCGCGGTCGGGTTCAGCGCCCGCGGTCGTCCTCGACGACGCCGTCGACCGTCTCGGTCGGCGATGTGATGCCGAGGTGCTCGGCGGTCAGCCGTCGGGCCTGCTTCGAGAACCGGTGGTCGAGCACGATCGCGACGATCGCGCCGATGACGCCGCCCGCCGTCACACCGTAGAACGAGAAGTACCCGACGAGACCCCAGAACCCGACGTCGGACCCGCGGCTCGTGCCGGTCGTGGCGACGGACGCGCCGTCGGCGAGGTGCTGCGTGGCGAGCACGACGAAGAAGGTCACGACGAATCCGAGTAGGCCGCCGCCGACGATGAACACGCCGAACTTCGGAGCACGCCGGATCGAGACCTCACGACGCGACGCCACTTCGGACGGGGCGGGGACGGACGCGTCGACGGTCCGCGGTTCGTCGGGGGTCCCGCGGTCTGGGGGCGGCTCGGTGGTGCTCACCGGACCATTGTCCCCCACTGTGGGACATCCGCGGCCTGGCCATGGGTCCCCCGGACCGAGGACAATGGGGGACGACGAAGTCCCGACATGCGAGGAGCGACGGCCGTGGTGGAGCCGGAGGACGACACGCGCCGACGGGTTTCCCGTCCCGGTGCCCGTCTGCCGTGGCCACTCGTCCCCCGGCGCGAGGAGGACCGCGCCGTCACCGTGCTCGCCGACGACGGCTGGAGTGTCGCCATCGTCGGCGCGGCGGGACTCGGCAAGAGCGTCGTGGCCGCGCGCGTCACGGACCGCGTGGCGCAGCGCAGCACCGGGGACGTCCGGGTCATCCCGATCACGGCCTCACCGCACGAGACGGCCAAGCCGTTCGCGGCCGCCATCGCCCGGTTCGGGGACCTGCCGGCCGCGGCGCTCACCGACGAGCTCGAGGCCGAGCACACCCTCCGCGTCGCGGCGGACCTCGTCGATCGCGACGTCGTCCTGCGCATCGACGACGCCGACCACCTCGACCCGATCACCGCGCGGTACGTCGCCTGGCTCGTCCGGCACGCGCACGCACGGCTCGTGCTGACCTGCCGCGACTTCACCCGGCTCGAGGAGCCCCTGCGCCGCCTGTGGCAGGACGACCTGCTCGAACGCATCGACCTGACGCCGCTCGACCTCCGCGAGACCGAGCGGCTGCTCGAGCGGGCGCTCTCCGGCCCGCTCGAGCACGCCAGCGTGGAACGGGTGCACCGCGCGACCCGCGGCAACCCCCTGCACCTGCGCGAGGTCGTCCGCGCGGCGGTGGCGTCCGGCGCCCTCGAGCGGACCGCGTCAGGGTGGTACTGGCCCGGGCGGATCACCGCGTCGAACAGCCTGGCGGACATGTACCGATCGGAACTCGCGGGCCTCGAACCGGCCCTCCGGGACGTCGTGGACATCGTGGCGTTGGCGGACCCGATCCCGTTGTCGCGGCTGCTGGCCCTGGTGGACGACGCCGATGTCGACCGCGTCGCGTCGCTCGGTCTCGTGTCCGTCGACTCCGACATGACGGCGGACGGCACCCCGGTGGTCCGGCCCGCCCACCCGCTCGTCGGCGAGGTCGTCCGGTCCCTCGTCCCGGTGGCACGTCGGGCCCGGTTGTTCGCGCGGGCGAACGCGTTCCGCGCTGACCCGGTCGGCGGGGACGCCCCACCGGCCGCGCGCCTCCGTGCCGCGTTGTGGGCGCTCGAGTGCGGCGTCGTGCCGTCGGCCGACCAGCTGCTCGACGCCGCCGGGGTGGCGGTACGGCTGCAGGAGTACGAGAGCGCGACGGCGCTCGCCTCCTCAGCGTTGTCGGCCGACGACACGACGTTGGCGGTGTCGGTGGCCGCGCTGTGCCTCCGCGCGACGGCCCGCACCTACGGGGTTGGGCGTGAGGCCGCGCGCCACGACGCCGAACGTGCCTGGCTGCTCGCACGCTCCGACCCGACCGCCCTGCCCGGGGACCTGCTCGTCGAGGCCGTGGAGGTCCTGGCGAACCTCCGGCAGTTCCACGACGACGACGTCGACGCCGCGGTCGCCCTGGTCGAGGAGGCCGCGACGCTCGTGGACGACGCGTCCCGGGAGCGTCTCCGGGTCCTCCGGCTGACGCATCTCGGCTGGGGCGGCCGGTTCGCCGAGGTGCTCGCCGAGGTCGAGCGCAGCGGCGTGCTGCACGCGCCCGTGATCCCGTTCGGGTTCCTGGCGATCGCACCGTGCGCCGTGGTGGCACTCGCCACGACCGGCCGGATCGGCGAGGCCCTGCGGCTGTGCCGGACGTCACTCGAGGTCGCCGCCGCGAACATCGAGGTCGCGCCGTGGAGCCTCGGCGAGCTGTACTCGGTGCTGCACCAGGTCCAGCTCTGGGCGGGCGACGTCAGCGGCCTGACGGTGCAGGTCGACCGTCGGTGGAGCCCGTTTTTCAAGTACGACTTCACGCTCGAGCTCCTCGGCGCCGGCAACCAGGCGCTCGCGGAGCGCCGCTGGGACGACGCGATCACCGCGTTCTCCGGCGCGTGCGAGCGGTTCGCAGTGCTCGACCACGGCGGGTTCGCCGGATACGCCTGGGCGAAGCTCGCGTTCGCGCAGGCCGTCGCGGGGCGGACGCGCGAGGCCGTGGTGTCGGCGGAACGCGCCCGTGCGACGCCGCTCCGTGGGATGCGCATCACGGGCGAGGAGATCCCGCTGAGCCTGACGTTCACGGACTCGGTGCTCGGGCGACCCGCCGCGATGGCGGACGCCATGACGATCGCGCAGCGGTCGGAGCGCTCGGGCGCGTGGATGCCGGCGATGCTCGCGCGCAACGTCCAGTTCGTGCTGCTGTTCGCGCAGGGGGCCGACACCCGGGGCGCCCTGGCCCGGCTCCGCGCCGCCGCCGAGCACGTCGAGGGTGCCCTCGCGCCGGCGATCGTCGGCCACGCAGCGGCGCTCGCGAGCGGGGACGAGCGGGTCATCGCCGAGGCACGTGCGACCCTGGCGGCCGCGGGCGTGATGATCCGCGTCGGCCAGAAGGGCCCCCCGTTGACCCGTCGCGAGTACGAGGTCGCGGAGCTCGCCGGGCAGGGGCTGAGCAACCGACAGATCGCCGAGCAGCTCGGTCGGAGCGTCCGCACGATCGACGCGCACATCGCGCGGATCTTCGCCAAGTGGGACATCCACTCGCGGTCGGAACTCGTCGATCGACTCTGATCGTCGAGTCCGCCGCACACCACGTGCGCCGTGATCACGGCCATGGCACCCACACGAACGCTGTTCGGGCAGCGTCGTGTGGGTGTCGTCGGGGTCGGGCCCGTTCGGGTCGGGCCCGCCTCCCGGTGGCGTCACCAACGCTAACGAGGGGACCCACCGGTCGGCATCGGTAAGCAGGTACCTAAATCTGTCACCCGCCCGAGGGACACGGGGGACAACCGGACCGATCGAGCGCGGTCAGGCGCGCGGCAGGCGGACCGGGAGGAACGGGGCCAGGTCGGCGCGTGATCCCGACGCCGTCACGCGCGCGGCTCCGACCGCCTCGGCCCAGGAGATCGCCCCCGTGGCGAGGGCGATCCAGGTCGCGGCATCGGTCTCGACCACGTTCGGCGGCGTGCCGCGCGTGTGGCGCGGACCCGGAACGGCCTGGACGGCTCCGTACGGGGGGACACGGACCTCGACGCTGTTGCCCGGCACGGTGTCGGCGAGTTCCTGGAGCGTCCACCGCACGGCGGTCGCGGTGGACGTGCGATCGGTGGCTCCGCCCTGCACGGCGGCGAGCGCGGCGGCGCCCTCGGCGGCGTCGATGGTCCTGCGGGGCACGGCGTCAGCGTACCGCCCGGGCCGGCGGTCGACCGTCGCTCGGTAGGCTGTGGCCGTGCGCATCCTCGTTCTCGGTTCCGGTGCCCGTGAGCACGCGATCATCGCCGCGCTCCTCGCGGAGGACGCCGGCCACGTCATCACCGCAGCCCCGGGCAACACCGGTATCGCCGCCGACGTCGAGACGGTCGGGCTCGACGCGACGAACCGCGGGCTCGTGACGGAGTACGCGATCGAGAACGGCATCGAACTCGTCGTGATCGGCCCGGAGGCCCCGCTCGTCGAGGGCGTCGCGGACGCGCTCCGGACGCGCGGCATCGCGGTGTTCGGGCCGGGCAAGGCCGCGGCGCGGATCGAGGGCTCCAAGGCGTTCGCCAAGCGGATCATGGCCGAGGCCGGGGTCCCGACGGGCGAGGCCGCCCACGTGGGAACGGCGGACGAGGTCGAGGCCGCCCTGGACCGCCTCGGCGCGCCGTACGTCGTCAAGGCGGACGGGCTGGCGGCCGGCAAGGGCGTGCTCGTGACCGAGGACCGCCAGGCCGCCGTCGAGCACGCGACCTACTGGCTCCAGTACGGCCACGTCGTCATCGAGGAGTTCCTCGACGGCGAGGAGGTCTCGCTCTTCTTCTTCAGCGACGGCCACGACGTGCTGCCGATGACCCCCGCGCAGGACTACAAGCGGCTCGGGGACGGCGACGTCGGGCCGAACACCGGCGGCATGGGGGCGTACTCGCGCCTGCCGTGGCTCGACGAACGCTGGGGCTCCGAGCGGGCCTTCGTCGACGAGGTCACCGAACTCGTGGCGCTGCCGACGGTCCGCCGGCTCGAGCACGAGGGCACCCCGTTCATCGGGCTCCTTTACTGCGGCCTCATCGTCACCGAGCAGGGCGTCCGCGTCATCGAGTTCAACGCGCGGTTCGGCGATCCGGAGACCCAGGTGGTGCTCCCCCGCCTCGTGACGCCGCTCAGCGCGCTCATGCTCGCCGCCGCGACCGGACGGCTCGGCCAGACCCCGCGTCCGGAGTTCGCGCCCGGTGCCGCCGTCACCGTCGTGCTCGCGAGCGAGGGCTACCCCGACAACCCCGTCACCGGTCGGCCGATCACCGGGCTCGACGACGCCGCGGCACTCGAGGGCGTGACCGTCCTGCACGCCGCGACGGGGATGCTCGAGGGACAGCTCATCGCCACGGGCGGCCGGGTGCTCAACGTCGTCGCGATCGGTGACTCGTTCGAACAGGCGCGTGCCCGGGCCTACGCCGGCCTGTCCCGGATCCACCTCGAGGGCGCGCAGTACCGCACCGACATCGCGGCGCGGGTGGCACGGTGACCGCCGCGGAGACGGGGGGCGTGCGCCCCGCGACCGCAGCGGAGCTCGAGGGCTGGCGGCACGTCGCGACCGGCAAGGTCCGTGACCTGTACGTGCCGGCGAGCGCGGCCTCCCCGGCGACCGCGACCGAGCTCCTGCTCGTCGCGAGCGACCGCGTCAGCGCGTTCGACCACGCGCTCGAACCGCCGATCCCCGGCAAGGGCGAGCTGCTCACGCGGCTGTCGCGGTTCTGGTTCGCGCAGCTCGGGGACGTCCCGAACCACCTGCTCGGCGAGACCCACCAGGGCACGCCCGTACCGGAGGCCGTGGCGGCACGGTCGATGCGCGTCCGGCCGCTCACGATGTTCCCGATCGAGTGCGTCGTGCGAGGGTACCTCGTCGGCAGCGGCTGGGCGGAGTACCAGGAGACCGGGAGCGTGTGCGGCGTCGCCCTGCCCGCGGGGCTGTCGAACGGCGACCGGCTGCCCGAGCCGATCTACACCCCCGCGTACAAGGCCCCGCAGGGCGCCCACGACGAGAACATCACCTACGAGCGGACGGTCGAGCTCGTCGGGCCGGACGTCGCCGCCGCGCTCCGCGACATGTCCCTGCACGTGTACGAGTCCGCGGCCGCGATCGCCCTGCAGCGCGGGGTCGTCATCGCGGACACGAAGTTCGAGTTCGGCCACGACGCCGCCGGGCAGATCCGGATCGCGGACGAGGTCCTGACGAGCGACTCGAGCCGCTACTGGGACGCCGAGGCCCACGAGGGCGGCGACCGCACGGCGTCGTTCGACAAGCAGATCGTGCGGAACTGGCTCACCGAGCACTGGGACGGGCAGGGCACCCCGCCCGTGCTGCCCGACGAGATCGTCGAGCGGACCGCAGCGCGGTACCGGGAGCTCATCGAACGCCTCGGCGCCTGACCCGCCGCATCGCAGCACGGCACCGGCCGGTCACGCTCCGAGCACCGGTCCGGGAGGCGCGACGTACGCTGGATCCGTGCCTCGCGTCCTGTGCTCCATCGCTCTGGCCGCAGGCCTCGTCACCGGCCTGGCGGGCTGTTCCGTCCACGACAGCACGGGTCGGGTGAGCGTCGACGTGAGCACCGACGCCGCGCAGGGACACCGCTACAACGTGCAGGTGCTCGACGCCGACGGGCAGCTCGTCGAGCACCAGTCGATGCTCCCCGGGCAGTCGTCCGACTTCGCCGGGGTGCCGCTCGGGCGCATCACGGTCCGCGCGTCGGGGCTCTGCACGCTGCGCACGACGCTGCACGTCGACGAGGTCGTCCACGTCCGGCTCGGCACCGGGGGCTGCCACCGCTGATCTCCGTTCCGGCGTGTGCCGCCCGTCGACGGTCATCAGCGAGGCCATGATGTCCGAGGCGGACGAGACAGCCGACGGGGAGGACGACGACGTGGTCGACCGAGGGACATCAGCGCGACCGGTCGCGCTCGTGACGGGGGTCGGGCGCCGCGCGGGCATCGCGGCGGCGCTCGCGGAACGGCTGGCGGCGGACGGCTGGGACCTCGCCTTCAGCTGGTGGGGTCCGTACGACGAGCGCGTGTACGGCGCACCGGACCCCGAGGGGGTCGACGCGGTGGTCGAGGCCTGCGCCGCTGCCGGTGCCCGAGTGGCGCGCCTCCCGGTCGACCTGGCGGAGGCGGACCAGGCGGCGGGACTCGTGCCCGCGGCGGCGGCGGCGCTCGACGCACCGGTGGCGGCGCTCGTGCTGTCGCACGCCGAGTCGGTCGACTCGTCGATCGCGACCACGACGGTCGAGGCCTTCGACCGGCACGTCGCGGTGAACGCCCGGGCCACGTTCCTGATGATCCAGGCGTACGCCGAGGCACTGCGGGGCACGGCCGCCGACGTTCCGCGGGAGCGGCGCCGGATCGTCGCGCTGACGAGCGACCACACCGCGTTCAACCTGGCGTACGGCATGAGCAAGGGCGCGCTCGACCGGATCGTCCTGGCCGCCGCCAAGGAGCTCGCCGACCTCGGTGTCGCGGCGAACCTCGTGAACCCCGGACCGAACGACACCGGGTGGATGACGCCCGAGGTCGTCGAGATGGTGCTCGGGCGGACCCCGGGCGGTCGACTCGGCACCCCCGCGGACACGGCCGCGCTCGTCGGGTTCCTCTGCTCGCCCGAGGGCGGCTGGGTGAACGGGCAGCTGCTGAAGTCCGACGGCGGGTTCTCGCTCGAGGTCTGAGCCGGGGCAGGATGGAGCGATGACCGAGCCCGCACCCGAGTGGACCGTCGTCCGCGAGGGCGACCTCACCCTCACCGACCACGAGGCCATCGCGACGATGCTCGCGCAGGCGTTCCCGGACTGGGACCACTGGTACGTCGGCGGGCGGAGCTGGAGCGGGATGCAGCCCGAACGGCGGGTGATCGCGACCGTGGACGACGTCGTCGTCGCGCACGTCGGGATCCGGCGGATGTTCGTGACCGTCGGCGGACGCGACCAGCTCGTCGGGGCGGTCGGGCTCGTCGGGGTGACCCCGCGCCTCCAGGGCCGGGGGCTCGGTGGCGAGCTCCTGGCGCGGACCGCGGCGGTGCTCGACGAGCTCGCGGTCCCCTTCGGCCTGCTCGGGACGGGCGAGGACCGCGTGCCGTTCTACGGCTCGGCCGGCTGGCGGCTGCTCTCCGACACCGCGGGCTGGTACTCGGCCTTCACCGCCGACGGGGCGGGCCTCACCGTCGTCGACGACGAGGGGTGGCTCGTGCTGCCCGTCCGCGCGACGCTCGAGGACTGGCCGGGCGGCGAACTGCACTGGGACGCGCAGCTGGTCTGAGCCGGATGCCGGTCTGCCGCGACGGCACCCGGTGCGGAGCACAGCGGGGCTGAGCCGAATCTCACCGAGGCGGAGCGTGCCGGACGGTCGCCGTGGACCGACAATGGAACCTCCACCGCCGCGGCTCCCGCGCGAGCCGCGTCCCCGCACGCCAGGAGGCACCCCACGCCCACGCCCGCCGTCTTCTGGAGCACCTGGCACCTCGACCCGCTCGCGGCCGTGATGCTCGTCGTCGCTGCGGTGGCGTACGGGCGGTGGCTCGTCATCGCACGTCGCCGCGGACACCAGTGGTCGGCAGCGCGGGTGCTCGGCTTCGTCGCGGCCCTCGTGCTGTTCGCGGTCCTGCAGTTCGGGATCACCGGCGTGTACGACCGGGAACTCCGCTGGGCGTTCGTCCTCCGGCTCGCGCTGCTGCTCATCGCCGTGCCGACCTTCGCCGCGCTCGGCGGCCCGCTCACGCTCGTCCGTCTGGCGGGCTCCGAGCGGAGCGTCCGCGTCGTCGACGGTCTGCTGCACTCGCGGGCGGTCCGGCTGCTCGGCAACGCGATCGTGTCGCCGCTCGTCGCGCTCGCGGTGTTCGCGGTGCTCCTCACCCCGCTCGCGGCGACGATCCGCACGTCGGGCGTGTGGGAGGTCGTCATCACCGTGTTCGTCCCGATGCTCGGGTTCGCGCTCGTCGCGCCGATCTCGGAGCCGGGCGTGCTGCGCTCCACGACGTTCCTCACGGCGGAGTTCCTGCTCGCGTTCGTGGAGCTGCTGCTCGACGCCGTGCCCGGGGTCGTCATGCGGATCACGAACCACGTCATGGACCACGCGGGCGTCGGGCTCGTCGGGCCGTCGTGGGCGCCGTCCGCCCTGCAGGACCAGCACCTGGCGGCGGACCTGCTCTGGTTCATCGCCGAGGTCGGGGACATCCCGATCCTCATCGCGCTGTTCATCCGGTGGCAGCGGACGGACCGCCGCGAGGCCCGCAGCATCGACGAGCTGTCCGACGAGGAGGTCGAGGCCATGACGCGGGAACACCTCGACCGGTTCCGCCGCCAGGCCTGACCCGCCGTCCCCCCTTCCGGGGCCCCCGCTTCCACCGGTTCCCGACACTCCCGCGGTCGAACGACGGCGGCCCCGTCGCCACATGCAGGTGCATGGGACGGCGGGGCCGGGAGGCCGAGCGTGGCTACTCGAGGATGGTCGGCGTCGCGTCCGTGGTCGGGCCGACGGTGGCCGGGACAGCGGTCGCACCGGCCTCCGCCCTGGCGCCAGCCCGCGCCGGAGCACCGGCACCGGCACCGGCACCGGCACCGGCACCGGCACCGGCACCGACCGGAGTACCCGCCGCCGCGGCAGGGGCACCGGCCTGCGCCGAGGCACCCGCACCCGCAGCCGGACGACCGGCCCCGCCCCACGCCGCGGCCTTCGGCTTCGCGAAGAACAGCGCGGCGACGATCGCCACGATCAGCACGGCCGCGGGGAGCACGAGCGCCTGCCCCATCGCGGTGCTGAACGGCAGCTTGAGGAACGACGGGAGCACCCCGATCGCGGAGGAGGCGCTGCCGGAGTTCCCCGCGCCTCCCGAGTGGGGGAACTCGGCGGAGATCCGCGACTCCATGAGCGCGGCGATGCCGGCGGAACCGAGCACGGCGCCGATCTGCCGTGTCGTGTTGTAGACGCCGGAGCCGGCGCCGGCGAGGCGCGGCGGCAGGTTCCGGGTGGCGGTGACGGACAGCGGCCCCCACATGCAGGCGTTGCCGAGGCCGAGCAGCAGCGCGGGGAGCAGGATCCAACCCCAGGCCGCGTTGCCGGCGATGAGGGAGCCGATCCAGAACAGCCCGGCCGAGGTGCAGGCGAGCCCGAACGCCCCGATCCACTTCGGGTTCACGCGGTGCATGTTGCGCCCGACGAACGGCGCGAGCCCCGCGGAGAGCACGGCCATGGGCGTGAGGAGGAGCGCGGCCTGCGTCGGCGAGAACGCCGTGACGTCCTGCGCCCAGAGCGTCACCGGCAGCGCGAAGGACGAGATCGAGACGCCGACGGCCGTGATGGCCAGGTTGGCGAGCGAGAAGTTGCGGTCCGCGAACAGGCCGAGCGGGAGGAGCGGCTCACCTTTCTGCACGCCCTGCCACACCACGAACGCGGCGAGCACGACGATGCCGGCGATGATGAGCGACCAGACGGAGATCGGGCCCGTGATGGTGCCCCAGTCGTAGGTCCCGCCCTCCTGGATGCCGAAGACGAGCAGGAACAGCCCAGCGGCGCTGAGCACGATGCCGAGGACGTCGAACGAGTGCGCGTGCGTGTCGAACGTCGGGACGAGCCGCTGCGCGAGCACGAAGGCGACGACGCCGACGGGCACGTTCACGAAGAAGATCCACTGCCAGCCGAGGCCGTCGACGAGCAGGCCGCCCGCGATCGGTCCGACGAGGGTCGCGACGCCGGCCGTGGCACCCCAGAGGCCCATGGCGGCACCACGGCGCTCGGGCGGGAACATCCGCGTGATGGTCGCCATGGTCTGCGGGGTCATCATCGCGGCACCGAGGCCCTGCACGACGCGGGCGACGATGAGCATGCCGATCGAGCCGGACAGCCCGCACCAGAGACTGGACAGGGTGAAGACGACGAGCCCGATCTGGTACATCGTCTTCGGGCCGAAGCGGTCACCGAGGCGACCGGTGATGAGGAGCGGCACGGCGTACGCGAGCAGGTAGGCGCTCGTCACCCAGATGACGGAGTCGATGTCGGCGTCGAGCTTCCGCTCGATGGTGGGGGTCGCGACGGACACGATGGTCGAGTCGACGAGGATCATGAAGAAGCCGATGACGAGGGCCCAGAGGGCCGGCCAGGGCTTGCGTTCGGTGGTCATGCGTTCGGTTCTGCTTCCTTGTGGTGGTCAGTCGCGTGGTACGCGAGGGCGTCGGGGTGGTCGTCCGCGCCCTCCCAGTCGAGGTCGCCCGTGGTGAGGCGGTCGACGACCTGCTCGACCGCCGCGAGTTCGGCGGCGAGCACGGTGCGCTGGTACGCCAGGTCGAGCCAGTAGCGCTCGGGGAGGTGCTTCGAGGTGACGCTCTCGTACGCCTCGTCGAGGAAGGCCGTCCGTTCCCGGAGCGCGGCGATCCGCGTGCCGAGGGTGTCGAGGACCTCGACGCGGGGCAGGTTGTGCGCCTCGGCGATGGCGAGCGGGAACTCGGGGTACTCCTCGGCCGGGGTCGCGAGCATCGTCAGGAGCTGCTCGCGGAGCACCGCCCGCCCCTGCTCCGTGATGGCGTAGGTGGTGCGCTCGGGCCGGTTGCCCTCGCGGTCCGTGCCCTGCTCGACCAGGTATCCGAGTTGCGTCAGTCGCCCGACCTGGTGGTAGAGCGTGCCCGGGCGCACCTTGACGTTCCGGTCCTCCTTCCGGAGCACCATCGTCTGGAACATCTCGTACGGGTGCATGGGGCGCTCGGCGAGCAGCGCGAGCGCGGCGAACGCGAGCGGTGTCATGTCCGGCATGGAGGGCCTCCCGTCCTGGTTGTCCGACGCCGATTATTCGACGTGGAATATACGCCTTGGAACAACCGGACGCAAGGGTAGACTCGGCTGGTCCCTTCCCCCCGACCCCTGTTGGAGTTGACAAGGTGCCCACGATCGTCGTCGAAGTCATGCCGAAGGCAGAGATCCTCGACCCCCAGGGGAAGGCCGTGGGCGGCGCCCTGGCCCGCCTCGGCAAGTCCGACCTCACGAACGTCCGCATCGGCAAGCGGTTCGAGGTGTCCGTCGACGGGCCTGTCGACGACGCCAAGCTCGACGAGGTCCGCGGGATCGCTGCCGACGTCTTCTCGAACGCCGTGATCGAGGACGTCGTCTCCGTCCACGTCGAGGGCGAGTGACCCCGGTGCGCATCGGCGTCATCACGTTCCCCGGATCGCTGGACGACCGCGACGCCCAGCGCGCCGTCCGCCTGGCCGGTGCCGAGCCGGTCGCGCTCTGGCACGGCGACCACGACCTCCAGGGCGTCGACGGCATCGTGCTGCCCGGCGGGTTCTCGTACGGGGACTACCTGCGCGCCGGTGCGATCGCCGCGAAGGCGCCGATCATGGCCGAGGTCATCGACGCCGCCGACAAGGGGATGCCGGTGCTCGGCATCTGCAACGGGTTCCAGATGCTCGCGGAGGCCCGGCTCGTCCCCGGCGCGCACACCCGGAACGCACACCAGCAGTTCATCCGGCGCGACCAGAAGCTGCGCGTCGAGAACGCCGAGACCGCGTGGACGAGCGGGTTCGCGCCCGAGCAGGAGATCACCATCCCGCTCAAGAACGCCGACGGCCGGTTCGTCGCCGACAGCGAGACGATCAAGCGCATCGAGGGCGAGGGGCAGGTCGTCTTCCGGTACGTCGGGGTCAACCCGAACGGCTCCATCGACGACATCGCCGGTGTCTCGAACGAGCGCGGGAACGTCGTCGGGCTCATGCCGCACCCCGAGCACGCCACCGAGCCCGGGTTCGGGCCGGACACCCCCGCCGCGATGTCCTCGGGCACCGACGGTCTCACCTTCTTCACCTCGGTCATCGAGTCGACGCTCGTCCGGTGACGAGCACCCCCGCTCGTCACACGGCGAGCACCGACGTGACCACCCGGCGCCGAACCGTCGACGCCCGCGACCAGGAGCCTCCGCAGCCGTGACCGACGCCCAGCAGTCCGACGCCCACGCGCAGTTCGCGCCCGAGCCCGCCACGACCGCGCCGGGCGCCCCGGTCGCCGAGGCGCCGACGATCCCCGGGCCCGCTCCCGCTGGCGCCGCTGGCGGTCCGTCCGCGGGCGGCCGAGGGGTCCCGGCTCCCGACACCGTGCAGGACGCCGCCGCGACGCCCGACAAGGAGCAGCCGTACGAGGCCCTCGGGCTCACGGCCGACGAGTACGCGCGAATCCGCGAGATCCTCGGCCGCCGCCCCACCTCGGGCGAGCTCGCCATGTACTCGGTGATGTGGAGCGAGCACTGCTCGTACAAGTCGTCGAAGAACTACCTGCGGCAGTTCGGCCGGAAGGTCACGCCGGAGATGACCAAGCGGCTCATGGTCGGCATGGGCGAGAACGCCGGCGTCGTCGACGTCGGCAACGGCTACGCCGTCACGTTCAAGGTCGAGTCCCACAACCACCCGTCCTACGTCGAGCCGTACCAGGGCGCGGCCACGGGCGTCGGGGGCATCGTCCGCGACATCATCTCGATGGGTGCCCGCCCGGTGGCGGTCATGGACCAGCTTCGGTTCGGCGCCATCGACGCCGAGGACACCGCGCGCGTCGTGCACGGCGTCGTCGGGGGCATCTCGTTCTACGGCAACTGCCTGGGCCTGCCGAACATCGGCGGCGAGACCTACTTCGACCCGATCTACCAGGGGAACCCCCTGGTGAACGCGCTCGCGGTGGGGGTCCTCAAGCACGAGGACCTGCACCTGGCGAACGCGTCGGGCACCGGCAACAAGATCGTCCTGTTCGGCGCCCGGACGGGAGGCGACGGCATCGGTGGCGCGTCGATCCTCGCCTCCGACACGTTCACCGAGGGCGGCCCGACCAAGCGTCCGGCGGTCCAGGTCGGCGACCCGTTCGCCGAGAAGGTCCTGATCGAGTGCTGCCTCGAGCTGTTCCGCGCTGGCCTCGTCGAGGGCATCCAGGACCTCGGCGCGGCCGGCATCTCGTGCGCGACCTCGGAGCTCGCGTCGAACGGCGACGGCGGCATGCACATCTCGCTCGACGACGTGCTGCTCCGCGACCCCACGCTCACGGCCGAGGAGATCCTCATGTCGGAGAGCCAGGAGCGCATGATGGCCGTCGTCCGGCCGGACAAGCTCGACGCGTTCCTCGCGGTCACCGCCAAGTGGGACGTCGAGACGAGCGTCCTCGGCGAGGTCACCGGCACCGGCCGCCTGGTCATCGACTGGCAGGGGCAGGAGATCGTCAACGTCGACCCCCGCACCGTCGCGGTCGACGGCCCCGTGTACGACCGGCCCGTCGCCTACCCGACCTGGATCGACGCGGTGCAAGAGGACAGCGCGGCCTCGCTCGACCGTCCGTTCGAGGGCGAGGACCTCCGCACCCAGTTCCTGCAGGTGCTCGGCTCGCCGAACATGGCGGACAAGCGCTGGGTGACGAACCAGTACGACACGTACGTCCTCGGGAACACGGCCCTGTCGTTCCCCGACGACGGCGGCATGATCCGCGTCGACGAGGAGACCGGCCTCGGTGTGGCGATCGCCACGGACGCCAACGGCCGCTACTGCTACCTCGACCCCAAGGAGGGCGCCCGTCTCGCCCTCGCCGAGGCCTACCGCAACGTCGCGACGACGGGTGCGGTGCCCGCGGCGGTGACCGACTGCCTGAACTTCGGCTCCCCGGAGAACCCCGAGGTGATGTGGCAGTTCTCGCAGGCGGTCGAGGGCCTCGCCGACGGCTGCATGGAGCTCGGGATCCCCGTCACGGGCGGCAACGTGTCGTTCTACAACCAGACCGGCACGACGCCGATCCACCCGACCCCCGTGGTCGGTGTCCTCGGGATCATCGACGACGTCGCCAAGCGGGTGCCGTCGGGCTGGCAGGACGACGGCCACAACGTCTACCTGCTCGGACGGACCTCGCTCGAGCTCGACGGCTCGGCCTGGGCCGGCACCGTGCACGGGCACCTCGGCGGGCGTCCGCCGGCGGTCGACCTCGACCAGGAGAAGGCCCTCGCGGACCTCCTGCACGCCGCGGCCGACGAGCAGCTGCTGACGAGCGCGCACGACCTCGCCGACGGCGGGCTCGCGCAGTCGCTCGCCGAGTCCGTGCTGCGGTTCGGCATCGGCGCGCGCGTCGTGCTCGACGAGCTCGAGGACCGCGACGGCATCGACCTCGCCACCGCGCTGTTCTCGGAGTCGACCGGCCGCGTGCTCGTCACCGTCCGGCGCGAGGACGACGTCCGGTTCCAGGGACTCTGCGACGGCCGCGGGTACCCGGTGCTCCGCATCGGCGTGACCGACGCGGAGTCGCAGGCGCTCGAGCTCCAGGGCGCCTTCACCGTGCCGCTCGCCGAGCTCCGTCGGACCCACGGCAGCACCCTGCCCGAGCGGTTCGGTGCCGTGGTCGAGGAGACCGTCACCGAGGGGACGCTCGGCTGACGATGACGGTCGTCACCCTGCCGACCGCGGAGATGCTCGACCTGTTCGGGCCCGCGCCCGACGGCGTCACGCTCGAGGTCTGGGACATCGAGTCGCCCCACCCCCGGCCGTCCTCCGTCACCGGCGTGCTCATCCCGGCGTACTTCCGCGGCGGTCACCGCTGGCAGTACGTGCACGACCTGCCCGGGCTCGAGCTCCTGCAGCTCCCGAGCGCGGGGTACGAGTGGGCGCTCCCCCACGTGCCCGGACACGCCACGCTCGCGAACGGCCGCGGGATCCACGACGACGAGACCGCCGAACTCGCCGTCGGCCTGGCGTTGACCTCGCTCCGGAACCTCGACGTGCACACGCTCGAGCGCACCCGGCAGGAGTGGACCGTTCGGCTCGGGCGCTCGCTCGCGGAACGGCGGGTGCTCGTGGTCGGCCACGGCTCGATCGGCCGCGAGATCGCCGACCGGTTCGAGGCGTTCAAGTCCCACGTCACCGTCGTGGCCCGCACCGCTCGCGAGCAGGACGGCCGGCAGGTGCACGCGTTCACCGAGCTCCCGACGCTCGTGGCGACGGCCGACGTGGTCGTGCTCATCACCCCGCTCACCGACACGACGGCCGGGCTGGTGTCCGCCGAACTGCTCGCCGCCATGCCCGACGGCGCCCTGCTCGTCAACGTCGCCCGCGGTGGGGTCGTCGACACCGAGGCGCTCGTGGCCGAGTTGTCGTCCGGGCGCCTGTCCGCGGCGCTCGACGTCACCGACCCGGAGCCACTGCCCGGGGGGCACCCGCTCTGGACGACGCCGAACACCGTGTTGACGCCGCACGTCGGAGGGAACACGGGTCTGAGCGTGCCGCGGACGGTGGACCTCATGCGGCGGCAGGTGGCGGCTCTGGCGGCCGGGCGGCCGCTCGCGAACGTGGTCCAGCCCGAGGGGGCGGGCTCCCCCACGGCCTGACCCCGCCCACCGATCCCGTTCCGCCTGTCTTCGACGGTCCGGGCGTGGCCTGTGGACACGGCGCCCACGGACACGGCGCCCCGGGCTGCCCGACCCTCGGCTCAGGCGATGGGCACGATGCAGGTCGGGGTCCCAACGGGGACGACCGCGACGGGGACACCCGGGATGCCGTCCTGGTCGAGCGGCAGGACCGCGACGCCGTCGGACCGCTCGTTCGCGACGAGGAGGAACCCGCCGACGCGGGCGAAGTGCCGCGGCCACGATCCGCCGCACGGGACCTCCGCCAGGCGTCGCAGCCCCTGCGCGGCATCGAGCACGCAGATGGTGTCGCGCCCGCGAGCCGCCACGTACACGCGACCGGTGTCGTCGACCTCGATGTGGGACAGCAGCGTCTCGCCGACGGGCCCGTCGAACGCGGGTGCACTCTCGACGTCGTGCAGGACGCCGTCGGCATCGGCCTGGAGGCGGTGCACCCGTCCGTCGAGCTCCCCGCTGACGAGCAGGTGGTCGCCCCACCACGCCATGTGCCGGGGCCCCGTCCCGGCGAGCAGGGCGTGCTGACGGACGTGGTCGATGACGGGGGCGCCGTCATCGTCGACACCGATGCGGTACTCGTGGATCGCGTCCCCGCCGAGGTCCGAGACCAGGACGGTGCCGTTGCGGCCCGCGACGACCTGGTGCGCGTGCGGCTGCTCCTGCCGCGTCACGACCGGCCCCGAGCCGTGCGGGAGATCGGTGCCGGTCGTCGAGAGGACCGGGGCTCCGGCCCGGGTCCCCGCGCCGTGCTCGTACGCGACGGTCCCGTCGTGGAGGACCGACTCGGCGTGCACGTCCGCTGGTTCGAGTGCGACCGCACCGACGCTGCCCGAGGAGTAGTTCGCGAGCAGCAGGACGCCGGACGGATCGACGTGCGCGTGGCAGGGGTCTGCACCGTGGCTCGGGGCATCCCAACGGTGCTCGAGGGTGGCGTCGTGACGGCGGAACGCATGCACGCTGCCCTCCGCCGCTTCGGACACGGCGAACACGCTGTCGCCGGACTGCACGAGGAACGAGGGGTTGTCGACGACGGCGATGGTCCGCGCCGCCAGGTCACCCGCGGTGTCCGCCTCGACCAGGGAGATCCCCGTCGCGTTCCCACCCCGGGATGCCGTGTACCCGCCGACGAGGAACCGCAGCGCGGCGAGTCCCTGCCCCACCCCGGCCGCGGTGTCCGTCACTCGTCGCCCACCGCGATGCGCTCGTGGTGGTGGATCACCTCGGCGATGATGAAGTTGAGGAACTTCTCGGCGAAGGCGGGGTCGAGGTGCGACTCCGCCGCGAGCGACCGCAGCCGCGCGACCTGGACCTGCTCGCGCTCCGGGTCCGCCGGCGGCATACCGGCCGCGGCCTTCAGGTACCCCACCCGCTGCGTGTACTTGAACCGCTCCGCGAGCATGTGCACGACGGCCGCGTCGATGTTGTCGATGCTCTGCCGGATCGCCGCGAGCTCGTCGACCGCGGAGCGCTCGTACGGCGAGGCCGAGCGGGTTCCTCGGGTGTCGGTGGTGGTCCCGGAGGGCTGATCGGCGGCGGTCATGCGACGAGCCTAACGGCGGCCACCACCGCGGGTCGCTGTGTGACAGCGGCTGTGGAGAGCACTCACATGTGGATCACGCCTGCGAGCTCGACGAGGGACGGCACGGCGAACTCGGCGCGTTCGAACACCGCCGGCCAGGGCGCTCCGGTGCGGTCGACGAACGCCGTCCGGAGCCCGGCCCGCCGAGCACCGTGCAGGTCCCAGGGGTGCACCGCGGCGAGCACGGCGTCGCCCGGTTCCACCCCGAGCGACGCGAGCCCCCGCCGGTAGGCGTCCGGGTGGGGCTTCATGACGCCCGTGTCCTCGACGCCGATGTGCCGCTCGACCAGGTCCGCGACCCCGGCTCGCTCGACCAGTGCCCGTGCGTTGGCTCCCGCCCCGTTCGACAGCGTCACGATCCGGTGCCCGGCTGCGGCGAGCGCGGTGATCCCCGCTGCGACGTCGTCGTGCGGCGGGAGCTCGGCGAACGCTCCGAGGATCGCGTCAGCCGCATCCGCCGGCTCGTCGAGCAGACCCTCGACGTGTGCCAGGAGCCCGAGCAGCACGGGGCGTCCGACCTCGGCGAACGAACGGGACTCGCCCACCATCGTCAGGGCGAAGCCGTCGCGCAGGGTGGCGGCGAACCAGGTCTGCGCGAGGGCACCGGCAGCCCCCTCGGCCTCGAAGGCCGGGGTGAGCGCCGACAGGTCGGAGAGGGTCTCGTTGACGTCGAGCACGATGACGGGTCGGTCCATGTCGGTGACGCTACGCGCCAGGACGGGCGCGCCGGGGCCTCCCGGCTGACCGTGGGGACGACGGCGGTGCGGTCGGCGCTGTGGAGGGGAGGATGCCGGACACGGCCCTCCTGCCCGCCTAGGCTCGGCAGCGCCCGGCGTCGGCCGGGACCGACGCGGGCCGGGAGGCACGGGAACGGAGTCGAGGATGGCAACGATCGTCAGCGCCACGTGGATCGCGATCGAGGGACACGAGGGGACGGTCGCCGAGTCCCTGCAGAGCCTCGTGGAGGCCACGCACGCGGAGCCGGGCAACCTCGTGTACGAGGTCTACGTCGACGACGCCGAGCCGCGCGTGTTCCGGATCTTCGAGAAGTACGTCGACGACGACGCGTTCCAGGCACACATCGACTCGCCCCACTTCTCGGAGTACGGCACGCTGGGAGCGATCCCCCATCTGGAGGGCCGGGAGCGGCGGACGTTCCGCGCACTCTGATCGGGGGTTCCCCCACACACCCCGCTGACACCACTGCCGTCCACACCACTCCTGGGCGTGGTCTGGGCAGCTCCCCGCTCCTGGGACAATGGTTCCCATGTCGATCGTGCTCGGGATCTCGTGTGTGTTCGCCGTCCTCGCCGGACTGGTGCACGTCTACATCTTCTTCCTCGAATCCGTCGCCTGGACGAGCCCGCGCACGCGTCAGGTGTTCGGCATCGCGGACGAGGCCGAGGCGCGATCGACCCGGACACTGGCGTTCAACCAGGGCTTCTACAACCTCTTCCTGGCGATCGGGGCGGTGCTCGGGGTCGTCCTCGTCGTCACGGGCAGCAGCGCGACCGGGTGGGCTCTCGTCGTCTTCGCCTGCGCGTGCATGGTCGGTGCATCGGTGATCCTCGGGGCCACCGGTCGCCGCTACCGCAACTCCGCGCTGGTGCAGGGGTCGTTCCCGCTGATCGCGCTCGTGTTCGCGTTCATCGGGTCGTTCTTCGCGTCCTAGCCGCGCCTCCCGGCCGCACCGCGTGGCGGGCCCCGCTCACTCCCGGGTCGCCTCGATCACCACGTTGTCGACGGAGCGGCGGCCGTCCGGTCGCTGGAGGCACGTGATCACGACGAGTCGGCCCGGCACGTCCCTCCAGACCGACGACGTCGACGCGAGCCGACCCTTCGGCACGACGCGCGCCGTGCTGGCGCGGTACTCGACACCGCCGACGCTGATGACCGTTCCGGGGGCCACCGAAGCGCGCCGCCGAACGACGTCGATCAAGAAGTTCCCCGGCGCGAGGCCGCCGTTGCGGAGGGAGTGCATGACCACGAAGACCGTGCCGCGGTCCCCCTCGGCGAGAGACGCCCCGAGACCGTCCACGACGTAGGCGGACGTGAACCCGGGCGGGGTGATGACCCCGCCGGCGGCGGCGAGCCGAGCGAGGGGCACGTCGAGATCGAGGGACCTGACGATGAACCGGGAGCCGGCCCGTTCCTCCTGCCCGGCCACGGTTCCGGCCCCGGTCATGGCTCCGGCCCCGGTCGCGGGCCGGGTCGCGATCGGACCCTCCGGGTCGAGCTGCACGGCGTTGCCGCGCATGTCCACCACCGTTCCGGCCGCTGAGGGTCCGGCGTCCAGGAAGTACCCGCCCACGCCACCGGCGATCATGAGCACGGCGAGGGCGCCGGCCGCGAGGAGCACCCGCGGCCGGCGCCGACCCGTCCGACGTCCCCGTCGCGCGGGATCCGCCTGCGGATCGGTCACCGCTGGCGACGCCGGAGGACCGTGAACAGCACCACACCGGCGAGCGCCGTGCCTCCCGCACCGAGGAGCACCGTCCACCAGCGCGCGCCCGCCCCGGGCTCGGCGACCGTGCCCCCGGTGTGCACCGCCGCGCCGGTCACCGGTTCGTCCGGCGCGACCTCCGCGCCGGGCTCGGGCTCGGGAGGCGCGACCGCCGTGGTCGTCGTGCATCCTGCGTCGGTCACGCATGCACCGCCCGGAGCACTCGGGGTGACGACGTTCACGAGCGAACGGTCGCCGGTGTCGGGATCGTCGACGGTCACCGAGTACGAGACCGTCGTCGTCTCGCCCACCCCGAGCGCCCCGGACCAGGCGAGGGTGGCGTCCGACACCGTCGCGCCGTGGTCAGCGTCCCGGTCGTAGGTCGCGTCGTCGAGGACCGCCGACAAGTCGTCCTCGAAGGACGCCGGGTCCTCGTCCGTGAACGCGACGGCCCCGGTGTTCTCCACCGTCACCGTGTAGGTGACGACGTCCCCCGGATCCGCGTGGTCGGTGTCGGCCGTCTTCTGCACGGAGTACGAGCGGACCGGGACCCGCACGACGCACGTCGGGTCCTGCAGGTCGGAGCGGCAGTTGCTGTGGGGCGCGACGACGGTGTTGGTCAGGACGTCGTCGGCGTCACTCGCGGCACGGTCACCGACGGTCACGGAGTAGGTGAACGCCTCGGATGCGCCGGCGGCGAGCGGGCCGCTCCACGTCAACTCCGGCTCGCGGTAGGTGACGTCGTCCGGGAGGGTCTCGACGGTCGCGTCGTCGAGCACCCCCGACAGGTCGTCGACGAACGTCGCCGGGTGTGCCGCGGTGTAGTCCGCGGTACCGGTGTTCCGCATCGTCACGGTGTAGGTGACCGTCCCCCCGGGCGTGACGACGTCGACGTCGGCGGTCTTGCTCACCGCCAGGGAGCGCACCTTCGTGGTCGTGGCGCACCCTGCCGTCCCACAGGAGCCCCCTGCGGCCGTCGGTCGGACGGAGTTCACGAGCTCGTGATCGCCCGTGTCCGGGTCGTGGACGGCCACCGAGTAGGTGATGGTCTTCGTCCGCCCCACGGCCAGGGCCCCCGACCAGGAGAGGGTGTTCCCGGACATCGTCGCGCCGTCCGGAGTGTCGCCCTGGTGGTCGGCGTCGTCGAACACGCCGGAGAGGTCGTCGGTGAACGAGGCCGGGTTCCCGGCCGTGTAGTCGACCTTGCCGGTGTTCGACACCCGAACGGTGTAGGTCACGACGTCGCCCGGGTCGGCGGCGGACACAGACGCTCGCTTCTCGACGGTGTAGGCGGCGGCGCGGGCGTGGGCCGTGCAGCCCGGGTCCGGGTCTGTGGTCGTGCAGTTGGCGCCCGGAGCAGTGCCGACGACGGTGTTGTCGAGCCGGCCGTCACCGCCACCACCCGGATCACCGACGAGGACGGAGTACGTCACGGTGACCTTCGCCCCCACCGCCAACGGCCCCGACCACCGCAGCCCGGGCTCGTCGTACGCCACGGCACCGCCGGACGCCGTCGCGTCCCGGCCGTACGCGGCGTCGTCGAGGACCTGGGCGAGGTCGTCCTCGAACGACGCCGGATGCGCGTCCGTGTACGGGGCCGCGCCCGTGTTCTCGACCGTGATGGTGTAGCGGACGGTCGATCCCGCGACGACGTCGGAACGGTCCGCCGTCTTCGTCAGGACGTAGGACCGGACCGGCGTCGTCGTGGCGCACCCGGCCGCTCCGCAGGTCCCGCCCGGGGACGACGGGGCGACCACGTTGCGGAGTCGGTGATCACCCTGGTCGGGATCGTCCACCGTGACCGAGTACGTGATCGTGCGGGTCGCACCGGCTGCGAGCGCGCCCGACCAGGAGAGCGTCTTCCCGGTGACGACCGCACCACCGGACGCGTCGTCGCGGTATCTGGCGTCGTCGAGGACACCCGTCAGGTCGTCCGTGAACGACGCGGGGTCCTCCGACGTGTAGTCGACGTTCCCCGTGTTGGCCACCGTGATCGTGTACGACACGCGGTCCCCCGGCTGTGCGACCGTCGCTGAGGCGGACTTGCTCACCGTGTAGCTCCGGGCGCTGTTGGTGACCGTGCACGTGATGTCGTCACCGGCCGCCGGGGTCACGCGTTGGACGGTGCCGCCGCCCGACGGCAACCGCGTCGGGCTCTCGGGGTTCGCGTTGGTGCAGGTCCACTGCTGCGCGTACCCGGACAGGTCGGTGCCCGTGCCCGTGGTGGCGGTCTCGGAGAGCGTGAACGCGCCTCCACGGCTGTCCGGGAGGACCGTGGTCGACCCCGTCGTCGAGGTGTCGGCACCCCCGGTCGTCGCGGATGCCAGGACGGTCCCCTGCGGTGACGTGATCGCCGTGTCGAACGAGTCGGACGGACTCGAGCGCCCGTCGACCGCCTTCCGCAGGGTCAACCTCGACGTGACGAACGCGAACGCGACAGCCTCCGCGCCGCTGCGGTTGGTCTCGCTCAGGACGGCCTCGATCGACGTCGGTTCGTTCGCCTGGAGCACGAGCGCACCGAATGGTCCTCTCCCCCCCTCGCACCGGACCGCGGTCGATCCGATCCCGGTCACGCCCCCGCTGCATGCGGGTCGCGCCGGATCCGGGACGTCGAGGCGACCGAGCGGAACGTCCGACGCGAAGTCGATCCGTTCGTGGGTCTCCGAGGTCTCCGCATCGGCGGCGACCATGCCCCATCCTGTGACCGGCGTCCCCGACGCGTCCTCGACGTGGATGTCGCTCAGTGCGAAGCGCGCCCCGACGTTCCGCGCGTCGTCGAACCCGAGTGCCGGTCGACCTGGGATGCCCCGGTAGATCTGCGTCCCGATGTACGCCTGTTTGTACGTCGGTGTGCTCGCAGCACGCGTGGTGCCGGCACGGTACCCGCTGGGCGTCGCGGTCCTGATGGTGTATCGCAGGACGTAACCGCCGGGGAGCCGGGCGCTCATCGTCTGGCCGGTCGCGGAGCGCGCCTGACCCTCGTCGTACGAGGACATGTCCAACCAGCACAGATTGGACGCTTCAGTCCCTCCGCTGCCGTACCCGCAGCCCGTGGGCGAATCCGAGACGGTGCGGGCTTCGGCGACGGGCGCGAGGACGCCGGTGGCGAGAGCGGTGCTCGCGGTGAGGACGGCGGCTGCGAGAGCCGCGATCCGCCTCCGGATGGGTGCGCCGCCGGGGCGGTTCCTGTGGTGTTGCGTGTGCATCGGGGCAGCGTGGGCCTTCCACCACCGCGGACCGCGGCGACCGCGGTCGGGTGGACGTCATGAACGGGAGGCGTTCACTCTGACGTCCACGGGCGGCGGCGATCGGCCATCCCTCGCGGCACACGGGGGTCGTGGCCGGTCACGTCACCCGTCGCATGACCTGGGGGCGACGTGGGATCCTCGAGCACCTCGTCCCCACACCGGGCCGCGACCGCGGGCCCGGGCTCGGGCTCGGGCACGGGCACGGGCTCGGGCTCGGGCTCGGGCTCGGGCACGGGCCCTGGTTACGGCTCGGGCGCTGCGCAGCCCGGTGCTCAGGCGTCGGCGGCGAGCTGTGCGGCGGCCTGCCCCCACCACTCCTCGACGGCGCGGATGCTCTGCTCCTCGGAGATGTCCGGGCGGCGGCTGAGCAGTGCCCAGCGGTGTCCGAACGGGTCGATGATCGACGCGAAGCGATCGCCGGACACGAAGTCACTCGGAGCCTCGCGCCCGTCGGCCCCTGCTGCGACCGCCCTGGCGTAGACGGTGTCGACGTCCGCCACGTAGAGGACGGTCGAGCTGCTGACGCCGTCGCCACCCTTCTGCGGCGGGGTCAGTCCCATCGCCGGCATCGGGTCGGACAGCTGCAGTCGCCCGGTCCCGAAGTCGAGCTCCGCCTGCCCCACGAACGGTTCGCCGCCCTGGGTGGCGGGAGCGTCGAGGCGGTAGACGACCTCGGCGCCGAAGACATCGACGTAGAACGCGATCGCCTCGGCCGCGGGGTGCACGACGAGGAACGGAGTCAGGCTGGTGTAGCCGGCGGGGCGGAAGGCGCTGTCATCGGTCATGTCGCTCATCCAACTCCCGGCCGCGGAGCACTGCTCGGACGGCGTCGTGGGCACACACGACCGAACTCGTGTCGTCCGACAGTGGTTCCGTCGTCACATGCGCACGCAGTATCTGCGGACGTATGAAGCGACGTTCCCGTTGTCGGACGACGCGCGCAATGTTGGGAACAGGCGGTCTCCGAAGAGGGGCGGGGGCGAGGCCGAGGGCCCGGGGCGGGTCAGCCGAGCTTCGCCGCGAACTGGTCCGGCAGCCGCTTCAGGGCCCAGAGGATCGCGGGCACGGTCCCGATCGAGAACGCGGAGGAGACGTCCGCGTTGCGCTCGACGATGACGTGACCCTTCTTCACCGAGGGCACCTGCTTGAACAACGGACTCGAGGACGCCTGGGCCGCCGTCGTGTAGATCGGCAGGATCACGGTGAGGTCGGCGTCGAGCAGGTCGAGGTTCTCGTTCGACAGCGTCGCGGAGAACGCGCTGCCCGCGGCCTTGTCGACCGCCTTCGGCTGGGTGAACCCGAGCTGCTTCATGAACGCGACGCGGGAGTCGCCCGAGGCGTAGGCGCCGTACCCGCTCGATGTGTACGCGCCGATGACGGCAGTCTTGCCCTTGAACTCGGGGTGGGCCTTCCGCGCGCTGGCGAACGCGGAGTCCACCTGGTCGAGCAGGTCCTTGCCCTGCTGCACCTTGCCGAGGGCCTTCGCGATCATGGTCACCTGCTGGTCGGTACTCGTCAGGTAGTTCGCGCCGCCCTTCGGGATGGCGACGGTCGGGGCGATGGCGGAGAGCTTCTGGTAGCGGTCCTTGTCGCCCGAGCTCTTCGTGTCGAGGATCAGGTCGGGCTTGAGCGCGACGATCTGCTCGTAGCTCGGCTCCAGGGTGCCGATGATCTTCGGCGACGTGGTGTACGCGCCCTTGAGCCAGGGGCCGACGCCCTCGCCGCCGAACGCGAGCCAGTCGCTCGCGCCGACGGGCTGGACACCGAGGGCGAGGGCCGTCTCGGCGTCACCCCACCCGAGCGCGACCACGCGCTTCGGCGCGGACGGGATCGTCGTCGTGCCGAACGCGGTCTGCACCGACACCGGGTAGGAGGAGCCGCTCGTCGCCGTCTGCGAGGCGCTGTTCGAGGCGGTGCCGCTGCTGCACCCGGCGAGGACGAGGGTGGCCACGACGGCGGTCGCGATGGCGGCGACGAGGGAACGGAGGCGGCGCGCGGGCCGACGGCTGGCAGTCACGAAGGTGAGGCTACCCTAAGCCGGCCCCACGCCTCCCGGGAGTCCGGCTTGACGTAACTGAACTGATCTGTATGGTTGAGGCAACGCGACTGAACAGACCTGTTCAGTTGCCAACCGAGCCCGAGGAGCCACCATGACCACGCCCACCTACTTCGACCAGTACGACAACCTGGCCTTCGAGCGCGACGAGGACGGCGTGCTCGTCCTCCGCTTCCACACGGACGGCGGACCTCTCACCTTCACCGGCCGGACCCACGAGGACCTCCCCCGGGCTCTCGAGGACATCGCGCTCGATGCCGACAACCGGGCCCTGGTCATCACCGGCACCGGCGAGCACTTCATGAAGGACATCGACGGCCCGAGCCTCGGCGAGATCTTCAAGCCGGCCGCCTGGGAGAAGACCCGCGTCGAGGGCCGCAAGGTCCTCGAGCGCCTCCTCGACCTGCCGATGCCGGTCGTCGGCGTCGCGAACGGCACCGCCACGATCCACTCGGAGTACCTGCTGCTCGCCGATGTGCACATCGCGTCGGAGCGGGCGACCTACGGCGACTTCCCACACCCCGCGTTCGGCATCACCGCCGGCGACGGCCTGCACGTGGTGTGGGAGGAGATCGCCGGCACCCAGCGCGCCAAGTGGCTGCTCTGGACCGGCGAGACCATCGACGCGCAGGCCGCGTTGCAGTGGGGTGTCGTCAACGAGGTCGTCGCGCACGAGCACGCCCTCGAGCGCGGCATCGAGATCGCACGGAAGCTCGCCGCCAAGCCCGCGCTCTACCGTTCGCTGCAGAAGCAGACGCTCAACCTCGCCCTGCGACGCCGGCTGACCCAGGACGTCCCGTTCGGGATGGCGCTCGAGGGCCTCACCGCCGCCGATCTGGCGTACCAGCAGCAGGCCTGACGTGGAAAGCGCGGGGGTGCCGCCGTCTCGATCGGCGCCCCCGCCCGCGTCGTAGACTGAACAGATCAGTTCAAGGAGGCCCGACGTGGCGACCACGACACCCCGCACCCGCAAGCGCCCTGCGCTCGACCGCGTCGTGCAGACCGCCGACCGGCTCTTCTACGCCGACGGCATCCACGCGACCGGCGTCGACACGATCGCCGATGCCGCGAACGTGTCGAAGGCCACCATGTACACGTACTTCCGCACGAAGGACGACCTGGTCGGCGCGTACGTCGAGGGCCGGAGCCTCGCTTGGCGCGACCATCTCACGACGGAGCTCGCCGCGGCCGACGTCGACGCGGCAGAGCAGATCCTCATGGTCTTCGACCTGCTCGGCACGTGGTTCACGACGGACGACTTCAACGGCTGCCCGTTCATCAACGCCGAGGCCGAGAGCACGACGGACTCGCCCGCGCACGTCGTGAACGTCGAGCACCGCACCTGGATCCGGGCGCTCTTCACCGACCTCGCCAGCCGGGCCGGCACCGCCGACCCCGCCGCGACGGCGATCCGGCTCGCGATGCTCTACGACGGTGCCATGGTGGGCGCACACACGGAGCCGCAGCTGCCGTGGGCCGCCGAGGCCCGCGACGCGGCCGCCGTCCTCATCGCCCAGCGCTAGCGACGCGTCCGCGGCCCCGTCGGGTGGCACGGCGCACGTCGGACGCACACCGTCCCTCCAGGACGCGGCCGGGAGGCGCGACGCACGTCGGACGCACGCCCCGCCTCCCGGCCATGGCCGATGGCCCGATCACCAGGCGACGGCGCCGCTGCGATCGACGAACGTGCCGGTCGGGCCGTCGGCGCCGATCGTGGCCATGGCGACGATCGCGTCGGTGCCTTCCTCCACGGTCTGGTGGCCGGAGTTGCCGTTGAGGTCGGTGGCGGTGTAGCCGGGGTCGACCACGTTGAAGCGCACCTCCGGGATCCACTTGGCGTAGATCGTCGTGAGCATGTTGAGCGCGGCCTTGCTCGCACTGTACGAGAGGGTCGGGATCTGCGCCTCGATCCGGGAGTCGTCGGCGCGGACGGCGAACGAGCCGAGGCCGCTCGAGACGTTCACGACGACGGGCGCCGTGGAACGACGGAGCAGCGGGAGGAACGCGTGGACGACCCGGACGGGGCCGACCGTGTTCGTGTCGAGTACCTGGGCGATCGCGGGCCCGTCCACCTCGTCGAGCGGTGCACGGCCTCCGGCGATGCCCGCGTTGTTGACGAGCACGTCGAGGGTGCCGAACCGCTCGGTGAACTCGGTGGCGGCCGTCGCGACCGACTCGTCGGAGGCGACGTCGATGGTGATCCAGTCCACGCCGAGCTCCGCTGCTGCCGATGCACCGCGCTCGGGGTCCCGGGATCCGATGACGACGGTGTGCCCGAGGTCGCGGAGTCGCTGCGCCGCCGTGTACCCGAGTCCCTTGTTGCCGCCGGTGATGAGTGTCGTTGTCATGGTTCCACCGTGCTCCTCCACAGCGGGGGCTACCAGGGAACCGTCAACAGTGTGACCGGCGGTACCACCCAGGGGACCGCGGTCGGTGGGACCATCGATGCATGACCGAACGAGGCGACTTCGCGACCCTGCTGCGCGCGTGGCGCGACCGGTTGCACCCGGCCGCGGCGGGCCTCCCGGCCGGTGCCGGGCGGCGGGCGGCTGGGTTGCGGCGTGAGGAACTGGCGGCCCTGGCCGGGGTGTCGGTCGACTACGTCGTGCGGTTGGAGCAGGGGCGGGCGGACCGGCCGTCGGCGCAGGTCGTCGCCGCGATCGCCCGCGCGCTGCAGGTGTCCGAGGGCGAGCGCGACCAGTTGTACGTGGCGGCCGGGCTCGCCGCTCCGTTACCGACGGTGGTCCCGACGTTCGTGCCACCGAGCGTGCAACGGCTGATCACGCGGATGCCGGACGCCGCCATCGCGGTGTGCAGCGCGGACTGGACGATCCTGACGACCAACGCGGCATGGGACGCGCTGCACGGCGCTCCTCCGGCGAGCGGGCCGGAGCGGAACGTCGTCCGGCGGCACTTCCTCGGCTCGCCGACCCGGCTGCTGCGCGAGGAGGGCGAGACCGAGCGGTTCGAGCAGGCGATCACGTCGGACCTGCGGACGACGACGGTGCGCTACCCGCAGGACCGGCAGCTGCAGGCGCTGATCGACGAGCTCGTCGCCGGGAGTCCCCGGTTCGCCGAGCTGTGGGCGCAGGTCGGCGCCGCCCGACACCGGACGGAGCGGAAGACGATCCTGCACCCGACGGTCGGGCCGGTGCTGCTCGACTGCGACGTGCTCAACGTGTCAGGCGAGGACCTGCACATCGTCACGAACACGGCCGAGCCGGGCACCGAGGACGCCTCGCGGTTCGACCTGATCCGGGCACTCGGGGCGACCGGGGCGGCACCGCTCGACCCCGCGGATTCGCCGCTCCTGCCCAGCTGAGTCGCCCAGCGGTCACGGTGCCGGTCGGTAGGGTGATCCGCTGTGCCCGCTGCTCTCCCCGATCCCGACCGCACCCGCCTCGCCGTCCT
The DNA here is from genome assembly GCF_003234515.1 of Curtobacterium sp. MCBD17_034. Taxonomy (NCBI): domain Bacteria; kingdom Bacillati; phylum Actinomycetota; class Actinomycetes; order Micrococcales; family Microbacteriaceae; genus Curtobacterium; species Curtobacterium sp. MCBD17_034. Next base: position 679,216 of record NZ_QKTN01000001.1, on the reverse strand, counting down.
CGGTCAGCCGATCGACCACTCGCTCTCGCCGACGTTGCACGCCGCGGCGTACCAGGCCCTCGGTCTCGATCTGACGTACGAGCGGCACGAGGTCGGCTCCGGCGAGCTCGAGGCGTTCGTCGGTGACCTGGACAGCTCGTGGCGCGGCCTGAGCCTGACGATGCCGCTCAAGCGCGAGGTCCTGCCCCTGCTCGATCGCACGACACCGCTCGTCGACGAGCTCGGCGTCGCGAACACCCTGCTCCTCCGGACCGAGGCCGGCCGCGCCGTGCTCTCGGGGGCGAACACCGACGTCGACGGCATCGTCCGCCCGGTCGAGGCCCTGGGGCACGTGCCGGGTGCCGCGACGATCCTGGGCGGCGGAGCCACCGCGGCGAGCGCCTTGTTCGCGTCGCTCCGTCTCGGGGCGTCGTTCGTGCGCGTGTACCTGCGCGACACGACGAAGGCGAGCGAACTCGTGCTGCTCGCGACGCGGCTCGGTGTGACGCTCGAGGTGCACCCGCTGGCAGACCTGCCCGATGCTCCCGCGTCGGGGCTCGTCATCTCGACGCTGCCGGGCGGCGCCGCCGACACCCTGCAACTGCACCCGTCGGGCGACGACGCCGTCCTGTTCGACGTCGCGTACGACCCGTGGCCGTCGGTGGTCGCCGAGCGCTGGTCGGCAGCGGGCGGCCGGGTGCTCAACGGGCTCGACATGCTCGTCGAGCAGGCCATCGGTCAGATCCGGTTCTTCACGAGCGGGGACGCCGACCTGCTGCTGCCCGACGAGGCCCGCGTCCGCGATGCCATGCGGGCCTCGGTCGGGCTGTCGGCGATCAGCCCGCAAGCGCCTTCTTGACGGCGTCGATGTTGCTCTGCTGCCAGGCGATGTAGCCCTTGCCGGACGGCAGGGTCTCGGTGACGCCGACGACCGGCACGTGGTTGCTGCGCGCCGCGGACTTGACCTGCTCGGTCTCGGGGCTCGAGGTCTGGTCGTTGTAGGCGAGGAGCTTGACGGGGTCCTTGCCAGTGAACAGCTGGAGCGTGTCGTTGAGCGCCGCGGGTGGCACGTCGTCGCCTTCCTCGATCGCCTCCGAGAAGTCCTGCGGGGTGACGTTGCGCAGCCCGATCGCGTCGAACAGGTAACCCGGCACCGGCTCGGTGTAGGCCACGCGGTCGCCGGCGTCCTGCTGCTTGAGCGCTGCCGTCTGCGCTTCGAGGCCCTGGAGCTGCTTGGTGACTCGTGCCGCGTTGGCCCGGAACGACCCCTTGTGCGTGGGCTGCTCCTGGCCGAGCTCGGTCGCCACGCGACTGACGAACCGGACCATGGTCGGGTAGCTGTAGAACACGTGCTCGTTGAAGTCGTCGTCGCCGGCCTTCTGGAGCCCGGACAGCTTGACGACGTCGATGAGGTCGGCCTTGGACTTCGTCGAGTCACGCAGGGTCTCCATGTACGAGTCGTACCCGCCGCCGTTCTCGATGAGCAGGTCTGCATGGGACACGGCGAGCTGGGTGCGGGGCGAGGCCTCGAACGAGTGCGGGTCCTGCGAGGGGTCGGACAGGATGCTCGTCACGTGGACGTGGGAGCCGCCGATCGTCGACACGAGGCCGCCGTACACGTTGGTCGACGCCACGACGTCGATCCGGCCGGAGGACCCGGAGCCACCGGAGGCGGACGACCCGGATCCGGACGTTCCACCCGCCCCTCCGGAACTCGAGCATCCGGTGAGACCGAGAGCGGCGGCGCCGGCGACGGCGGCGAGGGCGATGAGGGCGCGTTGACGCATGAGGGGTGGAGGTCCGTTCCGAGGCCGCTCGACAGGGACGGGCGGCGGCGACCACGCTGCGCCCGCACCGCGACGCTATTCACTATCGATAATGATTGTCAATTCCGATGCACTGGGGAGGCGCGACCCGCGCCTCCCCAGCGGCCCGCGCCTCCCCCGCGGCTCACGCCGCGCGGACGGCCCCCGCTCCGCGGACCGTTCACGCCCCCCGGACGGTTCACGCCCCCCGCACGTCCCGCGCGAACGCGGCCGCCCGCTGCCGGAGGCTGACGATGCGCTCCTGCCGGGCCGCCTCGACGTCGAACCCGAGGTACGCCGGCGGCGGTGGGTTCCGCACGTTGGCCGAACACTGGAAGTCGGCGCAGACGAGCGTGCCGACGGTGTTGCCGTTCCGCCCCGAGGCCCCACTCCGGCGCGCGCTGTAGAACAGCACGTCGTTCGGCAGGCGGACGTCCTGGCACCAGGCGCACTGCGGCCGGGTGCGGGTGCCGCCATCGGCCTGGCGGAACAGGATGCCGACGAGGGCGTCACCGTCGGGGATGATCGCGTACGCCCGGCGTCCGATCTTCGGGTCGCGCCAGCCGAGGTAGTCGAGCTCGTCCCAGTCGAGGGCGTCGAACCCGCTGGGCAGGGTGATGTCGGAGACCTCTTTGCGCGAGGCGTTCACGAACGCGGCGCGGATGGCCTTCTCGGTGATGGGGAGCATGGGTGTGCCGTTCTCTCAGCCCGGGCGCGCAGGCGCCGGGCAGGTGTCATGGGGAGGAGGGCACAGCGGACGACGGTCACGACGACCGGGATCGACCCACTGCGCCACCAGCCGGCATCCGCGGAAGCGGGGGCCGGGGCGGCCGTCACCTGACGTCGGCGGATGGACCGCCGGCGACCTCCTGCCATGACGAGTTGCGCACGCTCCTACGCTACCGCGCGCCGGACGTGGGCAGGACGTGCGCGCGCTCCCCGCTCTTCCCGGACAGGCTGAGGAACTCGACCGCTTCCGGCCCCGCAGCACCGGACCAGTGCGGGGTGCGGGTGTCGAACTCGGCCGCTTCACCGGGACCGAGCACCATGTCCTGGTCGCCGAGCACGAGGCGGAGTCGGCCGGTCAGGACGTACAGCCACTCGTGCCCGGGATGGGTCATGGGCTCGGGCACGGCCGGCGCGACCCGTCCCGGCATGACGTGCTTGAACGCGGTGATCCCGACGGCCCCGCGTCCGAGCGGCAGGATCGTGTGGCCGTGGGCGCGGAACGGTCGGATGTGGATGCGCGGGTCGCCACTCGGCGGCGCTCCGACGAGCTCGTCGAGCGGCACCTGGTACTCGCGGGCGAGCGGGAGGAGCAGCTCGAGTGTGGGACGTCGCCCGCCCGACTCGAGCCGCGACAGCGTGCTCACGGACACCCCGGTGGCGGCGGACACCTGCGCGAGCGTCAGTCCGCGGTTGGTCCGGAGCTTCCGAAGCCGGCCACCGACCGCGTCGAGGGTGCGTTCCCACGTCTCGTCCATGGACCCACTTTGCCATTCCCGCAAGAACGATTGCCACTTCGGCGAGCACCGCACAAGCTGACGGTCGAACGAGGAGGAACGACATGCCCACACACACTGACCACGACGTCGTCGTCATCGGCGGCGGTGCGGCCGGCCTGAGCGCCGCGACGGCACTGGCGCGCTCGATGCGATCGGTGGTGGTCGTCGACGCGGGCGAGCCCCGGAACGCACGGGCGGGGGCCGCCCACAACGTCCTCGGCCGCGAGGGGACCGCACCGGCCGACCTCCTGCGCCTGGCCCGCGCGGACGCCGAGCGCTACGGCGTCCGCATCACCGTCGGACGAGCGACCACCGCTGCACGTCAGGGCGACCGCATCGCCGTCAGCCTCGAGGACGGCAGCCGACTCCGCGGCCGCCGTCTCGTCCTGGCGTCGGGCGCGGTCGACGAGCTCCCCGACGTGCCCGGACTGCGCGAGCGTTGGGGGCGCGACGTCGTGCACTGCCCCTACTGCCACGGTTGGGAGGTCCGGGGCCAGCGGATCGGCGTGCTCGGCTCCGGCGCGATGGCCGTCCACCAGGTGCTGCTCTTCCGGCAGCTCAGCGACGACGTGACGCTCTTCCGGCACACGATGCCCGAGCCCTCGGACGAGGAGTGGGAGCGGTTGGCGGCTCGGGGCATCCGCGTCGTCGAGGGTCCGGTCGCTCGGGTGCTCGTCGACGACGACCGGTTGACGGGCGTCGAACTCGACGACGGGCATGTGTTCCCCCTCGACGCGGTGGCCGTGCAGACGCGGGTGGTCGCCCGAGCGGAGGTGTTCGAGCACCTCGGCGGCGAGGTCGCCGAGCATCCGAGCGGCATGGGCCGACACGTCCCCGCCGACCCGACCGGTCGGACTGCACTGCCCGGCGTGTGGGCGGCCGGGAACGTGACGGACATCGGCGCGCAGGTCATGAGCTCTGCCGCCGCGGGCGTGATGGCCGGCGCGGCCGTCAACATGGACCTCATCGAGGAGCAGACGGCCGCGGCGGTGCGAGCGCGGCGGGAACCGTTCTCGCCCGAGGTCGAGCGCGAGGTCACCGAGCGGGTGCTCGGCGATCGCCGCCACGGGTTCGAGCCGGCGCGGGACTGAGCCTGACGCCAGGGCTGCGCATGCGGACGACGAGTGCACACGCGGCCGCATGCCCCGTTGTCGTCCGCATGCGCACCCGACCTGCGTCAGCGCCCCATCCCCAGTGCCGCGACGATGCGCTCCCGCCCGAACGCCCACGCCGCCTCGACGTCCCCGCCGAGCTCGAAGCGCCCGTTGAGTTCCATGCCGACGAACCCCACCACCCAGGCCGTGAGGGTCCGCGCCGCCTCGAGCGCGTGCTCCTCGCCGGCGAGCTCGCCGCCGAACCGCACCACGGCGACACTGGCCGCAGCGCCGAACTCCGGCCGGGCAGCGGAGACACCCGCGCCCGGCGTCATGACGAGCTGGAACGCAGCGGGCCGCTCGTGCCCGAACGCCCGGAACACGTCGGCGACCTCGGCGGCAGTGGTCGCGGACTCCATCCGCCCCGCGAGGTCCGACAGGGTCGCCTCGGCCACGAGCTGGATCAGGTGGTCGCGGCTCGACACCCGCTTGTACAAGGAGGGCGCCCGCACCCCGACCCGCAGCGCGACGGACTGCATGGTGAGACCGGCCAGCCCGTCGTGCTCGAGCAGGTCACGGGCGGCGGTCACGATCGCGTCGAGGGAGGTGCGTTCCGGGGTGGGCATGCTCATCAGCATAGCTATTGACGGTAGCCATCATGGCTAACTACAGTAGCCATCATGGAACTGGCACCGAACCTCCACCGCATCGGCAACGACATCGTCGCCGCGTACCTCGTCGTGGCGCCCGAGGGCATCACCGTCATCGACGCCGGCCTCCCCGGGTCGTGGCACGACCTGGTCGCCGAACTCGCCTCGATGGGTCGCTCGCTCGACGACGTGCGCGGCGTCGTCCTGACCCACGGCGACTCCGACCACGTCGGGTTCGCCGAACGCCTGCGCCGTGAGCGCGGCGTTCCCGTGTACGTCCACGCCGCCGATGCTGCGCGCGCCAAGGGCGGCGACAAGCCGAAGGCCGGCAAGCAGTCGATGCGCCTCGGCCCCCTGCTCGGATTCGTGGGCTACTCGATGCGCAAGGGCGGGCTCCGGACGAACTGGCTCACCGAGGTGGTCGAGGTGCACGGCGGCGAGACCCTCGACCTCCCCGGCGCCCCGCGGATCATCAGCACCCCGGGGCACTCGCCGGGCAGCATCGCCGTGTTCGTCCCGGCCGTCGACGCCGTGTTCGTCGGCGACGGCCTGACGACCCGGCATGTCCTCACCGGCCGCACGGGTCCCGCGCCCGCGCCGTTCACCGACGAGCCCGAGCAGGCGGTCCGGTCGCTCCGCGCCCTGGTCGACACGAACGCCCACTGGGTGCTCCCCGGTCACGGCGCCCCGTGGAGCGGCGGCGTCGCCGCGGCGGTCCAGGCCGTCGAGCACGCCGACTGACCCCCTGCCGGGAGGGACCGCCGACCGGGAGGGGCCCGGCCACCGGGAGGGGCCCGCCACCGGGAGGGGCCGGCCACCGGGAGGGACCAGCGTCAGCTCGTCACGCCGTCCACGTAGAACCAGCGCCCGGCCTCGCGCACGAACGCGCTGTCCTCGTGCAGCTCGCCCCGCTCCGAGGGCGTCCGCCACCACGCGCGGAACTCGACGGTCCCGCTCGTGTCGAACGGGCCTCCCGAGCTGGTCCCGAGGACGTCGAGTCGCGTCCACCGCATCATCGGGTCGAGCTCGAGGCTCGCCGGCCGCGTCCGCGGGTGCCACGACGTCAACAGGTACTCCGGCATGGTGAGCGCGAACGCCGTGAACCGCGAGCGCATGAGCCGCTCGGCCGTGGGCGCGGCCGCTCCCGCGTGCAGGGGGCCGCAGCACTCCGCGTACGGATTGCCGCTCAGGCAGGGGCATCGTTCCGCTGACATGTCCTCAGCGTAGGACCGCGACGCCGCCTCGCCACCGGCTCGGGAGGCCCGCCCCCTCCCCGCCGCACGCGTGACGTCCGCATCGACCCCACCACCGGCCCGGGAGGACCGCCGCACCCCGCGACCGCGTTTACGGTTGGTCCATGAGCACTCCCCTGACGATCCGCCGCGCCACGCTCGAGGACGCCGCGACCGTCGCGGACCTCGTCGAACGTGCCTACCGCGGCGAGGCGAGCCGCGAGGGCTGGACGAGTGAGGTCGACGTCATCGGCGGTCGCCGTACCGACACGGAGCAGATCCGCGCGCTCATCGCTGCGCCCGACTCGGTCGTGTTCGTCGGCGTCGACGAGGGCCGGATCATCGCGACCTGCCAGGTCCAGCGGCATGGCCCGGGCCTCGCGTACTTCGGCACCTTCGCGGTCGAGCCGACGATCCAGGGCAGGGGCCTGGGGCGCCGGATGATGGAGGCCGCCGCCGAGCACGCCCGCACGACGTTCGACGCCGCCGCGCTCGAGATCACGGTCGTCGCGCAGCAGTCGGCACTCATCGCCTGGTACCGACGCCTCGGGTTCGTGCCGACCGGCGCGACCCGGCCGTTCCCAGCCGAGGCCTGGGGCGCGACGCCGCTCGTGCCGGACGTGCACTTCGTCGTGATGCGGAAGCCGCTGAGCGACCGCGATGAGGTCGACACCGAGGACGTGGACCGGATCGGCTGACACGAGCAGCCCGTCCGATCAGGGACAATGGCTCACGCGACGGATGAGACCGCCGCACGATCCCGCCCCGAGGAGGCGCCGTGCCCCGACTGACGATGGACGAGCTCGAGGGTTGGATCTCGGAGTTCCGGGCGGGGTCGTCGCACCTGCTTTCGAGCCCGCAGGCGGTCGACATGTCGTGGGACCAGGCGACCATCGACACCGCGCTCATCGTCATGCACCTGGAGACCAGTGGCACCGAGGTCTACCTGCAGCGCGAGATCGGTGGCTCGCCGGAGTGGACGGTGACGTTCGAGCGCCGTGAGAACGACGCCCGGGTCTCGGCCGAGCAGGTGCTGACCCTGGCGGCCGAGGTGAGCGCGATCGGCCACCTGTGCTCCTACCTGACGCTCAAGACGTCGGAGCACCTGCAGCGGCACGCGGCAGCGCAGTAGCCCACGGACGACGGAGGCCGCCGCGGGTGATCAGCATCACCCACGACGGCCTCCAGGTCGCCGGTCGCCGCGTCAGTGGAGACGCAGGTGGCGGCGGCGTCGGTACCCGATGAGCGCGACGATCCCGCCGAGCCCGAGCAGGCCGATGCCCGTGATCGCAGCGGGTCGGGCGTCCGAGCCGGTGTAGGCGAGGGCGTTCGCCCCGGTGCCGTCACCGCCACGGTCGCCGGTCAGCAGCGCAGCGCCGGTGCCTGCACCGGTCGCGCCGGTCCCGGTGGCCGCCGCAGCCACATAGCGGAAGCCCGTGGCGCCGCTCGTGCCACCGGTCGTCGTGACGGTGATCGTCGTGGCTCCCGGGTCGCAGGCCGGCGTCGTGAACACCAGCCGGGTGCCGGCAGCGTTCACCGTCACGTCCGCAGCGGGGATGGTCGTCCCGCAGATCGTGACGCTGGTCCCGCCGGGCACGAAGCCGGTTCCGCTCACGGTGACCGTCGCGCCTCCCGTCGTCGATCCCTGCCCGGGGTCGGTGCCCGTGACGGTGGGTGCGGCGCGGTAGGTGTAGCCGTCATCGTCACGGGCTGCACCGGCCGGGTCGGTCAGGACGACGTCGACCGGGCCGGCGGCACCGGCGGGCGTGGTGACGGTGACGCTGGTGTCGGTCGGCGTGCCCACGATCGTCGCCGGGACGCCACCGAACGTGACGCCGGTGACGTCACCGAGCCCGGTACCCGAGACGACCACGGTCTGGCCGCCGGCGGTCGGACCGGACGCGGGGGTCACACCGGTGATCGTCGGCGCACCGGCGGTGACGTAGAGGAACTGGTCCGGCGCGGCGACCGTCGTGCCACCGGGGAACCCGACGACGACGTCGGCGAGGCCGGCACCAGGCGGCGTCGTGACGACGATCTGCGTGCCGTCCGCGGAGACGGAGCGGACGGTGCCGGCCGTTCCGCCGAACGTGACGCCGGTCGCGTTCTGGAGGCCCGTTCCCCTGATCGTGACGGACGTCCCGCCCGCAGCGGGGCCCTGGTCCGGCGTGATCCCGGTCACGGTCGGCGCGACGTACGTGTAGCCGAGCCGGGCGGTCCCGTTCGGGTCGCTGACGACCACGGTGGTCGGGCCCGCGGCGCCGACCGGCGTGACGGCGGTCAGGGAGTTCCCGTCGGCGGCGACCTGGACGTTCGTCGCCCGGGTCCCGCCGAAGGTCACGGTGGTGTCGGGCGTGAACCCGGTGCCGGTGATGGTGACCGTCTGGCCTCCGGTGGTCGGCCCGGTCGTGGGCGTGATCCTGGTCGCGGTGACCGGGATCGGCGCGGTGGGCGTCTCGCAGGTCGCGTTCGCGAGGACGACCGTCGCGACGGTCTCGTTGACCAGCGGAACACCGGCGACGGTGCCGTTCAGCGTCGCGACCGCGCGAACGGCCGTGCCCGTCGCGGTGGTCCCGGTGGTCGTCTGGACGCGGCTCGCCTGGACCGTCAGGGTCGCACCGGCGAGCGCGCCGGTGAGGTCCGCGCTCACCGTCGCGGTCGGCGTGGCGGCGTTCAGTGTCACCGCACGGCCGAGCAGGGTCAGGCCGACCAGGTCCGCGGCGCTCGTCGGGGTCCCGCCCACCGGGCACGTCGCCGTCGCGGTCGCCGCGTCCGCGGTGAGCACGCTCTGCCCGAACAGCGCCACGTTCGCACCCGCGATCCGCGAGGACGCGGTGGACCGCGTCGCGTTGCTGCTCGCCGAGGTCGTCACCGCCCCGACGGTGATGTCCGCGGCCGCCACGTCGGCCAACGTCGAACCGTCCGCATCGGTGAAGGCGCGGTCACCTGATCCCGTGACCGCGACGTCACCGACGGCCGCGTTGACGTCCAGCGCGGCCACGCCTGCGACATCCGCGTCCGCGACGGCACTGATGCCGACCGCCGACGCATCCCCCGGTGCCGCTGACGCCGGTCCTGCGACGACGAGGGCACCCCCAACCACCAGTCCCGCGGACAAGCCGACCGCGGACAACCGCATTCCCACGCTCCGTCGCATGGCGCCCCCTTCACGAGCTGTTCTCCTGCGCACGCTAGGCCCGGGGGTGGCGGGTACGTTCGCTCCAACACTGGGGTTTGACAACCACTCACGATCAGGAGTACGACGTCCCGGCACGTGGAACGCCCGGCCCCCGCATCGGGGACCGGGCGTTCGGCGCTGCTCGCCGACGATCAGTCGACGAGCGAGAGCGTGACCTCGACGTTGCCGCGCGTCGCGTTCGAGTACGGGCACACCTGGTGCGCGGCCTCGGCGACCTCCTGCCGACGGTCCGCCGGCACGTTCGGGGCGTAGATGTCGAGCTCGACGGCCAGGCCGAACCCGCCCTCGCCGTTGTCGCCGATGCTCACGCTGGCCGACACGGAGGCGTCGGTGGTGTCGACGCCGAGCCGCTTGCCGACCAGGTGGTAGGCGCCGAGGAAGCAGGCCGAGTACCCGGCGGCGAACAGCTGCTCGGGGTTGGTGCCCTCGCCGTTGCCACCCATCTCCGTGGGCGGGCGGGTGTCGAAGTCGAGGCGGTCGTCCTCGCTCCGGACGTGTCCGTCGCGACCGCCGCCCGTGGCGTGGGCGATCGCGGTGTACGTGATGTCAAGGGTCATGCACCCCACCTCACACCACGGGACTGGACGGTCGCTGACGTGTATCCGGTGGACGCACACCGCAAGGAGCGGCCACGATGTGATGATGAGCAGCGTTGCCCAGTTCAGTTCCTCCGCCGATGCCTTCGTGGCCGTCGTCGCGCAGGTCCCCCACGACGCGTGGGAGCGACCGGCACTGGGCGAGTGGACCGTGCGGAGCCTGGTCGGGCACACCACGCGCGCGCTCCTGACGGTCGAGCAGTACCTGCACCTCGAGCCCCCGGCCGAGGTGACGATCCCGACCGCGGCGCTGTACTACGCCACCGTCTACGAGCAGTTCACGGACTCGAACGCCGTGACGCAGCGCGGGATCGCTGCGGGGATCTGGCTCGGGGACGAGCAGCTCCTGCGGATCACGGACGCCCTGGCCCGCGCGAAGGCCGCGATCGAGGCGGCTCCCCCGGACCGTGCCGTGTCGATCGGCGGGATGGGGATCCCGCTCGAGGAGTACCTGCGTACGCGGGTGTTCGAGCTCGTGGTGCACACGATCGACCTCGCACGCGCGATCGAGGTGCCGTGCGCGCCCCCGCCGGACGCGGTGGAGTCGTGCGCGGTCCTGGCCGTGTCGGCCGGCAACGCGCGCGGCGACGGCGAGGCGGTCCTCCTGGCCCTGACCGGGCGCGGGTCGCTCCCGGACGGGTTCTCGGTGGTCTGACCGCGCCGGAACGGCGCGCTCCGGGTGCCGCGGGGACACGACCGGGAGGCCCGACCCGGCGACTCAGCGTCAGCGCCGGCCCTCGGCCGATCCGTGGGACGGCTCCCGGTCCTCCCGGCTGTCGCGGCGGAGCACGAGCGACAGGGCCGCACCGAGCAGTCCGGCGACGATGAGCACGATCGGCACGGAGATCGGTGCGTGCGTCGGCGCCGCGATGACGAGCAGCACCAGCCCGAGCACGACGAACCCGATGGAGGCGATGAGCACGTTCCGGCGCGTCGCACGACGGGCGTTGGCGCGATTCGGTGCGGCGAGCAGGTCGGGATCGTGGAGGACACCGCCGTCGCCCGGCCGCGCCACCGACACGGCGGATGCCTGCGCGGTCCGAGGGGTGGGAGAGGCGAGGAGCCCGGCGATCGACGGACCGCTCGGGGCGAGTTCGGCGTCGAGGTCGTCGTCGTCCTCCTCGGGCACGGGGACGACGAGCGCGGCCTCGCCGGCGTGGCCGGCCTCGGCGCGCTCGGATTCCTCGCGGATGGCGATGGCGCGCTCGGCCTCGGCCGCCTGCTCCGCCTCGTCGAGGTGGTGCGCGGAGGGACGACGGACGTCGGGGTGTTCGTTGGTCACGAGGCGGGTACCTCTCGGGATCGTGGACGGCACGTCGGGGTCCGCGCCGGTACCAGCACATCAGGAACGTGCCGGATGCGCGAGCATATGACACCGATCTGGTAGCGCGCTGCCCTTGTCCGGTGAGCGCGCCCAGACTCGAGCACACTGGCTGCGCTCGGGCACACTGGTCGCATGTGTGGCCGATTCGTCGTCTCCGACACCACCGCTGACCTGTTGCCCGAGCTCGTGGGTGAGCTCGCGTCCCGCACCGAGCACGTCGACGAGGACACGGGCGTCGTCAGCACCGGGCTCGTCGAGAACTACAACATCGCCCCGACGGACGACGTGCAGGCGGTCCGGCAGTTCCGCGGCGAGCGGGCGATGCCCGACGTGCACTGGGGGTTCGTGCCGTCGTGGGCCAAGGACTTCCGGAAGCAGCGGCCCCAGCCGATCAACGCCCGGATCGAGACCGTCGCGACCTCGGGCATGTTCCGCAGGGCGTTCGCGGGCAACCGCTGCATCGTCCCGGCGCAGGGGTACTACGAGTGGGTCCTGACCGAGACCGGCAAGGAGCCCCACTACATCCACCAGCCCGACGGCGCCCTGGCGATGGCCGGCGTCGTGAGCGCCTGGCCGGACCCGACCAAGCCCGAGGGCGACCCGGACAAGTGGCGCCTGTCGATGGCGATCATCACCCGCGACGCCCACGTCGCCCCCGGCGAGGTCCACGACCGCATGCCCGCGTTCCTGACCCCGGACAGCTACGACGCCTGGCTCGACGACACCCTGTCGCCCGACCAGCTCCTGGCGCTGCTCGACCGCGAATCGCACGAGGTCGCGCACGACCTGGTGCAGTACGAGGTCTCCCGCGCGGTGAACAGCGTGCGGAACGCCGGGCCGCAGCTCATCGAGCCGGTCGCGTAGCCCACCATCACCGGGTGAGCGCCACCACCACGAGCACCACGACCACCACCGCGAGCGCGGCGACGAGCGTCCACTGCCACCAGCGGAACTTGGCGCGGCCGTTCGAGCCGCGCGGGCGGATGGGTGAGCTGGGTCGTGAGCGCGGTCTGGCGGACATGCGCGAACCCTAGGCGCGATGCATGTGCGCACGCCGGTCCGGGGAGACGGAACCGTTCAGGCCGCGGTGGGGGCGCCTCCAGGATGGGCCGTCGACCGCCCGGTAGCGTTGCTCGGCATGACAGCACGACGCCCGTTCGTGGTGGGGGCCGCCGCCGTGCTCCTGGTCGTGTACGCGCTCGCCAGTGGCGCGTTCGTGCTCATCGGCGGTGCCGCCCGGCAGCGGCTCGAAGCAGACGCGGTCCGCGTCCTGCTCGCCGTGCAGTCGGTCGGGCACGGGACGCTCCAGCTCGACCGCGGGTTCGTCGCCGCGATGGCCGTGTCGCTCGTCGTGGCGCCGCTGCCGATCGCCGCCCGGGTGCTCCTGCCCCGCCTGGGTGCCCGCGCCGCGTGGGCCCTGGCCGCCGTGGTCGTCCTGCTCGTCGTGCTGCTGGGTGCCGCGTTCCGGTTGCTGTCCGGCACCCACGCGATCTCCGTGGCGCTGGGCTGCGTCGTCGGCCTGGCGTTCGGGGTCCTCGTGGACCTGGCGGCGCGGTCGCTCGCCGCCCTGCGCGGCCACGAGACCGAGGGGCCCACGGGTCGGAGCCGATGGATCGCCCTCGCCCTGATGGTCCTGTACGTCGTGGCCGTCATGCTCATCGCGTTCCACGGCTCCCCCGTCGACGCCGGCAGTGACGGGTTCCTGTTCCGGGTGCTCGACTGGTTACACCGGCACGAGACACCGCAGTGGATCGGCTACGCCGCCGTCGAGTTCACGGCGAACATCGTGTACTTCGTGCCGCTCGGGATCCTCGTCGCCCTGCTCATCGGCGTGCGGCGCTGGTGGCTGCCGGTGGCCATCGGGTTCGTGGCGAGTGCGTTCATCGAGGTCGTGCAGTCGGTGCTCCTGCCCGAGCGGACCGGCTCCGTCGACGACGTCCTGTCGAACACGGCCGGGGCGTTGCTCGGGACCCTGGTGGGCATCGTCGTCCTGGCACGGCTGCGGCGGCGGGCGGGCGCGCGGCAGCTCGGCTGAAGCACCGGGCGCGCGCCTCCGCCTGCGTTCGACGGCGTCGGTCCGCCGTCCCGGAACGACGAAGCCCCCGAGCCAGCAGGCTCGGGGGCTTCGGTGTGGTGCTGGGTGTCAGACGTTCTTGCGCTGACGACGCGTGGCCGCCGTGACGCCGACGAGCGCGCCACCGAGGACGACCGCGCCACCGGCGCTCCAGACCAGGAGGGTCGGGACGGTCGAACCCGTGAAGGCGAGGCCGGTGCTGGTCGCGGTGACCGTGGCGCCCGTGCCCGTGGCGGCCGCCGGAACGACGGTGAGGGCCGTGGTCGCGATGTTGCCGGACGTCACGCCGGTCGCGGTGACCTCGTAGGTGCCCGAGGCACCGCGGGGCAGCGTGATCGGCGCGTTGAGCGAACCAGTCGCGGACGCCTGGCGGACCGCGGTGACGGTCTGCGTCGGCAGCGCGCCGATCGTGACGGCACCGGCACCCGTGACGGAGATGGTGACGTTCTCCGAGTCGGCGAAGGAGCCCGGCGCGAAGTTGATGATGGTCGTACCACCGGCGACGACAGAGCCCGACACACTGACGTTGCTGGCGGGCACGTAGCCCTCGGCGTTGGCGGCCATCGGAGCGGCCATGACGGCTGCGCCGGCGAGCACCAGCGCCGCGATTGTCTTCTTCATGAGTGATCCCCTAGTTCGAACGCGACGGCGGCCTGACCTCTCGCAGGACGCTCGATTAGCGAAGTTCCATCAAACTATCGGCTTTCACAGGTGACGTCCACGGGTCGCGTAACAGTTTGGTGAACGCCCGGGGTCGATTCCGCCGCGACCGTGTGGCCCGCTGCCGCCTTCGGCCCGAGGAACTGCACCGTCAGCGTGGTGCTTTGCCCTGGTGAGAGCAGAGTTGGGATCTGCACGACCGGGTACCTGCCGTCGAGCGCAGTCTGGGGGCTGGCCGCCTTGCCGTCCTGTGACGCGCTCAGGAACACCCCCGTTCTGGGGGCGTAGATCGCGACGTTCGTTCCGACGTTGCCCGGCGACACGCCGAAGTCCCCACCACCGGTCACATACCGGGGAAGGCTCGTGGCGGCGTCCGCTGGCGCCGTGTTCTTCAGGGTGACCTGCACGGTCCAGGTCGGGCGACCATCGGCGCGGCAGACCTTGCTCCCCACGGCGATCTGCTTCGTGAGGTAGTAGTCCATCTTCGCGCCGGTGGCGTCGTTGAGGTAGACGCCGAAGCGAGCAGTGGAGTCGTCGCTCGCCGGCAGAGCACCGGAGACAGGCGTCTGCTTGACGATCTGCTCCTGATGCGCATCCTCGCTCCAGAGTTTGACTCGCCCCTCGTCGGCTCCTCGGGTGAGTGCGGCGACCAGTGCCGACGGGTCGAATGCGCCGGTTGCGATCTTCTCGAACACCCCGACAGCGGCCGCGGCGAAGAACTCATCCTGTTCGGCGTTGTCCGGGTAGCGCGCGTACACCTGGCTGAGCAACAGCGGGACCGCGTTCGACGAACTAAGGGTGTCACCGGTCGGGAGCGTGACAGGCCCGGTCGCCTTGAGGATGTACCCGAGCGTCACCGGGTCGAGGGACAAGACCCCGTCTACGTCTTCACCGTACTTCTGCTTCCACATCGCTCTGACCAGCTTCGCCGAGGTCGAGAAGCGCGGTGTCAGCGTCACGTCCTGGATGTACTCGCCGGTGATGGCGCCGTACAGCCCCTGCGCATCCACTGGGAGCGGTAGCACCGGCGACGCGGCCTTCGGGAAGTCGGAAGAGGACGCTTGCCGCTCCAAGGAGATCGCCCCGTCGTCAGTGTGCAGCAGTGCCACCGCGCCCGGGATTCCGCCGCCCGACCGCAGCTCCGCGTTGTTCTCGAACAGCAGCAGATATCGCTTCGGTCCGGCGGCGCCGAGCATGTCGGGCGCGAGCCGAACGACATGATCTGCAGCCGCAGCTTCTTCGGATGCTGACTGCAGTGCCGTTCGCAGTTGATCCACCGCAGACTCCACTGGGCTGATCGTCCGGCCGGCGTCGATCGCATCGGCGCTGCGAAGCGCGCCTCTGAGCGACCCGGCGGCTTTCGTGATCGGCTCCTGCGCTTTGACGAGCGGGCTCAGGTCCACCTTCCCGGACTTGGGGGCCAGTGACGCTGCGTTGAACCCGGACAGCACGGAAACCGCTGGCCGAACAGCTCCTGTCGCCACAGCGTCAGTGATCGCCGCGATCTGGCGTATTGCGCGGAGATTGCTACCGAGGAACGGCGCATGCTCATATGTGCGCCAAATGGGATCGCTGGTGAGTCGGCTTGCGCTGGCAGCGCGCTGCTCCAGCTGTTCGGCTGCGCTCTTCGCCTGCTCCCCTTTGCCACTCGCGACGTCTGCTTTGATCTCCGATACGAGCGACATCGACGTCCTCAGGTCGCGTTCGGCAAGGAATCCGCGAACGCCGACCCAGACGAAGGAGAGAACGACGATCGCCACCAGAGCCGTGACTGCGATACGAAGTGGACGTCTCGACCGCGACGGCTCCGCGCTTGACGCGACGTGCGCCTCGCGGGGGTCGGACATGCGCTCATCCTACGCAGATGCGGAAGGGCACTCGCGTTGTCGATCGGTCCGGCAAGGCGGCCTCGTCTCTGCACCGCCCCCGATAGCATTCGACGATGCGCATCCGCGTCGCTCACGATTACCTCACCCAGCGGGGTGGCGCTGAGAGAGTCGCTCTGACAATTGCGAGCGGACTCTCCTCGACTCCCATCATCACCTCCGTCTACGATCCGACGACGACGTTCGAGGAATTCCGGGAAGTCGGTGTACAGGACACGTTGCTGAGCCGGATTGCGTTCTTCCGCAGTGATCCGCGGCGAGCGCTTCCACTGCTGGCGGTCCTGTGGTCGAGGATGACTCCCGTCGCCGCCGAGGCCGTGGTCTGCAGTTCTGCGGGCTGGGCGCACGCGCTGCCGGTTCGACCGGGGACAGCCAAGATCGTCTATTGCCACAACCCTGCCCGTTGGTTGTACCAGGCGGAGGACTACCTCGAGGGCCACGGCGCACTCGCTCGTGTGGTGTTAGGACTGATCGCGGCTCCGCTCCGGCGGTGGGATCGCCGGCAGGCGTCACGCGCGGACGCCTACGTGGTCAATTCGACGAGCGTGGCTCAGCGAGTACGCGAAGCTTACGGATTGGAACCGCAAATCCTGTTCCCGCCAGTGAGCATCGACATCACAGGTCCGGTGACGCCCGTCGACGGGTTGGAACCGGGTTACTTCCTCACCGTCAGCCGCGACCGGGGATACAAGGGCACCTCTCGGCTGATCGACGCTTTCTCCGAGCTCCCCGAGGAACGGTTGGTGGTCGTCGGTACTGTCGAGCAGCCGCTACCACCGAATGTCCGAGCTGTGGGTCGGGTCAGCGATGCAACCCTCCGTTGGTTGTACGCGAACGGACGCGCCCTGATCTCGGTCTCACACGAGGACTTCGGCCTGACGCCGCTCGAGGCCAACGCCTTCGGAACACCGGTACTCGTCCTCAGGGCCGGGGGCTTCCTGGACTCGACCGCGGAGGGCGTCTCCGGTCTGTTCATCGAAAACCAGGACACGGCCTCCATCAAGAGTGCGGTTCAGGAATTCCCAGTGCACTGGGACGCATCGGCGGTTCGACGGCACGCCGATCGCTTTTCCGTCGAGAACTTCCTCCGCAGGCTGCAGGAGATCATCGAAGAGACGATCGACCTGAAGAAGGAAAGCTCGGCACGACTCGTGTGAAAACGACGCTCATCCTTGGTACTCGCGACCTTGGAGCAGGTCGACTACTCGCGTTCCGGCGCTCGTAATGGAGAACTGGTGGCGGATCAGAGCTCGGTTGGCGTCGTCGTTCAGAGGTCGGTCGAACGCGCGGGCGAGAGCTTCGAGGAGGCCGGTCACATCGCCGGGCGGAAATGCCTCCACGGACGCTTCGGCCAGCTCGGAACGAACGTACGGCAAGTCCGACAGCACGAGCTTCGTGCCAGCTCCCATCGCTTCGAGTACGGCGATGGGCAATCCCTCCTTGACTGACGCGTTGACGAAGACCTCGGCGCGCGCGACCAGGCCAGCGAGTTGCGATGGGTCATCGATTCGGCCCGTGAGCGTCACGCGATCGCGCAAGTTCGCGGACGCTTCCACGCGATTGCGTATGCGGTCGTGATCCGGCCCGGTTCCGACCATCGTGAGCGTCCAACCGCTCGTCGCGGAGTCCTCCCAGGCACGCAACAACGTGTCGAGACCCTTGACGCGCTCGTCGAAGCGTCCCACCCAGATCGCGCTACCCGCAACGCGCTCTTCTTCCGAGTTGATGAAGGTGTCCGATACCCAATTCGGCGCCCACACGACCCGGTCCACGGTCGAACCGCTTCGGACCGAACGGACCGACTCTCGCTCCTGTTTCGTCAATGTGGTGAGGAGGTTCGACCCTCGTGCGATGCGCTGCACCAGCCATCGAGGCGCGGCTGCCACGGGAGTGCCGTGGTGCGCGCCGATGAGCTTGTCGTCCGGCAGCTCGGACATCAAGCCGCCGAAGCGCGGATAGGCGTACTCCTGTGCGTACACGCGATCAAACCCCTGGACGTCGCGGGCGAGTCGCCGTCCTTGCAGATAGCTCAAGAGCTCCCGGAGCTTCCAACGACGGAGCCTCGGAGGGATGACTCGACGGAGCGGAAGCACCGGCACGACCCAGACATCCATGAGGGAGCCCTTCAGTCTCGCGGGTGTTGCACCCGGGACGACGAGCGTGACGTCGGTGCCGCGCGACCGGAGGAGCTCCGCGTACTGCGTGATCCAGGTTCCTCGGTACCGTCCGTTCGCCAGGTCGCCAGCCGTGACGCCAAGCGCCGAGAAGTGGTCCTCGAACGTCTCGCAGCTGGGCACGATGGCAAGTGACGGCGAGTTCACCATGCCCTCGTTCCTCTGGGGCGAGCGAATGCGGTTGGCAGCCGCTATCCCATGCAGGGTGGAGGTCACGAGCCGCAGCCGCGCTCCACGAGCCAAGCGAGCCAGTCCGGGCGCGTGCGGGTATCCGATCACTGCCAGGAACAAAGCGTTGCGGAGTGAACCCTCTCGGCGGAAGAAGCGGAACCCCAAGCGTTCGTTGAACGCCGCCTCGAACACCTTCTCGACGCTGGCCGCCCGATCGTCGCCGGAGAGCCGTGGGGCCGGATGATGATCGACGAGAACCTCGGGGTCGAGAACCAGCCGGTAACCCTGCGCCGCAACGCCCAGGCTGTACAGGAAGTCGTTCCTTGCCTGGGCGCCGCTTCCGGCGAGCGCGTCCACGATGTCGACCCGGAGGAACGGTTCACGCCGGAAACTACAATTCACTCCCTTCAAGTGATCGACCTCTCGCGCCGCCCCGACGGCAAGGTGATGATCACCGACGACGCGACCGGATCGACCGATGCGTGCGGTCATGGCTGACGTTGCTGTTGCTTCCTGCACACCCTCCAGGTCAGCGTCGATCAGGTCACGTCCGCCCACCCCGCCGACGCTGCCGTCCTCGAAATGGCGAAGGAGCCGCGCGCTCCAGTCCGGGTGGACTTCTGCATCGTCGTCTGTGAACGCAACCACCTCGCCACTCGCCGCGATGGCACCAGCTCGCATCGCCCACGCGAGCCCGGGCCGTTCCACCGTGACGACCGACGCATCGAACTGGCTCGCGACGGCGAGTGTCTTCTCGTCGTCCTTTCTGGCGACCACGATGACCTCGTGCGCCGGAGGCTGAAGCCGTTGCGCGGCCGCCAAGGCCCGCCGGAGCGATTCCGGTCGACCGACCGAGGGAATGATGAGGGAGATACGACTCACGAGCGCAGCCCTTCCAGCAGCGTTTTGATCGGCTCGTACACGGCAGGGGCACGGAAACGCCCACTCGCGACACGAGCTTGACGAGCCATCACCGACGCGCGATCGGCATCGAGCAGTGTCGAGGCGATCGCAGCCCCGAAGGCACGAGTATCGCGGACATCGACGGCCACGCAAGAATCATCGGGGATGAGCCAGTCGAACTGCCCGCCTTCGTCGCTGCAGACGATGGGTACTCCAGCCGCCGCAGCCTGCGCGAGTACCTGACCGAACGGCTCTGGAGTACGACTTGCATGGACGAGGACCCATGCGCTTCGAAAGAGAGCCTCGACCTCGACGACGTGTCCCCGCATCTCGAGAGGGAACTCCGCCCGCGGGAGGGGAAACTCATCGCCGAACTCGGCATCGCCGGCGATCACCATCCGCACGCCGGGCACGGCAGCTGTCACCTCGTTCACCGCCTCGATCGCGAGGTCCTGTCCTTTCCACCGAGCGATGCGACCCAGCATGAGCACTTCAGGCGCATCGGCGGGAGCACGATCCACCGAGTAGAAACGGTCCTCGACCGCGGTGGGTACCACGATGCCCGCCACTCGCCAACTCCGACGAGTCAGCTCGCTGTTGAACACGCGGTCAACGGCGAAGTAGCGCATGAGCATACGGAGCACACGTGTGAGCGAGGCAGGGCGATTGCCTCCCGCTCCGAGGTCACGGACGTAACACACCAACGGCACGCGCGCGAGCTTGCACGGGACCGCGAGATGCAACATGCCCTGCACGCTGTTCGACAAGACGACCTCGGGTCGTTCCCGCCGCAGGACCCTGAACACCTCGATCTGCACGTACGCGAGCTGGAGCACAGCCACGAGGCTCTGAAGGAGGGATCGCTGGCGAGAATCCGCCGTGCTTCGGAAACGTCGGACGCTGATGCCGAGCCGGGACGCGCGCTCCGGTAGCGCACCGTCGCCTCGTACCCAGAGCGCCAGATCCAGTGACTTCGCCAAGAGCGGCGCGGCGAGTTCGGCTCCACCGTCTGCTGAGCTGTGGCAGTAGAGCACCCCCTTCACCGACATCCCGCGATCTCCTCGATCTCGCGCACGACATGGGACCACGAAAATCCCAGCGCGTATTCCCGGAGGGCTGACCGCTCTGCTGGGTCAGCCGCAGCAGCGGCACGTATCGCCGCGCTGAGCTGGACGGGATCGCCGAGATCGAACAGATACGGCGCCCTCGCCCACGGGCCCATCGCTTCCCTCAGGCCCCCCTGACCGGTCGAGATGACGGGCAATCCCCGAGCCATCGCCTCGATCACGACCAAACCGAAACCTTCCAGGGATTCTGTCGGGACCACGGCCACGTCGGACGCATCGACGACAGCGAGCAGCTCGTCGTCTGGAACCCGGCCGTGCAGCACGACATTCGCCTGGCGCTCATGCTCCGTGACCCAGTGCTCAATCGCGCCCTCCTGCTCACCACCACCGACGACGTGCAGGACGACCGGGCGGCCGTCCGCGAGGAAGTCGACTTGCTCGAGCGCCTCCAGGAGTCGCAGGTGCCCCATGCGACGCGTCAATCGACGGACGCACACCAAATGGACCTCCGGGCGCTCCGCATGCGCGGTCGCCCGCCCAGCGAATCGCTCGTCGAGGCCGGGCGCGACACGATGCACCTTCTCGGGCACCACACGGAGGTGCTCCACCGCGCCGCGCGCGAACTCGTTGCTCAGGACCACGATCTGGTCGGCCATCCGACCACAGGCCCGTTCCATCGTGCGCATGAGGCTCAGCTTGAGCCTGCTCCTGCTCCCCGCGACCTCCGCCTCCAGCGCCCAGGGTCCGTGGTAGTTGAACACGACCTTGGTCCTCGGTCGCCTCCGCAGCGCTCGTGACGCAGCATGGCCGACGAGGAATGGGGCCGCGTACATCGCGAAATGGACGTTCAGGACATCCACCGGCCCGCTTCGATAGCCGGCTAGGAAGAACCGCCAGATCCGAACTGCAGCGCCACCACGGATGAGGCTGGTGTCCGTCTCAGGCTTGATGGGGCCGCGCGCGACGAGGAGCAATCGCAGGCCGCGGCCACTCCCGCGCACCGCCTCGGAGAGGCCGCGGACGTAGGAGTTTAGGCCCCCGCTCGTCTCGCTCGAGATGTCCTTGCCCACGATCAACCAAGTCGGTGCCGTCATTCCCTGCCTTCATCCCTTGGTCGGTGAGCGCCCCCATGAACAGCCACAAGCACGCGGTCATCCCGTAGAACCCCACGGTCAGCCATTGCCCGATCGATGCGACCAAGCACAGCGCCAAGAGGAGTCTGAGTCGGTCGCGCCCCCGCATCGCCGTGACGGCTGCCACGAGCGCGCGGCCGTAGACGGCGATGAGCGCTACGACGCCGAGTATTCCGGCGGCCAACGAGATGTTCGCGATGTCCACCTCGGCATTCGCGGAGTTGCCGGTGAGCTGCCCCAGCTGACCGAAGCCCGTCCCAATGATCGAACGCAACCCGTTCATGAGGCCGGACACGAGGAGCTGAACGTGCACGGGCGCAGTGGTGTCACTGACTTGATCGCTACCGCTGATGAGAGCGAGCGAGTGAGCCGCGCCGCCCCCGGCGACTCCGACCAGATCGCGTGAGAACGTGACTGCCCCCACAGCGACGACCGACAAGGCGACCAGTAGGCGTACGAGGAAGTACCTGCCACGAACCGCCACGGCGAAAGCAACGGACACGAGGGCGAGGATCAGGAAGGTACGGGTACCGCTGGCAACCGTGGCGACGAGACACACTGCTGCCACCACCGCGACGAGGCCACGCCACCGAGTCAAGCCCAGGATGAGGCAGGACGCGGCGAGGACGAATCCCAACGCCGCGAGGAGAGCGCTCTCCGCCGCGCTACTCGCCAGCCCGAGCGGCCGGACTTCGTTCACGCCCACGTACAGGGACGCGTATCCGTCGTATCGCACCCAACGCTCGTCCCACGGTCGGAGTCCCCACAGGACCTGCGCCAGCATGTAGACCGAGTTGAGCGTCGCGATGAGGAGCACTGATCTGATCACTGTCGTGAGGTTCACACTCCGGGTCCTCCCGAGGAGGAACGCCGCGACGAAGGACAGGAGCAAGGCGCCGGTCAGGAAATTGCTAGCGAGGCCGGCTCCCAAGGGGTTGATTGCGCCCAGCACGCCGGCGCAGAGCATCAACTTGAGCGCGAGCGGGCTCCGCGCCACCCGAACTTCCCGCGATCCCGCGATCGCTGCGACGATCAGCAGTGTGGGCAGCAGCACGATCTGATCGGTCAGGAGGCTCTTCGGATCCCACCATTCGATGAGGCGCCGCCAGAATCCGCTGGAGACTCCGATGACGATCGCCGACACGGCACCGGTCGTTGGGTTCCGCACCGCCAAGGCGACGAGTAGCAGAGCCAGCACAACGAGTGCGGGGCCTGCACCCAGGGACGGGAAGGCGAAGGCCGAGGTCGTTCCGATGACCAGCACCGTGGTGACCGCCAGGGGTGCTACTCGTCTCATCTCAAACAATGCGTCTACTCCAGAGCTTCTCGAGGAGTTCGTCCCGCGCCCGATCAACCGCAGCCGATGAGAAGTGGTCCTCGATGTAACGGCGAGCCCGTTCAGATGAATCGCCGCGGTCAGCAGAGAGGACCGCAGTCAACGCCCTCGTGAAGGCCTCGACGGAACGGTCCGCCACCACGCCGCAACCGGTCTCGCGAACTGCGTCTGCCAAGCCGTGCACCTCAGTCGTGATCACGGGAAGCCCAGCTGCGAGAGCCTCGTGTCCTGCCATGCTGAACGTCTCGTAGCGACTCGCGAGGATGAACGCGTCTGCAGCAAGGAGTTCAGACACCGGGTCACTCGTCCAAGCAGCGTGCTCGACGCGGAGCCCAGCGATCCGCCGCAAGCGGGCGATCTCTCGTCGGCTCCCTGCCCCGAATACCTTCAGTGCTACCGGAGCACCGATCTGACGACTCGAGGCACCGAGGCACCGAGCTGCGAACGCCAACCCCTTTCGCCCCCACTCACCGCCGAGGAACACGACGACCCGCTCGTCCTGATCGTTCTGACGTACCCGGGATCCCGCCACCGTCGTCCGGACGGGGTTCGGAAGGACCTCGACATCACGGTGTCGATAGCGCTTGCTCAAGGCTCGCGCCTCCGAGTGACTCACCGCCACGAGAACCGCCGTCCTACTTCCGAGATGCAGGACGTAGAGCTCCGCGAGCCATGCCGCAGCACGAGCGATCGATTGCGACCCGAATCGCAGGGCGCTGCCCGGCCAGGAGCAGAACCAACCCACTGATCGAAGGTGCTCGGCGTGCCAGAAGTGCATCCACACGCCATCCACCGACGCCGGTGTGATCGCACCGCATGCGAGTACCACGGCGGGCCCCACAGATGCGGCCGTCCGTATCCGGGCGGTCGACAACGCCCAGAACCAGAGGAAGCGGAGGACGAAGGGGCCGGGAATGCGAGGAACACGGTGAACGGTGGCAGCTTCCGAGACCTCCGCCGAGGCCCGGAACGCCACGACCTGCACGTCGTAGCCCTGGTCGACCGCTTTCAGCGCGAACTCCTCCAGCGCGCGTTCCTGCCCTCCCCAGGGACCGAGGTCATGCGCGACCACGACCAGCCGCCGCGGCTCTTCCGATTCCACTTGAACGTGCACTCAACCTCACCCCCGCCATCACTGCCATCACGCAGGCCATGCTCAATTCGTCGAGATGCCCCGTCCCATGGAGGATGAGAATCCCCGCGAGCATGACCACGAATGCGATCGCCGAGGCCACGACGAGACGGACGCCGTTCTGAGCCGCCGAGTCGAAGAAAACCCGGAGCTGCCACTGGTCGTTCAGCAGTTGGAACACGACCAGGATTGCCGTGACCGCGGGCAACTCCTCGTAACCCGCCCCGAACAACGCGCGCCAGAAGAGAACCGTCACGGCGACGATGAGCACGCCGGACGCGACCGAGCTGGCGAAGCCCATCAAGGCCCTGGTCCGGAGGTTGCCTCGCCCTTCTTCGCCGAAGAAGGTCGCGAATCCGGCGTTGTTCAATGCCTGCGTCAACGCTCCTGACGCGGATGAGCAGGTGACGGCGACAGCGTAGATGCCGAGGTGGGCGGGAGCGACGAAAGCACCGAGGGCCAGCTGGTCGAATCGGGCACCGAGACTGTCGAAGGCCGAGGCCAGCCAGTAATGGGTGGAGAACTTCCAGGGCAGCCGACGGGAGACGCCCGCCCGACGCCGGGTGGGAAACGCGAAAGCCGCACCGAGCAGCGTGGCGATCGCTTGGCCGGAGAGGGTCGCGAGGAACGCATTCGCGAGCGTGAGATGACCGATGACGTAGAGCACGACGATCAGCAACGACGGCAGAACGAGCGTCGCTGCACGGATCGCGTTCCAGCTCCACATCCGCTGCTCGAGCAGGAGCCGCTCTCCCCCGAACTGCGCGAACCCCGTTGCGAGCAGCGTCAGCGAGGCGATACGGACGTAGACCTCGACAACGGGAGTGTCCCCGTACAGCACGGGAGCCGAGAAGTAACCCATAGCGGTCGCGGCCACACCGAGCACGGTCATCACGAGGTAGGAGCGCCGCGGCGTGACGAGCTGCGCCTTCTCCTCGACGGCGGCTCCCCGAGGCACCCCCAGGAACGCCATCCACGCAAGGAGCTGAACGACGACGAAGGTGGCCGCGAGCTCACCCCGACCCGTCGCACCGAGGGCGTGAGCGAGTGCTGGCGCGGACAGCACGCTGAGACCCATCCCGAGATAGGTGATGCCAGTCGTCCAGACAACCGGGCTCTGGGCCAGGGCCTTCAACTCCAGCTGACGCGCGTCCCGGACGATGGAGTACAGCCGCGATGCGCCCATCGGGCTGCCGGAAGTCGTGCTGCGTTCGCGTCGGGCGCTCACCAGCACCTCCTGAAGGATGCATCTCCGGTGCGCCAGGATGACGAACTCGTGCGTGACAGACACCGTGTCGTTCGAGTACGACAGGGGCCCCTGTGCCATGCCGCGTGCTCGACGCCACCCCGGATCCTACCGGACACCGTGGTTCTCGCTGGAGGTGCCGATACCATCACCCTGTGGTCGCACAGACGCTTCTCCTGCTGGGCGATTCCATCGCCAACGGTCTCGGCGTTCGCCGCCGGACGTACGGACAGATCGTCGCCGCGGAGCTCGGTCATCGCTTGATCGATCTCTCTCGTACTGCTCGGCAAGTATCCGAATCCCTGCAGTTGACGCGAGGGTTGACCGAGCGCCCGACCATCGCTCTCGTCGCGCACGGCATCACCGAGAGCATTGTCCGGCCGCGACCGCGCGCGCTCGCGCTGGTCCCGCCGCGTTGGCGTCGCACCGGTTGGATGGATCCTCGTCCCTACTTCTCGTCCCACCCGAACAAGCGGCGGATCCAGATGGTCGAGAGCGGCGTTCGCTGGCGAGTTCGGAATGCACTCATCCATGTCGGCGGAGGCGACCAGCTCCAGAGTCTCGACTCGTTCTCCGATGACCTGCAGCAGATCGTCGAAGACCTGCAAGCCCGCGGCACACGGGTGTTGACGCTCGGTCAGCCCAGTCTCGACGGACGGTACTTCGCGGGAAGCCCAGCGGAATCGCAGCGATACGAGGGGGCGATGCAGGCGCTCGATGCCGAGCACGTGGTCCTGCGCGGCCGATTGCGAGAGTGGGGCGACTTCCTCGCCGACCACTTCCACCCGAACGACGACGGACATGAAGCGATAGCAGACATCGTCCTCGCGGCGATCCGGGGAACGCAGGGCTGATCGCTCCCACGTCCGGACGTCGAGAGCCCGATTAGTAGGCACCGTGACTCGCCACCACTGCCCGCAACGTCCGCCACAGGATCACCAGGTCCCCGGTGATCGACCAGTTCTCCACGTAGTACAGATCCAGCCGCACCGAGTTCTCCCACGACAGATCGGACCGCCCGCTGACCTGCCACAGTCCGGTCAGGCCCGGCTTGACGAGGAATCGGCGGTGCACGTGTCGGTCGTACTGCTCGACCTCACGCTGCAGCGGCGGACGCGGGCCGACGAGCGCCATGTCGCCGAGCAACACGTTGAACAGCTGCGGGAGCTCGTCCAGGCTGTACCGCCGCATGAACGAGCCGACGCGGGTCACCCGGGGGTCGTTGCGCATCTTGAACAGCACGTCGTTGCCCTCGGCGCGGTCGAGCTGGCTGACCTCCTGGATCCGGCTCTCGGCGTCGACGACCATCGACCGGAACTTGATCATCCGGAACGTCGAGCCGTTGAGGCCGACGCGCTCCTGCAGGAACAGCACCGGGCCCGGCGAGGTGACCTTCACGGCGATCGCGAGCAGCAGGAACACGGGCGACAGCACGATGACGAGCACGGCGGCGATCGCCAGGTCGAACACCCGCTTGGTGTAGAGCTTGCGGCCCGAGTACGTCGGGGTCTCGACGTGGATCAGGGGCAGGCCCTGCACGGGCCGCGTGTGGATGCGGGGACCACCGATGTCGGTCAGGCTCGGCGCGACGACCAGGTGCTGCTGGCCGGGCTCGAGCGACCAGCTCAGCTCGCGCACGCGCTCGGGCGGTAGGTCGTCCGCGCTGGTGATCACGACGGTGTCCGCGTGCGTCGCGTCGAGCGCGTGCTGCAGGTCGTCGAAACCGCCGTAGGAGTGCAGGTCGGTACCCGGCAGGACGCCGACGAGTCCGGTGGAGACGGCCGCGCCGAGCACGCGGTAGCCGGCGGCCGGTTGGCGCTCGAGCTGCGCGGCGATGTGGCGCACGCTGGCGGGTGAGCCCACGAGCAGCACGCGGGCGGAGTACCGCCCCTGCTTGCGCTGCAGGATGAGCCACTGCCGCCACATCCACCGCGAGAACAGCAGCACCAGGATGCCGATGGGGAACGCGATGAGCACGTAGCCGCGGGCGAGCTCGAGGTGCAGCAGGAACGCGGCGATCGCGAACAGGCCGAAGACGCGGATGCTCGAGTCCGCGACCAGGCGGTACTCGGTGCTGCCGACGCCGATCACGCGGTCGCCCCGGGTGTCGTAGACGCCGAGTGCGAGCGTCCACACCACGATCACGAACACCGAGATCCCGGTGTAGCTGAGCTTCAGGTCGTTCTCGTTCGACACGAGGTTGGAGCGCAGGCCGAGCCAGGCGATCTGCACGCCGAACACCACCCACGCCAGGATGAGGACGTCCGTGATCACCAGACGGCGCGCGAACGCACGACTCCAGCCCAACGTCGATGCGTCGGTCTGGAGGGCCGTCTCGCGTTCCGCGGTCATGGTCGCCGCCGCCTCCCGGTCACCACGTCGCGCCCCCATCGGTCGACGTCAGCACCTGCGACCCGCTCCAGACGGACACCCTGCTGTCGGTCTGGGCGATCGCCACGGCGCCACTCGTGGTCGTCGCGGGAGCGCACCCGGCGTGGGTCGGCTTCGACCCCGCGGCGGCGGCCGCCGTGGTGAGCGTGTCGACCTCGACGCCGTGGCACGTCGAGCGGCCGGTGCGTGCGAGCGTGAACCCGCTGTCGGTGGCGGTGGCCGCGACGAGTCCGGAGACCGGCACCTGCACCCAGTCGTCGGCGGCGGTCTGCCGGACCGCCAGCACCCCGGGGCAGACGACGGCGGCGGTGGTGCCGTTCGTCAGGACCTGGGTCGGCGACGCGCACGGCGAGGCGGACGTGCCCGACGACATGTGGATGCGCGAGTCGGTCGTCACGTAGTCGGAGACCAGAGCCGCATCGTCCGCGGCCCAGTACTCGCCGTCGGTGTACGACGACAGCGCGGTCTCGGCACAGCTGGCGCCGGTGCCGGCGACGATGCTCGTCTTGACGCCGCCGGCGTCGAGCCCGGCGACGGTGTGGACGTCGTACTGCGCGGTCGATCCCGCCTTCCAGGTCGCTCCGCCGTCGGTCGACCGCTCGACGACGGCGTCACCGCCGGTGCACGACCCGGACGTCGCGCGCCAGAGCTCGGAGGCGCTGACGGCGACGAGGAACCGCCGCTGACCGTCAGCCGCAGCGGTCGGGGTCCCGGTGGCCGACGGGGTCGGGTCGGCGGTCGCGCTGGCCGAGGCCGAGGGACGAGCGGTGGGGGTCGCGGTCGCAGCCGGGACACTGCTGAACGTCGGGATCGGTGCTGCCTGGCCGTTGTCCCCGGGGGCGGTCCGCCCGAGCGCCACGGTCACCAGGAGCACGTCGACCACGACGAGCACCACGACCACGGCGGCCACCCAGACCAGCGCCTGTCGCGACACTGCGAAGCCCAGACGCCCTTTCCCCCCGTTCGAGCTCATCCCCGACTGCCCCCTGCTGTCGTCGAGTGGATCGCGGTCGTGATGGTCCCGACCGCCCCGGCGAGCACGTCGGCCACGCGCTCGTGGACCTCGGGCGACCGCCGGTACGGGTCCTCGACGTCGTCGTCAGCCGGGTCGGCCGGCGGCGGCACCATGCCGCGCGCGGCCGCGACGGTCGTGACGAGCGAGGCCAGGTCGGTCACGGCCTCCAGGTCCGCGGGCTCGAGCCCGCGCAGCACCCGCGCGAACTGGAGGATCGTGAACGTCCGCCGCGACGCCCGCGGCAACAGCGACACCACGGCAGCGCGGTGCGCCCGTTCCGCGGTCAGGATCAGGTCGGCGTCGGCGACGATGCGCTCCGTGAGGTACCGGGACCGGTGGTCGTTGGGGTCGCCTCCCAGCCGTTCCGACTGCACGGCGGCGGTGACGTCCATCGGCGCGCCGTCGTCGGCCATGGTCCCGGCGCTGGCGACGACGATGCCGGGCAGGTCGGCGAGCTGCGCGCGGAGCAGCTGCGCCGCCAGCGGAGACCGGCAGATGTTGCCGGTGCAGACGGTGAGGATCGTGAACGGACGGGCGGTTGCCTCCCCCGTCGTCATCAGTCCGCTTTCCGCAGCGGACCGACGCCGGCGCTGGGCTTGCGGGGGATCTCGGCCTCGTCCTCGTTGTCCAGCCCGTAGCCGTACGCGTAGCCGTACCGGCCGTAACCGTAGGCACCCGGACCCTTGGTCGGCATCATCGTCAGGACGAACCCGGCGATCGGTGCCCCGACGTTCTCGAGCGTCGACGCGGCGCCGGCGAGCTGCGCCTTGTGGGTCTTGCCCGAGGCGACGGCGACGATCGCGCCGCTCGCCTTCTTCGACAGGATGGCCGCGTCGGTGACCGGGAGGAGCGGGGGCGCGTCGAACAGGATGTAGTCGTACTCCTGCTCGAGGCGCTCGATGAGCAGCTGCATGTTCCGCGAGCCGAGGAGCTCCGACGGGTTCGGCGGGATCGGCCCGGCGGGCATGACGCGCATCGCACCGCGACCCCAGGGCTGGGCGACGTCGTCGAGGTCGGCGCGGCCGATGAGCACGTCGGTCAGACCCGCAGCGCCCTCGACGTCCATGTACTGCGCGACCTTCGGCCGGCGCAGGTCGGCGTCGATGAGGATGACCTTGTACCCGGCGGTGTCGAGCGCGATCGCGAGGTTCGCGACGGTGGTGCTCTTGCCCTCGGACTCGACCGACGACGTCATGACGAACGTGCGCGCCGGGCCGTCGAGGTCGAGGAACTGCAGGTTCGTGCGCAGGGTGCGGAACGACTCGGCGCGCGGGCTGCGCGGGTCGGCCTGCACGATGAGCGGACGCGTCGCCGCCTTGTTGTCGAAGGCGATGCCGCCGATGATCGGCTTGGTGCTGATGCGCTCGATGTCGGTCTCGGTGCGGACGCGGTTGTCGAGCGTCTCGCGGAGCACGGCCACGCCGACGCCGAGCGCCAGGCCGACGAGCAGGCCGAGGACGATGTTGACCGGCACGTTCGGGCTGACCGGCTTCGAGGGGACCTGGGCCTCCTTGACGCGGGTGAGCTTGACCGTGCTCTGACCGTTCGCGTCCGTCGCCTCGATGTTCTGCACGACGTTCGTCAGGCTCGACGAGGTCGCGTTCGCGATGTCCGCCGCCCGCACCGGGTCGACGTCGGTCACGTTGATCGTGATGAGCGTGGTGCTCGTCGGGGCGTCGGCGCTGACGAGGCCGGCGAGCTGCTCGGCCGTCATGTGCAGGTGGAGCTTGGCGATGACCGGCAGGAGCACGATCGGCGTGCTCACGAGGTTCGAGTAGGTGACGACGCGCTGCTGCGTGAACGTGTTGCCCTGCGCCAGGTCGGACGCGCTGCCGCTCGTCTCGGTGGAGACGAACACCTGCGCCGACGCGGCGTACTGCGGCGTCTTGGCGATCGAGAACCCGGCCGCTGCTGCCACCCCCACGAGCGCGAGGATGAGGATCATCATCCAGCCCTTGCGTAGCACCGTGATGTAGTCGCGAAGCTCCACGCTCCAGCCTTCCCCGAACTGACGTCACCGATGCTCCTGATGCGTCGTGTGACAGCCACCGGTGAGGAAATAGTGCCATACCGATGAGGAGGGATCGGGTTCGTCATGCACATCGGGCTGGACCTGACCCCTACGGTGAGTGCATGAGCGCCGAAGAACCGACGATCGCTCCGCCGCGTCGCCGGAGTCTCCTGCCCCTCGGGATCGCCCTGGTCATCGTGGTCGTGCTCGAACGGATCGTGAGCAGCGCGGTGCAGCGGGGAGCGGTGCCGAGCGCTCCCGTGCAACTGCTGCTGTCGGACCTGGCGTCGTGGGTGCCCCTCGTTCTGGGGGTGCTCTGGTACCTGCACGACCGCGGCGCGACCTCGGTCGTCGATCGCCTGGGCCTCCGGATCAGCGTGTTCGACGTCTTCCCGGCCATCGCGATCGCCTGCCTGGCGCGGGCCGTGGACGGGTTCCTCAACCTGGCGATGTTCGACAGCACGGGACTCAGCCCGCAGCCGGTGCTCGGCGGCGGGGTCCAGGTCGCGGTGCTCACGCTCACGGTGCTCGGTCCGTGCATCCTGTCGCCCTTGATCGAGGAGCTGTTCTTCCGCGGCACACTGCAGCCACTGCTCGCCGATCGGATCGGCGGCGAGGACGACCGACGGAGCAACCTCCGGCTCGCGACCGTCCTGGGCGTCGTGGCTGCCGCGGTGCTGTTCGCCGCGATGCACGTCCTCGTGGCGAACACCACGGTCGAGGGGGCGTTCGTCACCTTCGTGAGCACGTTCGTCCTCGGGCTGCTGCTCGGGACGTTCGTCGCCGTCACGAAGCGACTCGGCGGCGCGATCCTGGCGCACGTCCTGTTCAACGCGATCGCGGTCGCGCTCACCTGGCCTCGGTGAGCACGACCGCGATGCGGTGAGCATGGGCGCTCGATCAGTGGATGACCGGGTGCACGTGCTCGTACGCCAGCCACACGAGTGAGACCGACGACGCCGTGACGACGCCGAGCGTGGCCCACTGGTGCCAGGTCGCGCGGAAGCGGCCGTAGCGGTCGCGCTGCGCGGTGTGCTGCATGTGCCGGATCTGCGTACGGGAGTAGCGATTCTGGGCGCGGTTGTAGACGGGTTGCATGGTGGCCTTTCGGGTAGGAACCAAGCGGATTCGGGATTTCGGGTAGCCGAAAAATAACGTGAGAGGGCCTCAGGGGCTAGTGCGGACGGGGCGACGCGGCGCCCGCCAGTGCGGCTGCGGGACCAGCCCATCACCCGCCGGCACCGTCACGTGGTCCTCGCCGCGCTCGCAGAAGCAGGCGAGCAGGATCGGCGTGCCGTCGTGGAGCTGGTGGAACGTCTCGACGTGGGGCCGCGGCTGCCCGCCATCGCTCGTCGGCTGTGTCTCGTCCGGCATGGATCGATTCCCCCTGGTCCCCGACCACCTCGTCCGGAGCGGCGACACCGTGGTACTCCAACGAGGAACCGGGAAGCGCTCCTCGACCACCGCCCCGGACGGGTGTCCTCTACCCCGCGCGCAGACCCGAAACCGGCGCGGAGCGAGGTGCGACACATGTTGCCTGGTTCGGACACGTTCCACAAGTCGTTCGTCTGGCGAACCGGCCGGTGGCGGCCGGGCGGTGCCGCAGGGTCCTCGCCGCTCTGCTCGCCGCCCTGCTCCCCGATCCGGATACGGTGATGCGATGCACGACCAGCGATCGACGACCAACCACCGTCAGGAGCAGAAGGCGAACACCCGTGCCGCGATCCTGCGCGCCGCCGCGACGGAGTTCGCGACCCGGGGCTACGCCGGCACGAGCATCGCGAGCATCGCAGCGGCCATGGGCAAGCCGAAGTCAGCCGTGGGGCACCACCAGTTCGCGTCGAAGCAGCAGATCGCCGAGGCGATCGTCCGGCAGCAGCAGGAGACGTGGGCCTCGATGCGGGCGGAGGTCGAGCAGGCGACGCCGCCCGGACTCGGCCGGTTGCTGCGCCTCCTCATGACGGCGGCGCTCGACGCGCGCGAGCATCCGAGCGCACTCGCCGCAGTGCGCCTCCTGGCCGACCAGCGTGCGAACGGGATCACCCTGCCGCGCTCGACGGTGCCGTGGCGGGCGTACGTGGCTGAACAGTTCCAGATCGACATCGACGCCGGGCGGATCCCGTCCGACCGCCCCGCCGAGGAACTCGCGCGACGGCTGCTCAACGCGAGCTTCGGTGTGTTCGACGCCGAGAGCCGCGGACTCCAGGCCATCGACACCGAAGCGGCACTCCGGGCGCTGTGGGCGGACCTCCTGGCCGGGGTCGGCGTGACGGACGTCGACGCCGTGCTCGAGCAGGTCGGCGCGGTGGACGCCGCGCCCCCCGCCTGACGCGCCGATCCGACTGCGGCCCGACCGCGGACGGGCGGTCGCACGACCGCACCCGTCCGCGCGACCGCCGACCGCGCGACCGCCCGGAACGACGAACGCCCCCGCTGCCGGAGCAGCGAGGGCGTGAGGCCGTCGATCGTGGAGCGCTCGACCTCAGCGGATCGGGCGGATGACGTTCGGGAGCATGAGGTGCAGGTGCTCCGAGAGCTTGGCCTGGGCGTCCTCGAGCGAGGCGTAGTCGCCGATGTACTGGCCGAAGGTGTCCGACGCGAAGTAGTGCGCGCCCTGCTTGTCGACCGTGCCGCCGTAGTAGCCGCCGTAGCTCGCGACCCAGAGGCCCTTGTCCGCCTCGGTCCACGTGATCTGCGCGCGGGTCACCTGGCCGGCGGCTGCGGCTTCCGCCTCGAGGATCGCGATGGTGTCCACGGTGTCCGTGTCCAGGGTGACGTCGGAGTGGGAGATGGTCATGCTCATGTCGCGGCCTCGCTTTCCTTCGGGGTACGTCTGCGGTACTCCTCCACCGTACGAACCACGGGTCCGAGCGCGCCAGTCGAGCCCGTGATCTCCCGGGATCCTCGGAGCAGCAGGCAAGGCGAGGCCCGGATTCATGGGTCACGCATGACTCCCGCTATCCCCCGCGTTGGGGTACAGGGGTACACACGCGTCACACCGAGGCGGCCCTGGCACCTGCGACTCCTGACACCCCGGCCCCTGGTGATCGATGGGAACACCTGGTCGAATGACTCCCACCCCCGACCGTCAGGAGGACGAGTGCACGCCGGAGACCTGTCAGCCGCGCTGTGGAACGAGCGCGCGCTGCTCGAACGCCTCGTCGGCGCGATCCGGACCGCGCGCCCCGCAGCCGAGTGCGACGCCGTCCTGGAGGACCTCCGTGCCGCCCGCCTCGTCCGTGACATCCACCTCGCCACCGTCCTCCGCGATCTGCACCGCGCCGAGGATGCGGGCCTGTCCGCGTTGCTCGAGCCGGGCCTCCCGGCCCCGTGGGGCCTGATCCTGCCGGAGCACGTGGCGGCGATCCGAACGCTCGCGGCCGAGGTCGACGCGCAGGACCGCGCGCACCCCGGTGCCGCGCCCGCGCGCTGGCCGGCGTTCGCGGCCGCCGCCGGCTACCGCTGACGCCCGGGCGGCCGGCCGGCCACCGGCGTCCGGCCGCACGTCGGCCTGGGACCACCGGCGTCCGGCCGCTCCCCCGAACCGCGAGATCGCAGTCGTTGCCGCTTCGACCCGGGTCATACCGGCAACGACTGCGATCTCGCGGGAGAGAAGGGGCGCCACCGGCCTCGGCCGGAGGGGGCGCCGCGGCGTCGGCTACTCGGCGCCGAGGAGGTCGTGGCGCACGACGATCGCGTCACGGCCGGGGCCGACCCCGATCGCGGAGATGCGGGCGCCCGACATCGCCTCGACCGCGAGCACGTAGTCCTGCGCGTTCTTCGGCAGGTCGTCGAAGCTCCGCGCGCCCGAGATGTCCTCGGACCAGCCGGGGAACTCCTGGTACACGGGCACGGCGTGGTGGAAGTCCGACTGCGACACCGGGACCTCGTCCATGCGCTCGCCGTCGACCTCGTACGCGACACAGACCGGGATCGTCTCGAGGCCCGTCAGGACGTCGAGCTTCGTGAGCACGAAGTCCGTCACACCGTTGATCCGGGCCGAGTACCGGGCGATCGGGGCGTCGTACCAGCCGCAGCGGCGCGGCCGTCCGGTCGTCGTGCCGAACTCGAACCCGTTCGCACGGAGGAACTCCCCCGACTCGTCGAACAGCTCGGTCGGGAACGGGCCGGCGCCGACCCGGGTCGTGTACGCCTTGACGATGCCGATGACGCGTTCGATGCGGCCGGGACCGATGCCGGAACCCGTGGCGGCGCCGCCCGCCGTGGCCGAGGACGACGTGACGAACGGGTACGTGCCGTGGTCGACATCGAGCATGGTGGCCTGGCCGGCCTCGAAGAGGACGGTGTCGCCGCGCTCGAGCGCCCGGTGGATCTCGAGCGCCGTGTCGGTCACCATCGGGCGGAGCCGGTCGGCGAACGACAGGAGCGACTCGACGACCTCCTCCGCCTCGATCGCCCGGCGGTTGTAGACCTTGACCAGCAGGTGGTTCTTCTGCTCGAGCGCGGCCTCGACCTTCTGCCGCAGGATGTTCTCGTCGAAGATGTCCTGGATCCGGATGCCGACGCGGTTGATCTTGTCGGCGTAGGTCGGCCCGATGCCCCGGCCGGTCGTGCCGATCTGCCGCTTGCCGAGGAACCGCTCGGTCACCTTGTCGATGGTCCGGTGGTAGTGCGTGATGACGTGGGCGTTCGCCGACACCCGCAGCTTCGAGACGTCGACCCCGCGGGCCCGGAGCGCGTCGAGCTCCTGGAACAGGACCTCGAGGTCGACGACGACGCCGTTGCCGATGACCGGCGTGACGCCCGGCGTGAGGATGCCCGACGGCAGCAGATGCAGGGCGTACTTCTGTCCGTCGACCACGACCGTGTGCCCGGCGTTGTTGCCGCCGTTGA
This sequence comes from Curtobacterium sp. MCBD17_034, assembly GCF_003234515.1. NCBI lineage: Bacteria > Bacillati > Actinomycetota > Actinomycetes > Micrococcales > Microbacteriaceae > Curtobacterium > Curtobacterium sp. MCBD17_034. The sequence continues at coordinate 643,779 of NZ_QKTN01000001.1, read as the reverse complement.
ACTTGACGACGTAGTCGATGCGGCTGCCGAGGAGGTCGGTGGCCTTCCCCTTGCCCTCGTCCCCCCACTGGGCTCCGATGATCACGACTGCGGGCATGTGGTTCTCCTCACGTCTGCGGAGGACCGGGCCCGACCGAGCGGCCGGTGGTCCACCCGAGTCTATCGGCCTCGTTTCCCCCGTTACCTGGGGCGTCGGGCAGTCGCCTCCGAGCATCGTCAGGGCGGTCCGCAGCGCGCGGCGGCCGCCCCGGTGGCCACGACGAGAGGTGCAGCATGCACGACGACACCATCGCCCCTTGGAAGGTGCCCCTGACCGAGGCCGAACACTCCGTGATCCTCTACGCGCTGGCGGTGGCGGGCCTGGCCATGATCGCCTACTTCATCAAGTCGTGGACGTCGCGCAACGAGGTCTCGCCGCGCTACCGCACCTCGGTCTACGCGAGCATGGGGATCACCGCGGTCGCGTTCCTGTCGTACGTGCTGCTCGTCATCAAGTTCGACCTCGGCTACGACCAGCACGGCAGCCGGTGGCTGCCGAACAGCGACGCGATGCTGAGCTGGACCCCGCGGTACATGGACTGGACGGTCACCGTCCCGATGCTCATGATCGAGCTCATCGGCGTCGCGATGCTCGCGGGGCCGGCGGCTCGACGCGTCCGGTTCGTCGGCATCGGTGCCGCGTTCCTCATGATCGCGACCGGGTACATCGGCGGCGTGGTCATCGACGACGGGGAGTCCCTGGGCGGCCTCGCGCTGTGGGGGTCGATCTCCGGCGTGTTCATGGTGGTCCTGTACATCGTGATCATCTACGTCATGGTGGGGAGTCGCCGGCAGTTCGCCGACGGGGAGGCGATCGGCACCTACACGAACGCGTGCATCCTGCTGCTCGTCACCTGGTTCGTGTACCCCATCGTGTTCGGCCTGCAGGGCTGGGGCCACGGTGGCGCCGTCACCACCTGGATGCAGGTGCTGCTCTCCGCCGCCGACATCGCGGCCAAGGTGGGCTTCGGCGCCATGATCCACAAGGTCGCGAAGCTCCGCACGGCAGCCGACGTCCGCGACCACGAGGACACGCACCCCGAGTCGGTGTGGTGGTCGTCGGTCAAGGTCTCGGACGCGGTCCTGCCGCCGCTGTCGGAGTCGGTCCGCGCCTCGGCGCAGGGAGCGCCGCGGGTCAAGCGCCCCCGGTGAGCGGCGCGCTCGCGCATGACGCCCGCCCGGGCACGACGCGCCGCGCGGGCACGGGCACGACGCCAGCGCCGGAGCCCGGGTCCGCGCGCAGACCCGTCCCGGTCGACTACGCAGTGCTCGGCGCGGGGTGCGCGGGGCTCGCCACCGCGATCGCCCTCCCCGAGGGCAGGTCGGCCGGGTCCGTCGTGTTGCTCGACGCCCGCACGGCCTACACGGACGACCACACGTGGTCGTTCTGGCACGTGGAACCGACACCGTTCGACGACTGCATCACGGCGCGCTGGTCGTCCTGGGCCGTCTGTGCGGGTGGGCGCACCGTGACGACGACGGCCGCCGCGACCCCGTACGTCTCGATCCGTGCGTCCGACTACTACCGGGAGGCCCTGCATCGGCTGGCGGGGCTGGCCGACGTCCGGCTCCGGCTCGGCACCGCCGTCACCGGGGTTGACGCCGGTCCTGACGGCAGCACGGTTCGGACGCCATCGGGCGACGTTCCGGCCCGGCGCGTGGTGGACGCCCGCGGGCCGGTCGACACCAGGCCGGAGGACGGCGGCGGTGCGTTCGCGCAGCGCTTCCTCGGCGTCCGGGTCCGCGCGCACCGTCCCGTGTTCGACCCCGGGGTGGTCACGCTGATGGACTTCGACGTCGACCAGTCCCGCGGGATCCACTTCGTGTACGTCCTGCCCACGTCGACGACCGAGGCGCTCGTCGAGGACACCTACCTGACGGAGGCGGCGGTGCCTCGCGCGGTCCTCGAGGCGGGGATCACGACGTACCTCCGGGAGCGCCACGGACTCGGCCCCGACGAGCTCGACCGCATGGGCGGCGAGCACGGCGTGATCCCGATGCGGCTCGCTGGGCGTGATGTGCCGCCGGACATCGTCGGCGTCCGTGGAGGAGCGGTGCGACCGAGCACCGGGTACGCGTTCCTGCGGATCCAGCGCGCGGCCGCCGGGCTCGCCGCGGGGCATCGGACCCCGCCCCGCGGACCGATGCGGACGTGGGTGCTCGACGCCGTGTTCCTGCGGTTCCTCCAGGACCGCCCCGACGCGGTCCCGGGTGTCTTCCTCCGGATGTTCGACCGGGTCCCGGGGGACGCCCTGGTCCGGTTCCTCACCGAGCGCTCGACGGTCCGCGACGACCTGCGGATGGTCCTGGCGCTGCCGACGGTCCCGTTCCTGCTGGCGGCGGTCCGGGTGGTCGTGCGGGCGCTGCTCGCCACGGCACGGGATCGGCGAGCGGGACGGCTGGCGGACCGCTCGGCGCCCGGATGAGCAGCGCGGGCCTCCCGGAGGTCACGACCGCGCCAGCCGACCTGCCACTGGACGGAGCCCTGCGCGGTGCCGTGCGGGGACGGGTGCTCCGGCCCGCCTCGGTGGTCCTCGGGGCCGTGCTGGTCGCCTGCGTCGCCCTCCGCGCCGCCGAGGTGCAGATCCCCCCGGCGGTGCAGCTCGTGCCGTTCGCGCTCAGCCTCGTCGTGTTCGGCCTGCCGCACGGCGCGCTCGACCACCTCGTGCCGGTGCGCATGCGAGCGACAGCGCGGGCGCCGCTGTCGGTGTTCGTGGTCGTCGTGGCGTACCTGGTCCTCGGTAGCGCGACCGCAGTGCTCTGGTGGGCGGCACCACTCGTCGGCTTCGCCGGCTTCATCGCGCTGACGTGGTTCCACTGGGGACAGGGCGACCTGTGGGTGCGACAGTCCGTCGAGACGCGGCCGGCATCCGTGCCGCTCGCGGTCGGGACCGTCGTCGTCCGCGGTGGGATCCCGATGCTCGTGCCGTTCGTCACGCAGCCGGCGGTGTACCGACAGGTCCTGCTCGACACCGCGGGCGTGGTGCGGCACGTGCCCCCGGGCGACGTCGCCGCGGTGTTCCAACCCACCGTCCGCGTGGCCGTCGGTGTGGCGTTCGCCGCCACGGTCCTCCTGACCGTCCTGGTGGAGGCGTGCTCAGCCCGGGCCCATCCGGCGCAGCGTCGCGCGTTCGGACGGGACCTGGGCGCGACCCTGTTCCTCGTCGCGTTCTTCGCCGTCGTACCGGCGGTCCTGGCTGTCGGTCTGTACTTCTGCCTGTGGCACGCGCTCCGGCACATCGTCCGGCTCGAGCTGCTCGACCCGGCGTCGGCGTCGGACCTGCGCGCCGGGCGTCCGGTCCGGCCGTTCCTGCGGTTCGCGCGCGACGCCTGGCCGGTCACGGCGATCGCGACGGCCATGCTCGTGGCACTCGCCCTGCTCCGCCGCGGTGAGGGTTCACCGCTCGGCGTGTACCTCGCGTTGATCGCGGCGCTCACCGTCCCGCACGTCGCGGTCGTGGCCTGGATGGACCGGCGACAGGGCGTGTGGGGCGTGCGCCGGCACGGTCGGGAGGCGCGGCGCGTCGAGGGCTGATGCGCGCCTCGTGACTCGCCCCACGGTGCCGAGGTGGCAGCACACTCCGCTTCCCACCGCCCCCGTTGACGGCGCGTTCTGCGATCCCGGGCAGCGTGAACGGGGGGTCAGGCGGTGAGGGCCGCGGCCTCGTCGAGGACCCGGCGGACGTTCTCCGGATCGTGGGCGAAGCGCCCGAGGAACAGGCCGTCCACGCTCGGGTGGAGCCGTCCGAGCAACCCCGGGCCCGCACTCCCCCCGTAGACGATCGGCGTGCCCGCGAGCGCTCCCGGCAGTCCGTCGCGCAGGGCGTCGACGGTCGCCGTGACGTGGGACGCTGGGGCCGGTTCCGCGGCACCGATCGCCCAGACCGGCTCGTACGCGATCATGAGCGGTCCGGTCGTGGCGGCGCGGACCTGCTCGAGGCACCACGCGGCGGCCTCCCGCGGGTCGCACCGCGTCGTCTCGCCGACGCAGAGGAGCGGGGTGAGCCCGGCCTCCTGGGCGACGGCGACCTTGGCGGCGACCACCGCGTCGGTCTCGCCGTCGGCGCGACGCTCGGCGTGCCCGACCTCCGCCATCGTGACCCCGAGTCCGGCGAGCAGGGGGGCGCCGGTCTCGCCGGTGTGGGCGCCCTCGGCGTAGCGGCTGACGTCCTGCGCGGCGACGCGGACCCGGGTGCCCGCAGCGAGCCGGACGGCGGACTCGAGCAGCGGCGTCGAGGGCGCGACGAACAGCGCCACGCGGCCGTCGACCACGCCGGGGTGCTCCCGAGCGAGCTCGGTGACGCGGCCGAGCCAGTCGAGGGACTGGCTGTACGACAGGTAGAGCTTGGTGCTGATGCCGATGTGGATGGTCACGAGCCCAGTGAACGCGATGACCGGCCGAGACGCTGGGAACGCTCCCCGCAGCCGGGAGGAACGTGGGCACACAACGTCCGGGGCAGTGGATCCCGGGCGGGCTGGAGCACTCGGAAGGAGCACGACATGGCAGACCTCGGCGACAAGGCGAAGGACTTCGCGGACAGCGACAAGGGCGAGAAGGCGTCCGACGCCGGCCTCGACAAGGCGGCCGGCGCGGCCGACAAGGCCACGGGCGGTGGACACTCCGACCAGATCGAGAAGGGCGAGCAGGCCGCCGACGACAAGATCGGCAACTGACCCCGCTCCACCGACACGACGACGGCACCCGTTCCCTGTGGACCGGGTGCCGTCGTCGTCAGGGAGACCGGGTGCCGACTCGTCAGGGGACGGGCGCCGCCCCGCCAGGGAGGCTCGGGGCCGGTGGCTCCGTCGCCGTCCGGACCTGCGGCCGCTGGCTCAGTCGCCCTCGGGGCGCGGGACGCCAGCGCGGAAGTCCGGTGTGCCGTCGGCGTGGACCGGCGTCGCGCCCGAGAGCTTCCGGGCACCCTCACGGAGCCGCTCGACGAACGCGGGGTCCTCGGGCTCGAGCTCGTCGTCCGGGGCGTCGTCGACGACGATCTCGCTGGCGGGTCCGATGAGCAGCGTCGCGTACGCGACCGATCCGTGGTCGTCGAAGGTCGGGACGTGCACGGTGTCCGTACCACCGGCCGCGCCGAGGGCCGCGGCGTACTCGATCACGGCGTCGGCGATCTCGCTCCCCGTCATGACCGCGGTGCTGTCGTAGTGGATGTACTTCATCGCTCCTCCTGCATCCTGCCGACCAGTGAAACACCGGGTCCCGGAGCGCGTTCACGTCCTGTCCAGGGAACGAGACGAACGCGCGTCCCGGCCGGGTCCCGGGACGACGACGGCACCCGCTCCGGTCAGGAGGGGTGCCGTCGTGGGCCGAGCGCGGGACGGACCCGCGGGGCGCTCAGGCCTGGAAGAAGTCCGCGTAGCTCGGGTCGAGCGGACGGCGCAGCTTCGACGTGCCCGAGACGCGGGCCTCGACCATGGCGGCGAGGGCGTCCGGCGGCGTCAGGCCACGGCGGCGCCACTCGATGGGGTTCTGGCGCAGGCTGGCGAGGGTCTCACGGTCGAGCATTGATGGCCTCCTGGTCGAGGAAGAGTTGGCGCATGTCGATGGGTTGCGTCGGGGGGAACGCGTCGACCGCGTGGGACCCCTCGGGATTGCGCCGGTTCGTCATGGGTCGAGCATGGCATCGAAACACTAGGCCGCCTAACTACTTGTCCACCTTGCGCATCCTTTGTGTCGGAGCATCCCCTAGACGCGGGCCATCGCCTCCGGAGGGCCGCAGAACGAACTCCGAGCCGGGCCGCCCAGCCGATCGCGATCCACCACCTCGATGTTGCACAGGGCTGTGCACGTTCGTAGGCTGATCCCATGCCCTCGAGGAGTCCGCGACGCGACGCAGCCGAGAACCGGGCCGCACTCGTCGACGCCGCCCGCACGGTCCTCCAGGCCGACCCCGACGGTTCGATCGAGACCATCGCCGCGGCGGCGGGCCTGTCGCGCCGCGCGGTCTACGGACACTTCCCCACCCGTGAGGACCTGGTCGACGAGGTCGTCACGGGCGGCGCGCGCCGGATCCTCGGCACGATGCCCGCGGCGGCCGAGCTCGCACCGCTCCTGCCCCACGTCCGCATCGCGACCATCGCCGCCGCGCTCTGGGCCGAGGTGGCCGACGTCCGCTCCCTGGCCCGGATCGCCCTGCACGGGCCCTCGGTCGACCGCATCGCGTCGGTGTTCGCCCCGCTCCGCGCCGCCGTGCTCGACGCCTGCGCCGACGGCGTCCGGGCCGGGCTCTTCCGCGACGACGTGCCCGTCGAGTCGCTCGCGCGCCTGGTCGAGGGCGCCTGCATCGCCGTGCTCGACGAGGCCACACGCGCCGGCACGAGTCCCGCCGACGGGCACCGCATGGTCGTCGTGTCCGCACTCGGCATGGCAGGGCTGGACTGGAGGTCCTCCCTCCATGTCCTCGAGACCGTCCCGCCGCGGACACCCACCGTCGCAGCCGCAGCCGCACCCGCACCCGCACCCGCATCCAGACCCGTCACCCCGGAGCCGCCCGCATGATCCTCGAACTCGACGCCCTCGCGATCGGCAGCGGGCCCGGCGCCCCACTGCCCCCGGTGTCCGCCGTCGCCGAACCCGGTCGCCCCGGGCTCGTCGCCGTCGAGACCGAGCAGACCCCCGTCGTGGCGTCACTCGTCGCCGGCGGCCGGATGCAGCCCGACGCCGGCCGCCTGCTCGTCGACGGTGTCGAGGACCCGGCCCGCGTCCGCCGGACGGTCGCCCTCGTCGACACACCGACCGTCGCCGAGCCCTTCGCCGTCATGACCGTGCGCCGCATCGTCCGCGAGGAACTCGCCTTCGCCGGACGCCACACCGGCCGCGACGCTGTCACGACCGTGCTCGACGAACTCGACCTGACCGAGTGGGCCGACACCCCGATCGAACGCGTCCCGACCGCGCCGCGCATCCGCCTGCTCGTCGAGCTCGCACTGCTGCGCGACGGCGTCGAGGGGCTCGTCGTGACCACCCCCGAGCGCCACGGCGGGTCCGTGGCGGACTGGTTCGCGGTCCTCCAGAACGTCGCCGACCGCGGCATCGCCGTCCTCGTCATCGCCTCGGCGGCGGCCGTCGAGACCATCACCGCCATCATGCAGCGGAGCCAGCCACGAGCGGGAGGCACGGCGCACGACGGACGCGCACCGTCCCTCCCGGCCGCATCGCCAGCCGCACCCGCACCCGCACCCGCACCCGCACCCGCACCCGCACCCGCACCCGCAGCGTCCACCCAGGGGAGCACCCGCTCGTGACCACACCCGCACTCGTCCGCGCCGAACTCGGCCGCCTCACCGCGACCCCCCTCGCCCGCGTCGCGTTCATCGCGCTCATGATCGTGCCGCTGCTGTACGGCGGGCTGTACCTGTGGGCGAACCAGAACCCGTACGCCAAGCTCGACCACGTCCCCGCCGCGCTCGTCGTCAACGACACCGGGGCGACCGTCGACGGCCACCACGTCGACTACGGCGAGCAGGTGGCGAAGCAGACCGTCCGCGACGCCTCGTTCGACTGGACCGTCACGTCGGCGTCGGCCGCCACCTCCGGCATCAAGTCCGGCCGCTACGACTTCGTGGTCACGATCCCCGCGGCGTTCTCCCAGGACCTCGCGAGCGCCTCGGACAGCGACCCGCAGCGCGCCGAGCTCGTCATGACGACGAGCGACGCCAACTCCTACCTCGCGTCGACGATCGCGGAGCAGGCCGGCAAGACCATGCGCACCTCGGTCTCCGAGCAGGTCGGCAAGCGGGCCGCCAAGACCCTGCTCGTCGGGCTCGCGGACATCCGGACGAACCTGCTGCCGGCCGTCCGGGGCAGCGGGTCACTGGCGTCCGGTCTCGGGACGGCCGAGTCGGGCGCCCAGCAGCTCGCGGCGGGGACGGGGAAGCTCTCCTCCGGGGCGTCGCAGCTCGCGTCGGGCACCGCCGACCTGCCGGCGCAGACCGCCGCGCTCGCCTCGGGCGCGTCGCAGGTGGCCTCCGGCTCGGCCTCGGTCGCGTCGGGCGCCGTGTCCTTGGACGCCGGGCTCGACCAGCTCCGGTCCCAGACGGCCTCGCTGCCGTCGTCGACGCAGCAGCTCGCGACCGGTGCCGCACGGGTCGCCGCCGGCAACCAGCAGCTCGCCGCCACGTTCGACCCCGTGTTGAACGGCGTGGCCGCGCTGTCGCCCACCACCCTGCTGACGCAGATCCAGGCCGCCCTGCCCGCCGACGCCGCCCTGACACCCGCGCAGCAGGCCGCGATCGCCGCCGCGCTGCAGAACTCCACGCTCCAGCAGCAGATCACCGGCCTGCAGCAGCAGAGCGCCACGCTCCGCACCCAGCTCGACCAGCTCGCCTCCGGGTCCGCCCAGGTGTCGTCCGGCGCGGCCTCGCTCGCCACCGCGACCCCCACGCTGACGAACGGCATCGCCCGGCTCGACGACGGCGCCGGCACGCTGTCCTCCGGTGCCGCCCAGGTCTCCAGCGGCGCCGCGGCCGTGTCCTCCGGGGCATCGGCCCTGGCGAAGGGCGCCACGACCCTGTCCTCGGGCGCGTCGTCCCTCGCCGCCGGGGCAGCCACGGCCGATGCCGGCGCGACGTCCCTGGCGTCCGGGCTCGACACCCTGCACGCCGGAGCAGTCGAGCTGCACACGTCGCTCAAGTCCGGTCGGAACGACATCCCCGCATCGAACGCCTCGACCCGGGACGCGCAGGCGTCGGTCATCTCGGACCCGGTGCGCGTCGCCGACCAGGACATCGCCAACGCCGGGACGTACGGCGCGGGGCTCGCCCCGTTCTTCATCTCGCTCGCGGCGTGGATCGGCATGTACGCGCTGTTCCTGATCCTGCGGCCGATCTCCCGCCGCGCGATCACCGCCGTCCGGAAGCCCCTGCCGATCACGCTCGGCGCCTGGCTCACCCCGGCGCTGCTCGGCCTCGTGCAGATGCTCGCGCTGTTCGCGATCGTGCGGTTCGCGCTGGGGTTCGGCGTGGAGCACGTCGCGGGCACGATCGCCGTGATGGTCCTCGCGTCGGTCACCTTCGCCGCGATCATCATGATGCTCAACGTGCTGCTCGGGTCCGTCGGGCAGTTCCTCGGGCTCGTGCTCATGCTCATCCAACTCGTCACCGCGGGCGGGACCTTCCCGTGGCAGACGCTGCCCGCGCCGCTCGCCGCACTGCACTTCGCCCTGCCGATGAGCTACTCGGTCGACGCGATCCGGCAGCTCATGTACGGCGGCTCGGTGTCCGCTGCGTGGTCGGACTCGGGCGTGCTCGCCTGCTGGCTGCTCGGGGCACTGGTGGTCACCGCGCTCGTGGCCGGGCGGCAGAGTCGGTTCCGGACGCTGCGGGACCTGCGGCCGAGCCTGATCGGGTAGGCCGGGGCTCCGAGCGACGGGGGCCTCGGGTCAGGGGGCCTCGGGTCAGGTGGTCGGCTCGCCCAGGGGCTGCGTCGCCATGCTGCCCCCGAGCCACCGCATCTCCTCGTCGGGCATCGCGGCGAACTCCTCGTCCGACAGCACCGCGGCCGCGTCGTCGAGCGGGCGGAACCCGATCCGCTCCCCCGCCGTCAGGTCGACCTGCGAGCCGCTGTTCCGGGAGGTCGCCCACACCACGTGGTGCCCCGGCTCGGTCAACCCGACGGTGACCTCGACGAGGCGCGCGAGGTCGTCCGCAGACGTCCACACCCACCGCGCCCGTCGGGAGTGCGGACGCTCGGGCGCGAACGCCGCGATCCGGGCCGAGACGATCGACATCTCGAAACGGTCGACGAACAGGCTCCCGAGGAGTTCCATCACGGCCTTCGACACCCCGTAGTACGAGTCCGGGCGGGGCAGCCGGTCGCCGGGGACACTGCTCGGGGCGTCGTGCTCCTCGGCGACGAACCCGACGGCGTGGATCGAGCTCGCGAGCAGCACGCGGAGCACCCCGTTCGCCGCGGCGACCTCGAGCACGTCCTTGGTCCCGGTCATGTTCGTCGCGACGATGTCGTCCCAGGTGGCCTCGGTCGGGATGCCCGCGAGGTGCACGACCGTGTCGACGCCGATCATCGCGGTCTCGAGCGCGGCGCGGTCGTCGAGTTCCCCCGGCACGAAGCGCTCCCCGTCGCCCACCGGTGGGTCGGGCTCGCGCGCGTCGAACAGCACGAGGGAGTGTCCGGCCGCCAGGAGCCTCGGGCGCAGCGCCGACCCGATGCGTCCCGCGGCCCCGGTGATGAGCAGCGTCGCCATGCGTCGACACTACGGCCGGGAGGCCCACCACGGCCCAGGCGAGCACGCGCCGGTCGTCGCCGGGTGCGCTGTCGCCGACGCCGACGCCGCCGCCGCCGCTGCACCCTCCCCCGGTGTCGAACCGCGGACGGGGCGTTGAACCGGGTACGGGACGTTGAACCGGGTACGGGCGTTGAACCGGGTACGGGACATTGAACCGGGGCATTCAGCGGTGCGACGTGCATTCGCGCGGTGCAACCCCGCGCCGCGGGTCAGCCCGCCGGTCGACGCTCGCTGCCGGGCAACACCCCGTGCTGCACGATCCACGCGTGCATGACGATCGCCGCCGCGGCCGAGGCGTTGATGCTCCGGGTCGACCCGAACTGCGTGATCTCGAGGGACCGGTCCGCGCCGGCGAGGGCCTCGGGCGAGAGCCCCGGCCCCTCCTGCCCGAACAGGAACACGCACCGCTCGGGCACGGCCGCGGTCTCGATCGACTCGGCGCCGGGCAGGTTGTCGATCGCGACGACCGGTCGCCCCTCGTCCCGCATCGCCGCGAGGAACGTCGCCACGTCGGGATGGTGCACCACGTGCTGGTACCGGTCGGTCACCATCGCCCCGCGTCGGTTCCAGCGCCGCCGTCCGATGATGTGCACCGTGCCGGCGAGGAACGCGTTCGCACTCCGCACGATCGACCCGATGTTGAGGTCGTGCTGCCAGTTCTCGATCGCCACGTCGAACCCGTGCCGACGGGTGTCGAGGTCGGCGACGATCGCCTCCATCCGCCAGTACCGGTAGGCGTCGACGACGTTGCGGGTGTCACCGTGCTGCAGCAGCTCGGGGTCGAGCCGTGGGTCGTCGGGCCACGGTCGGGGGTGGGGCCCGACCCCGTGGGTGGTGTGCTCGTGCGACGGCGGGAGGACGGGCGCCGGCACTGCGTCGGGGACGGCAGCGGGGCCTCCCGGCCGGACGGGGACGTCGGGTGCCGGGGCGTCGTCGGTCACCAGTCGAGGATACGGCGGCCGGGAGGCACGGGTCCGGTCCCCGTGCGCGTTCCCGTATCGAGCGGGCGGCCGGGAGGTGCGGCTCGGGTCCGCGTGCTCGATCCCTCACCAGGTGGCCGGGCTGGCACTCCGCCCACAGGCAGCCGTGAGCCCGACGGGTGGTTGAGGCTGCGACGGTATGGTGAAGCGGCCCGCTGGGCGGCGGGACCGGACTCCGACGAGAGGGACGCATGGGATCGCGCGACGAGGTCGAGGCGTGGCTCACCGACATGGACGGCGTGCTCGTGCACGAGAACCACGCGCTCCCCGGGGCGCCCGAACTCGTGCAGCAGTGGCTCGACACCGGGACGCCGTTCCTCGTGCTGACGAACAACTCGATCTTCACGCCGCGTGACCTCAGCGCGCGCCTCCGACGGTCCGGTCTGAGTGTGCCGGAGGACCGCATCTGGACCTCGGCGCTGGCGACGGCCGACTTCTGCGCGTCGCAGATGCCCGGCGGTTCCGCGTTCGTGATCGGCGAGGCCGGCATGACGACCGCCCTGCACGAGGCCGGGTTCATCATGACCGAGACCGCGCCCGACTACGTCGTCGTCGGCGAGACCCGGAACTACTCGTTTGAGGCCATCACGAAGGCCGTGCGACTCATCCGCGACGGCGCCCGGTTCATCGTCACGAACCCGGACGCCACCGGTCCGAGCGCCGAGGGTGTCCTGCCCGCCACCGGGGCGATCGCTGCGATGATCTCGAAGGCCACGGGCAAGGAGCCCTACGTGGTCGGCAAGCCGAACCCGATGATGTTCCGCTCGGCGATGAACCGCATCGGGGCGCACTCCGAGAACACGGGGATGATCGGCGACCGGATGGACACCGACATCGTGGCGGGCATCGAGGCCGGGCTGCACACCATCCTGGTGATGAGCGGCATCAGCGACATGTCCGAGGTCGAGCGGTACCCGTTCCGTCCCAACGAGATCCTGTCGGGCGTGCACGAGCTCGTGACGCAGACCCCGTACGAAGTGGAGATGTAGGGGCTGCTCGGGTTGGTTCCCTCCGCGTCCCTGCCCCGGGGGAGGGCCGTCACAGCTAGCCCAGGGCCACGGGCTCGGCGTCGGACGCCGGACCCGACGGCGGCGGCCCCTCGGACGCCGGACCCGACGGCGGCGGCCCCTCGGACACCGGACCCGACGACGGCGGCGGCCCATCGGCGGCGTGCGGTGAGACGGCCGCCGTGACCTCGAACGCCGAGCGTGGTGGAACGTGCTTCCAGCGCTGCGCGAGGCGCCGGGGCCGATCGGTGTGCAGCGCGACGAACGCGGCAGCGACGACGCCGAACACGAGGATCCCGAAGGTCAGCAGCCCGAGGAACCCGACGACGGGCAGCGGCACACTCGTTCCCGCGGCTCCGGCACCGATCACGCCGAAGTCCCAGACCGCGTGCAACAGCATCGGCACGAGCAGGGTCCGGGTGAGCCGCCGCGCGATGTACAGCACGGACCCGAACGCGGCCGCGAACACCACCTGTTCGATCGTGGTCCCGAGGCCCTGTCCGGCGAGGGCGTTGAGCAGGTGCAGGCAGCCGAACACCGCCGAGGACACCATCCACACCCAGAGTTCCGGCAGGCGACGACGGAGTCCGACGAGCAGGACGCCGCGGGCCATGGTCTCCTCGAAGAACCCGACGAGCAGCGTCGCCAGTCCGAGCAACAAGAAGTAGGCGAGGGGGCGGCCGTTCCAGGCGACGGTGGCGAGCCTCCCGGCCTCGATGAGGAGGATGACGATCGGCGCGACGGCCGCCCATCCGGGGGCTCCGCGACGCAGGTCGATCGTGCCGATGCGCCACCAACCGAGCCCCGTCACGACGAGGGCGAGCGCGACGGCGGCGATCGCCTCGGGCACGAGCAGGGCGGTGACGACGCTCGGGATCGTCAGGCCGACCCGCTCGTAGTCGTCACCAGGCCGGGCACGGATGACCTCGATCGTCGCGAACACCACGACCGGCGCGATGCCGACCAGGAGGGACGGGGGGACGCGCGGACGCCTGCGCTCCGTCGACCGTTCGCGCACGCCGCTCCCCCGCTCCGGGCGTCCGGGCGCGCCCTGCAGGGAGCGTACATCGCCGCTCCGGAACCGCGTCGGCTCCCGGAGGGTTCGATGGGACCATGGCGTCCCTCCCGTTCTGGCTGCTCGTGCTCGTGTTCGTGGCGGGGTCCGCCGTCATCTGGGTGGCGGGCATCCAGCTGTCGAAGACCACCGACGTGCTCGACGACCGGCTGCACCTCGGGAGCGCGCTCGGGGGCCTCATCGTGCTCGCCCTCGCGACGAACCTGCCCGAGATCGCGATCACGGTGAGCGCCGCGTTCTCCGGCTCGATCGAGGTCGCGGCCGGGAACATCCTCGGCGGCATCGCGCTGCAGACCGTCGTCATCATGATCATCGACGCGTTCGGCAAGCGCGGGAAGGGCGTCAAGCCGATCACCTACCGCGCGGCGTCGCTCGGACTCGTGCTCGAGGCGATCGTCGTCGTCGCCGTGCTCGCGGTCGTCATCGCGGGGAGCCAGCTGCCGTCGAACCTGCTGTTCGCCCGGCTGACCCCGGACGTGGTCCTCATCGCCGCGATCTGGGTCGTCGGCCTGCTCCTCGTCCAGCGGGCGAGCAAGAGCCTGCCGTGGCACGACAACGGCACGGCCCCCGACAGCTCGCCGCACGCGACCGGGCACCGCCGCTCCAAGCCGAAGCCGCCGCCGATGGGCACCGCGAAGGCCGCGGTCATCTTCGCGGTGTCGGCCGCGGCGACGCTCGTCGCCGGTGTCGCGGTGGAGCAGGCGGGCGATGCGGCCTCGGGGCAGATCGGCCTGTCGGGCGTGCTGTTCGGCGCGACCGTCCTGGCCCTGGCGACGAGCCTGCCGGAGATCTCCACGGGCCTCCAGGCCGTCAGGCAGGGCGACGACAACCTGGCGATCAGCGACATCTTCGGCGGGAACGCGTTCCTGCCGGTGCTGTTCCTCGTCGCGACCGTGATCAGCGGCAAGGCGGTGCTGCCGCAGGCGAACGCGAGCGACATCTACCTGACGGCGATCGCCGCGCTGCTCACCCTCGTCTACGCGGTCGGGCTCGTGTTCCGGCCACAGAAGCGGATCATCGGCATGGGGATCGACTCGTTCGTCGTGCTCGTGCTGTACCTGATCGGGGTGGGCGGACTCATCGCGATCTCCGTCGGCTGAGGATCCGTACCGGTCCCGGAGCGACTCGGAGGCCCGAGGCATAGCCTCGCGGCATGACCCGCATCGGCACCAGTGACCTCCACGTCTTCCCCCTCGCCCTCGGCGGCAACGTCTTCGGTTGGACCGCGGACGAGCAGACCTCGCACGACGTCCTCAGCGCGTACGTCGACGGCGGCGGGAACTTCATCGACACCGCCGACGTCTACTCGGCGTGGGCCCCGGGCAACTCGGGTGGTGAGTCCGAGACCGTCATCGGATCGTGGCTCGCGGCGACGGGCAAGCGCGACGACGTCGTGATCGCGACGAAGGGCTCGCAGCACCCGGAGTACCAGGGCCTCGCAGCGGACACCGTCGCCGCGGCCGCCCGTGCCTCGCTGCAGCGCCTCGGCACCGACCGCATCGACCTCTACTACGCGCACTTCGACGACCAGGACACCCCGCTCGAGGAGACCGTCCGTGCGTTCGACCAGCTCGTCAAGGACGGCATCGTCCGCTACACCGCGATCTCGAACTACTCCGTCGACCGCGCCCGCGAGTGGATCCGGATCGCACAGGAGAACGGCCTCGCCGAGCCGGTCGCGATCCAGCCGCACTACAACCTCGTCAAGCGGCAGCCGTACGAAGCCGAGCTCGCACCGTTCGTGCACGAGACCCACCTGGGCGTCGTGCCGTACTTCGCGCTCGCCGCCGGGTTCCTGACGGGCAAGTACCGCACTCGCGAGGACATCGCGGGCAAGGACCGCCAGGGGCAGCTCGAGGGGTACTTCTCGGACGAGGGGTTGCGCGTGGTCGACGCCCTCGCCTCGGTCGCCGAGGCGCACGACGCCCCGATCGCGTCGGTCGCGCTCGCCTGGCTGCAGACGCGACCGGACGTCGTCGCGCCGATCGCGAGCGCCCGGAACCTCGAGCAGCTGCCGGCGCTCCTCCGGTCCGCCGAGCTCGTGCTGACGGCCGACGAGATCGCCGCGCTCAGCGACGCGTCAGCCGCCGTGCCCGCCTGACCCGGGACCGATCGGACGAGGACGGGAGGCGCGGTACCAGCGGGTGCCGCGCCTCCCGTCCGTCGTGTCGGACGTCCGGAGGGTCGGTGCGAGCGGGTGCCGCGCCTCCCGTCCGGCGCGCGGGGGCAGCGCGGCGGCGACCGCGGTCAGGCCGAGGGCGCGAGCGAACTCGTCAGTGGCTGTCCCGACGACCGCGAGGTGAAGCAGTAGTAGTAGCGGTCGCCCGCGTTCCACTCGCTCTGGTCCGCCGGGTAGGCGCCCTGGACCTGTAGGTCCGTGTAGGCGGCCGCGGCGCCGAGGTCGATCGCACTGGTCGCGCTGCACAGTTCGGTCATCTGGCCGCGTAATGCGTCGGGCCCGGGGTAGCTGGACTGGGTCAACGTGCCGCGGAACGTCATCTGCGCAGCGTGGGCGGCCGAGCAGTCGACGACCGTGAAGGTCTGTGCCCACGCGTTCTCGTACGGTGACAGGCACTCGCCGCCCGCGAGGTCGCGCCACGAGTGCTGCCCCACCGACGCCGCCGTGGTGGCGAACACCGCCGTGGCCGAAGGAGCCGGCGCGGGCGTCGAGGACGCCGTCCGGGACGACGCCGCTGCCGGCGACCGTGACGGCTTCGACGACGACGTGGAGGACGGAGCCGGCGCCGGCTGGTTCTGCGGGTCGCCGCCGAGGATCCACCGCACGACGAGGAACACGAGCACGAGCAACACGATGATGATCGCGATCGCGCCGTACACGAGCAGCTGCTTGCCCCGACGACCCTGCGCGGCGAGGCGCCCGAAGCCCTCGTTGAGGAGGTTGTCGCCGCGGCCGTCCCCCCGCCCGACCGGCACGGCACCACGAGCGCTCTGACCCGGGAGCGCCGAGCCGGAGGAACGACCGGCGCCGGCCGGAGCGGCACCAGGAGCGCCGGTCGGAGGAGCACCGGGAGCACCGACGACGGGCATCATCCGCGTGCCCGTGTCCCCCGCGCGACCGGCGGCGGAGTCGGCGTGGTCGTCGCCGAGGGCAACGTCGTCCTCGACCCCGTCGACGGCGCGGAGTGCGCCCGTCCCGAACAGCGCGTTGATCGCCCGGGTGTCACTGGTCTCGCGGCCGTCCCACTCGGTCTGGTCGACGACGTCCGCGGGTCCGGTCTCGACGACGTCCGCGGGGCCGGTCTCGGGGCCGGTCTCGTGCGCCCAGGCCATCGCCTCCGGCTCTTGCTCGGGACGGGGACGGCGGTCGTCCGGCACGTGCGCCGAGCGGTCGGTGCCGAGCAACGCGTCGAGGTCCTGGCCGACGGCCGGAGGCAGGTGGGCCGGGTAGACCTGCTCGGGGTGGGCCGGATCCACGGGCGACACCAGGGGCGGCGCGGCCGTGGGTGGGAGCGGATCGGCGGCGCGCGAGGGGCTCTCGGGCACGACTGCGGGGCCGGTCTCGGGCTGCGCCCACCAGGGCAGCGCAGCGGTGGGGGTGTCGACGCCGGAGTCGTCCGTGTCGCGTTCGGCGGCGTCTGCCGTGTCGACGACGGGCTCCGCGGTGTCGGATCCCGCAGGGACGCCCTCGGGGGCGTCGTGCTGCGCCGGGATGGCCGCCGTGACCTCGGAGTACGCGGACTGCGCGGTCAGCGCGGAGCCCGCCTCGGCGGCGTCCGATCCCGCATCGTCGTCGGACAGGGACCAACGCGTGGGCCGGGAGCCCGCTGCGGGGGCAGGGACGGCAGCGGCAGGAACGGGAGCAGCGGAGGCAGCAGGGGCAGCTGCAGGTCCGTCGACGACCGCGGCACGGCTCGCCTCGGCGTCGACATCACCAGCACGGTCAGCGCCGTCGGCATCACCGGCATCGGCGTCGCGGTCGGCGTTCGTGCCCTCGTCGTCGGCACCACCGAGCGCGGCCCAGTCGAAGCGCGAGTCGTGGTCGGACGTTCCGGCGCCCGCTGCCTCGTCGCCCGGCAGGCGCAGCAGATCGGTGAAGCTCGGCCGCTCCTCGCCGCGGGGCAACCGGGCGCGGACACCCGCGACGGGCGGCTCCGTCGGTGCGGCCGCGGGCGGGATCACGTCGTCGCGCTCCGACGGGAGGCTCGGGGCCACCCCCGTCGCTCGGCCGAGCCAGTCGACGTCCTCTCGGCCGGTGCCGTGCGGGTCGACCCGACGGCGCTCCTCGTCGATCGCGCGGATCTCCTCGGCGCGCTGATCCCGAGTGGACCGTGCCGTGGGCAGCTGCAGGGAGCTCGGGTGGGACACTGCCCGGGCAGGGGTCGCAGGTGCAGCGGGCGGCTCCGGCGCAGCAGGCGGTTCTGGGGCAGCAGGCGGCTCCGGCGCAGCAGGCGGGTCCACGGGCGGCAGCTCCGGCGGGACCTGCGCGGTCGGCGGCAATGGCGTCACCTCGCCCGACTCGGCGGCACGCTCGGCGGCTCGGCGCTCGCGGCGGGTCGGCCAGTTGTCGGGGAGCTTCGCCTCGCCGAAGATCGACGACGCGCTGCGGAGACCACTCGGCGGGACGGGGCGCGCGGCGGTGCGAGCGTCGTCATCCGACCGGACAGCATCGTCCGGACGCGGTTCCTCGGGCTCGCCGTCGGTGGGACGTCCGCTCACGGGGCCAGCCCGAGGTCGGCCAGTCCGATCGCCGCGTAGTAGGGGTACCCGGCACGCTCGATGGCTTCCTTCGCGCCGGTGTCACGGTCGACCACGACGGCGACGGCGGCGATGATGGCGCCTTCGCGCTCGAGCGCCTCGGCGGCCTTGAGCGGGGAGCCGCCCGTGGTCGAGGTGTCCTCGAGCACGACGACGCGCTTGCCCCGCACGTCGGGGCCCTCGACCTGCCGGCCGCGGCCGTGGTCCTTCGGCTCCTTGCGGACGACGAACGCGTCGTAGGCCTGGCCCCGGGCCGCGGCCTGGTGCAGCACCGCGGTGGCGATCGGGTCGGCGCCCATGGTCAGTCCGCCGACCGCGACGACGTCGGGGACCTCGGCGACGAGGTCCGTCATCACCTGGCCGATGAGCGGCGCGACCCGGTGGTCGAGGCTGACCTTGCGCAGGTCGATGTAGTACGTCGCCTTCTTGCCGCTGGTCAACGTGAAGTCGCCGTGGAACACGGCCTCGTCCCGGATGTGGGCGATCAGCTGGCTACGCGCGTCGGTCACGATCCACCACAGTATCCGCTCCCCCTCGGGGATCCCAGCCCACCGACGAGGCCTGTGGACAGCGCTCCTGGCGGGTCAGCGCCTCCCGGTACGCTCCGGACATGGCCCAGGCGACCCGACCCCGCGCGCTCCTGCGTGTGCTCGGGGCCGAGGCCCTCGGTGCCGCGATGGCCCTCGCGCTCGCGCTCGCCGCACTCCGGCACGTGCTCGCCACCGACCGCGTCCGGCTGCTCTGGTACGACGGCGACTCGGTGCTCCTCCCGCTGGTCGAACGCTCGCTCCGGCTGGGACAGTCGTTCGAGTGGGCGATGTCGCCCACGCTGTTCTTCTTCCCCGAGATCCCGGTGTACCTGGCGTGCGCCGCGTTGACGTCCACGCCGCAACAGGCACTCGCGCTGAACGGCCTGCTCGTGGTCGTGGCGGTGTACGTCCTCGTGCGGGCGGTCGCCGCGCAGGTGATGCCCGAGGCGCCCCGTGCGGTCCGCGTCGCCGTCGCGGTCGGCGCCCTCGGCGTCGTGACGTTGCTCGTCCTCACGGAGTCCTCCGGGACGGCGTCGAGTCTCGAACTCGCGTCGCTCCTCCTGACGACGACGTACTACTACGGCGCGGTGCTCGCGATGCTCGGCACGGCCGCGCTGGCATTGCGGGTGGTGCGCACGGCCTCCCTGCCGGTGCCGCGCACGTCGTGGGTCGCGTTGGCCGTCACGACGCTCGTGGCGGCGTCCAGCACGGCGTCGGACCCGCTGTACGTGCCGTGGTCCGCGGCGCCCGTGATCGTGACGGTGGGGTTGCTCGCCCTGGCCCGGCGTCTGCCCTGGCGTGTGGTGTCGGGGCTCGGCGTCGCGCTGGCCGGTGGGTCCGCGCTGGGGTACCTGCTCCGGATCCCGCTCGCGCCGTTCGTGTCGCTCGACCCGTCGACGTACATCCACCCGGGTGGCGCGGGCACGACGCTCTCGTACTTCGCGGCGCTGACGGACGAGCGCGCCGGCGCGGGCCTCGGCGAGGTCGAGCTCGTGCTGCTGCTCGTGCTGTTCCTCGCCTCCCTCGGCGGCACGGTGTGGGCCTGGCGCGTCCGGAGCTCCCGGACGGTGCTCGTGGCGTCGGCGCTCGGCATGGTGACCGTCGTCGCCGTCTCCGTCGGCGTCGTGCTCGCGGGCTCGTCCACGCCGCGCTACCTCGAGCCGATCGTCACCGCGCCGCTCATCGGGCTCGTCGCGGTCGCGGAGCTGGCCCGGACGGCGATCCGGCGAACGCGCCTCCACACCGCTAGTCGCGGACTCCGTCTGATCGCCGTGGCCGCCACCGTCGCGCTGCTCGCGGTGGGCGGGGCGGTCGCGCCGTCGACCGTGGAGGCCGTGGTCACCGCCTCCTACGCGCCCGCCTCGTGCCTGGACCGGTGGGTCGGCGGTCGCGGGGTCGTCGGCGTCGGACAGTTCTGGACGGTCCGACCGCTCGCCGCGTACGGGGACGAAGGCGTTCGACTGCTCCAGGTCCGCGACGACTTCACGACCTACCCGTGGCTCGTGGACCTCGCCGCCTACCGCGACGCCCGTCCGACCTACGTCGTCATCGGGTCGCAGGACGTCTGGACCACCCCGGTGCAGGACGCCCTCGGCGATCCCTCGGCGATCGTGCACTGCCCCGGCTACGACATCTACGACTACGCCGGCACACCGGGCGCCGCGACGTTACGTCACGACGTCGTCTCGACCGCACAGGAGTTCATCGAGGAGCGCGGGTTCGGCGGGTAGACCTCGACCGGTGCGCTGGCGTCGCCCGCCCAGAGCGACGAGGATCGGTCCGTGCTGCCGATCGCCGGACTCCCCCAGGGCCACGTCGACGTCCCCGAGTGCGTCTCGGCCCTGGCCGCCGGACGGGCGATCACCGCGGTGTGGCGCAACGACCTCGACGGCCGCACGTTCCGGCTCGGCGAGGGGCCCGCGGCCGAGTACGTCAAGTGGGCACCCCACGGTGTGCGACTCGACCTGCTCGGTGAGATCGCGCGGCTCTCGTGGGCGGGGTCGTACACGCCGGTGCCGCGCGTGGTCGACCACGGCGAGGACCCGGACGGCCGCTGGCTCCGGACGGTCGCGCTCCCGGGTCGGAGTGCGGTCGACCCTCGGTTCCAGGCCGATCCCCGGCCCGCGGTGATCGCCGCCGGCCATGGACTCCGCGCCCTGCACGACGCCCTCCCGGTGGCCGACTGTCCGTTCGAGTGGTCGGTCACGCAGCGCATCGCCCGCTCTGGTGCCGACGACGACACGGTGGCGGCGCTCGGTCCCCGTCCGGAGCCGGACCGGATCGTGGTGTGCCACGGAGACCCGTGCACCCCGAACACGATCGTGGGCGAGGACGGGCAGTGGGTCGGCCACGTCGACCTCGACACCCTCGGCATCGCGGATCGGTGGGCGGACATCGCCGTGGCGACCATGGCCCTCGGATGGAACTTCGGCGACGGGTGGGAGTCCCTGTTCCTCGACGCGTACGGCATCGCGCCCGACCCCGAGCGCACCCGGTGGTACCGGGCGCTGTGGAACCTCGGCGACGGGGCGCTGCCGCGCGACTGAGCGGCGCCCGGCGCACGTCGAACCGCGTCCTTCCGTTCGAACACCCACATGCCGCGGTTCGACCGGAAGGACCCGGTGCGACAGGACCCCCGGCCGACGCACCCCCGGCCAGCCGCCCCTCAGTGCACCCGAACCGGCTGCCCCGCCGCACCCCCGCGTGCGATGTGCAGCAGGACCGGCAGCCGCATCCCGAGCACGGCGTCGAGGTCGCCGACGACGTCCTCGATCCGCGTCGTGAGATCTCGCGGCGCCGAACCCTGCCGGGGCCGGACCCGGATCCGAACGGCACGGGCGCCCCGGACGCGGTAGACGTCCACGGCGAGCGAGTGGACCTCGGGCAGCGCACCGATGGCCGAGGACAGCGCGTGCTGCACCGCGGTGGAGTCGATGGTCACGAGGCCGTCGACGGGGGCGGCGGTGCCCTCGTCCTCGACCACCGTGGCGACCCGACCGCCACCGCGGGTGGCGAGCACCACGAGCGCGAGGACCGCGACGAGCAGGGCCACACCGAGCGCGATGGACCACGCCGTGACCGACGCCGGACGGTCGGCACCGGAGCCGAACCCGGCGAGGGCGCCCGGCGCGATGCGGTGCCACGTCCGTGCGGCACCCGGCACGGTGCCGAGCGCGACCACGGCGAGCCCACCGGCCAGGAGCACCAGGCCGACGAGGACGAGCAGCACGCGGCCGAGGGTGCGGTTGCTCGCGGTCATCCGTCGACCCTCCCGGCCGGTTGCACACGCACCCGCACGCTGATCGCGGGTGTGGGGTCGATCGTGTCGACCTCGGCGCGCACGGCCTCGGTCACGGCGACGACGGGGACGTCGACGCCGGCGGCGGGCCGCAGCACGACCTCGGCGGTTCGGCGCCCGACGGTGCCGACCGCGCCCTCCGGGCCGAGGCGCGTGACGCTGCGGGCGGCGCGCGCGGTGGCGGAGGCCAGCACCTCGTCGTCGACGACGACGGCGAGCCGCTGTGACGGCATCGTGTGCCGCGCGCGCCGCTTCGGCAGCACACCGAGCAGCACGAGCACGAGCCCGAGGAACGCCACGAGCCCGCCCACCACGTCCAGGACCGGGAGGACCGTCCCGGCCGGAGCTGCGATGGCCGCGTCGACGACGGTGCGCGGTTCGAACCCCGCGAGGCGTTCGTGGAGCAGGACGAGGACCGCGGCGAGCGCCACGGCGGCGGCCACGAGGACGACGCAGACCATGGTGACGGAGACGGCGACGGACCGGGAGACGTGCGTCTCGCGCCGCAGGAGCCGATGGTGCACGCGGTCGTGCTCGGCGGGGTCGTCGGTGGACCGGTCGCGGGGGTCGCCGAAGCCGGGCGGGGTGGCGAGACCGTGGCGCGATCCGCTGCCGTGGGAGGCGTCGGGACCGTCGGGACCGTGGGGACCGTCGGGCGAGCCGGCGCGGTCGCCGGTCTCCATGCTCATCGGACCCGCCCCGGGACCTCGACGATCGACGACGTGAACACCACGGACACACGGGACACGTGGCGCCCGGTCACGGTGTGCACCCGTTCGGCGATGACGCCGCGGGCGCGGTGCGTGCGGGCGAGGACCGGCTCGTCGGGCACCCGGTGCGAGCCGAGCTGTGGCAGCGCGAGCGGTCCGCGGACCTCGATCGCCAGGGCACCGCGGCCGTCGTCGGCGACGCGCGCGCGGACCTCGCGGACGGGCACGTGCAGGGCCTCGGCGGCGGCGGCCTGCGCGGTGTGGACGAGGGCGGGCGCGGCGATGCGGTCCCAGCCGGGGACGGGCCTCCCGGCCGACCCGACCGAGGCTGCCGACGCGACCGACCCGACCGACCCGACCGACGCGACCGACCCGGCCGGCCCGTTCGGCTCACTCGTCACGACGAACTCCGGCGTCCACGCAGGACGTCGGCGAGCCGGCGGACGTCGATGTCGCCGCTGACGAGCCGTCCGACCAGGGCGCCGACGGCCATGAACACCGCGACCACGACGAACGCCCAGAACCCGAGCGTCACGGCCACGATCGCGAGGACCGCGCCGGCGCCCATGCCGACCACCGTGGCGTTCACTGGACCCGCGCCTCGGTCGGTTCGCCGTTCAACGCGGGGATGTTGACGTCGTTGATCGCGACGTTGACCTCGGTGACCTCGAGGCCGACGAGCGTGGTCAGGGCGGCGGTGACGGCCGAGCGGACGTCCTGTGCGACCTCCATCATCGGCATCGGGTACTCGACCACGATGGTGAGGTCCACCGCGACCTGGGTCTCGCCGACCTCGACGCGGACGCCCTGCCCGAGGTCGCTCGAGCCGATGGCGTCGCGGATGGCCCCGAACGCGCGGGCGGTGTTGCCGCCGAGGGCGAAGACGCCGGGGACCTCGCGCGCCGCGATCCCGGCCACCTTCGCGACGACCGCGTCGTCGATGACGGTCCGGCCGTGCGTCGTGACCTCGGTGGTCGTGGTGGGGTCCGCGACGACCGCGCTCGAACCGTCGACGCGCGAGGACCCGCCGGCCGTCGTGCGCGCTGTCGTCACCCGCGTCGTGCTCGCGCCGGTCGTGCCCGCGCGGCCGGGGGTCGCCGCTCCGCCCGCGCCGTTCGTGGTGGTTGCCATGTCCGCTCCCGTCGTCGATGTCGTGATGGAGGTCCTGCGACCGTGCGCCGCGGGCGCCGGGTCTGCCGTCCAACCAACACCCTGCGGTGCGGGGCCGACCGCCCCGGTCGGGAGACCCCCAGGGACCGCCGGGCGTCGGGGGCGGCCGGTAGGTTCGTCACCATGCGTGTCGCCTCGTGGAACGTCAACTCGATCCGATCCCGCGCCTCCCGTGTGGTCGACTGGCTCGTGCGTGAGGACGTCGACGTGCTCGGCATGCAGGAGATCAAGTGCAAGCCCGAGCAGTTCCCGGTCGACCTGTTCGAGGCCGCGGGCTACACCGTCGAGGCCCACGGCCTGAACCAGTGGAACGGCGTCGCGTTCGCCAGCCGGCTGCCGATGGAGGACGTGACGCGCGACTTCCCGACGCAGCCCGGGTTCCTCAAGGGGCACGAGGGCGACGACGTCCCCGTGGAGGCCCGCGCGATGGGTGTGACGGTCGACGGCGTGCGGCTGTGGAGCCTGTACGTGCCGAACGGCCGCGCGGTCGGCGACCCCCACTACACGTACAAGCTCGACTGGCTCGCGCGGCTGGCGGCCCGCACCGAGGAGTGGATCGCCGCCACTCCGGACCAGCCGCTCGCGCTCATGGGCGACTGGAACGTCGCCCCCTTCGACGAGGACGTCTGGGACCGCGCGCTGTTCGAGGGCCACACGCACGTGTCCGAGCCGGAGCGGGCCGCGTTCCGCGCGTTCGAGGGCATCGGGCTGACCGACGTCGTCCGGCCGCTCGTGCCCACCGGGTACACCTACTGGGACTACAAGCAGCTGCGGTTCCCGCGGAACGAGGGCATGCGCATCGACTTCGTCATGGGGTCCCCCGCATTCGCCGAGGTCGTCACGGCAGCCGCCATCCACCGCAACGAGCGCAAGGGCGACGCCCCGAGCGACCACGTGCCGGTGAGCGTCGACCTCGACCTCGACACGAGCCTCGACGACGACCGCCCGATGATCTTCTGACGCGGCATCCGCCGGACGGGAGGGCCGGGGCGGGCCGGTCCCGCGCCTCCCGGCCGGCGGTGGCGTCAGTGCAGCAGCGCCGCCACGACGACGAGGACGGGCACCGCGCCGATCGTCGACACGAGCACGACGTCCCGCGCGACGGGCACGGCCGCGTCGTACCGCTGCGCGTAGTTGAAGACGTTCTGCGCCGTCGGCAACCCGGCGAGCACCGTCAGGACGAACAGGTGCTCGTGCGACACGTGGAACACGAAGCGCGCGATGACGTAGGCGAGCACCGGCATCACGAACAGCTTGAGCGCACTCGCCACGACCACGTCCACCCGGGTGTCCGGGTCACGGAAGGGCGCGTTGCCGTGCAGGCTCATCCCGAACGACAGCAGGACGACGGGTACCGCGGCCGCGCCGACGAGCGAGAACGGCTCCATCACCGGGTCGGGGATCCGCACGCCGGTCAGCGACACGACCAGGCCGAGGAGGGACGCGATGATGAGCGGGTTGCTCACCGGTCCGAGGATCCGCCGCCGCAGGCCCCCGCCCGAGGACGTCGCCGTGTCGAGGATCGTCAGCGCGATCGGCGCGAGCACGACGAGCTGCAGCAGGATGACCGGCACCACGTACGCCGGATGGCCGAGCACGTAGACGGCGACGGGCAGGCCGATGTTGTTCGAGTTGACGTACCCGGCGGCGAGCGCCCCGACCGTGGTCTGGGCGAGGTCGCGGCGCAGCACGAACCGGAACACGGCGGCGGTCCCGAGCGCGACGACGAGCGCGGTCACGAGCGACACCACGAGCATCTCGGACAGCAGCACGTGGATGTCCGCCGTCGCGATCGTGTGGAACAGCAGGCACGGGGTCAGGACGAAGAACACGAGCCGGCTCATGACGAACTGCGCGTGCGGGCCGAGGACCCCGAGCCGTCCGACGAGGTACCCCGTGGCGATCACGGCGCCGATGATCGCGAACCCGATCAGCACTCCGCTCACGGGTCCATCCTGGCATCGAGCGCATCGACGGAGGGACGGCCGTCTGATCCGACATCGGGCGCCGGTCGGAGTCGACGACACCCGTGGGAATACGTTCGCATGGAACACCGTTGGGAGGCACCATGACCGCAACGTCCGACACCACCACGCTGACCCGTTCCACCGACTCCAGCCGCCCGCTCGTGCCGCTGCTCGAGGAGCGCTGGAGCCCCCGCTCGTTCGACGAGACGGCGACGATCGACGACGACACCGTGACCACGCTGCTCGAGGCCGCGCGCTGGGCTCCGTCCGCGTCGAACACCCAGCCCCGCCGGTTCGTGGTGGGCCGCCGCGGCACCCCGACGTTCGACGTGATCATGGAGCACCTCATGGGCTTCAACCAGGCGTGGGCCCACCGCGCGAGCGCCCTCGTCGTCGCGATCGCCGAGACCGCTGACGAGGACGGTCAGCCCCGCCGCTGGGCGGAGTACGACCTCGGTCAGGCGATCGCCGCGCTCGCCGTCCAGGCGCACGCCGAGGGGCTGCACGTGCACCAGCTCGGCGGCATCGACGTCGACGGCCTCCGCACCGCGTTCGCGTTGCCCGAGCGCTTCGTGCCCGTCACGGTGACCGCGATCGGGACGGTCGCCGACCCGTCGCAGCTCGACGAGCAGGCCGCCGCCCGCGAGCTCGCGCCCCGCACGCGCCTGCCCCTCGACGAGCTGGTGCTCGCGCGCGACTGACCCCGGGTCCGGGGCCCGGGACCCCGGCCCCCTGTTCCGCCGAGATCGCAGAAGATGCCGCTTCGACCCCTGTCAGAGCGGCATCTTCTGCGATCTCGGCGAGGGGGCGGGCTGGGGCCGGCAAGGCGGGGCGCGCCCCGGCAAGGGCGGCCGGCGGGCCCGTCAGGGGCGCGGCGGCCGCACCGCCCCGAGCGCCGCGGCCACCAGGGCCTCGACCGGCTCCGCCGCGTCGAGCACCGTGCGCTCCGCCGCCCAGCGCTCCGCCGCCCATCCGTCGAGGGCGTCCGCACGCCGAGCCAGGGTGTCCCACCCCGGCTCCGGGAGGCGCGTGAAGCGCTGACCCCGGCCCTCCAGACGGGCGCGGTGCCGGTCCGGGTCCGCGAGCCGGAGCTCGAACCAGTGCGTCTCGGCGCCCGACCGTTCGGCGAGCCCGATCCACTGCTCGCGAGCGCGCGGGTCGTCGTTCACGGCGTCGACGACGACCGATCGTCCCACGGCGAGCTGCGCCTCCGCGACGCGTTCCACCACACCGTAGGCGGCGACACCCGTGGTGGACCCGGCAGGCAGCCCGGCCGCGAGCAGTGCGTCCTCGACGAGGTCGACGGCGAGCACGACCGCGTCGACCCGGGCCGCGAGCGCCGCCGCGAACGTCGACTTGCCGACACCGGGCAGCCCCGCCAGGACGATGAGCACGCGCTCACCCTACCGACCCTCAGGAGACCCCTGGCCAGCGCGGCCGGCCTCGTCCCCGCGGACCCTCCTGCCGCCCCGGCGCCTCTGCCAGGATGGTCGCCATGCCCGTACCCCGTCTCGTCGCCTTCGACCTCGACGACACCCTCGCCCCGTCGAAGTCCCCGCTCGACCCCCGCATGCTCGACACCTTCGCCCGCCTGCTCGACGCCGTCCCCGTCGCCGTCATCTCCGGCGGCCAGTTCGCCCAGTTCGACCAGCAGCTCGTCGCCCCGCTCCGGGCCCGCGACGGCCTCCGCCTCGACGACCTGCACCTCATGCCGACCTGCGGTACCCGCTACTACCGCTGGCTCGACGCCGACTGGCACCTGGAGTACGCCGAGGACCTGACCGAGGACGAGCGTACCCGAGCGATCGCCGCCGTCGAGGACCAGGCGAAGCAGGCCGGCCTGTGGGAGACCGAGACCTGGGGGCCGATCATCGAGGACCGCGGCTCGCAGATCACGTTCTCGGCGCTGGGACAGGCCGCTCCGGTCGACGCGAAGAAGGCGTGGGACCCCGACGGCAGCAAGAAGGACCACCTCAAGCGGCTCGTGCAGGCGCAGCTCCCCGACCTCGAGGTCCGCTCGGGCGGCTCCACGTCGATCGACATCACCCGCAAGGGCATCGACAAGGCGTACGGGATGACGAAACTCGCGCAGATCACGGGCATCGCGCTCGACGACATGCTGTTCGTCGGCGACCGCCTCGACCCGGAGGGCAACGACTACCCCGTCAAGGCGCTCGGCGTCCCCTGCCACGCGGTCACGGGCTGGCCGGACACCGCCGACTACCTCGACGAGCTCATCCCCCGCTTCCGCGCGCCCGTCGTCTGACGCCGGCCCGCGGATGCGCTGGCCGGGAGGCCCGGCCCGGCCCCGTCCCTCCTGTCCGGCCGCGCAGGTGCGCGCGTGGACGACGAGTGCGCCCGCAGACGACGGCGCAGTTGTCGTCGGCGCGCGCCCGCTCGTCGTCCGCGCGCGCCCGCGACACCCCGGCCCGCCCCTCGCCTCCGCGCGGCGGGTCAGGCGATGCTGCGGACGGCCTCGACGAACGCCCGGATGCGCGCCGGGTCCTTGACGCCGCGCGAGGACTCGACCCCGCTCGACACGTCCACGCCGTCCGGATCCAACAGCTGCACGGCGGCGCGGACGTTCGCGGGCGTCAGTCCACCGGCGAGGATCCACGCCTCGTCGACGCGTCCGGCGATCGTGCTCGGGTCGACGAGCTTGCCGGCCCCGGGTTCCGCTGCGTCGAGCAGGAGCAGGTCGTGGTCGTACGCGGCGCGCTGCTCGGGCGTCTCGCGGAGGTAGTCCTGGGCCGCCACCGCCCGGATCGTGAAGAACCCGGCGTCGCGTGCGCGCGCGAAGTCCGAGGGGGTCTCGTCGCCGTGGAGCTGGAGCGTCGTGAGCCCCACCGCCGAGGCGACCCCGACGATCTCGTCGATCTCCTGGTCGCGGAACACCCCGACCGCGTCGATGCCCTCCGGCACCCGCTCGACGAGTTCCTTCGCCTGGTCGGCCGTGACCGTGCGGGGGCTCCCCGCCGCGAACACGAAGCCGAGCGCATCGGCTCCGGCGTCGATCGCGGCGTCCACCGTCTCGGGGGTCGACAGTCCGCAGATCTTGATCCAGAGGGCGTCGGTGGTCATGCTCCGATCCTGCCCGACCGCACCTGCGCTGTCACGGCCGCGGGTCCGTCGGCGTCGCCCCGGGCGTTTCCCGTGGCCCTCGGTGCTCGACCCGTGCCGACCCCGCCGGGCGAGAGTGCACGACGCGCCGTGCACCCTCGGCGTCGTCTAGTGCACGGCAGCGCCGAGCAGGTACGACCCGAAACAGGCCGCGACGACGCCGATGCCGGCCAGGCTGCCGACGATCGTGTTCCGGCGGCGCCACCGCCGCACCGCGTCGAACGTGCCCCGGCGGGTGTGCCGGTGTGCGGCGCGGTGCAGCCGGTGCTCGGCACGGTGCGACGAACGGGAGACCCGGGTCCGGCCGAGCGGGACCGGTCCCGTGACGCGGGACGCGCCTCCACGCAGGACGCGGGCGACGGTGACGGCGCTCGGCCGCTCCTCGGGTTCACGCGACGTCATCGCAACGAGGAGGTCACGCCACTCGCTGCCGACCGTCTCGGGGATCTCGGGGTCGTGCTGCAACCGGGCGAGGGCGGCCTCGATGACCGTGCCCGAGTACTCCTGCTTGCCGGTGAGGGCCTCGAGGAGCACCAGGCCGAGGGAGTACACGTCGGTCGCGAACGTGATGGACTCGCCCGCGACCTGCTCGGGGCTGAGGTACGCGGCGGTACCGATGATCGTGCCGTCGCCGGTCAGGCGGGAGCCGTCGACGAAGTGGGCGACGCCGAAGTCGGTGAGCTTGACGGTGCGGGCGAACCCGGCGGACCCCTCGTCGTTGATGAGGATGTTCGCCGGCTTGACGTCCCGGTGCACGATGCCGCGGGCGTGCACGTACGCCAGGGCGTCGGCGAGCTGCGCCCCGAGCGAGGCGACCTCGTAGTTGTGCAGGGGTCCGTCGGCGAGGCGGCGCAGGAGCGTCGGGTCGGAGATGAGCTCCATGACGATGAACCGGTGGGGCCCGTCGACGAGTTCGTGGGTCCCGGCGTCGTACAGCGGGATGAGTCCGGGGTGGCTCAACATGCTCAGCAGCCGGATCTCGCGCTCCTGGCGGACCCGGTCCGCGTGCGTCATCGACTGGGGCGTCGCGAACAGCTTGATGGCGACGTCGCGGTAGGTGTGCTCGTCACGGGCGCGGTACACGGTCCCCATGCCGCCGGTGCCGATCACCTCCGTCAGCCGGTATCGCCCGGCGAGGACGGTGTCGGCCGTCACCGTGCTGGAGACCAGACTCATTCGGGTTCGTCGATCCTCTCGGGGCGCCGGGGGTGCGCAGCGCGTCGCTGGGTGGGCGACGCACCTTCCACGCTACGCGTGCACCTCCGGCGCGCATGCCGTGTTATCCACTTGTGACCGGTGGATGTACCGCGAGCGCTGCACGTCCTCGCAGGTCGCCGGGTACGGTCCAGCGCATGGCGATCCACGAGGGCGACGAGGTGCACTGGAACACCTCGCAGGGCGAGACGACCGGCACCGCGCGCGAGAAGAAGACGAAGGACTTCACGTTCGACGGGCAGGACTTCAAGCCCACCGACGACGACCCGTACTGGATCGTCGAGTCGGCCAAGTCCGGCAAGAAGGCCGCGCACAAGGAGTCGGCGCTCCGGTCCTGAGGGCAGTTCCCCGGCCGTACCGGTGATCCCGGCGGCACCTGCGCGCGTCGACGACAACTGCGCGTGCTCGCGCGAGCGCAGTTGTCGTCCGCGCGCGCACGACCCGCGCACGACGAGCGCGCACGACGAGCCGCGCAGTCGGGCTCGAGGGGCTCAGCCCCGCTGCCGGCGCTCCCGCCCCCGACGCCGGACGCGCCGCACGACGAACACGGCGACGACGGCCACGAGCGCGGCGTACACACCGCGGTCGATCCACGCGGACCAGCCCTCGAGCAGCTCCCACCGCGAGCCGAGCGCCGCGCCCGCGAGGACGAGCGCCGTGTTCCACACGACGCTGCCGAGCACGGTGCACACCGAGAACGTCACGAGGTGCATCCGCCCGGCGCCGGCCGGCAGCGAGACGAGGCTCCGCACGCCGGGCACGAGCCGCCCGAGGAACACCGCCGCCGCTCCGTGCCGGTCGAACCAGTGCGCGGCGCGACGCAGGTCGTCCTCGTCGACGAGCGGCAACCGCGCGGCCCACCCGATCGAGCGCTCGAGGCCGACCCGGGCCCCGAGCGCGTAGAGGGCGAGCGCCCCGAGCCACGAGCCGATGGTCGCCGCGACGAGGACGAGCGCCAGGTCCATCGCTCCCGCGCCGGCGAGGAACCCGGCGAGGGGCAGGATGACCTCGCTCGGGATCGGCGGGAACACGGTCTCCGCGAACAGCAGGAGTCCGACGCCCCACTCGCCCAGGCGGTCGACCACCTCGAGCACGAACCCCGTGAGGCCGCCGACCCCGCTCGGACCGTCGGTGCGGGCGGTGGCGGTCATCGTCATGCCCGCACGGTACCGACGGCGCCTGGACACGCGGTGCCGTGTGGCCGGACACCCCCTCGGAGTGGGAACGGGAGGCGGCGCCCAGTCGGACGCCCGCCTCCCGCCGATGCCACCCCGGCATCTCCACCCCGGCGCCACCCCTGACGCCGGAGACCCCCGGACACTACCGCGTCCGGCCGTGTGCGACCAGTCCCGCCGGTGGCACCCTGCAGCGGTCTCAGGCGCCGACGGGAGGACGCTCGAACGGCACCTCGCCGTGGTCGCTCACGCCCGCGCGCTGGCGGTAGGACAGGTGCCCACCGAGGTAGCCGCCGCCGGACACGACCACGAGTCCGAGCATGCCGAGGACCTTGCCGCGCAGGTGGTTCCCGCGCTTCCGCTGCCACCACGACAGCCCGTAGAGCGTCATCGCGGTGCCGTTCACCACGGCGTGCACGTACCCCGTGCGCTGCTGCTCGCGGTCGAGCTCCGACCAGTCGGTGAGCCCGGCCGTGGTCGCGACGCCGGCCGACACCACGCCGACGCCGACGAGCGTTCGGGACGACCGGTGCGTTCCCGGCAGCAGGTCGAGCAGGGCCGAGGACAGCCACGCGCCGAGGGGTACCTGGACCATGAGCGGGTGCAGCGGGTGCCCGAACGGCACGCCGTGCAGCAGCTGCTTCAGGGCGTCGGGCTGGACGAGGGCCTTGACGGCCTTCACGTCGACGTCGATGAGCTTGTCGAGCACGCTCGCGTGCTCGATCGCGCTGGTCAGACTCTGCAGTGCACGGATCTCCCGCATGACGCTCCCTCGGATCGGCTGTCCCAGACCGTAGTCGGCGGACGGGAGGCCCGCTCGGGTCGGTCCCGGACCTCCCGGCCGGTACGCAGGAAGCTGGGAACGGGAGGCGCGGCGACCGTCCGGTGCCGCGCCTCCCGCCCGTCCCGGGTCATGCGGCCGCGAGCGCCGACGTCGGCGGGATCCGTGCCGCCCGCGCGGCTGGGTAGATGCCCGAGACGCCACCGATGAGGACGGTCGCCCCGACCCCGCCCAGGACGGCCCACGCCGGGATCGCGACCGGCCACCCCTGGGCGAGCGCGAACCCGACGGTCACGGCGACCCCGATCGTGACGCCGGCCACGCCGCCGAGGAGCGACAGGAGCAGCGACTCGACGAGGAACTGGTCGCGGATGTCCCGTCGGCGTGCCCCGAGCGACCGGCGGACCCCGACCTCGGCTCGGCGCTCGAGCACCGTGATGACCATGGTGTTCGCCACGCCGATGCCGCCGACGAGCAGCGCGACACCGCCGATACCGACGAGCAGGCCGGTGAACGAGTCCTGCGACGCGTTCTGCGCGGCGAGCGCGTCGGAGGGCCGGGTCACGGCGACGTCCTTCGGGTGGAGGGGACTGATCGACCGGGGCAACCGTTCGCGGGCCTCGGCGACCGCGTCCGGGTCCACCCGCGTGAGGATCTGCGTCGGATGCCCGTCGAACCCCATCCCTGCGGCCGTGGAGCGCGGGATGAACACCTGCGTGTCGAGCTGCGGCGCGAGGGCGAGTGGCTCGAGGATCCCGACGACCGCCAGCCGATGTCCGTCCGTCCAGATCGCGGTGTCGTCCGTGACCCGGTCGATCCCCAGGCGCTTCGCCGCTTCCGCGCCCAGGACCGCCTGCTCCGGCGCGGATGCGTCGTCCGCGCCGACGAGCCAGTGCCCCGCGGCGAACCGACCGGCGAGCACGCGCGGGACGTCGCCGAACGCGGCCACGAGGCCGATGCCCTTCGACTCGAGCGCGGGGACCCGGGCGCTCCGGTAGACCCGTCCGTCCTCGACGCGTCCGACACCGGCGGCGTCGAGGACGTCGGACTGTCGGACGGCCGTCGACACCCCGTCGACGGGGAGCGGTTCCGGCTCGCCGAAGCCGGTGGCCTGCTGTGCCGCGAGCACGTTCGTCC
Source organism: Curtobacterium sp. MCBD17_034 (assembly GCF_003234515.1). Classification (NCBI taxonomy): domain Bacteria; kingdom Bacillati; phylum Actinomycetota; class Actinomycetes; order Micrococcales; family Microbacteriaceae; genus Curtobacterium; species Curtobacterium sp. MCBD17_034. The sequence goes on along the minus strand of NZ_QKTN01000001.1, from coordinate 610,600 downwards.
CGAGCGCGTCGAGCAGGGCGTCGAGCTTCGCCTTGCTCGAGCTCGAGATGCCGACCACCGCGACCATCGCGGCGATGCCGATCGCGATGCCGAGCGCCGAGAGGACGACCCGGGTGGGACGCGTCCGCAGCCCGAACAGTCCGAGCCGCACCAGGTCGCCGGCGTGGACGTGGCTGGTCGCGGTCATGCCCGCGCCTCCGTCCCCGTGCCCGCTGCCCGGATCGCGTCGGCGAGCGTCGTGGCGTCGATGCGCCCACCGCGTCCGTCGTGCCCGTCGCCTCCGCCGTGGGTCTCGTCGGCGATCCGGCCGTCGCGCATGCGCACCTGCCGGGGCAACGAGGCCGCGAGCTCGAGGTCGTGGGTGATCACGAGCACCGTGGTGCCCCCCGCGTTGAGCTCACGGAGCAGGTCGAGCACCGCTGCGCCCGACGCGGTGTCGAGCGCGCCCGTCGGCTCGTCGGCGAGGAGCACGGTGGGGTCGCCCACGATGGCCCGGGCGATCGCGACGCGCTGCTTCTCGCCGCCGGAGAGTTCGTGCGGACGGTGGTCGAGCCGGTGCCCGAGCCCGACCCTGCGGAGCGCCTCCGCGGCCCGTTCGGTGCGCTCGCGGCGGCCGGTGCCCGTGTAGAGCAGGCCGTCGGCGACGTTCTCGACGGCGGTGGCGCCCTGCGCCAGGTGGAAGTGCTGGAACACGAACCCGATGTGGTCCGCGCGGAGCCGCGACACCGCGTCGTCGGACATCGAGCCGACGTCGTGCCCGGCGATGACGACCCGGCCCTCGGTCGGCAGGTCGAGGGTGCCGATGATGTTGAGCATCGTCGACTTGCCGGAGCCACTCGGCCCGACGACCGCGACGAGTTCGCCCGCCGACACCCGCAGGTCGATCCCGCGCAGGGCCTCGACCTCGCCGTACCGCTTCGTGACGCCCTCGAGGACCAGGACGCGGCCCTCCGGGTCGTCTGGCGCCGTCGTCCGCCGGGGGACGGTCGCGACCGCGGTCATGACGGCACCACCACCCGGTCGCCCTCGTGGACCCCGCCGCTGACCTCGACGCGCCCGTCGGCCGCGAACCCGACCTCGACCGGTACCCGCTCGGTCTCGCCCGACGCCCGGACACGATCCACGGCGTACCCGTCGCCGCGCGCGGCCAGCAGTGCCCCGACCGGGACCGAGAGCACCCCCTTCCGCGTCTCGCCCTCCACCTGGACGTCCACGCCAGCCGCCTCGGCCACGCCCGACGGGACCGCGGCACGGAGGTCGATCTCGACGACCAGGCCGCCGTCGTCCGACGACGGGTCCGCGCCCACCGAGCGCACCGTGCCGTCGACGTGCTCGGTCGATCCGGAGAAGCCGACCGAGACGGTGGACCCGACCGGGAACGAGCCGGCCGCGAGTTCGTCGATCGGGACCGTCACCGTGCGGGTGGTGCTCGTGTACCCGTAGAGCGGTCCACTCGCCGGGGAACCGACCGTGGCCTTCGGCTCGGCGACGCGGACGTCCCCGTCCACGAAGGCGATGTCGTCCGCCGTGAGCCGTCCGGTCACCGCGAACCCGCGGTCCCGCTGCCACTGACGCACCGCCGCGGCCGTCCGAGTGCCGAAGCGGTCGTCCTGCGCGACGTCGTACCCGAGGGCAGCGAGGTTCCGGTTGAGCTGCGCCACGTCGGTCCCGCGCAGGCCCCGTTCGAGCGGACGCCACAGTGGGACCGCGCCGTGCATCGCCCGGACCGGCCGTTCGTCGCGCCAGTACAGCGCCTCGTCCCGGTGCACGACCTGTCCGTAGTCGGGCAGGCCGGTCAGGGTGCCGCTCCCGGACCCGAGCAGGTCCTTCGGCGTCCCGTGGCCGAGCGTGCCCGCGAACGTGCGGCGTTCCGTGAGGTCGCCCCGGACGACGGGTGCCGTGGGGCGTCCGTCCGCGGTGCGCTTCGGGGCTCCGCCCCCGGAGGACGGGGTCGCGCTCGCGGACGCGGCCTTGCCGGGCGCGGCGACCGCGCGATCGTCCTCGGGCACGACGGTCGTCACCGCGACCGTGGCGCTCGCGACCACCACCACGACCGCGGCGCCGACGGTGACCGCCGTCCCGCGGCGCACCCGCGTGGGCCGCGTGGGTCGTCGCGCCGGCCGTACGCGGCGGCTCACTTCGCGATCTCCGCGCCGTGGACCTGCTTCCAGCACGTCTCCTCGGCCGCGAGGAACGCGCTCGAGGGCGGGTCACCGGGGTCGTAGTCCACCTGGCCGTGCACGGGGTCGGGGTAATCGGTGATCCCGTGCTCGCGCATGCACCGGGACACCTCGGGATCGGCGTCCACCGCCTCCGCGGGCTCGGCACCACCGGCGCGTTCCTCCGCGCACGACACGAGTGCACGCTGGTAGGCGTCGGGGTCGACGCCTTCCGGTACCGCTGCACGTTCGCCCCCCTGCGTCGGGTCGCTGTCCTCCATCGGGATCCCCCGGTCCCGCATGCACGCCGAGAACGCGTTCGCGTCCGTGCTCGGTGCCGACGAGCGGGTGCGGCCCGCCTCGTCCCGCCCGCTCTCAGCCGCGCAGCCGGTCGCGCCGGTCACGCTGAGCAGGGCGAGGACGACGGCGAGCGTCACCCGGACCCCGTGGGTCGGTACCGACCCGCCGAGTCCGGAGCGCCGTCCGTCATCGCGGAGCGACCTCGTGGTCGTGGTCATGGTCATGGTGGTCCTCCTGTGCGTCGTGGTCGCCGCCTCCCGGCGACCGGGTTCGGTGAACGGCGTCTCCCGGGTCATCCGGTCGTCCCCCAGTCGGCGAGGTACCGATCGCTGCACTCCTCGTCGGCCTGCGTGACGGTCGGTGAGTCGCGCAGCGGTTCCTCGGCGTACTTGCCGTAGTCGAGCCCCGATTCCGGCTCCGGCTCCGGGAAGTCGTCGAGGCCGTGCTCCCGCATGCACGCCGAGAAGTCGCGGAGCTCCTGGTCCCAGATGGCCTTCTGCTCGTCGGAGGCCCTGGGCGCGTCGTCCCCCCGGCAGCTCGCGGACGCACGCTGGAACGCGTCACCGTCCACCCCGGACGGAGCACGGACGACTCCGGAGGACCACTCCGCCTCGGACGGGTCCTCGATGTCGAACCCCGCGTCCCGCATGCAGGAGCCCCACGCGGAGGCGCCGACGGAGCTGGAGCCCCCGCGCGAGGACGAGGATCCGGGCGCGTCGGAGCACCCGGACAGGACGACGCTCACCGCGAGCGCCATCGTGGAGGACAGGAGGAGCGCCGCACGGGGCCTCCTCCGCGGCCGGTCGGTGTCACTGGTTCGTTCCATGCGGACAGTCCAGCGGGCGGGCCGTTTCGCGGGCGTCCGGTCGACGGTCACACGGGCGAAACACCGTGGACGCGGACCACCAGGCCGCCCGCCGACCGGGGCGTGATCGCCAGGCGCCACCCGTGCGCCCGCACGACGGCGTCGACGACCGACAACCCGATGCCGCTGTGTCGACGGCCCGGGTGTTGCTGCTCCGCGCGCGTGAACGGCTCGGTCAGGGTGCGGGCGGTCTCCGGTGACACGAGTGGCCCGCTGTTCTCGACGACGAGCCCGTCGTGGGTCACCTCGATGCGCACGAACCCGTCCGGTCGGTTGTACTCGAGCGCGTTGTCGACGAGGTTCTCGACGAGGTGCCGGACGAGCACCGGATCGCCCGCCACCCGGAGGCCGTCGCCCGGCTGGACGTGGAGGTCCAGGCCCGCGGACCGCGCACGAGTCCGGGACGCGTCCGCGGCGCCCTCGACGACGTCCGCGAGGTCGACCTCCTGGGCCCGGCCGGTGACACCCCGTTCCGCCTCCGCCAGGTCGAGCAGGCCCTCGACCAACTGTTCGTTCCGCCGGTTCGCGTCGAGGAGCTCCTGGCGGACGGCGCGGATCGTGTCGGGGTCGGCGTCGTCCTCGAGCCCGATCTGGATCGCGGCCCGTTGCAGGGCGAGCGGCGTCCGCAGCTCGTGGGAGGCCTGGGCGACGAAGCGGCGTTGCCCCTCGAACGCCTGCTCGAGCCGTCCGAACAACGCGTCGATCGTGTCCGCGAGCCGTCGGACCTCGTCGTCCGGGCCGCCGAGGTCGATGCGTTCGTGCAGGGTCGTCGCCGAGATCCGCTCCGCGGTCGCGCGGATCACACCGATCGGACGGAGCACGGCCCGGGCGACCAGCCAGCCGGCACCGGCGGCGACCAGGCCGGCCGTCCCGATGCCGACCGCCGACCACAACCACTGCTGCGACGCCACCAGCTGCCCGACACGGGCGACGCCGGCGACGGACCCGCTCGGGCCGGTGTGGCCCTCCGGAGGGGGCGCACCCGGCAGCGCCGCGCGCGCCGACGCGGTCGCCTCGGGGACGGTCCACACCGGGCTCGCGCTCGTGCCGCACCCCGCGACGTCGGCGCGGGGACACGCTCCGCCGTCGTCGAGTTCGAGCACCGTCACGATCCCGCGCTGCGTCATGAGGTTCACGAACACCAGGACCGCCGCGGCGAGCACCATCGACAGGCCGCCGAACGCCACCGCGGTGCGCGTGTGGATGCTCCACCGCATCCGCGGTCCTCGACCGGGGCGCGGCCCGTCGGCGCGCCCCGACCCGGTCGTCACAGCGCGTACCCCTTGCCCGGCACCGTCCTGATCGGATCGGGCTCACCGAGCTTGCGGCGGAGCTTCGACATCGTCACGCGCACGGCGGACGTGAACGGGTCGACGTTGACGTCCCACACCTTCTCGAGCAGCTCCTCCGCGCTCACCAACCGGCCGTCGGCCCGGAGGAGGACCTCGAGCAGCCCGAACTCCTTGGGCGTCAGGTCGAGCGGGCGTCCGTCGCGGGTGGCCATGAGCCGGTTCGTGTCGAGCACGATCCCGTCGTGCCCGAGCACCGGTGGGGCAGCGGGGGCGCTCCGACGGCCGAGTGCCCGCACCCGCGCGACGAGCTCCGGGTACTCGAAGGGCTTGGGCAGGTAGTCGTCGGCGCCGAGCTCGAGCCCGGCCACGCGGTCCGCCAGGGTCGTCGCGGCGGTCAGCATGAGCACCCGCGTGCACCCACCACGGGCGGTGCACCGACGAGCGACCTCGTCGCCGTGGAGGCCGGGCAGGTCGCGGTCCAGGACGACGACGTCGTAGTCGTTCACCGCCAGGAGTTCGTCCGCCTCGTCGCCGCGGAACACCACGTCGACGGTCATCCCCTGCCGTTCCAACCCACGGGCGATCAACTCGGCGAGGGACTGCTCGTCATCCACCACCAGCACCCGCATCCCGTGGAGGGTAGGGCCCCGGGTCCGGGATCCGCACCTTCCGCGTACACGACATGGCGCTGGCCACGCGATGTCTCACCCGCCGGATCGCCGGGAGGCACAGTGTCGGTCACCCGCACCACGGACGGGAGGCGCGGCGTGCGTCCTCCGCACCCCGCGCCTCCCGTCCGTCCCGCCCAGCGCTACTCGACGAACTCCGGCACCACGAACGGCTCGACCGTCAGCGACTCCCCGTCGTCGGCGACGTCGACGCGGACGGTGTCGCCGTCGCGGACGTCGCCCGCCAGCAGTGCCCGGGCGAGCTGGTCGTCGATCTGCCGCTGCATGAGGCGACGCAGCGGCCGCGCGCCGTACACCGGGTCGTACCCGCGCTCCGCAAGCCAGGTCCGGGCCGAGGGCGTGACCGCGAGCTCGAGCCGACGGTCCGTGAGCCGCGTCGCGAGCCGGTCGACCGAGAGCGACACGATCTGACCGAGGTCGTCGGTCGTCAGCGCCTGGAACACGACGATGTCGTCGAGGCGGTTGACGAACTCCGGCCGGAACGCCTGCTGCACCATGGCGCGGACGGACTCCTCGCGCTCCGCAGCACCGAGCGACGGGTCGGTCAGGAACTGCGACCCGAGGTTCGACGTGAGCACGAGGATCGTGTTCCGGAAGTCCACCGTGCGGCCCTGACCATCGGTCAGCCGGCCGTCGTCGAGCACCTGGAGCAGGACGTCGAAGACCTCGGCGTGCGCCTTCTCGACCTCGTCGAGCAGGATCACGGAGTACGGGCGGCGACGGACGGCCTCGGTGAGCTGGCCGCCGGCCTCGTACCCGACGTACCCGGGCGGGGCGCCGATGAGTCGCGCGACCGAGTGCTTCTCGCCGTACTCGCTCATGTCGATGCGGACGAGGGCCTTCTCGTCGTCGAACAGGAAGTCGGCGAGCGCCTTCGCGAGCTCCGTCTTGCCGACGCCGGTCGGGCCGAGGAACAGGAACGACCCGGTCGGGCGGTCGGGGTCGGAGATGCCCGCCCGGGAACGCCGGACGGCCTCGGACACGGCCGTGACGGCCTCGCGCTGACCGATGATCCGCTTGCCGAGTTCGGTCTCGAGGTGCAGGAGCTTCTCGGTCTCGCCCTGGAGCAGCCGCCCCATGGGGATGCCGGTCCACGCGGCGATGACGGCGGCGATGTCCTCGTCGGTGACGCGGTCGTTCACCATCTGCGGACCGGCCGGCTCGTTGCGCTCGGCCTCCGCGAGTTCCCGCTCGATCACCGGGATCTCGCCGTAGAGCAGCCGGGAGGCCCGCTCCAGGTTGCCTTCGCGCTGGGCGCGCTCGGCCTGCATGCGGAGGTCGTCGAGCCGGGTCTTCAGTTCACCGACGCGGTTCAGGGAGGCCCGCTCGAGCTCCCAGCGCTGCTGCAGTTCTGTCAGGCGCTCCTGCCGCTCAACGAGGTCGGCGCGGAGCTTCTCGAGGCGGTCCTTCGAGGCGTCGTCCTTCTCCTTCTTGAGCGCGAACTCCTCGAGCATGAGGCGGTCGACGCTCCGCTTCAGCTCGTCGATCTCGACGGGGCTCGAGTCGATCTCCATCCGGAGGCGCGACGCGGCCTCGTCGATGAGGTCGATGGCCTTGTCGGGCAGCTGCCGACCGGTGATGTAGCGGTCGCTCAGGGCCGCGGCGGCGACGAGGGCGGAGTCGGCGATCGTGACCTTGTGGTGCGCCTCGTAGCGCTCCTTGAGCCCGCGGAGGATCGCGACGGTGTCCTCGACGCTCGGCTCCCCGACGTACACCTGCTGGAACCGGCGTTCGAGCGCGGCGTCCTTCTCGATGTACTCGCGGTACTCGTCGAGCGTGGTCGCCCCGATCAGGCGGAGCTCACCGCGGGCGAGCATCGGCTTGAGCATGTTCGCGGCGGCGACGGAGCCCTCGCCCCCGCCGGCGCCCATGAGCGTGTGGAGTTCGTCGATGAACGTGATGACCTGTCCGTCGGAGTCGTCGATCTCCTTGAGGACGGCCTTGAGGCGCTCCTCGAACTCGCCGCGGTACTTGGCCCCGGCGACGAGCGCGGCGAGGTCGAGCGAGACGAGCCGCTTGTCCTTGAGGCTGTCGGCGACGTCACCGGCGACGATGCGCTGCGCGAGCCCCTCGACGACGGCGGTCTTGCCGACGCCGGGCTCGCCGATGAGCACGGGGTTGTTCTTGGTCCGGCGCGTGAGCACCTGCGAGATCCGGCGGATCTCCGAGTCGCGTCCGATCACCGGGTCGAGCTTGCCGCTCCGCGCGATCGCCGTGAGGTCGACGCCGTACTGCTCGAGTGCGGTCTTCTGCTGCTCTTGCGACGCGGGAGCGCCCTGCAGGTTGGCCATGGGGGCGTCCTTTCCTGTGGTCCTGATGTCCTGGTGCGGTGGTTCCGGCACCTTGAGTCCTGTTGACTCAAGTTTACTCCGACGGCACCGCGTCCGCCAGCGTCGGGCGATCGCGGCGCGGGTTCCTGATGCCGATCGCCGACACGGTGCCGCCCGCCACGAGCAACGCGGCCATGACGACGACCGCGCGGTGGAAGCCGGCCACGCTCATGCCGTCGGCGCCGAGCACGACCCCCGCCAGGGCCACGAGCACCAGGCTCGCGATCCGGGCGACCGCGTTGTTCACGGCCGAGCCGACACCCGCCCGCGTCTCCGCGACGGACCCGAGCACGGCGCTCGTCAACGGCGCCACCATGAGGGTCAACCCGACACCCATGAGGAGCATGCCCGGGAACACGGTCGCGAAGTACCGCGGGCGGTCCCCGGCGCCGAGCATGACCAGGACGCCGAGCCCCGCGAGCACCGGACCACCCGCCATGAACCACCGGGGCCCCGTGCGGCCGGACCACCGCCCGACGGTCGTGGACAGCCCGAGCAGCACGAGCGTCGGCGGCAGGGTCGCGACGCCCGCGAGCCAGGCGGAGAGCCCCCAGACCTCCTGCAGGAACAGCGTCACCGTGAACCCGGACAGGCCGAGCGCGCCGTACACCGCGAGCGTCGTGAGGTTCCCGACCGTGAACGACCGGGCTCGGAACAGGTCGAGGGGCAGCAGCGGGTCCGGGACCCGGCGCTCCCACGGCACGAACACGGCGAGCGCCCCCACCCCGACGGCGAGTGCGACGACCACGAGCGGCGACGCCCATCCGAGGCGTTCCTGCTCGATGAGACCGAGGACGAGCGCCCCCACCCCGAGCACGGCGAGGCCTGCACCCACGACGTCGATCGCGGGCCGGTCCGTCGCGCGCACGTCCCCGGTGACCCGACGGACGAGCGGGATCGTCACCGCGATCGGCGCCGCCGTGAGGACGAACACCCAGCGCCAGCCGATCGAGTCCACCACGACCCCACCGATCACGGGCCCGGCGATGACCGACGCGCTCGACCACGCCGTCCACGTGCCGATCGCCCGGGCCCGTGCCGCACCCCGGTACGCGGCGATGACGAGCGCGAGCGAACTCGGCGTCACGAGCGCGCCCCCGACGCCCTGCACGGCCCTCGCGCCCACGAGCACGCCGCCCGTCGGGGCGATCGCACACGCGACCGACGCGAGCCCGAACAGGACGAGTCCCCAGGTGACGACCCGGACCCGCCCGACGAGGTCGGACACCGAGCCCGCGACCAGGATGAGCGCCCCGAGGGTCACGAGGTAGGCGTCGACCGTCCACTGCTGCACGACGATCCCGCCGCCGAGCTCCCGGCCGATCGACGGCAGGGCGACGTTCACGACGCTGCTGTCGAGGCCGACGACGAACGTGGCGAGGACGGCGACCACGAGCACGACGCGACGGTCGCGGTGGAGGGGTGCCGGGCCTCCCGGCCGATCGGCGTCGACGCTGCCGGACGCGCCGGACGCGCCGGACGCGCCGGATCCGTCGGAGGCGCCGGATCCGTCGGCCCCGTCGGTCATCCGGCGGCCGGCTCGCCGGCGTGCGTCCCGCCCTGCGCAGCGAGCGACACCGGCTCCCACTCCACCCAGGTCCGCAGGCGGTCGGCGTAGAGCGTCTTGACGAGGTGCGTCGGCTGCTCCCCGAACAGCACCCGCAGGGGCTTGTCGTCGGCGTCGACGATGCGGAGCAGCGCCGCCCCGGTCGCCGTGGGGTCACCCCGGCCGGCACTCGCGGCGGCCCGCCCCGCGAGGACCTGCTCACGGAGCCCGTCGTACGCCGGCAGGGGCGCGGAGTGCCGGGCGCTCGACCCGGCCCAGTCCGTCGAGAACCCGCCGGGCTCGACGAGCGTCACGTCGACGCCGAAGCCGCGCACCTCCTGGGCGAGGGCCTCGGTCAGCCCCTCGAGCGCCCACTTCGACGCGTGGTACGCCCCGATCATCGGGAACGCCGCGATGCCGCCGATCGTCGAGATCTGCACGATGTGACCGGAGCCCTGCGCCCGCAGGATCGGGAGCACCGCCTGCGTCACGTGCAGCACCCCGAACAGGTTCGTGTCGAGCTGGTCCTGGAGCTCGGCGTCGGTGAGCTCCTCGACGAACCCGAAGTGGCCGTACCCGGCGTTGTTGACCACCACGTCGAGGCGTCCGAATCGTTCGTGCGCGCGGCGGACCGCGTCGTCGACCTGCGCGCGGTCGGTGACGTCGAGCGTCAGCGGCAGGACCGCGTCGCCGTAGGCGGCCACCACGTCGTCGAGCGTCGCCGCGTCGCGCGCCGTCGCCGCGACCCGGTCACCGCGCCCCAGGGCGGCGAGGGCGAACTCACGGCCGAGTCCGCGGGACGTGCCCGTGATGAACCACACCTTGCCCATGGGGGCCTCCTCTCGGCGCCCACGCGTCGGGCACCGCCACCGACGCTATCCCCGGGAACGACGAGACCGCCGCGCCTCACAGAGGCTGCGGCGGTCTCGGTCCCGGGGCTGGGAGTCCTCCGGCGGTGCCGGCGGGGCATGCAGCTGGGCGCGCGCGGCGACCCGGACGCGGTGTCTCAGACGCGGTGGTCCGACTGCGGCTGGACCGACGGGGCCGGGTTGAGGACCGGCTCCTGCTGCACGGTCGGCTGCACGGTGCCGGCCTGCGGCGCCGCCGTCGTGGTCGTGGTCGTCGTGGTCGGAGCGTCGTGGTTGGTCTCCATCTCCTTCTTGAAGATGGTGATCGACTGCCCCAGACCCTTGGCGAGGGCCGGCAGCTTCGTCGCACCGAACAGCAGCACGATGATGCCGAGGATGATGATCAGGTGGATGCCGGTGAGGCCCTGGAACATGATGTCCACTCCTTGTCTGGAACTCGTCGGGAGCGCATCGCCGTCGAAGCGACCCCGGGGAGTCCGTGATGCTCCATGCTAACGCCGCCTCGCCCGGAAGCCCAGTGGCACCGGGATGCTCTCAGGACAGGCTCGGTGCCGCCCGGGCTAGCGGGTACTGGCGGCCGCGGCCTCGTCCGCGAGCACCCGGTCGAGCGTGAGCAGCACGGGCGCCCGCACGAGCTCGGCGCTCCGGTCGGCCCGGACGCCGTCGAGCCGGAAGGGCACGCGCTCCCCCGGCAACAGCGTCATGAACCCCCGGTCGACGCGGCCCGTCGGACTCACCCGGTCGGGCTGGACGAGCAGGTCGCGGACGAGCCCCTGCGCCTCGACCGTGAGCACCGACCCCGACGCGGCGTCCTCGACCCACACGCGGTACTCGGCCGGCCGCCAGTGCATCTCCTGGTCCGGCAGGGGCGTCCACACCGCCCGGCGCCAGTCCATGTCCGCCACGATGAGCTCCTCAGCGGGGTCGTCGACGACACCGACGTGGTCGGGCACCGCGAGCCGCAGCACGCCCGGTCCGGCGAGCTCGACCGGCAGGACGACCTCTTGCAGGATCCGTCCGGTCAGGTCGATCCGTCGCACCCGCACCGTGGTCGTCAGTCCCCGCCGGGAGGACCGGATCGCGATCTCGACGGGCACGCGGCGGTCCGCCTCCCGGTCGCGTCGTCGACCGCGCACGGTCCCGGGGTCGAGGACCGCGGTGTCCGCGAGGTCCCCGAGGGCCTCCTCGTCGCTGCCGGCCGTCGGACGGCCCGGCTCGGTGGCGGGGTCAGCCGCCCCGGGGACGGGGAGGGACAGGGTCGCGGGGTGCGCGCCTCCCGGGTCGGCGGCACGGTCCCGTCCGTCGAGGGGCCGGTCCCGCTCCCCCGCCGCGGGTGGCTCGATCGGCACGATCGCCAGGAGCACGTCGTCGTACAGGCGGCGCAGCTCGTGGAACAGGGGCTTCGGACGTCCGGCGCCGTCGACGGCCGACCACGACGCGACCGGCCACAGGTCGTTGAGCTGCCACACCACGACGCCCGTGTTGTGCGGCCAGTGGGTGCGCCAATGCTCCACACCCGTCGCGATCGCCCGGGTCTGCTGCAGCTGCGTCAGGTAGTGCCAGCGGTCGAACACGTCGTCGGTGTCGCCCTGCGGCACGGGGAACCGCGGCGCGAGGCCACGGGCGAGCTTGCCCATGCCGTCCTCGGCCTTCTGGTGGTGCACCACGCCGGGCGACGTCGGGGTCATCGGCTCGTCGTCGACGGCCTCCCGGATCGTCCGCCACTGCGGGGGTGCCTGCCAGCCGAACTCGCTGACGAACCGCGGCACGCTGTCCCGGTAGTGCTCGTCGCCGATCTGGTTCCAGACCTGCCACGAGTGGTGGGTCTCGTGGTCGACGTCGTTCGCGTACACGCGCTCGTCGCCGGACCAGGGGCTCGCCGCCGTGTAGAAGCGCGACGGGTCCACCGCGTCGACGATGGTCGGCAGCAGGTCCAGGTAGTAGTCGAGGCCCCACGGTCGGTCACCGAGCTCCGCCGCCCAGCCCATGTCGTCGTGGAGCCAGATGTTCTCGTTGTTGCCGTTCCAGACGACCAGGCTCGGGTGCCGGCTCAGGCGCGCCACGTTGTCCCGGGCCTCGGCGATGACCTCGGAGCGCATGGGCTCGCCCTCCGGGTACGCCGAGCAGGCGAACAGGAAGTCCTGCCACACGAGCAGGCCCCGGGCGTCGCACTCCTCGTAGAAGTCCCGCGACTCGTACACGCCGCCGCCCCACACCCGCACGAGGTTCGCGTTGCACGCCGTCGCCTGGGCGAGCCGCGCGGCGTACCGGGCGCGGTCGACCCGGGACACGATGACGTCGTCGGGGATCCAGTTCACCCCGCGCACGTCGATCGGCACGCCGTTCACCACGATCGTGAACGGGCGGCCGGTGGCGTCGGGCTCGGTGTCGACCCGGAGGGACCGGAAGCCCGTCCGGAACACGTCGCGGTCGAGGACCTCGCCGTCGGTGGTCTGCACCTGCACCTCGACGTCGTACAGCGCCTGCTCGCCGTACCCCCGGGGCCACCAGAGCCGCGCGTCGGGGATCCGGACCGTCACGACGGCCTCGTCCTCCTTCGGCGTCACCGTCACCCGCGACCGCTGCTTCGTGTCGTGCCCGGACACCGTGACGACGAGCACGAGGTCGTCGTCCTCACCGTCGTGGTCACGGTCCGCCGTCGTCGCACCGGCTGGCGTCGGACCGGAGCGTTCGATCGCGATGTGCGCGTCGAGGACGCCCTCGCCCGCCTCGACGTCGACGAGTGGACGGACGTCGCGCAGCCGGGCGGTCGACCAGCGCTCGATCGCGATCGGGCGCCAGGGTCCGCTCGTCACGCACGTCAGGCCCCAGTCCCAGCCGAAGTTCGACGCCATCTTCCGCACGTACGCGAACGGCTCGTCGTAGGGGCCGGGCATGCTGCCGAACCGGTCCGCCATGCGCTCGGTCTCGCGGTAGGGCGACTCGAACAGGATCTCGAGCTCGCGGTCCGTGCGTTCGTTCGTGCCCCCGGTCCGGTCCCGCAGGTCGAACCGGTAGCGCCGGTGCATGTTCCGTGTCGACCCGATCGACACGCCGTCGAGGGACAGCGACGCCACGGTGTCGAGACCGTCCGCGACGAGGTCGACCCGGTCGTGTCCGCGCGGGTCGACGTCGATCCGCCGCCGGTACGCCCAGTCGGCCTGGCCGACCCAGCGCACGAGCTCCTCGTCGCGGTTGCGCGTCGGGTCGGGCACGAGGCCCACACGCTCCAGGTCCGTGTGGATCTGCCCCGGCACCGTCGCCGGGATCGCCGTGCCGCGGACCCCCGCAGGGAGGCCCGTGGGCACCCCGCTCGCGGCGTCCTCCGCGAGCATGGCGGTCCAGTCGGTTCGCAGTTCCTCGCGTTCGAGGGTCATCTGGGTCCTTCTCTCGGCCCCGCGCTGCGGTGCCGGCGGTCGGGACACGGTGCGGCATCGGCCGCGTCGGGCCCCCACCGCTCCGGTCGTCGTCACCTTGCGGCGCGGTCCCCGGACCTCCCGGGGACGCCGCCTTGAGCTGCGACGGAATGTTAGTCCCTGCGTCCACGACACTCCGTCAGACTCCGTGTACCGGCGGTCGGCGGCACCCGAGTCCGGATCCACCACCGCGTGGCATGGTGGAGCCATGATCAGCGTCGACCTGGCCCGGACCCTGCGCGAGGCGGGACTCCGGTGGCACCCCGAGACCGGGGACCGCTTCGTCATCGACAAGCCCGGGGTCGACGACGACGTCTACACCGTGTCCGAGATGACGATCGAGAAGCACGAGTACCCGAGCGGCACGATCCTCGGCTTCAACGGCACGACCGAGTGGGCGCTCGACTCCGTGGCGGCCGACGACGCACTCTGGATCCCGCGCGAGGACCAGCTCCGGACGCTGCTCGGGCCGGCGTTCGTGGGGCTCACGCGCATCGAGACCGCGGACCGGGGCGTCGTGCACACCGTGACCTGCCGCATCGACGACGTCGAGCGGACCTTCGCCGCGCCGGACGCCGCGACGGCCTACGGCGAGGCGCTGCGCTCCTACATCACGGCCTCGCTGGCCATCTGAGGGACCGGACCCGATCACCGGGGGGGGGAGGCGGGCCTCCCGGACCGGATCGGCCCGCGGGGCGGGTGTCGAGCCTCCCGGACCTGACCGGACCTGCCGCGGGCGGGAGGCGGGCCTCCCGGCCGGACGCGCCCGCTGGACGGGTGCCGGGCCTCCGGGCCGACCCCAGCCGGGCGTTCCCGGAGCGTCCGCTCGGAGCGGGGTGTTGACTCGACGGGTGCCGCTCGGCACGGGTGCCGCACGGCACCACCACCCAGACGAAGGAGCACCGTGACCAGCACCGTTCCCGACATCACCCTGAACGACGGCCGCACGATTCCGCAGCTCGGCTTCGGGGTGTTCCAGATCCCCGCGGAGCAGACCAAGGAGGCGGTGCTCACCGCCCTCGAGGTCGGCTACCGCCACATCGACACGGCCGAGATGTACGGCAACGAGAAGGAGGTCGGCGAGGCCGTCGCCGCATCGGGGATCCCCCGTGAGGAGATCTTCATCACCTCGAAGCTCAACAACGGGTTCCACGCTCCCGACGCCGCGCTCGAGAACGGCAAGAAGTCGGCCGAGCTGCTCGGTGGCTACATGGACCTGTTCCTCATCCACTGGCCGCTGGCGACCGTGATCGACTTCGTGCCGACGTGGAAGGCGCTCGAGGAGCTCTACCACGCGGGGACGTCCCGCTCGATCGGCGTCTCGAACTTCCAGGCGCACCACCTGCACCGTCTGCGCGACGAGACCACGGTCACCCCCGCGGTGAACCAGATCGAGGTGCACCCCTACCTCGTGCAGGACCCGCTGCGTGCGGCCGACAGCGAGCTCGGGATCGCCACCGAGGCGTGGTCCCCGATCGCGCAGGGCCTCGTGCTCGACGACCCGACGATCACCCGCATCGCCTCGGCCCTCGACAAGACGCCCGCGCAGGTCGTGCTCCGCTGGCACATCCAGCGCGGCGACATCGTGTTCCCGAAGTCGGTCACCCGATCCCGCGTCGAGGAGAACTTCGCCCTGTTCGACTTCGAGCTCTCGGGCGAGGACATGACCGACATCACGTCGCTCGACAAGGGGCAGCGGACCGGGCCGGACCCCGACACGTTCGACTACGTGCCCGCCTGAGGCCCGGCGCGCGCGGCTCCGCTCCCGCAGCTGCTCATGCAGACGACAAGTGCGCATGCGCCCGCATGCGCACTTGTCGTTCCCGTGAGCATCGCGACGAGAAGGTTGTGGAGAACGTCGGGACACGGCCGTTCGTCGGGCAGCATCTGCTGATGCTCGAGGTCCTCCGTGTCGACGCCCGCACGCCCGACGACGTCGCGCGGAGTCGGCAGCGTGCTGCGTCCGACGCCCGCGGGGCACCGGTGCGGGAGGGCCTGCTCCGGCTCGCGACGGGTGCCTACGTCCGTCGGGACGACTGGGAGGCCGCGGACCGCCGGACTCGTCACATCGCCAGGATCGCCGCCATCGCACCACTGATCCGCGAGGGACGCGTCGTCGCGCACCGTTCCGCAGCGGCGCTCCACGGCTGGCCCGTCCTGGATGGCTGGCCCTCGCAGGTCGACCTCGCCGAGCGTGGGCGTGTCCGACTCGACCGTCGGGCGCGATCCGTCGCGCTGCACCCCATGACGGCGGAGGCCCACGAGCTCCGCGAGGCGCTCGGGGCACTCGTCCCGGTGCACGACCCCGCCGTGGTCGCGGCGGACATCGCTCGCGCGGCGACGTTCCCGGAGGCCGTCGTGATGCTCGACCACGCGGTGCGATCCGGCGTCGACCGGCAGCGCGCCGAGGAACTCGCGAGTGGGGCCGGCGCTCGTGGCGCGGCCCGTGCTCGCCGGGCCTTCGCATTCGCCGACGGTCGCTCTGAATCGGTGGGCGAGTCCTTGACGCGCGTCGTGCTCCACGAGCTCGGCGCCCCGCCGCCGGTTCTGCAGCACGAGTTCCACGCCCCGGACGGAGCACTGGCGCGGGTGGACTTCTGGTTCCCGGACCAGGGCGTCGTCGTCGAGTTCGACGGTGAGGTCAAGTACCGGGACCGGGCGATGCGCGCCGGCCGCGACCTCGAGCAGGTCGTCATCGACGAGAAGTACCGGGAGGACTGGGTCCGCGCCGTGCCGGAGGTCCACTCCTTCGTCCGGGTCCGCTGGGCGCAGCTCTTCCGGCGGGCAGCGTTGGCCGCGGTGTTCCGTCGGGCCGGACTTCCCCTCGCCGCATGAGGCCGGTGTGCGCGCGGACGACAACGGGACATGCGGCCGCATGCGCAGTTGTCGTGCGCATGCGCATCAGCGACGAGCTCAGCGGCGCGTCGAGGCCGTCACCGTGAACTTCGGGGTGCGCGTGACCTGCCGGGTCGGCCCCACGAGGCGCTCCAGGATCGGGCGGTAGCGCAGGTGCGAGTTCCAGACGACCCAGAGCTCGCCGCCGGGGCGGAGGACCGTGGCCGCGTGCCGGAACATCTCCACCGCGACGTCCGTGGTCACCGCGGTCTCGTCGTGGAACGGCGGGTTGCACAGCACGAGGTCGGCGCTCTCGTCGTCGAGCTCGTCGCCGGCGTCGGACCGCACCGTCGTCACCCGGTCGCCGACCCCCGCGAGGTCCGCCGTCAGCCGCGCCGAGGTCACGGCCGACGTGGCGACGTCGGTCGCGACGACGTGCACCCCACGCCGACGGCGCGCGACCGCGGTCGCGATCACACCGCTGCCGCACCCCAGGTCGACCACGTCCCGGGCGCCGGGCACCGCTTCGTCGACCACGTCGAGCAACACCCGCGTGCCCTGGTCGAGCGCGGTGCCAGCGAACACCCCGCCGTGCGCGGCGACGGTGAACCCGAGTTCGTCCGAGAACACCCGTCGGGGCCACGGGTCCGTGATCGAGGCCCGGTTCGCCGCGGCACGGAGCGGGTCCGTCGCGACGAGCAGGCGGGAACGGTGGCGTCCCCGGCTGGCCGTGACGTCACCGAACGAGCGGCGAAGGACGTCGTTCTGCGACAGCGTCATGTACTTCGTCCGGCCCCCGGCCAGGAGCACGACGTCGGGAGCGGCGAACCGCGCCACCGATCGGGCGATCTCGTCGAGCCGGTCGAGCGACTTCGGCAGGCGGAACAGCACGAGGCGCGCGTCCTCGAACGCCTCCTCGTCGTTCTGCGGGTGCTGGAAGCCGCCCCGGCCGAACGTGCCGGCGTTGGCGGCGAGCGCCCGCTCCCCCACGAGCGAGTCCTGCAGGACGCGGACCTCGCTCGCGCCGTGCAGCGCGATCACACCGAGGGTGAGCACCCCGAACTGGTCGTCGACGACGGTGACGGCGCCGGGGTGCCGGAGCGCGTCGCCGTGGATGAGCGGCGCCTCGTCGAGCATGAACCGGTCGGTGCCGTCGATCGCCATGAGATCGGGCTCCTCGACCTCCGGGAAACGCCGGAAGTGGTCCACGAAGTCGAACGAGGGCATCGTGGGAGGCTACCGGGCCGCGCTGGGAACGCGGGGCCTCAGTCCCCCCGGGGACGCCAGAGCACGACGGCCGTGTTGCGCTCCGGCCGGGACCCCGCACGGAGCGGCACCGCGCCTCCGGTCATGGTGGCCGCGAAGATCCGTGCGCCGGGACGGCTGATGAGCTCGTCGGCGAGTGCGCTCTCGAGCTCGCGGACCCGGGCGCGGAGCGCGGTGTTCTCGTTCTCGAGGTCGATCACGCGGCGGATGCCCTCGAGGCTGACGCCCTCGGCGCCGAGCCGGGCGACCTCGCGCAGCTGCGTGACGTCGCGCATGGAGTACCGGCGGGACCCACCCCGCGTCCGCTGCGGCACGACCAGCCCGAGCCGGTCGTACTGCCGCAGCGTCTGCGGGTGGAGCCCCGCCAGTTCCGCCGCCATCGCGATCGCGAGGACCGGCGAGTACTCGTCCATGGCCTCAGGACTCCCGGGCGCGCGCGATCAGGTCGTCGCGCGGGTTCTCGGCCGGGAGGGCCGTGGCGAGTGCCTCCACCGCCTCGCGTGCCGACGGGGTCAGGTGGGACGGCACGGCGACCTGGACGGTCGCGAGCAGGTCGCCCGTCCCGTTCTTCGTCGTCACGCCGCGGCCCTTGACGCGCAGGACGCGTCCGGACGGGGTCCCCGGAGCCACCCGGAGCTTGACCGGGCCGCCGCCGAGCGTCGGGACCTCGATGGTGGCGCCGAGCGCGGCCTCGACGAACGTCACGGGGACGTCAACGCGGAGGTTCAGCCCGTCGCGCTCGAACACCGGGTGCTTGCGGACCTGCACGGTCACGACGAGGTCGCCGGCCTCGCCACCGTCGGGGCTCGGCTCGCCCCGACCCTTGAGCCGGATCTTCTGGCCGTCGGCCACACCTGCGGGGATGCGGACGTTGACGGGGCGTCCGGAGCCCTGCGTCAGCTTGACCGTGTCGCCCGCGATGGCGGTCGTGAAGTCGAGCGTGGTCGACGCGGTGACGTCGCGGCCCTTCGTCGGACCGCCGAACCCGCGGTAGCCGCCGGAGGACTGGCCGAAGCCACCGCCCCCGCCGAACATGCCGCCGAGGATGTCCTCGAAGCCACCGCCGCCGCCCTGGCCGAAGCGGACGCGTTGACCGCCGCCGCCCCCACCGAACATGCCGCCGAAGACGTCCTCGAAGCCACCGGCACCGCCCGGCGCACCCGCCGTGAAGCGCGCACCGGAGCCCATGGCGCGGATCTGGTCGTACTCGGCGCGCTGCTCCTTGTCGGAGAGCACGGAGTAGGCCTCGGAGATCTCCTTGAACTTCGCCTCAGCCGAGGCGTTACCCGGGTTCGAGTCCGGGTGGTACTGCCGCGCGAGCTTGCGGTAGGTCTTCTTGATGTCCGCGTCCGACGCGTCCTTGGAGACGCCGAGGACCGCGTAGAAGTCCTTGTCGAACCAGTCCTGACTGGCCAACCGACACCTCCTTCGTCATGTCGTCTCGGGGTCCCGGGGCGGGTCGCACCCGGAACCGGGGCGAGCGGGAGCCCACACGGGCTCCCGCTCGCCGGGGTCGATCGTCAGGCGGGCACCGACAC
The DNA here is from genome assembly GCF_003234515.1 of Curtobacterium sp. MCBD17_034. Lineage (NCBI taxonomy): Bacteria > Bacillati > Actinomycetota > Actinomycetes > Micrococcales > Microbacteriaceae > Curtobacterium > Curtobacterium sp. MCBD17_034. The sequence goes on along the minus strand of NZ_QKTN01000001.1, from coordinate 591,495 downwards.
CGCGACCTTGGCGGCGCGGAGCACCCGCTCGCCGAGCTTGTAGCCCGGCTCGACGACGTCGGCGACGGTCTGTTCCGTCGCACCCTGCGTCGGGAGCTGCACGATCGCCTCGTGGACCTGCGGGTCGAACTTCTCGCCCTTCTCGCCGATCGGGGTGAGGCCGAAGCGGTCGAACCCGCCGCGGAGCTTCGACGCGATGACCTGCATCGGGCCCTCGGCGAGGTCGCCGTGGGCCTCGGCGCGGTTGAGGTCGTCGAGTGCCGGGAGCAGCGCGCGCACGACCTCGGCGATCACGGCGTCGCGGTTGGCCTCGCGGTCGCGCTCGACGCGCTTCCGGAAGTTCACCAGCTCGGCCTGTGCCCGGAGCATGTCCGCGCGCATCTCGGCGACCAGGTCGCGCTCGTCGACGGTGAGTGTGTCCTCGCGGAGGCCGCGGGCCGCGTCGTCGAGCAGTGCCTGGTCCTCCGGGCTCAGCTCGACGTCGGCGTCCTCGGCGTCCACCAGGTCCTCGGTGCCGTCGACGTCTGCCGTGCCGCCGTCCTCGGACGTCTGGCCGGGGGTGCCGGCGGGGGCGTCGTCCGCCCCCGCCGCCGACTCCGACCGCAGCTCGCCCGTCTCGGGGTCGATCCGCCGCTTGTCGCGGACGATCGGCTCCTCGTGTTCGTTCTCGTTGCGGTTCTCGTCTGTCATGGGTTACTTCTTGTCGTCCTCGTCGTCCACGACCTCGGCGTCGACGATGTCCTCGTCGTCACCGGTCGCGGCACCGTCGGTCGCACCGGCGGCACCGGCTGCGTCGGCCTGCTGGCCCTGGGCGTAGATCGCCTGGCCCAGCTTGCTCTGCGACTCGTTCAGCTTGTCGAACGCGGACTTGACCGCCGCGTCGTCGTCGCCGTTGAGCGCGGACTTGAGCGCGTCGACGTCACCCTGGACCTCGGACTTGACGTCCGCGGGGAGCTTGTCGTCGTTCTCCTTGATGAGCTTCTCGATCGAGTAGGCGAGCTGCTCGGCCGAGTTGCGGGTCTCCTGGGCCTCACGACGCGCCTTGTCCTCGGCCGCGTGCTCCTCGGCCTCGCGGACCATGCGCTCGATGTCGTCCTTGGACAGCGACGAGCCGCCCGAGATGACCATCGACTGCTCCTTGCCGGTGCCCTTGTCCTTCGCGGACACGTGCACGATGCCGTTGGCGTCGATGTCGAACGTGACCTCGATCTGCGGGATGCCGCGCGGGGCCGGTGCGATGCCGGTGAGCTCGAACGTGCCGAGCGCCTTGTTGTCGCGGGTGAACTCGCGCTCGCCCTGGAACACCTGGATCGCGACCGACGGCTGGTTGTCGTCGGCGGTCGTGAAGGTCTCGCTGCGCTTGGTCGGGATCGCGGTGTTGCGGTCGATGAGCTTGGTCATCGTGCCGCCCTTGGTCTCGATGCCGAGCGAGAGCGGCGTGACGTCGATGAGGAGGACGTCCTTGCGCTCGCCCTTGAGGACACCGGCCTGCAGCGCGGCGCCGACGGCGACGACCTCGTCCGGGTTGACGCCCTTGTTCGGCTCCTTGCCACCGGTGAGCTGCCGCACGACGTCGGCCACGGCCGGCATGCGGGTGGAGCCACCGACGAGCACGACGTGTGCGATGTCGGAGACCTTGACCCCGGCCTCGCGGATGACGTCGTTGAACGGCTTCTTGGTGCGGTCGAGCAGGTCGGAGGTCATCTGCTCGAACTGCGCGCGCGAGATGGTCTCGTCGAGGTTGAGGGGGCCGTCGCTCGTCAGCGTGAGGTACGGGAGCTGGATGCTCGCGCTCATCTGGGAGCTGAGCTCCTTCTTCGCCTGCTCCGCGGCCTCCTTGAGGCGCTGGCGCGCGATCTTGTCCGTGGACAGGTCGACACCGTGGGCGTCCTTGAACTTCTTGACGAGGTGGTCGACGATCCGGGCGTCCCAGTCGTCACCACCGAGGCGGTTGTCACCGGCGGTGGCGCGGACCTGGATGGTGGAGAAGTCGTCGTCCTTGCCCACCTCGAGCAGGGAGACGTCGAAGGTGCCACCACCGAGGTCGAAGACGAGGATGAGCTCGTCCTCCTTGCCCTTGTCGAGGCCGTACGCGAGCGCCGCGGCGGTGGGCTCGTTGATGATGCGGAGCACGTTGAGGCCGGAGATCTCACCGGCCTCCTTCGTGGCCTGCCGCTCGGCGTCGTTGAAGTACGCCGGCACCGTGATGACGGCGTCGGTGACGTCCTCGCCCAGGTACTGCTCCGCGTCGCGCTTGAGCTTGCCGAGGATGCGCGCCGAGATCTCCTGCGGGGTGTACCCCTTGCCGTCGACGTCGACCTTCCAGTTCGTGCCCATGTGGCGCTTGACCGAGGCGATGGTGCGGTCGACGTTCGTGACGGCCTGCCGCTTGGCGGTCTCGCCGACGAGGACCTCGCCGTCCTTCGTGAACGCCACGATCGACGGCGTGGTGCGCATGCCCTCGGCGTTCGCGATGACGGTGGGCTCACCACCCTCGAGGACCGAGACGACCGAGTTGGTCGTTCCGAGGTCGATGCCTACTGCACGTCCCATGTGTTGGGTCTCCTTCTGTTGGTGCTGGCCCTGCCGTCACGGCGGGACCGATGGAAGTCGTCGCAGGACTTGCGCCTGCTGGACTCAACTTTACTCACCACCAGCTGGACGTCAAGTCCACGTGCCGGAACTTGCGTCGATCCGACGCAAGTCCGTGTGTGCTCGGTCAGGAGGCCGAGGACGAGTCCGTCGGTCGGCGCGCGGACCGCCAGGACCGCACCTGCCGCAGCGTCACCTTGCTGCCGTACTGCGCGACGGAATGCCGGAAGAGGAACACCGCGAAGCGGAGGACGAGGAACGCCGCCACGTAGAGCTCGAGGACGCACACCACCGACGCGACCGGGTCCAGGGTCCCCATCGCGTTCCGGAGCATCGCGGTGACCGGCGTGAACGTCGGGAAGTACGTGAACACCGCCGTCACCGGGGACGTCGGGTTCGTCAGCACGAAGAACACCGCGTACACGGGGATGAGCACCGAGAACAGCGCCACCGACTGCAGCGCACTGGCGTCCTTGATGGTCGGTACCGCGGCGCCGACCGTCACGAACAGGCTCGACGCCAGGAGCACGCCGCCGACGAGCAGCAGCGCCCCGACGAGCATCCGCCACGGGTCGACGGGGATCGGCCCGAACCGCGCCGCCAGCACGGGCAGGACGACCCCGATCGTCGCGAGCGACGGCACGAGGAACACCGCGAGCTGCACGAGCACGACGAGCAGCATCGCGATCACCTTGCCGCGGACGAGCACGGTCGCGTCGAGCGTCGTCAGGATCATCTCGGAGATGCGGTTCTCCTTCTCCTCGACCACGACCGTGACCATGCGCGCCGCCAGCAGCAGCACGAGCGCGAAGAACGCCGCCGCGAACACCATCGGCGGGAGCGCGGACGCCCATCCGGGGGCGACGTGTCCGTGCGCGTAGGCGGTGACGTTCGTGGCGGGGGTCCCCCGCAGGAGCCGGACGGCCTCCGGGTCGTGCACGCGTGCGGCGACGCTCGCGTGCAGGACCTTCGTCGCCGTGTTCGCGTACTTCTGGTTGCCGAAGAGTCCGGCGTCGCGTGCCGCGACCTCGATCGTGCCCGTCGCCGGGTCGGCCGGGAACTCGACGAAGGCGTCGAGCGTGCCGGCACGGACGCGGGCGACCGCCGCCCGCGCGTCGGACGTGGGCGTGCCTCCCCACCGTGCCGCGACCCGTTCCGAGACGAGACCCGAGTGGTCGACGTACGTGAACGGGACCTTCGTCGCCGCACCGATGCTCGTGACGGAGTCGGCTCCGGCCGCGTTGCCCGCGCCCACGAGCAGCCCGACGACGACGATGAGCACGGGGAGCGCCAGCGTGCCGATCCAGAACGACGGCTTCTTGATGGTGCGGACGAACTCGAACCGGACGACGGTGCCCAACCGGCCGCTGCCGAACCGCCCGCTCACGCCCGGGCCTCCGCCGCGACCGGCGTGGGCACGGGCGTCTCGACACCGGCGTCGTGCCCGTAGACCTGCACGAAGATCTCGTCGAGCGGGATGCGCCGCATCTCGAACCCGGTCACACCGATGCCTGCCGCGACGAGCGAGGCCAGGAGGTCCGCGCCGTCGGTCGGCTCGGTCGGCGCCAGGTCGGTCACGTGGCCCTCGCGCCGGATGACGCGGTAGCGCGGGCTCACGGGGACCTCGCGCTCGGCGTGCACGCGGGCGACGGCCCCGCCGAACAGGTCCTGCACCTCGGGGATCGACCCGTACGCCGCCGCGACACCGTCACGGAGGAGCAGGATCCGGTCGCAGAGCCGCTCGACCTCGTCCATGTGGTGCGTCACCAGGATGACGGTCGCGCCGTCGGCCCGGCGTTCGTCGACGAGGTCGAGCAGCAACCGCCGGTTCACCGGGTCCAGGCCCTTGGTCGGCTCGTCGAGGATGAGCAGCCGGGGCCGGTCCATGATCGTGATGCCGAGCTGGACCTTCTGCTGCTGACCGCCGGACAGCTTGTCGACGCGGAGCCGCGCCTTGTCGGCGAGCCCGACGCGCTCGAGGTACGCCTGCGACCACACGCTCGCGTGCCGCGACGTCATCCCCTTGAGCCGCGCGAAGTACGTCATGACGTCGAGGACGGTCTCCTTGCGGTAGAGCCCGCGGTCCTCGGGCAGGTACCCGACCCCGCCGCCTGCCGTGGCCCGGTAGCGGGCACCGTCGATCGTCAGGGAGCCGGACGTCGGCTCGGTGATGCCGAGGAGCGCCCGGATCGTGGTCGTCTTGCCCGAACCGTTGCTGCCGAGCAGTCCGAAGGTCTCACCCGCACCCACCTGGAACGACAGGCCGTCCACCACCGTGCGGTCACCGAACCGCATCACGAAGTCGTCGACGGCGATCGCGGCACCGGACACGTGGCCTCCTCGGGTGGGGTCGCTGCCGAACCTACCCGGAAGGACCGGCGCTCCGTGCGTCCGGCGCTCAGGCGTCCGCGAGGAACCCGTCGAGCAACCTCGCGGTCGCCTCCGGAGCCTCGATCGCCGGGCTGTGCGCGCTGTCCGGGATCACCGCGTACCGCGCGCCGAGCCGTTCGGCCATGTCGTGCTGCCACACCTGCGGCCACGCTGCGTCGTCCTCGCCGTGCGCGACGAGGGTCGGCAGCCCGGTGTCCCGGAGCGCCGCGGTGGTGTCGTCGGGCAGCTCGAGGATCGCGGCCGTCGTCGTGATGCCGACCGTGCTCGACCGGTCCATCCGCATGCGGGCGAACCGCGTCGCCTGGTCGAGGGCCGCGTCCGCGACGCCGATCGCGATCGGGTTCTGGGCGTCGAACAGCGCCCGGTTGCCCTGCTCCGCCGCCAGACGCCGAGCCAGGAACATCCGGTTCGGCCACCCGTGCGGCCCGGAGCACAACATCGTGACGGACCGGAACGCGCTCGGGCTCGCGATGGCCGCCGCCCGCGCGATCACACCGCCCAGCGAGTGCCCGAGCAGGTGCACGGGCGCGCCGTCGTCGACCAGGGCCGCGACCCGGACGACGTCGGCCGCTTCCTCGTCGAGCGTGTACGCAGCCGGGTCCGCGGGCGCCGCCGAGTCCCCCTGCCCCCGCCTGCTCATCGCGAGCACCGACCACCCCGCATCGCGCAGGAGCGGCACGAGCGGGCGGAAGTCCTCCTTGGACCCGGTGAACCCGGGCACGAGCAGGACGCTGCCGCGGCTCGGGCCGTCCGGCAGGCCGCGGTACGCGGTCAGCCGACCGACGGGCAGGTCGACCCCGACGACGTCGACGCCGTCGGGGGTGGGCAGGTCGCCGAACGGCGGGACAGTCTGGAGGCGGTGCACGCGACCCATGCTGCTCCTCCCGTCCGACGTCGGCCCGGAGACGCGGCGTCGGCCTGGAGGCGCGGCGTCGGCCCGGAGACGCGGCGTCGGCCCGGAGACGCGGCGTCAGTCGAGCGTGCTGCTCCCGACCACGGCCATGCCGGCGCCGCGCAGGCGGCGCCGCTCCTGCGCGATGAACGCCATGAGGCGGTCGTTCGTGCCGGAGACGTGGGCGGCGAGGAGCTCCGCGGCGCGGTCCGCATCCCGCCTCGCGACGGCGTCGAGGATGGCGCTGTGCTCGTCCCACGCGGCGTCCCGGGCCTCGGGCGTGCGCACCTCGAGCCACCGGCTCCGTTCCAGGCGGGTCATCGCGTCGGCGATCGCCTCGGTGACGAACCGGTTGCCGCCGAGCGTGGCGAGGTCGAGGTGGAACGTGCTGCCGGCCTGCACGCCGGCGGCCTCGTCGGGCGCCGGACGGAGGGTCTCGAGGTGCGCCCGGACCTCGGCGAGCGCCGCGTCCGTCGCGCGCTCCACCGCCAGACGGGCGGCGGCCGGCTCGAGCACGACGCGGAGTTCGGCGAGCGCTGCGATCTCGTCGAGGTCGATCGGCGTGACGGTCCACGACCGCCCCTCGTGCAGGATGAGACCCTCGCGTTCGAGACGGGACAGCGCTGCCCGGACGGGCGTGCGTGAGGCGTGGAACCGGGCCTCCAGACCGCGTTCCGAGATCCGCTCGCCGGGCGCGATGCCGAGCGACAGGATCGCGGCCCGCAGGTTGTCGTAGAGCAGGGTGGTCTGCGACACGGGCGCGGCGTCGATCGGTGCGGTCACGGTCGGTCAGCGTAGCCGAGGGGCCCGCGCGATGGTATACCGTCTTGGTATACCAACGACCCGGGAGGCGGTGACATGGCGACGACGACGGTCACCACGACGAGGGCGTGGGTCATGCTCGCCCTCGGCGTCGCCGCACAGGCCACGGGGACGCTCGTGGTCTCGGCGCCCGCGTTCCTCATCCCCCTCCTCACCCGGCAGGGCATGCCGCTCACGGCCGCGGGGTTCCTGGCCGGCGCGCCGACGTTCGGCATGGTCCTGACCCTCATCGCCTGGGGCGCCGTGACCGACCGACACGGCGAGCGCGTCGTCATCGCCGGGGGCCTGGTGCTCACCGCCCTCGCCACGACCGGCGCCCTGCTCGCCGCGGGGAACCCGGTCCTCCTCGGCGTCGCGTTCCTCGCCGCGGGGATGACGAGCGCCTCGACGAACGCCGCCAGCGGCCGCGTGGTCGTCGGCTGGTTCCCGAAGCACCGGCGCGGACTCGCGATGGGGATCCGTCAGATGTCGCAGCCGCTCGGGGTCACGCTCGCGGCGCTGACCGTCCCGACCATCGCCGGGAGCGCGGGGGTCCGCGCGGCGCTCGTGCTGCCGATCGCGCTCACCGCCCTGCTCGCCGTCTGCTGTGCGCTCGCCGTGGTGGATCCGCCGCGTCCGAGCCGGGACGCCGCGGAGGTCGTGACGAACCCCTACCGCGAGTCCGCGTTCCTCTGGCGCATCCACGCCGTGTCCGTGTTGCTCGTCGTGCCCCAGTTCACGCTCTCGACGTACGGCCTCGTGTGGCTGACGCGGGACCTCGGCTGGAGCGCGCTCGCCGCCGGGGTGCTCGTCGGCGCGTCGCAGTTCGTCGGTGCGCTCGGGCGGATCGTCGTCGGGCTGTGGAGCGACCGTGCCGGGTCCCGCGTCGGACCCCTACGCGTCGTGGCCGTGTCCGCCGCCGTCGTGATGGGCGTCCTCGCGGCCGTCGACGCGACGCACTTGGCCGCCGCCGCCGTGTTCCTCGTCGTGGCGACCGCCGTGACCGTGGCGGACAACGGGCTCGCGTTCACCTCCGTCGCCGAGGCCGCGGGGCCGCACTGGTCGGGTCGGGCGCTCGGGGCGCAGAACACGGGGCAGTTCGTGGCGGCGTCGGCGGTCGGACCCGGGGTCGGCGCCCTGGTCGGCGCGGTGGGGTTCGCCGGGAGCTTCCTCGTCGTCGCGGCGTTGCCCGTCGTCGCCCTGGCCCTCGTCCCGCGGAGGGACCGGGAGCACCGCCCGGCCTGACCGCCCCCCTTCACCCTCCGCCTCCCGCCGCCTCCCTCCGCGAGATCGCAGTATTTGCCGCTCTGGAGGCCCGCGGAACGGCATCTCCTGCGATCTCGCGGAAGGGAGGTCAGCCCCGGTCGGGGCCCTCGCCCCGCCCGGTCGCACCGGCCGCGGGCCCCGCCCCGGGCACGTCCGGCCCGACGTGCCAGCGGAGCAACGCGGCGACCGGCGCCCCGGACGGCACGGACGCCGCGTTCACGAGCACGACCTCCGCGTCGGTCACGAGCGCCGCACGGGTGATGCCGACCGCAGCCGGGACGGACCCGAGCACGGTGGTGCCGAGGGCCTCCTCGGGCGCGGTCGCGATCCACGGCGCGGCGTCGAGCGCGAGCACCGTGCGGTCCTCGAACGCGGCCGGGTCGACGACGACGATCGACGCCTGCGCCTGCTGGAGCGCCGACACGACCGGCCCGACACCGGTGACGGCCTCGCGGTCGCCACGGCCGACGTGCGTGCGGAGCAGGTCCTCCACGTCGTGGCGGCGCTGGGCCACCACCCGCGCGAGGGCGATCTCGACGTGCTCGACGAGGGCGTTCTCGGATGCGTCCGGTGCCCGGGTGTCGACCGGCACCTCGGACACGAGTGGCCGGGTCGCGGTGCTCAGCTGGTCGATGAACAGCTGGCGCGCGCGGATGTCCCCGGCGACGACCACGAGCCGCGGCCGCAGCCGGTCGACCGCCTGTTCGACGGCCTCGACGACCTGTGCCTCGTTCTCGCGCCAGATCTCCTCGGTGTGGTGCTGCCAGCGCAGGTGCGCCCAGCCGCCGCCCTGGAACTTGTGGAGGGTGTCCGTACGCCCCTCGACGTACTCCTCCTCCTGCTGCCCGCTCGGCTCGGCGTGCCCGAGCCGGTAGGCGCGGTAGCCGCCGCCCTCGCGTCCGACCTCGACCACGAGGAACGGCACGTCGAGCGGCCGGTGGGCGAGCAGCGGCACGAGGTCCGGGACGGCGCCGTACCCGACGCTCTCGGGTCCGTGCATGTGCCCGGGCAGGACCTCGCTGACGACGAGCTCGCCGTCGCGCGCCAGGACGAACCGAGCGACCGGGGCCGGCACGCCGGGTGCCTCACCGAGTTCGCGTTCGATCGCCTCGACGTCGGCGGACGGTGCCCCCTGCGCCATGAGCTGGTCGCGGGCGGCGCGGACCTGGAGCGCGGCGAGGTGCTGCGGGTCCTCCCGGTCGCCCGAGACGTCGACGTAGGCCCACGACCAGGTGCCGGGCTGCGCGAGGAGGGCAGCGAGCCCCCGGTGTTCCTCCGAGACCTGCTCAGCGGTCGTCGGCGCCATGGTCCACCACCTTCCCCTCCGAGACCTGGTCCGTCTCGGTCGTGTACACGGTCGTGTCGATGCCGTCGGCGTCGTCCTCGGGCAGCGCGTGCGTCGCGTCGTCGACGAACTCGCCGTCGTAGCCGGACGCCGCGAGGGTCTCGGGGGCGTCGGTGTCGTCGGTGACGGGTTCCGATTGCCGGAACTCCTCCACGTGGGACGAACTGCCGTGCCCCTGGACGATGCTCTGCGCCTCGTGCGCCATCTGCTCGTCGACCTCCGGGCTGTGGGTGGTGTTGCCCCGTTCGATCATGTCGATCTCCTTCCGTCGGTCCCGCCATGGTCGGCGGCCGCGCCTGCGTGTGTCCGCAGCTCACGGCGGACGTCGAGGTCGGGAGGGCCGGGGCGGGCCGGTCCCGCGCCTCCCGTCCGGCGGGCGCCCCGTACCGACGGGACGCCCGGGCCGCAGGGGACGCTCGCTAGGGTTGAGGCACCCGCCGGCCGGCGGACCAGGATCGACGACGACCCTCGCGGTCGAGGACAGCACCCAATGACGGACATCGCCACCGCGCCCGCTCCCCGGGCGATCTCGGACCTCCACTCGACCGCTCCCGGCTCGGCCTCGCGCCGTCGCCCCCGCGCCCACCTGCACACCGACGCACCGTCGCTGTCGCTCGACGGGGACTGGAGGTTCCGCTGGTCGCCCGTCGCCGAGGTCGCCGAGGACTTCGCGGCCGACACGTTCGACGACGCCGACTGGCAGACCCTGCCCGTCCCGTCGCACTGGGTGCTGCACGGGCACGGCGCGCCGATCTACACGAACGTGCAGTACCCGTTCCCGATCGACGCACCGCACCCGCCGGAGGAGAACCCGACGGGCGACCACCGCCGCACGTTCGAGCTCCCGGCGTCGTTCGCGGACGCAGACCGGGTCGTCCTGCGGTTCGACGGGGTCGAGTCGCACTTCCGCGTCTGGCTCAACGGCGTCGAGGTCGGCTGGTCGACGGGGTCGCGCCTCGTGACCGAGTTCGACGTCACGGCGCTGCTCCGCCCGGGCCCGAACACGGTCGCGGTCCGGGTGCACCAGTGGTCCGCCGCGAGTTACCTCGAGGACCAGGACCAGTGGTGGTTGCCCGGGGTCTTCCGCGACGTCACGCTGCTCGCGCGCCCGGTCGCCGCGATCGAGGACGCCTTCGTCCGCGCCGACTGGGCTCCGCTGCTCGCGTCGGCCGCCGCCGCCGGCACCGCTGCGTCCGGCGCCCCCGCCACCGGCGTCGGTACCGTCACGGTCGAGCTCGACGCCGTGTTCCCGGTGGTGTTCCGGATCCCGGAGCTCGGCCTGGAGGAACGGTGGGCGACCGCCGCGGACGTCCAGCCCGTCACGCTGCCGGCCGTCGAGCCCTGGAGCGCCGAGGTCCCCCGCCGGTACGAGGCGACCCTGACGTCGGGGACGGCCGCGGGCGGGACGGGCGCTGGCGAGACCGTGACGCTGCGACTCGGGTTCCGCACGGTCGAGATCCGCGGCGACCGGTTCCTCGTCAACGGCGAGCGCGTCGTGTTCCACGGTGTCAACCGGCACGAGACGCACCCGGAGCGGGGCCGCGTGTTCGACGAGGCCCACGCGCGCGCGGACATGGCGATGATGAAGCGCGCGAACGTCAACGCCATCCGAACCTCGCACTACCCGCCGCACCCCCGCGTGCTCGACCTCGCCGACGAGCTCGGGTTCTGGGTGGTCCTCGAGTGCGACCTCGAGACGCACGGGTTCGAGCACCTGGGCTGGGCCGGCAACCCGTCGGACGACCCGGCGTGGCAGGACGCATACCTCGACCGCATCGCCCGGACCGTGGAGCGGGACAAGAACCACCCGTCGATCGTCCTGTGGTCCCTCGGCAACGAGTCCGGCACGGGCCGGAACCTCGCGGCGATGTCGCACTGGGTCCACCGCCGTGACCGCTCGCGCCCGGTCCACTACGAGGGCGACTACACGGGCTCCTACACGGACGTCTACTCGCGCATGTACCCCTCGCTCGTCGAGACCGAGTCGATCGGCGGCGGCCCCGTCGTGACCCCGCTCCTCGGGTGCGGTCCGGCCGAGGCGGCACGCCAGCGGTCGAAGCCGTTCCTGCACTGCGAGTACGTGCACGCGATGGGCAACGGACCGGGCCAGATCGCGGAGTACGAGGCCCTCGTGGACCGGTACCCGCGCCTCCACGGCGGGTTCGTGTGGGAGTGGCGCGACCACGGCCTGCTCAGCCACACGGCCGACGGCACCCCCTACCACGCGTACGGCGGCGACTTCCGCGAGGTCGTGCACGACGGCAACTTCGTGATGGACGGTCTGGTCCTGCCCGACGACACCCCGACGCCCGGACTCGCCGAGTTCGCCGCGGTCGTCGCGCCGATCCGGATCAGCGTCTCCACGACGGTCGCCGGGGGCACGGTGCTCGTCGAGAACCGGTACCACTCCGCGTCGACCGCCGGACTGCGCTTCTGTTGGACGCTCGAGCGCGACGGCGTCGCGGTCGCGGCCGGGAGGCTCGCCCCGGGCCTGGTCGCGGCCGGCGCCTCCGCCACGGTGCCGGTCCCGCCCGAGGTCCTCGCGGTCGCCGCCGAGGGCGTCGCGGGCGAGTTGTTCCTCGACGTGACGGCCGAACTCGCCGGGCCGACCACGTGGGCCGACACCGGGCACGTCATCGCCCGCACGCAGGTGCCCGTCCCCGTCGTGGCGGACGCCACCGGCCGGGCGACCGACGCTCGCGGGGTGGGCACGCACCGGGCCTCCCGGCCGTCGTGGCAGGGCGACGCCCTGGGGATCGCGACGTTCGACGCCCGAGGCGACCTGGCGACGTGGCACGGCCTGCCCGTCGCCGGGCCGCGCCTCGAGCTCTGGCGCGCGCCCACCGACAACGACCGCGGTGCGTCCCAGGGCTCGTACGAGGTCGCCGACCCCGCGCTCACCCTGGGCGTCGGCGGCATCGCTCCCGCCTCGGCCGTGCGGTGGGAGGCCCACGGGCTGCACCGCCTGACGCACCGGCTGGTCGCCGTCGAGCGCACCGAGCACGGGCTCGTCCAGCGGGTCCGGGTGTCCGCGGCGAACAGCGGCGCCGGGGTCGACGTCGTGCACCGGTGGACCGCGACCGCCGAGGGCGTGCTGCTCCGCACCGAGGCCGTCCCCTTCGGCGCGTGGGACTGCACCTGGCCGCGGGTCGGCGTCCGGTTCGGCCTGCCCGGTTCGCTGGCCGACTCGGACGTGACCTGGCTCGGGACGGGGCCCGACGAGTCCTACGCCGACTCGTCCCACGCCGTCCGCGTCGGTCGGTTCACCGCCGAGGTCGACGACCTGTCCGTCCGGTACTCACGGCCCCAGGAGACCGGGCACCGGCCGGACCTGCGGTGGCTCGAGCTCGGGCCGCTCCGCGTGACGACCGTGCCCGCGGCGGGATCCGGGCACGGCGCGCACGCGGGTCACCGCGCGGGGTTCACGCTGTCGCGCTGGACCGCGCAGCAGATCACCGCGGCCGGGCACCCGCACGAGCTGCCGGCCTCGGACGCGCTGTACCTGTACCTCGACGAGGCGCAGCACGGGCTCGGGTCGCGCGCGTGCGGGCTCGACGTCCTGCCGGAGCACCAGCTGTGGCCGGCGGCGCGGGCGTGGGAGGTGCTGCTCGGGTAGGGCACCCGGGCCTGCCGGCGTCGCACCGGTTCCTTCCGTTCGAACCCCGCGATCCGGGTGTTCGACGGGACGGAGGCGGTGCACCTCGCGACGGGCCCCCGGCGGCGTCAGCGCTGCTCGGCGGCGATCGCCTCCGCGGCGGCGGGGTCGGCGTCGTGGAGGAACGTCGACAGGCGCTCGACCTCCGGCTCCTCGCCGATGCCGTCGGCCGCCCGGCGCAGCGCGAACAGCGAGCGGAGCACGCCCCGGTTCGGCTCGTGCGCCCACGGGATCGGGCCCTGCCCGCGCCAGCCGGCCTTCCGGAGGGCATCGAGGCCACGGTGGTACCCCACGCGGGCGTAGGCGTACGACTCGAGCGCGGCGCCGCGGTCCCAGGCCTCGTCGGCGAGGAGCGCCCACGCCAGGCTCGATGACGGGTGTGCCGTCGCGACGTCGGCCACGGGAGTGCCCGCGGCGAGGGCGGCGGTGACGTCCGGGTCATCGGTCAGGCGGGTCTCGGGCACGCCGAGGAGGTTGTCGGTCATACGCACCAGCCTCGCACGGCGCACCGTGACAGCACGGCCGACGCGGTCCGCGCGACGACGACATGCGCGGCCAGACGCCGGGGGACGCGCACCGGCGACCCCCAGGCCCCGCGCCTACCGTCCACCGCATGAGCGACTTCGACGCCGACCACGCCGCCCCGACCGCCCCCGAAGACGAACCACGCGGCGACCTCGAGGTGGTCCACGAGTTCACCGACGGCCCGATGCCCACGGGCGTGAGCGTCTCCCGCGGCGGCCGGGTGTTCGTGAACTTCCCGAAGTGGGGCGACGACGTCCCGGCCACGGTCGTCGAACTCGTGGACGGGCAGGCGGTGCCCTACCCGTCGGTCGAGATCAACCAGGCGCGGTCGATCGACGACGCCGAGCGGCTCGTCAGCGTGCAGAGCATCGTCGTCGCGCCAGACGACCGCCTGTGGATCCTCGACACGGGCAGCCCGATGATGGGTCCGACCAAGGAGGGCGGCCCGAAGCTCGTGTGCGTCGACCTCGGCACGGACCGCGTCGTGCAGACGATCGTCCTCCCGCGCAGCGTCGCGTACGAGACGACGTACCTCAACGACGTGCGGTTCGACCTCCGCCGCGGCGAGGCCGGGTTCGCGTTCGTCACGGACTCGGCGTCCGAGGGCCCGAACGCGATCATCGTCGTGGACCTCGCCACCGGCGAGGCGTGGCGGCGGCTCGAGGACCATCCGTCCACCAAGGCCTGCCCGCCGCAGGACATGGTCCCGATGGCCGAGGGACGGGTGCTCGCACAGCGCGCCCCGGGTGCGGCCCCGAAACCGGTGACGATGGGCGCGGACGGCATCGCGATCTCGGCGGACGGCGAGCGGCTCTGGTACTGCCCGCTCATCAGCCGCCGCTGGTACAGCGTGTCGGTGGGGGCGCTCGTCGACCGGGCGATCTCGGAGGAGACCGTCGCTGGGACCGTCGTCGACGAGGGCGACAAGGGCGGGGGCGCGGACGGCCTGGAGTCCGACGACCAGGGCCGCCTGTACGCCACGAACTGGGAGCACGAGTCGATCACCCGGCGGCTGCCGACCGGCGAGATCCAGACCCTCGTGCACGACCCGCGCCTGCTGTGGACCGACACGATGTCCGTCGCGACGGACGGCTACCTCTACGTCACCGCGAACCAGCTGCACCGTCAGGCGGACTACCAGGGCGGCGAGGACCTCCGCGTGTACCCGTACTCGCTGTTCCGCTTCCGGATCGACGCGGGTCCCGTGCTCCTGCGCTGAGCAGGCGCCCGGTCACTTCTCGGGGTCGTGGCCCCAGTTCATGAGGGAGTACCGCCAGCGCGTGTGCGTGTCGTCGCCCGATGGGCGCTGCGCGGAGTGCCGGGCGACGTAGCCGACCACCTTGCGCATGTGCGCGTAGTCGTCGTCCGTGTACTCGCCCTGTCGCTCCTCGAGGATCCGGACGATGTGCCGGCCGCTCTCGTGCCCGGTGGACTCGCCGCCGCCGTCGGGCTTCTGCCCCACGGCCTTCGAGTCGTCGGTGTCGAGCCAGTGGCGCAGCTCGGTCGCCGTCATGTTCACGGCACGGTGGAAGTCCTCGCGGGTCTGCTGCTCGTCGTCGGCCATGTCCCGATCCTGCGCCGCGCACCTCCGTGCCTGGCGCTCCGCGGTGTACCCCGGGGTCAGCGCTTGCGGGTGGGCCGCACGCTGAGCAGCTCGACGGTGCCGCGCTCCGGCAGGTCGACCACGGTCCGCACCGCGGCGGCGACGTCCTCGGGCGCCAGGTAGTAGCGGGTGTCGTAGTCCTCGCCGAGCTTCGTGGCGAGGGCGACCTGCATGTCGGTGTCGACGCGCCCCGGGTGGACGCCGGACACGCGGACCCCGTGCTCGCGCTCCTCCTCGCGGAGGGCATCGGCGAAGGCCCGCAGGGCGAACTTCGACGCACCGTAGACGCCGCCGCCGGGCCCGCTCACGAACCCCGAGCCGCTGTTGATCGTGACGACGAGGCCGCGGACGGACCGGAGCGCGGGCAGCGCCAGCCGGGTGAGTTCCGCGACCGCGACGACGTTCGTGGCGAGGACGCGCTCCCACACCTCGCGGGGGGTGTCGGCGACGCGGCCGCCCTCCTCGATGCCGGCGGAGTGCACGAGCACGTCGAGCCGGTCCGGCAGCGGTGGCAGCGGGCCCGCGACGAGGTCGGCCACGAACGGCTCGGCGGACGGCAGCGCGTCGACGACGGCGGCGACGGCAGCGGCGGACCGCCCACCGACGAGCACGTGGTGTGTGCGGCCGAGGTCGGCCGCGATCGCGCGTCCGATCCCCCGGGTCGCCCCGGTCACGAGTGCGGTCGGTCGGACGGGAGGCACGGTGTCGGTCACCGTGTCAGCCTACGGAACGCGGCTGCGGTGCCGGGCCGAGTCGGGCCTCCCGGCCGCGACGCGCGCGGCGCGACGGACGGGAGGCCCCTGCTCACTTCTCTCGACCGGCGCTCTCGCGGATCTCGATGCCGGAGAGGACGTCCTTCGCGTGCTTCTCGTCCTGCTTGTCGATCTGGCGGGTGTCGCGCTCGGGGAGCTGGATGTCCTCCTCGGCGTGGATGCCGGCCTGGAGTTCGCGGCCGCGCTCGACCTCGGCGTCGAACTCGGCGCCGAACAGCAGAGCGCAGTTCGTGATCCAGATCCACAGGAGGAACACGATCACGCCGCCGAGCGACCCGTACGTCTTGTTGTAGTGCGAGAAGTTCGCGACGTAGAACGCGAACGCGATCGAGGCGATGATCCAGATGAGGAGCGCCAGGAGCGCGCCCAGGCTCATCCAGCGGAACTTCGGCTGCCGGACGTTCGGTGACCAGTAGTAGAGGATCGCGATGATCACGACCGCGATCGCCGCGAGGATCGGGAGCTTGGCGTAGTCCCACACGGTCACCGCGACGGAACCGAGTCCGATCGCGTTGCCGACCGCCTCGGCCACCGGGCCGGAGAGCACGAGCATGAGCGCGCCGATGACGAGCAGGACGACCGTGAACACCGTCACACCGAGCATCGTCGGGCGGAGCTTCCAGATCGGACGCCCCTCACGGATGCCGTAGATGCGGTTCATCGCACGGCCGAACGACCCGACGTACCCGGACGCGGACCACAGCGCGCCGAGCACACCGACGATGAACGCGAGCGGGGCCGCGGGCGACCGGACGAGACCGTTGATCGGGCCCTTGAGCAGGTCGACGACCTGGTTCGAACCGACGTTGCCGAGCACCTTCATGACCTGGTCGACCGTCGCCTGCCCCTCGCCGAACAGGCCGAGGATCGAGACGATCGCGAGGATCGCCGGGAACACCGCCAGGACGGCGTGGTACGTCAGGCCGGCTGCCAGGTCGGTGCACTGGTCACTCGAGAACTCGCGGAGCGTCTTCTTGAGCGTGTACTGCCACGAGGGCTTCGTCAGGTCGGTCGGGTCGTCCGGCTTGCGGGGGTCGTCCGGGTCCGGTGCGGTGTTCCTTGCCATCGGTGGCTCCTCCTGTGGTCGACGTCGTCAGCGGGTCGCGGGGTGGCGACTCACCGGTCGTCGGCGTCGCGACGCTTCTGGACGGGGTTCAGCTTGTCGGGCTTGCGGGCGAAGGCGGCCTTCTTCCGCTTGCCGCTCTTCTTGGTCTTGCCGGGCTTGTAGACGGGCAGCAGCATCGGCTCCCGCGCGGCGTCGAGGCGCCCCGCGTCCGTCCGACCGATGACCACGCCGCCGACGATCGCCACGAGTCCCGCACCGGCCGTGACGGCCATGGCCACGAGGGGCGTCGGGTCCCGGTGCAACTGCTGACGCGCCTTCGCGACCGCCAAGCGCCACTGTGCGGGGACGTCCGAGCGCCGCACGACCTCGTTCACGGTGTGGCGCAGGTCCTCGCGCGTCCGCACGTTCTGGAGTTCGAGTTGCGGGATGCTGTCGCGCGATCCGCTGTCGGCCATACCGGGCCTACACCGCGTCCGGCGACGGCGTGCCTGCCGTACCGGTCGTGTCGGTCTCGCTCGACGTGG
The DNA here is from genome assembly GCF_003234515.1 of Curtobacterium sp. MCBD17_034. Classification (NCBI taxonomy): domain Bacteria; kingdom Bacillati; phylum Actinomycetota; class Actinomycetes; order Micrococcales; family Microbacteriaceae; genus Curtobacterium; species Curtobacterium sp. MCBD17_034. The sequence continues at coordinate 574,062 of NZ_QKTN01000001.1, read as the reverse complement.
CGGCGCTCGGCGCCTCCGGCTTGCCCGCAGCGCTCGGACCCGCGGTTCCGGGTCCGCCGGCCACGGTGTCGGTGCTCGAGGCGTCGGTGTCGGTGTCGCCCGACGACTTCACCTTGCTCTGCACGGCGCCGGCGGCACTCGTCGCCGCGTCCTTGACCTTGCTCGCGACGACCGGTGCCTTGTCCTTGACGAAGCCCTCGGCGTCGTGGAGGCCCTTCTGCACCTTCGGGTCCGACCACACGCCCTGCGCCCGGGTGCGGATGCGCTCGTACGAGGAGCGTCCGGCTCGGGCTCCGAGCACGTACCCCAGCGCGATGCCGGCGATGAACAGCAGTCTCTTCATGGTGGTCCTCTCGTGTGGAGTCGTCCACCGCCGTGCCTACTCGGAGTCGAGTGGACGCTCATGCGGCTCGCACCGGTCTCCCAGGCGCCGACGTCGGCCGTCCCCCGGTCGCGCACACCGTCGTGCCGCCCGACGGCCCGCGCGGGCGCCGACGAGTAGCCTGCGGCCATGCTGTTCCGAGACGTCGCCGAGGGGATCCACCGCCTCGAGATCGCCCACACGAACCTCTACCTCGTCGAGACCGGCGACCAACTGCTCGTCGTCGACAGCGGTCTGCCCGCCGCGTGGCCGCACCTGCTCGTCGCGATCGCCGAGCTCGGGTACACCCCCGATGCCGTCGAGGGCATCGCGCTCACGCACGGGCACTTCGACCACGTCGGCACCGCGGCCCGTGCGCGTCGGGAGTGGGACGTGCCCGTGCTCGTGCACCCGCGGGACGCGGAGCTGGCCGCTCACCCCTACCGGTACCGGACGGAGCGGAACCGGCTCGTGTACCCGCTGACACACCCCGCCGGCCTCCCGAAGCTCGCGCGGATGGTGGTCGCGGGAGCGCTCATGGTCGAGGGTGTGACCGACACGAAGCCGCTCGACGAGCGGGACGCCGTGCAGGCCTCCCCGTGGATCATCGAGACGCCCGGGCACACCGACGGCCACGTCGCGCTGTACTTCGCCGACCGCGACGCCCTCATCGCCGGCGACGCGATCGTCACGCTCGACCCGTACACCGGTGGGATCGGGCCGCAGATCGTCGCCGGGTCGGCCACCGCGGACAGCGGCGCCGCCCTGGAGTCGCTCGACCGGCTCGTCGACACCGAGGCACGGATCGTGCTCCCCGGGCACGGCCCCCAGTGGCGCCGGGGCATCCGGAGCGCGGTCGAGCAGGCCAAGCGCCGATCCGCGCACTGAGGTCGGGGTTCGCCGACGTGACCCAGCGGGTCGCCTGAGGTCGGGCGCGGGTCGCGTGAGGTCGGGCGCGGGTCGCGTGGATTCGGGCCGCGGGTCGGGTGGAGTCGGACGGGGGTCGCGTGCGTTGGGGCGCCGCCGCGACTCAGCGGGTCGCGGCGTAGCCGATGAGCACCATGGTGACGAGGAACCCCGCCAGGTAGTTCACGAGCAGGAACCGGCGCCACCCGGCGTTCGCCGCGTCGGCGTCGGCGTCGGCGACCGACCACCACGGCAGGACGTTCAGCGCGTAGGGCACGACGACGATCGCCGCGAACGGCCCCGGGAACGGCGTCGCGAGCACGACGAGCCCCGCGACGACGTAGGCCACGAACGCCAGGCGCACCGTGGCCCGGGCGCCGATGACCGTCGCGACGGACCCGATGCCCCCAGCGCGGTCGGCCTCGACGTCCTGGACCGCACCGAACGCGTGGCTCGCGACACCCCAGAGGAAGAACGACACGCACACGGCCAGGAGCGAGCCCGTCCAGTGCGCCCCCGCGAGGGTCAGGCCGTACACCGCCGGGGACACGAAGTGCGTGCTCGAGGTCAGGGAGTCGAGGAACGGCCGCTCCTTGAACCGCAACCCCGGCGCGGAGTACGCGACGACGGCGAACACGCTGACGGCGAGCACGAGCCAGCTCCACGGGCCGCCGAGCAACACGAGTGCGACGAGGAACGGCACGTTCGTCACGACGACGGCGACGAGGGTCGTCCGATGCACACTGCGGTCGAGCAGGGCGCCCTCGACGCCGCCCTTGCGCGGGTTCCGCAGGTCCGACTCGTAGTCGAACACGTCGTTGATCCCGTACATCGCGAGGTTGTAGGGGACGAGGAAGTACACGACCCCGAGCACGAGGACCGCGAGGTGGAAGCCGTCCGCCTCGTGCGTCCCGACCCCGGTGCCGAGCACGTACGCGGCCGCGAACGGGTACGCGGTGTTCACCCAGCTCACCGGCCGGGACGACACGAACAGCGCCCGGAGTGTCGACCCCGCGCGGCGCGGTCGGGCCGTCGGACTCGCGGCGCTCATCGTTCCGACCTCGATCGGGGCCCGAACAGCACGACGAGCGACGGCAGCAGCAGGACCGCCGCGATCGCGTACGCCAGGTCCTCGACCGGGACGACGCCGAGACGGATGCCGCTGATCCGCTGCGCGTCGTACGCCACGATGCCGGTGCCGACGATCACGTTGTCGAACACGACCGTCGCCACGACCAGGACGACGCCCGCCACCAGGCCGGTCAGGAGGACCGTGCGACGCCACCGCGCGACGGCCTCCGGTCCGCGCCGGACCGCCACCCGACGCACCGCGACGACCGCGGCGGCCACGGCCACGAGGACCACGACGGCGAGGAACGCGAGGTCGAGGAGGGCGTAGGTCGCCGCGCCCGCGGTCATCGGAGCACCACCCCGGCGCCCGGGAGCACCGAGAGCACGCGGGCCACCCGCGGCGGCACCCCGCTCACCGCGCCACCCCGTTCGTCCGGCGGGCGGGAGGTTCGACGCACGGCGGGGCCGTGCGCTCGACGACGGGTCGGACGAAGCCGATGAGGTCCATCGTCACGTAGCAGAGCAGCGCGAGGAAGAACAGCTCCTCGACCGGGACCTCCGGCGCCACCTGGACACCGATGAGCCACGAGGACGGTCCGCGGTGGAAGACACCGAGCCCGATCCCCGCGAGATCCCACACGAGGAAGTACGCGATCCCGACGCCCATGACGGCGGCGGCCCGCCATGGGCCCCGCCAGAAGAACAGGCGGAACCGGGCGTCGAGCACCGTCATGCCGACGAGCGCGACCACGAGACCCGCCAGGTAGAGCCCGGGCATCAGGGCCGCCGTCGCTCGAGCGGCTCCGGGAGCGGCTCGGTCGAGGTGTCGCCGTGGATCCGTTTGAGCAGCACCTCGGCACTGATGAGGCACATCGGCAGCCCGATGCCGGGGATCGTCGACGCCCCGACGTGGTAGAGCCCGTCGACCCGGGTCGACGCGTTCCGCGCCCGGAAGAAGGCGCTCTGCCGCAGGGTGTGGGCCGGCCCGAGCATGCTCCCGCTCCACGCGTTGTAGTCGTCGGCGAAGTCCCTCGGCCCCACGGTGCGGCGCACCCGGATGCGGTCGACGAGGTCGGGGACACCCGCACGCTCGGCGAGCGCCGCGATCGCCCGGTCCGCGATGCGCTCGACCTCGGGATCCCCCGCACCGTCGATCCCGCCACGTCCGATCCCGACGTCGGCCGGCAACGGGACGAGCACGAACACGTTGCTCGACCCCGCCGGCGCGGCGGTGGGGTCGGTCTCCGAGGTCGCGGACACGTAGATCGACGCGGGGTCGGGCACGTGGCGTTCCTTGCCGAAGATCGCGCCGAAGTTCGCGTGCCAGTCCGCCGTGAAGACGAGCGTGTGGTGCAGCAGGCCGGGGACGGGTCCGTCGATGCCGAGGTAGACGAGCACCGCACTCGGACCCGGGTCGCCACGTTCCCAGTAGGCGTCGCCGTGCGATCGGTACCGCGGCGGCAGCAGGTCGGTCTCGGTGTGGTGCAGGTCGGCCGCACTGACGACGAGGTCGGCCGGGGCCGTGACCGCGTCGCCGTCGGACGTCGTGTGGTGCACGCCCGTCACCGCGCCGTGCTCGACGACGATCCGGTCGACCGTGGCCCCGGTCACGATCCTCGCGCCCTCGGCAGATGCCATCCGCTCGACCGCGTCGATCACCGTGCTGATGCCGCCCTGCGGGTACAGGACGCCGTCGGCGAGGTCGAGGTGGCTCATCAGGTGGTACATGCTCGGCGCGGCATACGGGCTCGTGCCGAGGAACACGGCGGGGTACCCCAGCACCTGCTGCAGGCGTCGGTCCTGCACGGTGGCCTCGACGAAGGACGACAACGGCCGGGTGAGCAGGCGGAGCAGCCGCCCGGCGCGACGGAGCACGTCGGGTGTCGCGAGCCGCCGCAGGTCCTGGAAGCTCGTGTAGAGGAACCGGCGCACGGCCATCGCGTAGGTCTCGGCCGCCGAGTCGAGGTAGCGCTCGAGCCGACGGCCCGATCCCGGCTCGATCGACTCGAAGAGCGCGACGTTGGCCTCGCGGGTCGCGGCGAGGTCGATGGGCTCGTCGTGGCCCTCGCTGTACACGCGGTACCCGGGGTCGAGTCGGACGAGGTCGAGCTGCTCGGCCGCGGACGTCCCGAGCAGCCGGAAGAAGTGGTCGAACACCTCGGGCATGAGGTACCAGCTCGGCCCGGTGTCGAACCGGAAGCCACCGGCCGACCAGGTCCCGGCGCGCCCCCCGAGCTCGGACCGCTGCTCGAGCACGGTCACGGCGTAGCCGTCGCGCGCGAGCAGTGCGGCGGCGGCGAGCCCGCTGATGCCGCCACCCACGACGACGACGCGACGGGCGGGGACGCGGCGGCCGGACGGTGCGGTGTCGGCGGCCTGGTCGGCCGCGGTGGTCTCGGTGCTCATGCCGTGCCTCCCGGCCGGTTGCCGCGTCGAACGCGAGGGACGGGGGCGCGGCCGACGAGCACCCGGGCGGCCAGAGCGGCCTTGACCGGGTCGGGGACCCGGACACGCGTCGTGACGAGCCGCTCGGCCGGGGTCGCGGCGATCCGGTCGTTGAGTTCCTGGAACAGGGCGTGCGCGAGGGTCACCGCAGGACGTGCCCGGCCGGGCAGGAGCGGGAGCGCACGCGCGGCGGCGTCGAGGTCGTCCTGCACGTCGGCCACGAGCCGCGCCTTCGTCGCCTCGTCGAAGGACCGGACGTCGACCCCGGGGAAGTACGACCGGCCGAGCTCGAGGAAGTCCGCCCGCAGGTCGCGCAGGAAGTTGACCTTCTGGAACGCGGCCCCGAGCCGACGAGCCCCCGTGACGAGCACCGCCTCGTCGAAGGTCGGCCGTCCCGCCCGGTACACGAATGCGCGGAGGCACATGAGTCCGACGACCTCGGCGGAGCCGTACACGTAGTCGACGAACGAGGCGTCGTCGTGTTCGCTGCGCGTGAGGTCGGCCCGCATGGACCGGAAGAACGGTTGCGTCAGCTCGGCCCCGAACCCGGTGGTCCGGGCGGTCCGGGCGAAGGCGTGCACGACCGGGTTGACGGAGAACCCGGTCGTCATCGCACGCTCGGTGTCCTGTTCGAGCTCGTCGAGCAGGCGGCCCGCGAGTGTCGGGTCCAGACCGGCCTCGGTCGCGGGGCCGTCGACGATCTCGTCGGCCACCCGCACGAGTGCGTACACGTGTTCGATGTGCTCGCGGACGTGCGCTGGCAGCAGGCGCGATGCGAGCCCGAACGACGTCGAGTACCGGCGGATGACGACCGACGAGGCGGCCGCCGCGGTCGCGTCGTACAGGCCGAGCCCCGTGGTCACGGTCGGAGCCGCGCCGGCCACGTCGCCCCGGGTCACCGGACCCGGTCCACGAGTTCGGTCGCGATCGCCGCCAGCTGGCACCGCAGGTCGTCCGGGAGGCCGCCAGCGCTGCCGTCGCGAGGCTCGCGTGGCGCTCGACCCGCTCCTGCGCGACGTCACGTGCGCCACTGCAGAGCAGACGGAAGCGCAGGTGCTCCGCTTGATCGTCGGTGAGGTCCCGGTTCCCGAGGAACGGCTCGATGGCGGCCCAGTGCTCGGTCGTCGCCGCGTGGGCCACGAGCACGGTGCGCTTGCCCTCGCGCAGGTCGCCCACCGCGGTCTTGCCCGTCGTCGCCTCGTCCCCGAAGACCCCGAGGATGTCGTCGACCACCTGGTACGCGACCCCGATCTCGCGCCCGAACACCCCGAGCGCGGCGACCACCGCGTCCGACGCCCCCGCGAGCACCGCGCCGGACTGCAGCGGTGCCTCGAACGAGTACACCGAGGTCTTCGCGCGCTCCATGGCGAGGATCTCGTCCACGCTCGGCATGACCCCGATCGACAGGTCGACGTCGGTCATCTCGCCCGCGGCGCTCGCGAACACGGCCTCGTCCAACAGGTCGAGCAGTCGCGTCCGGCGCTCGCCGTCGACACCGCTCGACTCGATGAGCCGCGGCGCGCCCGCGAGGGCCAGGTCCCCCGCGATGACGGCCGCGCTCGTGCCGCGGTGCTCGGCCACCGGCGTCGGGATGCCGCCCGTCGTGGCCTCGTCCCGGTAGCTGCCGGCGACGTTCGGCACGCCCCGCCGGGACCAGTCGCGGTCGATGACGTCGTCGTGCACCACGAGCGCGGTGTGCAGCAGCTCGTATGCCGCGCCGACGTGGGCCGCCGCATGGAGGTCCCGCCCGCCGAGTCCGGTGTAGGCGGTGAGCACCATCCGCGGACGGAACTGCTTGCCGCCGGTGCTGGCGCGCTTGAGCACACGCCAGAGGTCCTCGGACGCACGGCCGTAGGTGCTGGCCCGACGCGCGGCGAGTGCGAAGAACCGCTCGAGGCACTCGTCGACGAGCGTGAGTCCGTCCCGGGCGACGGCGGTCGCGTCGTCGTTCATTGGCCTAACCTATCCATCGCGATGAGCACTTTCCCGGAAACCGTCGTCCTGCTGGACGACGACGGCGCGCCCATCGGTGTGGCCGACAAGTTCGCCGTGCACACCGACGCGACGCCGCTGCACCTGGCGTTCTCGTGCCACGTGTCGGATCCCGAGGGGAACATCCTGGTCACACGCCGGGCCCTGACGAAGGCCACCTGGCCCGGGGTGTGGACGAACACGTTCTGTGGACATCCCGGACCGGACGAGTCCTTCGAGGACGCGATCGCCCGACGTGCCGCGCGCGAACTCGGGATCACCGTGGCGGACGTGACCCCGGTCCTCCCCGACTTCCGGTACCGCGCCGTCGACGCGTCCGGCATCGTCGAGAACGAGGTCTGCCCGGTGTTCCGTGCCACGACGACCGACGTGCCACGACCCGCGGCGGACGAGGTCGCCGAGTGGATCTGGGTCTCCGAGGACGAGCTGCGGGCCGCGGTCGCCGCGGCTCCGTTCGCGTTCAGCCCGTGGCTCGGGTGGCAGCTCGCGGTGCTCCCGGCGCGCGCGCTCGACTGAGGCGGACGCCTGGTGGACCCCGTCCCCGGGTGGTCCGGACGGCGGCCCGGGAGGCGTCCCCTCCACTGCGGGACCCTGCGGCTGGGCCGCCTCCCGGGTGCCTGCGCGAACTCGATGCGGCGACCGCCAGCGGAACGTGCATAATGATGTGGCTCGCGATGTGAACGTGCACATCGGGGTGGAATGAGAAGGCAATGGCGTCGGCGAAGACAGAGAAGTCGCGTGCGCCCAGCATCCGGGACGTCGCTCGGGTCGCTGGGGTGTCGCACCAGACGGTCTCCCGCGTCCTCAACAACTCCGACGCGATCCGCGAGGCGACCCGGGACAAGGTCGTCGCCGCCATGGAGCAGCTGCAGTACCGGCCGAACCGGGCCGCCCGCGCCCTGGTCACCAGTCGCTCCCGCACCATCGGGGTCCTCACCTCGCAGCGCTCCCACTACGGGCCGACGCTGACCCTCCAGGCGATCGAGGACGCCGCGGTCCGACGCGGGTACTTCGTGACGACCGCGAACATCGCGGCCCCGGACGACGCGTCGATCCGCCAGGGCCTCGGTCACCTCCTCGACCAGGACGTCGAGGGCATCGTCGTCATCGCGCCGCAGACGCGGGTGTTCGACGTGATCGCCGAGTCCGGCATGCAGACGCCGTACGTCACGCTGCGATCGAGCATCGGCGAGGACCCGACCGCGCTCTGGGTGGACCAGATGACGGGGGCGCGGCTCGCCACGGCGCACCTGCTCGACCTCGGGCACCAGTACGTGCGGCACATCGCCGGCCCACGGGACTGGATCGAGGCGGACGCGCGCATGCAGGGGTTCCTGCGCGAGATGTCCGACCGCGACATGCCCGTGCAGCCGCCGATCCTCGGGGACTGGACCGCCGACTTCGGGTACCACGCGGGCCGCGAACTCCTGCGCTGGCGCGACTGCACGGCCATCTTCTGCTCGAACGACGCCATGGCCCTCGGCGTCATGCACGCCGCCCGCTCCTACGGGCTCGACGTCCCCGGCGACCTGTCCGTGGTGGGCTACGACGACATCCCCGAAGCCCAGCACTTCTGGCCGCCGCTCACCACGGTGTCCGTCGACTTCGCCGAGCTCGGGCGCCGTTGCGTCGACCTCCTGCTCCCGGTCGAGGGCGACCTCCGGCCCGTCGACATCGTGCCCCGACTCGTCGTCCGCGGCTCCACCGGCTCGCCCCGGAGCCGGTCGTGACCGCCCCTGACCCCCGTTCCAGGGGCCTCCGGACCGCGTTACCAAACCGCGACCCCGGGGAATTGACAGCCGCCCGGAACCTGTGCGTAATATTGCCCCCGTTCCGCTCGATGTGACCGTTCACATGGCGGACGACCCGGACGCGACAACGGAGTCCGACACAGTGCTGCTGTGACCTCCGCTGGCGCGATCACCAGAAGGACTGCCGACACCTCGGCAGAAGGAGATGCACTGTGGCGTCACACCCGATCGGAACCGGCTCCGGCCAGTTCGAAACCGGCACCGAGACCCGGTCGATCACCGCGAACGAGACGATCCTCGAGATGCGGTCCATCACCAAGGAGTTCCCCGGCGTCAAGGCCCTCTCCGAGGTCAGCTTGACCGTGCGGGCCGGCGAGATCCACGCGATCTGCGGCGAGAACGGCGCGGGCAAGTCGACCCTGATGAAGGTCCTGTCCGGCGTGTACCCCTACGGGACCTACACCGGCGACATCGTCTACGAAGGCGAGGAGGTCCGGTTCGCGAACATCAAGCAGTCCGAGCAGGCCGGCATCGTCATCATCCACCAGGAGCTCGCGCTCATCCCGGAGCTGTCGATCACCGAGAACCTGTTCCTCGGCAGCGAGCCGAGCCGCTTCGGCGTCATCGACTGGACCGCGGCGCAGCTCCGCGCCGAGGAGCTCCTGGCCCGCGTCGGCCTCGACGACAACCCGGACACGCAGATCAAGAACCTCGGTGTCGGCAAGCAGCAGCTCGTCGAGATCGCCAAGGCGCTGCACAAGAACGTCAAACTCCTCATCCTCGACGAGCCGACGGCGGCCCTGAACGAGAACGACTCGCAGCACCTGCTCGACCTCATCGTCGGCCTCAAGTCCCGCGGCGTCAGCTCGATCATCATCAGCCACAAGCTCAACGAGATCGAGCAGATCGCGGACAGCATCACGATCATCCGTGACGGCAAGTCCATCGAGACGCTCGACGTCCAGGCGGACGGCGTCAACGAGGACCGCATCATCCGCGGGATGGTGGGCCGCTCGCTCGAGAGCCGGTTCCCGGACCGCACCCCGAAGATCGGCGACGTCTTCTTCGAGGTCCGCGACTGGACGGTCCAGCACCCGGTCGACCCCACGCGCCTCGTCTGCAAGGGCTCGAACTTCCACGTGCGCCGCGGCGAGATCGTCGGCTTCGCGGGCCTCATGGGCGCGGGCCGCACGGAGCTGGCGATGAGCATCTTCGGCCACTCGTACGGCACCTTCGTCAGCGGCCAGATCATCAAGGACGGCCGCGAGATCAAGGTCAACAACGTCCAGCAGGCGATCGACAACGGCATCGGCTACGTGTCCGAGGACCGCAAGGCGCTCGGGCTCAACCTGCTCGACACGGTCAAGCGCTCGACCGTCGCGGCCGACCTCAAGAAGATCTCGAAGGGCGGCGTCGTCGACTCCCTCGAGGAGTACGACGTCGCCGAGAAGTACCGCAAGATGCTCCGCACCAAGGTACCCACGGTCGAGGAGGGCGTCGGCAAGCTCTCCGGTGGGAACCAGCAGAAGGTCGTCCTGTCGAAGTGGATGTTCACCGACCCCGACCTGCTCATCCTCGACGAGCCCACCCGCGGCATCGACGTCGGCGCGAAGTTCGAGATCTACGGGATCATCCAGCAGCTCGCGGCCGAGGGGAAGGGGATCATCCTCATCTCCTCGGAGCTCCCGGAGCTCCTCGGCCTCTCGGACCGCATCTACACGATCTTCGAGGGTGCGATCACCAACGACCTCCCCGCCGGTGAGGCGGACCCCGAAACCCTCATGCGAAGCATGACCTCCGCGCGGAAGGGCGCACTCACGAAATGAACAACCTCAGACTGCTCTTCGGCAAGGGCAACAGCGTCGGCCAGTACGGCATGATCATCGCGCTCGTCGCGATCGTGATCATCTTCGAGATCTTCACCCACGGGCTCACGCTGGACCCGACGAACATCATCAACGTCTTCCTCCAGTACTCGTACATCCTGATCCTGGCGCTCGGCATGGTCATGGTGATCATCGCCGGTCACATCGACCTGTCCGTCGGGTCGGTCGCGGCGTTCGTCGGCATCATCGTGGCGCAGTCCATGGCGGTCTGGCACTTCCCGTGGTGGCTCGCGATCATCCTCGGTCTCGCCGTGGGTGCGGCGGTCGGCGCGTGGCAGGGCTTCTGGGTCGCGTTCGTCCGCGTCCCGGCGTTCATCGTGACACTCGCCGGTCAGCTGATCTTCCGTGGCGCGAACCAGATCATCGGCAACTCGACGTCGGTCCCCGTGCCGAACGACTTCCAGACCATCGGCGCCGGCTTCATCCCGGACTTCGGCCCGGACTTCGGCTTCAGCAACGGCACCCTGATCCTCGGCATCGTGACCGCGCTCGCGCTCATCTACATGGAGGTCCGCGGTCGCCAGCGTCGCAAGAAGATGCAGGCCGAGGTCCCCCCGGTGTGGGTGTCGTTCGTCCGGACCGGCGTGCTCGTGGCCGTGACCCTGTTCGCGACCTACCTGTTCGCGTCCGGCAACGTCGGCACCTCGGTCCCGGTCGTCGCGATCATCCTCGGCGTGCTGGTCATCATCTACGGCTTCGTGACCCGCAACACGATCTTCGGTCGTCAGGTCTACGCCGTCGGTGGCAACGCGAACGCCGCGGTCCTGTCCGGCGTGAGCGCCCGCAAGGTGAACTTCTTCGTCATGGCGAACATGTCGCTCCTCGCGGCCGTCGCCGGCATGGTGTTCACCGCCTACTCGAACGCCTCGGGCCCGAACGACGGCACCGGCTGGGAGCTCGACGCCATCGCCGCCGTGTTCGTCGGTGGTGCCGCGGTCTCCGGTGGTATCGGTACCGTCTCCGGCTCCATCGTCGGTGGTCTGGTCATGGCCCTCCTGACGAACGGCTTGTCGCTGCTCGGCATCGAGTCCAACATGACGCAGATCATCCGCGGTCTCGTGCTCCTGGTGGCCGTCGCCTTCGACGTCTACTCGAAGTCGCAGGGCCGTCCGTCGCTCATCGGCGGCATGATGCGCCAGTTCCGGCGGCAGGAGACCCAGGAGACGACCATCGCGGACCAGCAGCCGCAGTCGATCCAGGACCAGCCGGACAAGGTCCTCTCCCACTGACCCCATCCATCCCCTGAACCCGCCGGCGGCGGTCACCACCGCCGCCGGCACCCGACGACGGCCTCCGCCGTCGACACGACCCGGGAGGGTCGGCACCGTCCCTCCCCTACCTCAACGAAGAGAAAGCAATCACATGCGCAAGAAGTTCATGGTCGGTGCGAGCGTCGTGCTCGTCGCCGGTCTCGCCCTCACCGGTTGCTCGGCCCGCGGTGGCTCGAGCGCGAGCGGTTCGGACATCAAGAAGGGCGACACCATCGGCGTCGCGCTCCCCGCCAAGACGTCGCAGAACTGGGTGCTCGCGGGCGCCGCCTTCAAGAAGGCGATCGTGGCCGCCGGCTTCAAGGCCGACATCCAGTACGCCGCCGCCACGAACACCGTGTCCGACCAGCAGAGCCAGGTCTCCGGCATGGTCACCAAGGGCGACAAGGCGATCATCATCGGCGCGCAGGACGGCTCGCAGCTCGGCTCGCAGGTCAAGGCCGCCAAGACCTCCGGCGCGACCGTCATCGCGTGGGACCGCAACCTGCTCAACACGAAGAACGTCGACTACTACGTCGCGTTCAACAACTACAAGGTCGGTCAGCTGCAGGCGCACGCCCTGCTCGACGGCCTGAAGAAGAGCAAGGGCAACGGCCCGTACAACGTCGAGATCTTCGCCGGTGCGTCCACCGACGCCAACGCGACGGTGTTCTACAACGGTGCGATGAGCGTCCTCACCCCGAAGATCAAGGACGGCACGCTCAAGGTCGTCTCGGGTCAGACCAAGTTCCAGAACGTCGAGACGGACGGCTGGCTCGCCCAGAACGCCCAGTCGCGCATGACGAACCTGATCACGCACTACTACTCGGGCGGCACCAAGCTCGACGGCGTCCTGTCGCCGAACGACACCCTGGGCCGCGCGATCCTGACGGCCACCAAGGCCGCCGGTATGCCGAACCCGATCGTCACGGGCCAGGACTCGGAGACCGCGTCGATCCCGCTCATCATGAACGGCACGCAGTACTCGACGATCTACAAGGACACGACGCTCGAGGCCAACACGGCCGTCGACCTGGTCAAGACCCTCAGCCAGGGCAAGAAGCCCAAGACGGTCCTCGACAAGGCCAACAACAACAACGGCGTCAAGACGGTGCCCGCGATCGAGCTCACCCCGGTCCTCGTGACCAAGGAGAACGCGGTCCAGGCGTACAAGAACAACCCGACGCTCGAGCAGCTCGCCAAGCAGGGCTGACCCGCCGCGTCACCGACGCACACAGGACCCCGTCCGCGACCCAGTCGCGGGCGGGGTCCTCGTCGTTCCGGGCCGGGATGGGCCTCCCGGCGGTGGGCACGACCCGCGCGTCTGCGGGAGCGGCGGGGGGGCGAGGACCCGGCGCGCTACCGCTCCCCCGACACGTCCGTCCGGTGGAAGTTGAGCGCCGAGCGGGACGCCGTCGGACCCCGCTGCCCCTGGTACCGCGACTGGTACTCGGCCGAGCCGTAGGGCTTCTCCGCCGGGCTGGAGAGCTGGAAGAAGCAGAGCTGCCCGATCTTCATCCCCGGCCACAGCATGATCGGCAGCGTCGCGACGTTGCTCAGCTCGAGCGTGACGTGCCCGGAGAACCCGGGATCGATGAACCCCGCGGTCGAGTGCGTCAGCAGCCCGAGGCGTCCGAGCGAGCTCTTCCCCTCGAGTCGCGCCGCGATGTCGTCGGGCAGCGTCACGACCTCGAACGTCGACCCGAGCACGAACTCGCCCGGGTGCAGGACGAAGGGGTCGTCCCCGGTGGTCTCGACGAGCCGCGTCAGGTCCGGCTGGTCGACCGATGGGTCGATGTGCGGGTACTTGTGGTTGTCGAACAGCCGGAAGAACTTGTCGAGCCGGACGTCGATGCTCGAGGGCTGCACGAGCGACGGGTCGTACGGGTCGAGGCCGATCCGTCCGGCGTCGAGCTGAGCGGTGATGTCGCGGTCGGAGAGCAGCACGGGTCGATCGTATTGCGCGCGGTCCGGACGGTGCCAGCCGCCTCCGCCCGCGACCGTCGTGCACTGAGTGGGGCCGCAGCGCCCGGCCTGTGGAGACTCAGCGGGCGTGTCGGGAGGCGGACGTACGATTGACCGTCCGCGCACCCCGGCCCTCCCGGCCCCGCTGCGCATCCGCTGATGAGAACAGGCCGTCGAGACCAGGCATGACCGTCACCTCCTCCCCCACCGAGGGTGCCCCCACCGCTGCCGACGACCGCGTCGACCCCTCGCGCAGCGCCGGTTCCGACACCGACGGCGCACTGCCGGGAGGCCCAGCACCGGACACCGAGCCCGCCCCGGCCCGCGCGTCCACCGTCGCGACGGTCCTCGCCATCGCAGTGCCGCTCGCGGTGGCCTGTGCGGTCGGGTCGATGGCGTTCACGGGGGCGCTGACGGGCGACCGGTCACTGGTCGACGCCGGGAACTTCGTCGCCGTCAGCCTGCCGATCGCCCGCGCCGTGCACGACGGCATGGCCGCACTCACCGTCGGGCTGCTCATCGTCGCCGCGTTCGCGCTGCCGGCCCAGCGCAAGGACCCGAAGCAGATGTCGCGGATCCAGCACCGCGCCGCACGGTGGGCCGCCGTGTCCGGGTCCGTCTGGTTCCTCGCCGCGGTCGTCGGGGTGCTCCTCACGGCCGCGACCACCCTCAGCGTGCCGTTGACGAGCCCCGTGTACGCGCGGAACTTCCTGGTGTTCGCGTTCCAGGTCGAGATCGGCGAGTCCCTCGTGGTCTCGGCGGCGGCAGTCCTCATCGCCACGGCGATCGCCGCGTTCGCCACCCGCGTCACGACGCTCGCCGTCGCCACGTGCTTCGCGCTGTTCGCCTTGCTGCCGCTCGCGCTCTCCGGGCACTCGGCGGGGTCGTTGCAGCACGCGAACGCGGTCAACTCGCTCGCGATCCACCTGGTCGGCGTGTGTGTCTGGGTCGGCGGTCTGGTCGCGGTGGTGCTCCTGCGCACGGGCACGAAGGGCGCGACGGGCCGCGTCGTCGCCCGCTACTCGACGCTCGCGGGCTGGTGCTTCGGTGCCGTCGCGTTCTCGGGGATCATCAACGCGTCGCTCCGGATCACCGGCCCGGGCGACCTGGTGACGACGCCCTACGGCTGGCTCATCACGATCAAGGCGACGATCCTCGTCCTGCTCGGGATCGCGGGCGTGGTGCAGCGTCGCCGACTGGTGCCGGGCCTCCTGCGGGACCCGTCCGACCGCCGCCTGTTCGTGCGGTTCGCCCTGGCCGAGATCGTGTTCATGGCGATCGCCATGGGCGTCTCGGTCGGTCTGTCGCGGAGCCAGCCGCCGGTGCCGCAGACGCCGGTCGTGGGCGACGACGCCCGCAGCGGCCTGATCGGGTTCCCGTACCCGCCCGCACAGACCCTGCACACGTTCCTGACCCAGTGGCAGATCGACTGGGCGTGGCTCGCCGTCGCGGTGACGATGGGCGTCTGGTACCTGCTCGCGGTCCGCAAGCTCCGACGTCGCGGCGACAAGTGGCCCGTCCACCGGACGGTGGCGTGGCTGCTCGGATGTGTCCTGTTCATCTGGTTCACGAGCGGTGGGCCCGCGGTCTACGGGATGATCCACTTCTCGAGCCACATGATCCAGCACATGGGTCTCATGATGTTCGTGCCGCTCCCGCTCGTGCTCGGCGGCCCCGTGCTCCTGGCGCTGCGGACCCTGCCCGTGCGGAACGACGGCAGCCGGGGCTCGCGCGAGTGGCTCATGCTGTTCGTGCACTCCCGCTACATGCACTTCCTCGGGCAGCCCGCCGTGGCGGGGACCCTCTTCGCGGGCTCGCTCATCGTCTTCTACTTCACGCCCGCGTTCCAGTACGCCATGCAGTCCCACGAGTGGCACGTCGTGATGGTCGTGCACTTCATCCTGAGCGGGTACCTGTTCTTCTGGGTCTTCATCGGGGTCGACCCGGGGCCGAAGCGTCCGCCGTACCCCATCCTGATCATCGCGCTGCTGGCCACGCTCGCCTTCCACGCCTTCTTCGGGGTCGCGGTCATGACGAGCTCGGACGTGTACGCGCTCGACTGGTACCACGCGCTCGGGCAGACGAACGACGCCGCGCTCCTCGCCGACCAGCACACCGGCGGGGGGATCGCCTGGGGCGCCTCGGAGATCCCGATGGTGCTCGTCGCACTGCTCGTCGTCCGGGGCTGGATCCAGTCGGACGAGCGCACCGCCAAGCGCCTCGACCGGCAGGCGGACCGTGACGGCGACGCCGAACTCAACGCGTACAACGAGCGGCTCGCGGCGATGAACGGCCGTCGGGCTCCTGGCGCTGGGGACCAGCGGTAGCACCCCCGGCCGCCTTCCGCTGCGCCGAGCGGGGGAACCAGCGGCCGGGGGGGCGTCAGCTCCCGTGGACGATGCAGACCGCGTCGAGCGCTCGGGCGGCCTCCTCGGCGGCGGCGACCCCGGCCTCCCCGTCCGGCCCGTAGGGCGCAACGGCGTCGACCCACCACAGCGGTACGGGCAGCGGGGGCGCGTCGGGCAGGATGCGCTCCACCTCGCTCGCGGCGTCGACCCGGTGCACACCGAGGACGCTGATCACGGGGTGATCGGCGTCACGGCAGACCTGGAGCACGGAGCCGTCGTCGAGAGCGCGCACGCCCCAACCGTCAGCGTGCGCGACGATCGCTTCCGCCACCTCCCGCAGGTCGACGGGCTTGCGGGAGAGCAGGGTGACGTCACGGGGCACCGGCGCCCCCGAGCGTCCGTGCATCGTGCTCGTCGAGGGCGCCCTCGGCCTGCGCGGGCTCGAGCGGACCGCCGCCGACGAGCGTCAGGAAGCGGTCCTCGTCCATGCGGTCGAGGAACGCCTCGAGCGCATCCCAGCCGGAGTCGAACCGGACGAGGAGACCCTCGTGGTCGTCCGACCCGAAGGTCTCGATGCGGGTGTCGGCAGGCGGCCAGTGGCCGCTGCGGTCGAGGAACGCCGTCGCCTCGGGGCCGACGACGACCGCGGCGGGCTCGGGTTCGCCGTACGACACCGCGCGGACCATATGGTCAGCATCGCCGTGGCGCCGCATGACGACGCCGAACACCGGGACGACGTCGTTCGCGACCTCGCGAACGGCGTCGAGCACGGCGTCCACTCCGCCGTCCGGCTCGGTGACCATGGCCGAGAGCGTCTCGACCACGAAGCCGTTCGTCATGTGCGCGGTCATGGTGGCCGCCATGCCGTCCCCGATCGCGTACGAGGTGCTGACGTCCGGGGCGCGGTGCTTGGCGTACTGGGTGACGACCCAGCGGTCCCACGGCACGGTGAGCGGCTCGGCGGTTCCCCATCGCTCCGGGCAGCTGTCCGCCGCGTCGCAGAGCGCCTCGAGCGCACCGCCGACGTTGATCTCGCGGTCGGGGTGGTGTCGGAGCGTCAGGTCGATGCTCACCTGCGGGACGGCGTGCGGGGCGACCGGGTGCTCGGGCGACGGTGTCCCGGACAGTTCCGGGCCGCGGAGCACGAAGTCGTCGATGGAGGTCGCACGGACCCCGGTGCGGCCGTCGCGCAGGGAGCCGTCGCGGTCCGTGACGGCCCATGCCGCACCGTGGGCACCGAGGGCGTGCCGGAGCGCGGGTGTGATCGCGGCGTCGGCCTCGGTCCGGAGCACGACGAGGCGTTCGCTCGTCGCGGCTCGGGCGAGCAACGACGCGAGGGCGTCGGTGAGCCAGACCACCGGGGCACTCGACTCGACCACGATCGCCGGTCCGACGACGTCGTCGATGAGTGGGTGTCTGACCATCCGCTTCGCCTCCCGAGTGCTGCTCACGGGCCGATGGGCACCGAGCGCAGGGAATCGCTCGGCACCGTGGACGGTACACACGGACGCTCGGCGTGTCCGTGGAGCACGGCCGCTCCCAGGGATCCTGGAGGGACGTGCCGGAGGCGGCCCGAGCCTCCCGGCTGGCACGGGCGCCCCGCTCCGCGTGCCGACGTGCGGCGATCGACCGGGAGGCCCCGCCCACCTCGTGCGCGCGGGTGCCGCGCGCATCCGCTAAGCTGGTTCGAGCCTCCGGGCGACGCGAGTGTAGTTCAATGGTAGAACTCCAGCTTCCCAAGCTGGTAGCGCGGGTTCGATTCCCGTCACTCGCTCCACAGCACCCCGTGTCGACTGTCGCTTCTCAACGCAAGTGAGACTTCTCTCAAAGTAGTTGACGCTCCAGCCCTTGAAACGCGCATCAGGGCGACCTTGCCGACGCCATGCAGGACGGCATCGCCCATCCCCTGGCACGGCCTTGATCGGAATGAAACGCACCGAGACGATCGCCAGCGGCAGATCGTCCTCGCCTCTGGCCGCAAGGTCAGCGAGCGCGACCTGCTCAAGCCACTTGGCGACCCGAAGAAGGCCGCCGACTTCTACGAGTTGGCCGCCCTCCAGCACGGCCGCCTGGCCAGGGAGGTAACCGCAACCCGAGCGCGACATTGGTACAGTCCAACGGCGTTGCACTCTCCACCGCGCAGGGAAGGGTGACCAAGTCTCGCGACCGCGGGCTACTGCCTCCGCGATGGCGCGGGCGAGCGGCGTAGCCGGCGCCAGGGCCCCGCGGTTCGTTTCCCCCCGGAGTGGGATGTGGCTCCGATGGCCACTGTTGCCCGGACCCTCGGGTCACCCGCCTCGATGGCAAGTCCGAGGCTCACGATATCTCGAGGTGTTCTAGCATTCTGTCCGTACGGTCAGAGAACGCTGGCGAGCAGTCGCCCGATCGCCGTACCGAGCGGGATCGGCACCGCATTCCCGATCTGTCGAGCGATATCGGTACGGGAGCCAACGAAGCGGTGCTGCAAACCGAACCCTTGAAGCAGCGCTGCCTCATAGTGCGTGATCGCGCGATGCTCCTCGGGGTGAATGTACCGCCCCTTCTCCGGCTTGAAGAACTCAGTGCGGATGGTGACGGACGGACGGTCCCAGTGAAGCCGCCCCATTACATCGCCGGAGCCCGTCTTGTGCTTAATCCAGCAGGGCGCCATGAGGTGCGGGTACGCTTCGAGGTCGCGGCGGTTCCCGCCCGCCGGGATCACGGCGAACCGATCTTTCGACAGCTGCGTGTAGTTCCGGCTCCAGTGGAGGTCGCGGACAGCAAAGTCCCCGGCGTACTCCTTGCCTTTGAACTCGGTACGGAACGCGTCGAACACCGGATCGCGGTCGGGCTTCCGCGGCACATCTCGGAGCACGTCCTTCACCGTGACCCATCCAGGCAAATCGCTCTCGGGGTCAGCAGAATGCGTCGCCTCGAGCTCGCCCGGGAAACCGAGGTCACGGTGATAGCCGATGATGACGGTCCGTCGGCGGGTCTGAGCAGCACCGAAGTCGGCCGCGTTGTAGACCTTGGCCTCGAAGGCAAAATCGGCCAGCATGCCGCCCTTCGCGGTGGCCTCCTGGAACAGGTGAAACTGCGGAGATTTCTTGAACTCGGCGACGTTTTCGACAACGAAGTACTTCGGCATGGCTCGGCGAATCGTCTGGGCGTACTCGCGCCAGAGGAAGTTCCGCTCATCCTCGACGTCCTGCTTACCTAGGCTCGAGAAACCCTGGCAGGGCGGGCCGCCAATGATGACATCTGCGCGCGGCACGTCGCCCTTGAGCCACTCCTTGATATCGCCGGCGAAGACGACGCCCTTGCCGTAAGTCGCCTCATAAGAAGCGGCGGCGGCCTGATCCCACTCGACGGCGCCGACCGTTGTGAACCGATCTGACGCAGCATGAACACCCGCCGTGAGGCCCCCGGCCCCGGCGAATAGGTCCAGGACTGTGATGTCTCGGGTCACCATGTCATTGTAAGCAGTTCGCTGGCCCGGCCCGGGCCGGCGCGCCAGCGCAGGCATCAGTCCGCTCCCATTGACGCGCGGACGGCGGGCAGCACCCCCCCGAGCAGTCCTGTGACCTCGCTACCGCCGAGCACGAGCTGGCGGTCGAGCAGACGATTGCCAGTCTCGCAGGACGTTTCGCTCACGAGCGCGCAACCATGACAGGCAGAGAGGTTGAGCTGGGAGGAACCCTGCCGATCACTCTCGATGCACACAGGGTCGTTCGAGCATACGTCGGCATCGTCGAGCGCCGCGACGAGTAGCGGGATCAACAGGTCCGGGGTACCCAAGCGGACGAGACCTCCGAGGGTGCCCTGCGCGTCGCCAGCCGCCGTGTAGATGAGGATGCCCGCCGTGTTGTCGGACCGTTCCGTGCTCGCGTAAACCCGCTCCTGCAGCGCCGCCGACGAATAGCCGCTCGCGAACGCGAGGCGACGGATCAGCAGATGGGCGATGGTGTGCAGCGCGATGAAGCGTGGTTCCGGGACGTCGAGACGCGAGCGGGCCCATTCCAGCCGCTCACGCCGATCCATGAGGATGTGTGCGCGAGCCTGCACATCCGGGAGGGACTCCCATGCCCGCAGCGCGTCCTCGTCGAACCGCAGGAAGATCCCCTCGCCGAACAGCTCCAGCGACGGATACACGGGGCGCTGCTTCGGGTCCTGCCCCAGGTCTGCGCTGACGAAAGCCGCCGTTGGGCTGTGCCTGCGGAACCCCTTCAGTGCGCGCACCTCGCGGACCCGATGCACCTGTCCGATCCCGGAGATCACACCTCGAAGCTCGAACGGTGCGGACGTGATCGACCCACCGGACCACCCGTCGACGACGAAGTGGCTGAGTTCCCGATCTTTGCCGGCGACGATCTTCTTCACGAAGGCGGCCCATTCGCCGTCCTTGAGCACGTGCATCCCGGTCTCTTCGGATTGCTCGCCGCCCAACGCCACCGCCAAGACCGTCTCGACGCCGACGTCAAGCTCCTCCGCGATCCAGCCCGCGATCATCTCGGACTTCGGCCCGCCGTTGTCGTCCATCAGTCGCTGGAAGTAGTCGTGCGCCCGGACCTTATCGATCAGCTCCTCCGACGCCGACTTCTCCTCGGGGATGTCGAGCGCGGAGACGCGATCGGCGATGTAGTTGCCGGTCGCGCCGCGCTGGACCGCGACGAGGTCTGCATCGCACGGTTCGACCACCGAATCCTCCGGCTCCCACGGCTGACGCCCCTCGCATCGGATGCCGTCGCGGTGAAGCGCCCCCTCGCCCACGAGTTCGGACAGCGGTCGCGAACGCTTGCACCCATCGCAGGCGACTCGAAGAGAGGCCAGCCCCTCGCCGCTCGTGTTCGAACGCACGAATCGGAGCTCCTTGTACGCACGACAAACGCGGACCTCCTCTGTCACGCCCTTGTCGTGCCCGCGGTGAGCCCACATGAACCAGGGCACGTCCTGGACGTGACTGCCCGTCTTGCAGACTGCGACGTACCGCATCGGCACGAGCGCGCCTCCGCAGTCGCACCGATTCCGGAAACGCCCCTTGTCGATAGTGGTCAGCTTGGACAGCTTGAGGCATCGCTCGCAGAAGCGCCATGCCGGAAATCGCCAGTAGGGCAGGCTCGCGGTCTCTTGTCCGGCTCTCTCGGCATGAGACGGGGCTTGGCGAAGCAGCGGACGGGGCCGTCCGGGCTGCACGAGCTGGTCGACGAGGCGGTCGCAGTTGATCTCCGGCGCGGCCTTACGGTTCCACCACGAGGCGTCCGGCGCGATGAGCGACTCCCCTTGGATGTCGACGATCGCACCGACGCCGAACGGGGACACCGTCTCCGACAGGCGGAGATCATGCCGGATCTTCTGCACGTCGCACCTCCCGCTCGGGCTCCTGCACCTCGACCGCAACATTCGGCTCGACGGAGCGCATCGAGTCGGCGACCAGCCATTCATCGCCTGCCTGCCCAAAGCGCTTCACCAGCGCCCGGCCCCCAGCCTGGCGATGCTCGTATCGGAGTCGTTCGCCGGCGTCGCGAGCCTCCCCCGCCTTCCGGTCCCAATTCCGGAGCAGCTGCCAGACCTGGTCGTCGACTGCGGACTGTTCGTCCTCCTCGGACTTCCCGACCAGATCGCGGAATCGCTCGATCAGCCCCTCCACCGTGGTACGGAAGCGGGCGTCGGAGAGATCAAAGGCGCCGGCGTCAGCGTCGCCGGAGAGCACCGGCACAGCGTGCCGAAGCAGCGCAATGAGCGCACCGGCCAGCGAGCGATCACGCGAAGAGAGCGACCAGGGCGTGACGCTCGTCGGCTCGACGCTCCGGTACAGCGCGTCGTGGTACCCCCGAAAGGTTTCGAAGTGAGACCGGTCACGAGCGCGGTTAGATCGGAACAGAGTCACGACAATGCCGTTGACAAATCCACGGCCGACTCGGCTCGTCGCCTGGATGTACTCCGCCGTCGTCTTCGGCTGTCCGACCATCAGCATCAGGGCGAGGCGCTGAACGTCGATTCCGACCGACAGCATGTTGGACGACAGCACCGCGTCGACCGCATCGTCGGATTGGTCTGCGCTGAGGCGGAGCTGTCGGAGGTCCTTCGGCAGCTCTTCCGGCCCGCGGCGGCTCGTCAGCTCGAGCACGCGGTCTGCGTGCACTGTTCTCAGTTCGAGCCCGAGCCGGTCCGCACGAGTCCCCAGTCGGCCGTTGACGTCGTCGAGGAGCAGTGCCCCCGTGCGCCCCAGCTCCCGGAGGCTGTTGTGGTACAGCACAAAGGTCCAGTAGGGGTCCATACGATCGCGGATGCCATCCGTGCCGACGAGGACACGCGGCAGTTCGAGGAGCGGAGAAGCCGCGGCGACGAGGGCAGTGGCCTGCGACACGCTCTGCGGCATCAACCCGGCGTACAGGCGACCCTCGCCGCTGGCCACCGGGCTGGCGAAGAACGTGGTGTCGCCGTCGATCCCCGCGGGCGGATAGAGTGCCACCTCCCGACCGTACAGACCCTTCACTTGAGAGCCGGAGGCGCGAATTGTGGCGGTCGAGGCGATGATCTTCGGCGTGGAGTCGGCACTGCTCAGCAGGAGTTGGATGACCGCGTCGAAGACGGCGACGGTTGTGCCGAGCGGACCGGACAGCAGGTGCAGCTCGTCCTGAATGATGAGCGACGGCTGCCGAAACGGTGTGCCGATGCCGAGGAGCCGCCCGGCGGAGTCCTTGAACTGAAGCCGGGCGAACTTGTCGACCGTGGCCAGCAGGAAGGTCGGTGGCTCTTCGTAGAGCATCTCGTCGACGACGTGCATCGGGAGATCTCGGTGAGCGAACTCGCAGGCCGGGTCCACGCACCGGAAGGCGACGTCGTTGCCGACCTGGCGCGCTCCATACAGCCGGCGCGCGTCGTCCTTCTTGATTGGGACGAGTTCGGTCAGACACCAGGGGCACTCCGTGATCTGGAACTCGTTCGCGTCCTGCGGGTGTTGAGCCTTGTAAAGCCGGTCGAGAGCATATTTCGCGTCGGCACGGGTCCCCGGCGTCGCCTTGTTGCCGACCCAGAGTCCGATCGAGAACCTCGACATCCCCTTCACCCTTGGATCCGTCGCGCGGAGCAGCTCCATCGCGCAGATCAGGGACGCGGCCCGCTGGAACTGCTGGGAAGTGAGCAGGCGCAGGGTGTATCGGGTGATCACCGCCGTCCCACCACCGGCCGGGCCGTGCTCGAGCCGACGCAGGAAGATCACGATGGCGGCGAGCGCCAGATACGCCTCGGTCTTGCCGCCGCCGGTCGGGAACCAGATCAGATCGACCAGCGATCGGTCAGGGTGGGTGTCGTCGACGGTCGAGGCGAGCGACACCAGGAGGAAGCCGAGCTGGAACGGACGCCACGAAGGCGCCGGGTCCTTCTCGCCGCGACCGAGGGCTGCTTGACGCATCTGCAGGCGCATCGCCGACATGGCGAGTGCGAAGGCGGTTCGGAGCGCGGCCGACTTCGGGTCCGCGAGCACATCGATCCCTTGCCGCATTCGGGTGGCCGTGATTCCCGCGCGTTCGGCGATCGACTCGGCGTCCGCACCGAGATCCGATGCCTGCGCGCGCTGATCCGCGACCCACGCGGAGAAGGATTCCACGAACGACCCCAACGCTTCCAGCACCGGCGCCGGCTCCGAGTCGAGCGCCGCGAGGAACGCGAGATCGAGCGCAGGTCGGGCGCGACCGGCGAGCTTGTCGCCGCCGGTCTGCTCGATCGCCGGTACGACGAAGTGCGGCACCGGGTCGAGTCTGATCTCGATGCATTCACCAGTCTCGTCGGTCTCCCAGTCGGCGGCCATGCCGTGCCCGACGGCGAAGACCTTGCGGCTCCGGTACCGCAGACGCAGTTCGGCGGCCTCCGGGTCGACGTCTATCGCTCGTGACACGTCGTACTCGAGGATTCGAGCACCATCAGCCGGGCGGGCGGACAGATCGACCTGGAAGAGCATGAGCGGAATATCGCTCCGGTCCTCGCCCGTCGTCTTCGTGCGAAGTCGGACGTGGAGGGTGACGAGCCAGTTCGAGGCACCGTAGTGCCGCCAGCGGGTGCCGATCTCGAACGGGACATCGCTGGCGGACAGTTGCTGCAGCTGCGCCTTGTCTCGCACAAGCTCGATGTTGCGGAACTCGTGACCGGCGCGCTGCCATCGTTGCGGCCCGTCATCCTCGATCAGCGCATAGGTGCCGGCGGAAAAGTCGCAGAGCACGGATTCGGAGTCGGTGACGAAGGAGATGGCGGCAGATGACGGTCGCCAGTCCTCGGCGAGCGGACTCGTCGCGTCGTCCTCCTCGACATCACCTTCTTCGACGTCAGCCATGACGAGCTGCTGCGGATCGCTCTCGCATGCGGCGACCCTGTGCTGAGCCACGACCTCGTCATCCGCGGGGAAGAGCATGCCGACCGCGTATTGCAGCGACGGGCGATTCTCGATGAGCACCTCGTCCTCGCCCTGCTCGGGTCCGACGTAGGCCGCTCGCATATGCTCAAGGGCGCGTGCTTGAGCCGCTGTGAGCGTCATGCCTTCGCCCCCGCCCTGTGCAACACCATCTGCAGCCGTCGACGATCAGCATCGGTGCAGACGACGCGAAGGGTCACGCGAGCACGCGTCACCGCGACATACAGTGCCGCGAGCGCAGCATCCGAGTATTCCGTCGGAAGCTCGCAGACGATGACATGCTCCGCCTCGAGTCCCTTCGCGACCCTCGGGCTGAGGACTCGGATTCCGTCGACGACTTCATCCAGCGACTCGGCAGCGGAGGCCGGAAGCAACCAGATGTCCGCCGCCTTGACGCCGTCCCTCTTGAATGACTTCGCGATCCGGACCGCCTGCGCACGTGACTCGCCCTCCGGCACGGTCTCCCACTGGATGCGCTCGCCGTTGACGATCCCCGGGTCGCCGACATCGGCCCCCAGGTACTCCTGGACCATGTGGACGATCGCCCGGGTGTTGCGGACGTTCTTGCTCAGCTCGTACTCGATGCCTTCGGTGCGGACAATCTCGAACACGTCCTCATCGAAGCGGCCGTCGACGTGAGCCTGATTGTTCTGGTCCAGGAACATCCTCCAGCGGCCCCGCTCCCGGCCGCCTGCGAGAACCCCGTCGAGCACATCCATCGCGTCGACATACATCAGATCCTGGGCCTCGTCGACCAGCAGCACATCGAACCGGGAATTGAGATCGATCGCGTCGAACTCGCATACCTCGATCGCCCGACCCGCGAGCCGGGGCTCGAAGAACGTACGAAGCCCCGGCGACCTGAACGTCACGAGTACAGACCGTCCCGCCGCTGCCTCCTGCTTCGCAGCCTCGGCGAGGACCACCGACTTCCCGGTCCCCGCGCCGCCGAGCACGAGGATGCGCTGGTTCTTTGCCAGGCCGGCGAGCACCCGCGCCTGATCGGCGGTCGCGATGTTCTGCTCGTCGATCACGGCTCCGCGTTGGGCATCTATGACGGGGACTCGCGAGAACTCGCCGAAGAGGTCCTCCCGCAGCTCATCGACACGGGCCGTGGGCGCACCCCTGGGGGCAGCGGGCGCCGAACGGGCCACTGCGTCGAGCGCGGAGGAGAGCGCGTCGACGGTCATCGACTCCTTCGCCAGCCAATGCGTCGCCTTCCACGCAACATCCGTCGGCGGGTGGTCGATGTCCGGCGTGACGGCGATCGCCTCCGAGGGGAACCAGCCGAGTCCGTCCTCTTTGAGGATGTTGCGAAGTGCGAACATCGCATCCCGCGCCTGGTCGATGGGCGACAACTTCAGCTTGTGATTGTCGCCGTTTCTGTCGATGGTGTACCAGGCGCCTCCGAACTTCTTCACGCCGCCGCCCTTGACCTCCGCTATGATCGCAACCCCTTTCCAGAGGATGACAAAGTCGGCCTCGGCCATCTGTTTACCCGGAGCCGTCCGCAGCTTGACCGAATAGAACGCGACCGCCTCAGCACTCTCCACGGCCTGGAGTAGCCGGGCAAGCTTGCGCTCGGCGTCGCTCTGCGCGGTGCGCTCGATGTCCCGCAGGTCGGGGCTCAGTATCACGACTGCTGCTCCTGCCACAACTCTTCGTACTCGCGGAACCCGAGCAGGCGGTTGATGTCATCGCTGCCGAAGTTGTCGGCCATGTCGACGATCAGGCATTCCTCCTTGCCGCCGTTCTTCGGCCCGCGGAGACCGCGCCCGGCCATCTGGATGTAGGCGTTCGGGCTGAACGTCGGGCGCGCGATGTACAGCGCTGTCACGCCGGGCGCGTCGAAGCCTTGCGTAAGGAGGTCACAGTTGGCGAGCACCTGGATCTCACCGTCCTTGAATCGCTTGATCACGTCGCGCCGTTCCTGTCGGCCGGTCTGCCCACTCACGGACGCTGCTTCGATGCCGCGGTATCGCAGTGTGGCGGCGAGCACCTGGGCGGACAGGACGTTCGGCGTGAACACGAGAACGGATCGACCGCGCTCGGCTTCCAGGTTCTTGATGCTCTCGACGAGGACGCCCATTCGCGCGTGATCGGCGGCGACGCGATCGAGCACCTGAACGCTGACACGGTTGGTCCTCATCGCCTCGAGGGCTTCGTCGTTCGACAGCCGCACCTTCGCGCCTTGCAGAACGTCGTGCTTCACTCGCGCGAGCACCCCGAGCGCGACGAGCTCCTGGTAAGGGTTGTCCTCGAAGGCGGCGAGCTTCCTCCGTCCGAATCGAGCGGCGAGCTGATCCGTGGCTTGAGCCGATGTCCCCTTGAACGGGGTTGCCGACAGGCCGATCAGCGGTCGCGCGAAGCTCCGGCCGTCGACGCCCAGCCACGAGAGGATGCGCGTGTACCTGGTCGAGGTGCCCGCGACGTGCCCTTCGTCGATGAACACCGCCGCGGCCCTGCTCAGCCACTCGTATTCGGCGCTCCCACGAATCACTTCGAGTTTCGCGTCCGTCGCGACCACGACGCTGAGGTCGGTGTCCGGCTCCTGGACATCGTTGCTCTCCCAGAGTCTACCGACGGTCAGCGGCAGATCGACCCGTTGCGCGGTACAGAGTCCGCGCCAAACCTCGCTGAAAGTCTGCACCGCCTGCTCGCACAGTTCCTGCGACTGCGCGATCCAGATTACGGGTCCGCGGAGAGTCCCATCGATGAACAGCTGGAGGATGGTCTGCGTCGCGACACGAGTCTTTCCGGCGCCGGTGGGCAGCTCGACCATCGCCTTGGCCCTGCGGCTTCCCTCTCCCACTTCGAGCAGCGTCGACCGGAGCTCCGTGCTGATGCGTGCCTGGTAGTCGTGGAGCGCGGGCAGAATCGTCGCCCCAGGAACGACGAACTCCGCGTCTTGACGCTGCGTGCGCTGCCCAGCGAACTCCGAGCCGAAACCCATCTTCCTGAGCCAGGTGATCGTCGCGGCTCCGCCAGCCCACTGGTGCGGGACGTCCGGGAAGCCCTCCCGACGGAACAGATCGGCGAGCTCGCGGACCGTATCCTTGCCGTACACGGAGAGGCACAGCTCAGCCACCGAGGTCGTCTTCGAGACGAGACCCTGGGCCTCGAGCCCCTGCCAGAGACCCTTCGGGAGCTTCTCTCGCAAGTCGTCCTCGCCGAAATAGACCTCGAGACGAGCGGTATCGGTCGATGCGGCCAACGCGTCCTGTCGGATCAGCTCGAGGTGATGTTCGAGTCCGACCTTGAGCACGCGCTCGACGTCGGCGTTGTTGAGGCCGAGATCGAATGCCTCATTCGCCGCCCGCAGCGTCGCCTTCTCGTCAAGCGCCGTCACGACCACGAGGTTCACTCCGTCTCGATACGAGTCGAGCGACTGGGGCTCGACCCCGTCCTCCGTTGTGACCCACTTCGCGACCGACTCGGCCCTCGACAACGCCGCACTGCCCAGGTCGTCCCTGCTGGGCCAGCCGCGGAGTCCGGTGAACACATCGAGCAGGCGCTCGGCGTCCTGCTGCCCGTCGATCCGGATGGAGAACGCGAAGCTGTCTTCGAAGCGCTTGCACCCGACCTCTGCGACAAGCCGTTCCGCCTGGGACTCCGACGCCTTCAGATGCGGCCGCTGGTGCTGCGCCAGATAGTCGCGCTGCTCGTCATCGGTCGCCACGTACACGGTGCCGGTCGGTCGGGATTCGAGCACTCGTCCGACCCGCGCCGGTACACAAGGAGGCCGACTCTCCGGGTAAGCGAGCGGCACGGTCTCCAGGATGAACCGGACGAGCAGCTCGTCGTGGAACTGCGGCGGGAGCAGATCGACGGCGAGCGCATCCCGCAGGACGACCGCCGGGATCAGCGCCAGCTCCTGCGGCAGACGGAGCGCCTCGACGACGGCCCGCGGCCCTTCGTAGAGCGGGAGCAGATCGCGATACTCCACCAGGGACGGCGCGACCGCGTCGTTGATCGGCCTGAACCCGCGCGTCGTGCGGAGCAGACCTGCTCGTTCCGCAGCCCAGCGGACCGGCGACTTCACGCGGTACGAAACGCCGGCTGCCTTGTCCTCGCAGTCCCACGGCGCATCGCCGAACTCGAGGAGCCCCCGGGTCCACGACTCGCGCAGCTGATCCGGCGCCCCGGCCTGCTGCAGCAGGAGCAAGGCCGAAAACGGTCCGGCGGAGTGACCCTGGCTCGGATAGAGGGTGATCCGCTCGATCGGGCGGTCGCCCGGCGTCAGTCGGCTGTTGAGGTCCGCAATCACCCAGTCCTGATACTCGTCCGCCGCGGCCTCATCCTCGAACGAGTACTCGCTAACGGGCGCGTTGACGACGCCCAAGTCGTGAGCGAGCGCCGGGACGCACCGCTGACGGTCGAGCAGCAGACCTGCGTCGGCCGCGGGCAGGTCGCCGTCGATATCGAGGACCTGCTGAGGCCAGTGCCAGCCGCCGTCACGTGTCGGCACGCGCACCTGCGCGTTCTGATGAGCGCGAACCGCGGAGAGGGCGTCCCTGGTGCTGACGCCGAGGGCCGCGTCCCAGAACTTCTCCTGCTCCTCGGGACTGGCTGCAGTCGTCAGTTTGGCTAGTCGGGCCGTGAGGATCGCGACCGGGTCCAAATCGCGAAAGCCCGCGTCGCGGAGCGCCTTCTCCATGCCCGGGTACGCCAGGAACTCCGGCAGGACGAAGACCGCGCCCTCGATGTCGAGGTCGTCCGCCTTCGACAGGAACACCAGCGAGCGATCCGCGAGCGAGCGCAGCCGGTCGGTCGTGGGGATGACCCGCGCCCTCTCGGCCTCCTCGGCACCGCGATTCCCGATGACGACCTTCAGGGCGTTCGCCGCGGACTCGACGTCCTTGCCCTCGGCCCACTCGCGGAGCCAGGACTGGATGCCACGCTTCGGCACGACCTCCAGTGCGCGCTTCATGTCGCGCCCGTCCTCGTCGAACCTATCGGGATCGACGCTCACCGCGAAGAGCTGACGAAGACGTGCAACGCGTTGAGTGGAGCTGTAGCACCGCCAGTGCGGGACGTCCTTGCCGGTGTTCGGCGACGCGGTCCATGCCTCGTGGGCGATCTCCGGAATCTTCCACTCGCAGGTCAGATCCAGCGGCTTCAGCTCCTCGGGAGCGCGGAGCACGCCGGTCCCGTCCGGGATCAACGAGTCCGCGACGGCCAGCGGTGGCACGAGCGCACAGAGCACCTCGTCGCCAAAGTAGATGGCCTCACGACCGCGCGCCGGAAGGTAGTCGAGCTGGGCAGCCGGGTCCTCCGTCGTGCTGACTTGCGGAAGAAGTTCGACGAACATCTCGGCGAGCGTCGTAAGAATCTCGCGGTTGTAGCCGTTACGCAGCAGGGTGGTGCGGTCATCGTTCACGCTCCACGGGGCGTTGAAGAACGCCGTGGCCGATGTCCGGTCCTGCAGCGGGAAATAGCTCCAAAACTGACCGATCTGAGTACCGGCGTCGCCGGTCTCCGGATTGGCGCGCCGAGGCCTGACAGGCATCGCGATGCTGACCTTGATCTCGTCGCGCGAAACGGCCTCACCCACCTCTCGCCGAGCCGCTGCGCTCGGGGCGTGCATGCGGTCGCTCACGAGCCATTCGTCGCCCGTCGCGTCCGGGCGCTCGATCTTGAATCGACCGCCCCCGACGTCCCTGGACACGTGGCTGGTGGCGAAGCCTTTGTCGCCGAGCACCGAGAGCCGGACTTCGCGCACGGCGCTGACGAAAAGTAGGAACTCGGAGGAGAACGTCTCCATCTCGCGGCGGAGTCGGTCGATGTTCTCAACGCCCGGCAGCCGGATGATCGTGGTCGCCCAGGACGCGAGGTCGCGCGCGATGGGGTCGACGCCGAATAGCTCCTCCGCGTCCAGCAGGGTCGCCGTGCGAAGAACAGGGAGACGCCGATCGGCGGAGCCGATCCCCTTGATCGCCGCCTGCGCCTTGGACGAGTTGAACTCGAGCGAGACCGAGCGGCTCAAGACCTGCGGAGAGTCGCTGACGGCCAGCACCGACTTGAACCCGAGGCCGAACCGTCCGATCTCGTCGCCGCGCTTCCCGCTGAGATGAGCGTGCGTGATTGCGACGAGCCCGGTCTTCGAGAACGGCCGGCCCGAGTTGGCGCAATACAGCACCTTCGACGCAGGATCGAGCACGATCTCGACCCGTCCAAGCGCGGAATCCCCGGTCGTGCCGGCCATCGCATCCGCCGCGTTCTGGACGAGCTCGAGAAGCGTGCGGTTCGCGTATCCGCCGGTGCGGATCGACTCCTCGTGGTTGGCATGCTCCGTGATCAGCGTCGGCTTCGCGGCGTACGCGGCGATCGCGCTCGCGAACTGGTCGTCGATCTCGGCGACGAGCGAACCGTCCGGCACCCATGCCGCTGTCGTCATCGGTACCTTCCTGATCTCACCCCAGAGCTTGAAGTCGACAATATCGGCAACTACCGACGTTTCGCTCCGTCATAGCCTATTGGCATGTCATGGGCCACCAGTAAAGGCTCGCGCCACTCCATGCAAAGGAACCGCGGGCGTGACACTGCACCTGAGCTCGCAGTTCGCCGACTGCTGCACGCCGCCGGGCTCCGTTACCGTGTCGACTTCGCGCCGCTCGGCAGTCGCCGTCGTGCGGATATCGTCTTCACGCGGAAGCGCATCGCCGTCTTCATCGACGGCTGCTTCTGGCACGGCTGCCCGATCCACGCGACCCGGCCGAAGGCGAACGCCGACTATTGGGGGCCGAAGCTCGACCGGAACATCGAGCGCGATCTGGAAACGACTGCTTCGCTCGAGTCGGCGGGCTGGACCGTGCTCCGCTTCTGGGAGCACGAGGCTTCGGCCGCCGTGGCGGAAGCGATCAGCAAAGTGGTCCGATCGAACTAAGCACACCCGCCGCAACAAGAGCGTACTGGGCCGCCTCCTAGGTGTAGGCGGGATTCATGGACCACGCTCGGCGGCTTGGCGTTGCGCCGACCAGAGCAGTCCAATGCAGTCTGAGGAGCGGGCCGCTGGAAGGGAATGCGCTCCCAGACCACGAGATCAACGATCTATCGCCACAGACTCCCGGCGCGGAGGAAGGGATCCCCGGCCGGCCCAACACGAGTCGTAGCGCTGAGGCCCACGAGTGGAAGCGCAGCAGGCACGAACGAAGCGTCGGAGGATCGCAGACGAGATGCGGTGCTGTGCCCAGGAAGGGATCCCCCCCCCCGCCGACGGACGCAAAGGTGCTCTCGTGGTGTTTACACCGCGGTCAGGCCTGTCGGGCTCGGTGCGAGGACATAGCCCACGGTCGCCGCGGTCGCCCTGCCCCCAGACTGCACAACGTTTGCTGCTGACACCTCTGACTTGATCAGCTCACGCTTGCTCAGTGACTCAAGTGCTTCGATGACATCCAGAACGGGTGTTCCCTCCGATCCACGAGGTATCGAGCAACCTGTCGGGCCGCTGGCCGCGGCAGCGCGACCTCCTTCGGCATTTCGGCGTTAGCAGCGATGAAGGCGGCTACGACCTCCCAGGCCATGTAGAAGGTCTCGACGAAGGCGCCGTCGTAAGGAACAGGGCAGATCATGAGGTTTCGCATTTCGTCCCGACGAAGCATGTCCGACCTCCCCTGCGACGCAGGCACCAGCCCGACGCGGAGGCCTAGTGCCCCCTTGAGGTCGGAAGGGTTCATCTTTACTGTCGTTCCAACCCAGCGTTCCGAATCCGAATTACCAGGGAACAGGTCGGCCTTCCACAGCCATCGATGCTTTGCGGGAGGCGGGAACCAACGCCGGACACGACGGAGACGGATGAGGCGGTGTCGCTGCTCGGCAAGCTGCAGATCGACCTGCAGGCCGTCGTCGCGCAGTCGGGCTGGGGATCGAAAGGTCCGGACTCGCCGCCGCCAGCCGACCCGCCGATAGTCGGCTAGACAACTTGAAGAGATCGGGTCAAGAAATGGGGAGGATGCTTTGAGCATCCTCCCCATCGGCGTCACTCAGGGTCTGGCAGATCCCAAGCGAGTCGGTCGATCTGCTCGATCCATCCGTGAATGACTGCGACTCCTTCTTGCACGTGCACCAGGCCATTCTGCAGAGCCTGCACGGGCTTCTTCATGTCACGCGACGTCTTGGTGATCGGCCGCACCGATTCGAGTAAGCCGGACACGCCAATTACCGCCTCCTGGGCCTCGCGGTCGAGACCCTTCAGGCTGGCGAAGAAACTTGCAAGACCCTCCCGTGCCTCGGCGTCTCCGTCGGCCGCTTCATCTGCTCGGGCGATCAGAATCTGCACCCCTCGATCAACTGATGCGAGCCTCGCGGCGAAGTCGCCACCGTGGGCTTCCGCCGCGTCTGCTGGTACTTGTAGCTGCTGCGCCATTTGCCGCACCATCGTCAGCCGACCAGCGAAGCTCTTCGTCTGGGGTGACCCCGAGTTGAGGTCCGCCGCGCCCGCCTCCGCTACCGCGCCGAACGCCTTGACGTCCTCCGTCAGGTAGGACATCGCGTCGATCCAGTTTGGCATCGCCTCTTCCATCTCGGCGAGCCGCTCCATGTCGTCAGGAGCCTCGTCCTCGTCCTCCTCGGCCGAGGTCGCGAGGTCGGCGAGGTCCAGCTTGTCCACAGCAGCGTTAACGGACACGATTTGGCCTGCCAGCTTCTCAACGGCCTTTGTGTACTCAGGCGAGTCTCGGGTCGCATGGCGGAGGTTCGTCAGGGGCTCCCATTGGAAGTCGACGACCATGTCCATCACGTCGTCACGCTTCGCCGGGTCGTGGAGGTTTGGAACATCGATCCAAAGGATTGGCATGATGAGTTGCTTCACGCCGAGAGCCTCGGCGCGAGCGGCAAACTGCTTAAGTTCCCGGCGGCACTCCACACTCGTGAAGAACCGCGGAGTGACGACAGGAACGAAGAAGGCCACGGATGCGAGGGCCTCGTCAATAACGCTGCGCCACGCATCGCCCCATTTCAGGTCGTCGCGGTCCAAGAACAGTTGGATTTTCTCAGTCGTTTGCGCCTCATATTCTGTCACGATGTCACGCGCAAGTTGCGCAATCCGGCCGTGAGACGCCTCGTCGTCGGCGTGGACGTAGGACCAGAAACCGCTGGCCGTGGGGGTTGCGGTTGGCGCAGAACTTGTCATGTGCTCAGGTTATGGGGTGCCACCGACGCGCCGACCAGTCGTCGACTCGCGCGCGAGTCAGACGGGGTGAGGCTTAGGCCCGACGCGGTGAACCCGCGGTGCGCCATGACCGCTCGATCAGCAGACGAGTCGCACGGTTGTTCGAGGGGGTCGAAGCTGGACGGGCGCCATCAGGTGTGAAGACGTTCCGTCGGTAGAACGCACGAGCGCGTGGGTTGTTGGCGGCGACCCAGAGCGATGCCGGTCGTCCACCGAGCGTGGCGTTTAGAAGCGCCTGACCAGCTCCGCCTCCGTGCGCACGCGCGAGGACGTAGAGCATGGTGAGCTCTTCGGGGCGGACAGCGTGGAGCTCCGCAATGGTTTGAACGGCGGCGAACCCGACGACGCCCGACTGGTCCACCGCGACCGCAGTAAGCAATGTGGCCTGCTCGAGGTTCGAACGTCACGTCTCGATACGCCGCTCGTCGTCGAACCAAGGGTTGGCATCTGGGTCGTGTACGAAGTGACCGTAGGTCTCCCGCCATGGTGCGAGGTTGACGCGTTCAGTGCTCTCCGCATCATCGTCGGCTGCCGCTGGTATCACCACGGCGCGCGGCTGCTGCTCGTGAGCGCGAACGCTCATCGGTCGAACCGTTGGCTGCGAGATGAGCGGCATGGGTCAGTAGGAGGTCCACGACCGGGACGAACTCGACGCTCGGCTGCTCGCTGATTTGTCTGATGCCGCTCGAAACGGCCCAACCCGGCACGTTCGGGTAAGGCTCCCGGTGTCGTGGAGGGGCAAGACAGAAGAGCCTGCCGAGCGCATGCTCAGCAGGCCCTTCGTCTGACCAGCGAGGATGAGTCGCACCTAGGGTTGGTCTCGAGGTTCGTGTCCGTCGTGTCAGTGCGCGGCGTCGTATGCGTCGCGGACTTCGCCGGAGATGCGGCCGCGCTCGGAGACCTTGTAGCCGTTCGTGCTTGCCCATTCGCGGATGGCGCCGAGGTCGCTCTTGTCGCTGCTGCTCTTGCTCGCCGTGGGCTTTGACGTGCGGAACGTGCGGTTTCCGGAGCCGACCTTGCGCGCGGCGGCGATGTAGTCCGATAGCGCTTCGCGCAACTCGTCCGCGTGGGCGTTACTCAAATCGATTTCATAGTTCGCGCCGTCGTATCCGAACGAGACGGTGCGGCCTTCGCCTGCGGCGATGGTTTCGTTGTCGAGGTCGTCGACGAGAACGGTGGTGACTTTCTGTGCCATGAAGGCTCCTTCGTAACAGTGTGCGTGTTGCCCCCGGAGAAACGGTACACCGGTATTCCGGTAACCAGACGGAAGCGCTTTGCCCGCTGCCAACCTCCCGCAATCGCTCTCCGGCGAAAGTTGCGCCTCGCCGATCAATATTCTTTCGCGTTGATCAGCTGCTGGTCGTGATCTGCTCGGCGCAACGCCGCATCGTAGAACCTGACCACCGGTTTTCCTGTTCCTGGACTCGCACTGCGTTCGTGCGCCTTCGGCGGCACCCGCTGCTCGTAGCGTGCCGTCATGGTTCCTACCGCCTGCGCTCGCGAGCCTTGTCTCAAGACCGCGTCTTCCCGAACGAGCGGCCCGCGAGCAGGGCTACTGGGCCTGGGCAGGTGAGCACGTGGCCGACCGGTGCGCGTCGGCTTCCCCGAGCGGAGTTCTCCCGTCGTCACCCGCGGTGCCGCTTTGTCGCGCTGCTTCCGCGCATACCGGTACCGACAACAACAAGGAGGTATCAGCATGACCAACACCGACAACGCTCAGCGACCCGATCAACCGCCTCGATGCCGACGCGGCCGGTGTCCGCTGGTTCGAAGCGCGGATAGGGTTCCTCCCCCGCGACTGGCGCACCACCACCGCTGACAGCTCCGTCGTTGCCGCCCTCGGCGGCGCGAACAGCATCGACGTCGCGCACCGCGGGCAGCAGCTCTTCGACGACAGCCTCCCCAACTGGTGGCTGGCGGAACAGGTCACGGAGCAGGACCTCGAAGCGCTCGGCACGGAACCGGTCGACGTGTTCCTCGGCCACGACGCGCCCTACCCTGCCGCCCTACCCTGCCGCCCTGACCGCAGCACTCGCCGCAACCGAACATCGATGGGACCCAGCAGCCCTGCAATACGCCCAACGTGGGCAGGCGATGTTCCATCGTGGCGTTCCGCAGGTGGAGCCGAAGCTCGTCATCTCCGGCCACCACCACCTGCACCTGGACACGACCGAGACGATCACCGCAAGCACCGGGGAGCGATTCGAGATGCGGTTCGTGATCCTCAAAAAGCTCGGCGCACCCGGCAACACCGCACTGCTCCACATCCCAAAACGACACCTCCAGATGCTGCCGCCTCGGTGACCGCCTCGACGCGACCGACGGAAAGCAGGGTCGCTCGTCGACCATGGCGCCTCAGCGCTGCTCCTGTCGATGCCTCACACCTCGGTGCCACACCTACACCTGCCGCAACGCCTGGCTGCGGCCGAACTGCACGAGCACCGCGTAGTCGCTGGCCGCCACCGCCCACGCTTGAACCCGATGCCAGCGGTTCGGGGTTTGCAACCACGGCCAAACGCTCAGCGGCGGATCGAACTCGGTACCGAGGAGCCGGTGCCCCTCCCCCCGCGCTAAGAACAGGTTGTCGAAGGCGACCTCGTGATCGGAGACAACGAGCCGGCAGACCCCCGTTATGTCGACCCTCCCCGCTAAGCTGGCATCAAAGATTTGGGGAATCATGGCGTACGACGAACAATCGGGCTCAGAGCAGGCAAAGAGTGGCGTCTCTCCAGCGAGATTCGCCGCGCTCAAGAACCTCGCGCTCACGGACTTCGGACGGTTCGCCCGAGGTTCAGCAGGTATCGGATGAGGTACGAATCAAGCTGATCGAGCAGCTCCCGGAGTTCCGCAAGCTTGCCGCGGACGCCATCAACTCGCTGGCTGAGGGCTACACCACGACGATGAAGTCCTTTGACGAGGGCGACCATGCTCTGCGTGAGGCGTTTGAGCAATGGCGACGCTCGCTCGACAGAATTCTTGAACTCCCTGACATTACGTTTGAACAGCGACTCGAATTGACGCGAGAGATTGGGCGCACTGTTGAACTTCAGTCGCAGAAGGAAGCTGAGACCAAGGGCGCAAAGGTCAAGCTCTTGGAGCGTTTGACCATCGGCATTGGCATCGCCGCTGGCATCGCGATCCTCGCAGTGGTCGGCGGAAAGATGAGTCTTGAACAGGGAAACGCAGACGACGCCTAGACTGATCTGGCTACAGCCGTCAGAGTTGGCCGCCGCTCCTTTTAATCTTCAGGTGTAGACATGAGGTACGAGCCTCCGTCACTCTCACGACAGCACCACGAACTTGATCGGGGTGGTCGGGATCGCGTCTCGGGGAGGGTACCAATGGCCCCTCATCTTGCGGACGACGCGTCCCGAGTCCGTGCTCCTCTATGTTGGCCAGGCGGTCGAAAAGCGCCATGTCGAGCTCCTTGGTGGGGGCACGACGCACCATCCTAATGGGCGTCGTAGTCAAAGCCCCTAGTCGGTGATTGCGCCGTATGACTGGCAGCGGACTTCAGGGGCGCGTTCCGGCCACCGGGTGAAGGCGCGGTCGTAGATTAGGCAGACGTGGGGTTCGTTAAACGTGTTCAACCTCGGGTCCTGACCACGCCTTCGCGCGGGAGCGTGGTCGTTCTTCCTGGTGCTCGACTTCTGATCCACAGGGGACGATTCGCGTTCCTAATTCCCGTTCCTCCGCCCCTCGCGCTAGCCTGGCGGGCGAGCGGGGGAAGCGCCCGGGCCTCGCGCCGGTCGGAGGGGTGGCAAGTTTGATCGTTCAGTGGTGCGTGAAGGGTCTCAGCCTTTCCGACGATGACACGGCACGGGGGCTCATCGACAGCGGTGAGGGCCTCGTTTCCAATTGGTGGCGCGACAGCGGCTCGATTGCCCCCTCCGATGTTCGCGGCCAGTTAACACTCACCGCGCTCGACCGGCACATCAACCACTTCGACGACCCCGATCCCGCGACGGGCCGGCCGTTCCGGGAGATCACGCCCTTCATCTCGCTCTCAGCCGGCACCGTGGAGCGGCAGTCGACCGCGGCCACCAACTTCGCGCATCGCGCCCGCAAGACGGCCCTCTGGTTCGGGAGCCAGTTCGGCGCCAAATCATCCGCGTACCTGTTTGTGTGCTGGCTGGTGCTGGCGCCGCGACCGGCCGTCGAGGTAGAGAGCGTGGCCGAGGAGGTGCGCGACCTCAACTCCTATCGCCGGTACTCCGCCTTTCAAACTGAAGGCGAGATCGTGGCCAAGATCAACGTCCCTGTGACACAAATTCACTCATGCGAGAAGTGGAACTGGGACCGGTCAAACAACGTCCTCTGGCGCGAGTGGATCCATCCGAACGGGTCGTTCATCGCGCCCGACAGCCTGTCCAACTTGCGCGAGATGATCTGACATGACCGCGGCAGACCTCAGAGATCAGGGGGTCGACCCGGAGCGCGCCTCCGCCCGGGCGGCATTCTTGACTGCTTACGCCCAGCTGGCCGAGGAGGACTATCTCCGCGAGGTCATGACCAGCGAGCCGGATACGGCTACCAGTAGAGCGAACGGCCTGGATGCGGCGACGGCATATCGGGAGGCCGCGCAGTGGTCGTTGTCTCTGGGCACCGATGACGGGATTGACCTTTTGGCGACTGCCGCCCGCTCGTTCTCCCGGCTCGGCTTCCCCTACGGCGACTTCCTTGGAGCGGCCTGCCGGACAGTCGATGCGGACGGCCCGCCACGACCTGACAGGGACGTGGTCCGCCAGCTTGGCGCCGCGGTGGCGAGCGTTCCCGCCGAGGCGGACCGGTCCGAGCGGCGCGAGCTCGCCTCTCCACAGCAGCAGGCCTACCTCTTCGTCGCGGCGGCGGCGACACCCGAGCTCGCGGATGACCTCCGTGAGGAACTTGCAGCGATCGCGGCCTTCCCGGCCATGGGGTCGGGGACCGCCCCGATGGGAGCGCTTGG
This sequence comes from Curtobacterium sp. MCBD17_034, assembly GCF_003234515.1. NCBI lineage: Bacteria > Bacillati > Actinomycetota > Actinomycetes > Micrococcales > Microbacteriaceae > Curtobacterium > Curtobacterium sp. MCBD17_034. The sequence continues at coordinate 535,587 of NZ_QKTN01000001.1, read as the reverse complement.
CGCTCCCGTGCGAACGTACGTCCGGGCCGGCCTCGCCCTCATGGACCACGATCGCGAGTCCGTCCTGCTGCGCGCGCTCGTCGCGATGTCCCGCCGTTTTGACGACGCGGCGAACCTGGCAGCCTCCAACGACTATTTGTGGAGGAATGCGAGCGCGCCCATCGAGATCCCCGACCTCGATATCGTCGCGCTCGTCGCTCTCGGAGTCGATCGCGTCGATGGATTCGCGGGCAAGCTCCGCCAGGCGGCTTCGGAGCTGTCCGGATGGGCGCGTTTTCCGATCGACGTGGCAATTGAAGTGATTGAGCTAAGGAAGAAAGGACGGTAGGCATGAGCACCGAAGTGGTCACGCTGATCCTCGGGGTGCTGGTCATTGTCGTCGTCGGGGCGATCACTTGGGGGGCGGTTGCGCGCGGACGTGCGAGCGGCCTCAAGATCTCGGTCGCGAAGCTTGTCGACGTGCAGGTGAACGTCGGGTCGAGGACGCGTGAGGCGGTCGGCGATGATGTGAGCGCTGCCGCGGCTGAGCGCGGTCAGACCCTCGACACCGCCGCTGTGAAGGTGCCCGCCTCCGTCCGCCTCGGTCGCATTCTGTGGGTGGACGACCACCCGGACAATAATCTCCACGAGAGCATCGCCTTCGAACGGCTGGGACTGGCCATCACGAAGACGACGCACCCGGACAGTGCGTTGAAGTACCTCAGGAGCCTGCGATACGACGTCGTGATCACGAACTGGGGTCGTCAGGACGGCACGCCGGTGGCCGACTTCGTCCGCCAGGTGGCGTCGTCCTATCCCGGCGCGACGGTGATGGTGTACACGTCGCCGACCCAGGTCTCGGCAGGGGAGGCCGGTCGTAGCGGCGCAGACTTGGTCACAGCGGACCCACGGGTGCTGCTCGGCTCCATATTCGCCAGGTTATCGTCCGATTCATGAGGCCGGACACCTGCGCAAAGCAGAAATCCCAAAGGTTTTCTGGGAGCAATTGAGGCTAGGTTGACTGTTCCGGAAGAATTCGGCTCACTCCGCATGATTGATGATCATCGCCGCCCTGACAGCCGTCCCCGCCTCAGGGCTGAACGCCAGCGCCGCCGGAGGAGCCGGGAACAGCACCGCGTCCACCAAGGCACTCTCCATCGTCAACGAGAAGCACTTCGCCGAGCAGCAGCGGACCACCTTCCACGCCGAGGTCGGCGGCGAGCTCTACGAGTCACCTACGCCACGTTCGGCTCCGGGGAGGTCGTCGGCATCTTGATCGCGTTCCTGGTGCTGTTCCTGACGTTCGGTTCCCTGGTCGCCGGTGGGGCGAACATGCTGACCTCGATTATCGGCATCGCGATTGGCAGAGGCGGCGAGGGGTGCAGGTGCGGGAGGACCCAGGGTGAGCGCTACCGAGTGGTGCGGAACGCGGGAACTCGACTAGCTGTGATGTCCAGACAGGTTGTTGAGCCTGTTGATCGGGGTTGCCCGGATGGCGGAATGTTGCCGGTGGTGATTGTAGAAGTGGATCCAGCCCGGTAGCGCTTCGCTGCGTTCGGTGTTCGATTCGTACTTCCGCGCGTAGGCCCAGCCGTCGGCGAGGCTGCGGTGGAACCGCTCGATCTTCCCGTTGGTCTGTGGTCGGTAGGGGCGGGTGCGTTTGTGCACGATACCCAGCTCGGTGCAGGCATCCCGCCAGGCGTGGGACCGGTAGGCGGAGCCGTTGTCGGAGAGCACGCGGCGCACACGCACGCCGTGGTTCGCGTACCAGGCGATAGCGCGTCGGAGCACGCCGATCACGGTGGCGGCGGTCTCGTCGGTGCAGATCTCGGCGTAGGCGACCCGGGAATGGTCGTCGATGACGGTGTGGATGTATCCAGTCCCGATCACCGGCCGGTACTCGCGCCCCCGTCTCCCGGTGCGATTCGCGGTCGCGGACGCGTTCCGGTAGCCCTGCTGTCAGCCGACGTATCGCCAGCCGCCGCCGTCGGGGATGTTGGCGAACTTCGTGACATCGACGTGGAGCAGTGCGCCGGGGGCGTCGTGTTCGTACCGGCGGATCGGCTCGCCCGTGACCCGGTCGATGTGCGAGAGCCGGTTGAGGTGGCAGCGGACCAAGACCGCATGAACGCTCGAGGCGGGCATGTCCAGCAGCCCGCCGATCTGGACCGGTCCGAGCCGGTCTCGCCACCGCAACGACACTATCCGGCGCACCACCGCGGTCGGCGTCTTCGTCGGCATCCTTCGCGGACGACCGGTCCGGTCCGTCATCCCAGCAGGGCCTTCGGCACGGAACCGGGCCGCCCACTTCCGTGCCGTGACGGGCGAGACCATGAACATCTTCGCCGCGGCCGAGACGGGCCAACCGTCATCGACGATCAACCGGGCAAGGCGAAGCCGGGCGCGCGGGGTCAGAGCAGCGTTAGCGTGGGACACGAAGGCCTCCTGGGCTCGTGAAGCGCGAGATTGAGCGCGATCAGCTTCTCCGGCTCGCAAGCGCCCACGCAAGCGGCCCGAGGCTGTCTACTACGCGTGCTCTCAACGCTGGCAGCGACATGAGCCCGGCCTTCGCTGAAGCGTGGAAAGTTGCAAGCTGGGTGACACGCCCTCAGCCTCGGCCGGCGGTAGCGAACCGAGCGGAGGCGTCACAGTTACAGATCGCGCTCACCAGGTGTACGACGGCCATCGTGGGAAACTGCTGCACGCCCGGTGCAGTTCGCCTACTCCTGCTCTTCATTCGGGGGCCGATTCAGAGTGGGAGGCAGGCTTGCTATCCGTATCACCTGTTCCGGGTCCCCATGTGGGTGCCACGCATATTGACGCCCACCCTTCTAGAGCCGCCGCGTTCGGCTCTACCGGCCCCTTCCAGGCTGCCGGGCGTTCGCCAGCGGCGCGAAACCCCGTGATCAGCATCGTCTCGTACCCCTGGTGCCACGCGAGGCTTTCGTGCATGATCGTGTCACTCTGACCACGCCCGAAGTGCGACCGGAGGCCCCATGTTACCAAGCCTGCCCGGGCCCGAGGATCTCCTCGCGCAATTGCTCGTCTATGGGTTAGGCGTCCCAGCGGCGCTTGTCATACCGGCGCTGGTGGTCGTCTGGATAAAGAGCTGGGTTGATGCCACCAGGGAGGTAGTTCGAGCTGGTCGAGCCGTCGGATCGATGACTCGCGCCGCGACGAGTACACGGCTCGGAGCGGTCTGGGCGGCGATGTTCGCACAAGCTGTCGCGATCGGCTGTACATTCTTGGTCTTTCGCAACCTAGACGAGATAATCGTTCTCTGGGCGTACGGAAGCCAACTCGACTGGCCCCGTCGGCTCCTCTTCCTGGTTACCGTCGGGGGCCCCACAAGTCGAATTGCGGGTGCGGCGGCAACTGGCCTGTCTCTGGTATGGGATTGGTGCTTGGTAAGCGGCAATCAAGGTGCACTCGGCGTTGCGGCAGTCCCCATCGGGGCTCTCCGTCATCTGGAACTGATGACGTTGGTGCTAGGCCTTATTCTAATCCCGTTCAGCAGTCTGTTATGGCTTTTCAGCTCCGGTGACTGGCGTCGCTGGCTTGGCGACGATACGCTCCAACTCATGCTTTCGGCGGTAATCCTGTTGGCCGCGATCTGGTCGATTGGGTTCGCGGACCGACGCCTAAAGAAGGCGCGCGACACCCTCAGCGTTCGCGCCACTCCTTAACGAGGGCAAAACGACCGGGGAAGGTCCGAAACCAGAGGAATACGGGCGGAACATGTCAGGCTCCCGATGGTCTTTCGTCTCGAACGCTGAGCGAGGAAGACGACCGCCTTGTCGGTAGCCCGGCGCCGGACGCTGCAGAGTGCGGGCTTCCAGTGCTCGAACCCGAGGCGCCGGAAGACCCCGAGCTCGTGAAGGGATTGCTCGTGCTGGGGAAGTGATGCAGTACTGGTCCACCACGTTCTCGCAACGGGTCACGCTCGAATCCGTTCACAAAGCAGGAACCCAACACCAGGACGAGCACCCGTGGCAGGCACGGACGCTCCCCCGCAGACAAGCGGCCGGAAGCGGTGCCGCCCCCCCCCCGCTAGCAAGAGCAGCAGCAGCTACCGATTCGGCCGCGGCGGCCTGGTCATCTGCGACCACGGACACCAACACTCCAGCCAGGGACGGTGCCCAATCTGCTCCAACGGCGCGGTCGCTCCCGGCTACAACGACCTGGCCACGACCCATCCCAACTTAGCGAAGGAACTCGATCCCGTCCTCAACGGCGCCACCACCGCGCAGACCATCCAAGCCGCCGCACGTCGCAAGCTCGCCTGGCGATACCCCCGCAACGGACACCTGTATTGGGCAACGGCATCGAACCGAACCACCACCCACCCCCAACTCGCCGCGGAACTCGACCCCGCCGACGAGGCGGGCCACCCCGCAACCAAGATGTGCGCCGACAGCGGAAACAAGCCGGAATGACGCTGCCCCGACTGCGGTCACCACTACACAATGTCCCTCTACAACCGAAGCCAAGGGGCAGCTGCGAGCCGTGCCGGCGCGCGCTGCTGCGGTGCACCCGAACGAGCCTTGCCGACACCCACTCGGACATCGCCGCACAGTGGCACCCCACCCGGAACAACCAAGAGCGGCCCGAGGACTACTCCCACGGCGCGAACGAAGAGGTGTACTGGCTCTGCACCACCGAAGCTGCGCGCTGGTACCGACAACGCATCGATCGGAAGGTCCGGTGCTACGGATGCTCGCTCTGCTCCAGCCGCCAGCTGGTCTTGCGCGTCAACGACCTCGCGACCACCGACCCGCTCCTCGTGACCGAGTTCCGCCCCGACTTCAATGGAGCCAAGCGGCCGGAGCTGATGTTCGCCGGCACCGACCGCTACTGGTGGAAGTGCGCCTAGGGGCACGTCAAGCAACAAAGCGCCCCTAACCGAAGAAAGTCACGTGGCTGCACGAACTGCGAACCCGGCGACCGCATCTTGGCTCACAACTGAACGACACGAAACGACGGCGAAGCCCAACGGCTTCGCCGTCATTTTCGTCATGCGGGCACTCGCACCCGAAGGTCTCACGTCAGGTGAGAAGGATCTGCGACGCCCGAAAACGGCGTCCTCAAGCTCTTCGCGGTCTCGCTGCTGAGAAGAAGTCTCACCTAGGTTGAGAAGCGACAGCGCGGCCGCGACCGCGGGCACCGGCATGGTGGAGGCGGCGACACGCGTGGAACACGACGCCTTCGGGGTCCCGGTCCACTGCGTCCGCTCGACGGGACGGGTAGCGCGTCGACAGGAGCAGGGACCGGGAGGGATACACCGCTCGGACCGGGCACGGGCGCGGTCCGGTCCGTCCGGGTGCAGCGGGTACTCCTCCGAGCGTAGGTGTCGTCCGGACGGCGGACAACGTCGCAGCGCGCCCCAGTTCGAGGGCGGCAGCGCACGAACCATGAGGGCACGAACGTAGGATCGAGCCATGACCGCTGCGCCGGAGACCGTGGACCCGCTCGCCCTCGACCGTCAGCTCTGCTTCGCGCTCGCGGCGACGTCCCGGGCCGTGATCGGGCTGTACCGGCCGCTCCTCGAGCCGATGGGTCTCACGCATCCGCAGTACCTCGTGATGCTCGCGCTGTGGGAGGACTCCCCCAGGTCGGTCCGGGCGATCGCGCGTGAGCTGCACCTCGACTCGGCGACGCTCAGCCCCCTCCTCAAGCGGCTCGAGGCATCCGGCTACGTCCGTCGTGACCGCAGCCCGAGCGACGAGCGCCAGCTACAGGTGTCGTTGACGACCGCGGGTCGCGCTCTGCGCGAGCGGGCGCGGGCGGTGCCGCTCGCCGTCGCCGAGCGGCTCGGGTGGCCGGTCGCCCGTCTGGAGGCCCTGAAGGACGACCTGACGGCCCTCCTGTCGGTCGTCGACGACGCCTCCTGACCCGTCGCTCGTGGTCAGGAGGCAGAACAGCGTCGTACACTGATCATTAGGGTACGAACGAACTGGAGGAGCGATGGCGGGTCGATTCGGACGCTGGTACACGCGCTGGAACACGACGCTCATCGAGAAGATGGGGCCGTCGCAGATCGGCGCCGGGCGTCCCGAGGGCCCCGACGACCGCACGGTGGACCGCGCGTGCCCGCTCTGCGGCGCGCCCCTCTCACAGCACCGTGTCGAACGCCGCGAAGGGCAGCGGGCCTCGTCGACGCTGCACTGCCCCTGACCCGGAGCGAGCCCACCGCGCGGAGCGGGACAGCGCCGTCGCCCGGGCAGGGAGCGCGTCAGTCCGGCAGCGCCGCGATCTCGTAGGCCTTCGCCGGGATCTGTGTCGCGAACTTGCCGCCGCTCACGTCGATGAGCGCGCCGGTGACGTACCCGGCAGCTCGACTCGCGAGGAAGCAGACCACGTCGGCCACGTCGTCGGCGGTCTCCCAGCGGCGGAGCGACAGCGTGTCGAGCAGTCGCGCCTGCGCCGCGTGGTCCATGTCGGCGAAGCCGTTCATCGCCGTCGGCACCATGCCCGGGGCGTAGGCGTTCACCGTGACGCCCCACGGCCCGAGTTCACCCGCCAGGACCCGCGTGAACTGCACGACCGCCGCCTTCGAGGCCGCGTAGGCGGCGCTCCCGACGCTCGGCACGATCGCCGCGAACGACGCCGCGTTGACGATGCGTCCGGACCGCTGCGCCCGCATGGTCGGGATCACCGCTTGGCTCATCAGGAACACCCCGCCCACGTTGACGTCGAAGCACCGCCGCCAGCGGTCGGGGTCGAGCGTGTCGATGGTGCCCTCGACGTTGATGCCGGCGTTGTTCACGAGCACGTCGATCCGTCCGGCGCGCTCGACGATCGTCGCGACCGCGGAGCGGACCGAGGCCGGATCGCTGACGTCGCACACGAGCTCGACGAACCGGTCGGCCGGCGTCGGAGCAGCTCCGTCGCCCGCCGCACCGAACGCCAGGTCGAGCGCGAACACCGTCGCACCCTCGGCGAGGAACCGCTCCGCGATGGTGCGTCCGATCCCCCGGCCCGCACCGCTCACCACGACCACCTGGTCGTTGAACTCGATCAGCATCCTCGCTGCCTCCACCCGTCCGCGTCGTGCCGCCGAGCATACTGACGACAGGAGGACGGACGATGAGCGATGACGCACGGGTGCTGTGGATCACGGGCGGCGGGACCGGGATGGGGCGCGCGGCGGCGCGGATGGCTGCGGCCGCAGGGTGGCGCGTCGCGGTGAGCGGCCGTCGCCGGGAGGCCCTGGACGCGGTGGTGGCCGAGGTCCGGTCCGACGGTGGGGACGCGATCGCCCTGCCGGTCGACGTGACGGACCGGCGGGCCCTGGCCGCCGCCCACGCCGAGCTCGTCGATCGTCTGGGCCGCATCGACGGTCTCGTCCTCGCCGCCGGTCTCAACGACCCAGCCCGACGATGGGCAGACCAGGACCTCGCCCGCTTCACACAGATCGTCGACACGAACCTCACGGCGGTGGTGGCGGCGGTCGACCTCGCGCTGCCGGAGCTGCGGCGGGCGGCCGGCGTCGTGGTCGTGGTGTCGTCGTACTCGGGATGGCAGTTCTCGCCCGGGGCCGGCGTGGCCTACAGCGCGAGCAAGACCGCCCTGGGATCCGTCGTCCGGACGTTGAACAACCAGGAGGCCGAGCACGGCGTCCGGGCCTGCCACCTGTGCCCGGGAGACGTCGACTCGGACTTCCTGGCGATGCGTCCGGTCGTGCCGGACGCCGACGCCCGCGCGGTGATGCTCACCCCCGAGGACGTCGCCGCAGCCGTGCAGTTCGTCCTCGACGCTCCCGGACACGTCCGCGTCGACGAGCTCGTCATCTCGCCCGTCTCGCAGCGCTGAACCGCGGCGACCGCCTCACGCACTCCGGCCAGACCGCTCGTCAGCGCCGACCACCCCCACCGGCGTGGTGCATGCCGTCGGCGAGCCACACCGCGAGCATCGTGAGCACGACGCTCCCCGACGCCGCCATCCGGCCCGCGACGAGCAGTGACGGACCGTCCGCCGCGTCGCTCACCACGAACACGACCGCGGCGACGGCGCCGATGAGCACGGCGATGCCGAGGGCCGCCAGGAGCGCTCCGGTGACGAGGACGCGTGGCCCCCGCGGAGCGTCGCGGTCGCCCCGCAGGCCGAGGTCGACCCGCGGTCCGACCGCCCGGACGATCCCGAGCCAGAAGAGCGCGACCCCACACGCGCCGACGATGTCGCTCATGCGGTGCCAGCCGTAGACGACGGTCTGGTTCGCCACGATCACCGCGTAGGCGGCGCCGACGAGCAGCACCACGGGCCGGAACCGCCGGGGGGTCACCATGAGCACCGCGAACGACGCCGCGAGCGCGATCGTGGCGTGACCCGACGGGAACGAGTTCGGGGTCGTCGACCCGGCGATCTCAGGGCGCGCGGCGATACGCTTGAGCAAGGTCGACGTCCCCGCGGACGCGAGCACCACGACCCCGGCTCCGATGCCCACGCCGAGCCGCCGTCGGCCCAGACCGACGGCGACGATCACGACGACGAGCAGCAGGATCACCGGGACCGAGATGACGTTGAGCGCGGTGTCGGACCCGAACAGGTCCGTGTCACGGACCCCGCTCAACGCAGCGTCCTCGAGGCGCTGACCGATCGGGGTCAGCACGGCGGCCGCGTAGACGAGAGGCACGACCACGAAACCCACGGCAGCGAGCAGGAACCACCGTCCCCGACGTGACACCTCGCCGGTGCGGTCGGGCGTGAAGGTCACGGGACTCCTCTTGATCGGGGCGGTGGTCGTCGGCGTGGGCATCCGCATCGTGGCGGCGCTCCGATTGGGCCGGTCGGGGCGGGACACGATACCGTTTCCCCGCCCGCCGGAGGCTGAGAGCGACCATCGACCGTCGCGCTCGGCGCGCATCTGGGCGGCACTGACCCACGATCCCGAGGACGACCACGACGTCCGAGGAGAGGAGAACGAGATGTCCATCGTCCAGCCGAGCTTCGCGTCCTCACCGAACCGGGCGCTCGCCATGACGGCGGGCTCGATGTTCGCCATCTGGGGCGTCCTCGGCTTCTTCTTCGCGGGCAACGGCGGTCACCACTTCCTCGGCAACGAAGGCGGCTACCTCTGGGGCGCGTTCCTCGTGAACCCCGCCCTGGCGTTCATCTGGACGGCGCTCGCGGCCGCCCTCCTCATCGCCGGCATGGGGACGCTCCCGTCGGCGCGGGGCATGAACCTGCTCGTCGGCGTCATCGTCCTCGTGATCGGCGTCTACGGGTTCGTGTTCATGAACACGAGCGCGAACGTCCTGGCGGCGAACACCACCGACAACGTGTTCCACGTCATCGTCGGCGCGATCCTCGTGCTCACCGCGATCGGTGCGGACAAGCAGAACTTGCGGGCGATCCGCGGCCTCAACCGCGCCGGCGCCTGAGCGCTCCCGCTCCACGGCACCGACGACGCCCCCGGGACATCCCGGGGGCGTCGTCCTGTCCGCGCGGCGCGCCGCATGGGAGGCACTCCCCGGCTCCCCCGTCATTCGCCCGGTCTCCGCGTCGTCGCGCAGCCACCGCGTCCGCGGACGCGCGAGCTCACCGGGGCGGCGCCGGCAACGCGGTCGCGACGATCCGCGGCGCCTCGGACATGAACCGCCGCACGTCGTTGTCGACGATGATGTCGCGGGGCCGGAGGTCCCGTGTCATGTAGAGCCCGTCGAGCGAGGTGATCCGGCTCAGCGCGACGTACGCCTGCCCCGCGCTGAACACCCGGTTCCCGAGGTCGACGACGGCACGGTCGTACGTCTTGCCCTGCGACTTGTGGATCGTGACGGCCCAGGCGAGGCGGAGCGGGAACTGCTGGAACTTGCCGACGACGTCCTTCTTGAGCTCCTTCGTCGCCGCCGAGTACGAGTACTTGACCTTCTCCCACACGCTCGGCTGGACCTCGAACTCCTCGTCGTCGACCTCGACCCAGACGGTGTCGCGGATCTTCGTGACGACGCCGATCGTCCCGTTCACCCACCGCTGGTCGGCGTCGTTCCGCAGGAACATGACGTGTGCGCCGGGCTTCAGCTCGAGCGCCTCGTCGGCGGGGTGGTTCCGGCCGCCGAAGTCCCCGCTCACCTCGGCCTTGGCGGTCTTCACGCGGCCGGGTAGTCGGTCGAGCGCGGTCTTGTTGATCCGCGCGACGGTGTCGTTCCGGGTCGCGAGGGTGATCACGCCGTCCGGAGCCGGTCGCGCTCCCGCGGTGTTGAGCGCGTTCGCGACGTCCGCCGTGACCCGCCCGTGGCGCACGGCCGTGAGCATCGCCGCGAACGCGTCGTCACGCTGCCGGTGGATGCGGGCCAGCTCGACGATGTGCAGCTCGGTCTCGAGCCACACCTTGGCGTCGAAGAACCACATCGACCGGTAGTGGTCGGCGAAGTACGCCCGCTCGTCGGCGTCCCCCGGCACCGGTGGCAACTGGTAGGGGTCTCCGAACATGACGACCTGCACGCCGCCGAAGGGCTCGCGGGAGCGCTGGCGTGCCTTGCGGAGGGAGCGGTCGATGGCGTCGAGCAGGTCTGCGTTGACCATCGAGATCTCGTCGATGACGACGGTGTCGATCGTGTTGAGCAGCTTGCGGACCTCGCTGTTCTGCTCGAGGTCGGCGTCCGCGATGAGCCCGATCGGCAGCCGGAACAGCGAGTGGATCGTCTGACCGCCGACGTTGAGCGCCGCGACACCCGTGGGCGCGCAGATGACCACCTGCTTGGCGGTGTTCCACGACAGGTGGTGCAGGAGGGTCGACTTGCCGGTGCCCGCCCGGCCGGTGATGAAGACGTGGTCACGGGTGGACTCGATGTACTCGAAGACCGCCCGCTGCTCCGGCGTCAGCTCGGGACTCATGACCGGGCCACCGCTGTCGTCACACCCGCGTCGACCCGGGCCGTCGGACCCGTGGACCGGGCGGTCGGCTCACCCTCGGACGAGGAGCGTCGGGACCGCACGAGGACCACCACGACGACGAGCACGAGGAAGGCGATGCCGGCCACGACGAGCACGAGTCCGCCCCGCGCCTGGTCGACCACGGGATCGGGACCCCACGTCCGGCCCATCGCGCCGAACCAGGACGCCTGGACCAGGCCGAGCGGGCCTCGGAGCACCGAGCCGAGCACCACCATCGACGCCGCGACGAGCGCCCCGCTGCCGATCCGGACCAGTGCCGCGCCGGTGCTCGGGCGTCGAGCCCCGACCGCCACCGGCGTCAGGAGCGTCGGCACGGCGACGAGCCCCACCGCGAGGAACACGACGTCGGTCACCGTGCGGGTGATGCCGTCGTCGGCCGCCCACCGCAGGGCGTCGGTGTCGACGTACGCCCACCAGAGCGCGCCGAGGAGCACGGCCGCGGGGAACGGCTGCGCCAGGTAGCGGACGACCACGTTGTCGACGAGGATCCCGGTCCACTCGCGGACGCCGGTGCTGCCGTCCTGCCGTGGGTGCACCGCGGCCCGGATCAGGAGGACCGGACCGGCACCCCAGGCGAGCACCGGCACGAGGAGCCCGAGGAGGACGTGCTCGGCGAGCGCCGACGACACGAGGAACCGGTCGTACCGGTGCAGCGCGCCGTTCGTCGCGGCGAGCAGCACGAGCACCGTCGCGATCGCCGACACGGTCCGCAGCACCGGCCACCGCCGACCCTGACGCCGGAGGCGGATGACCCCGGCCGCGTACACCGCGGCGAGCAGCACGACGGCCATGACCCAGAACAGGTCGAGCGAGCCGCCGGTGAGCCACGTCCACCCGCCGGGCGCGGCGGGCAGACGATCGTCGGTGAGCAGTTCGGCGGGCGTGGGGTCGCTGGTCGTGCTCAGGGCGACCTGGTCGACCGGGGGCGCAGTGCGGGCGAGCGCCGCCGCGAAGCCCGACGCGACGCCCATCACCGCGAGCTCGGCGACCACGAGCGTCCAGAAGGGGCGCCGCCGGGCGGGGTCGGCCGCGAGCGCGACGACGGTCCGACGACGCTGCAGTGCGCCGAGCACACCGATGCCCAGGAGCGCCGCGGTCTTGACGAGCACGAGGACGCCGTACGGGGTGAGCAACGCCCCCCAGCTCCCGACGCGGATCGATGCGGAGGCGTACCCCGAGGCGGCCACGAGCACGAAGCACCCGAGCGCGATGCTCGAGTACCGCGCGGTGACGAGCGGCAGCCGCTCGGCGGGGAGGACGCCGCGGAGGAGCGCCAGGGAGAGCAGCCCGCCGACCCAGAGCGCCGCGCCGACGAGGTGCAGTCCGAGTGCCGTGACGGCTGCGTCGTGGCTGGCCGTGCCCGCGGCGTGCCCCTGCTCGGCCATCGGGACCAGGCCGACCATCGCGACGCCGGCGACGAGGGCCACGAGCCCGCGGGAGCGGACCGCGAAGCAGAGGACCGTGACCACGGCGGCGACGAGGACCGTGACGATCCACGCCAACCCGAGATCCGTGCCGGTCAGGAACACGCTGAGGGACTGGCCGAACTGCTGGTCGAGCGTGACCGGGACGTCCACGACGCTGAGGAACGAGAAGAACGTGGTGACCGCGGCGGCGACCGTCCACACGCCGGCGGAGGCGGCGGCGACGTCGAGTGCTCGGTTCCACTCCGGTGCCGTGCGGGACAGCGCGACGGTGGCGAGCCCGAGGCCGCCGATGGTCGCGGCGGCCGCCAGGTCCACCACGGTCTTGGCGATCGGCAGACCGAACCGGACGGCGGCACCGGGATCCGACACGAGCGGGGCGTCCGCCGCACCACCGATGACGAGTGCCACGAGCACGGACACGAACGCCACGAGGAGCAGCACCGCGGGCGCGGCGATCCGGGCGAGACGAGTCACCCGTCCAGCCTACGGCGATGCCCCGGCGACCCCGACCGACTGTGGATCGCGGTCGTGGAACGCACGACAGGCCGGGAACGACGACGGGGACGGCGCAACGCGCCGTCCCCGTCGTCAATTCGCCGTCGTTACTTGACGGCGGCCTTGAGCTTGCTGCCCGCGCTCACCTTGACGCTGTCGCTCGCGGCGATCTCGAGCGCCTCGCCCGTCTGCGGGTTGCGGCCCGTGCGGGCGGCGCGGTGGGTCTTCTCGAACGCGATCCACCCGGGGATCGAGATCTTGGCGCCCTCGCTGAGCGACTTCGACACGACGGAGAAGAGCGCGTCGACGACGCCGTTGACGGCGGCCTGGCTCTGGCCCGACTCGGTCGCGATCGCGGCGACGAGCTCGGTGCGGTTGAGGGACTTGTCAGCCATGGATGTCCTCCTCGGACTCTCAGCGGTACAGACCGGGCGCATGCCGCACCCGAGCGGGGTGACCACGAGGCCGAGGGCCCGTGGAACCGTAGGCGAACCTACCAGCCACCCGGGCGCATCCCGGCCAACTCGCCCGGATTCTCGCGGTTCCTCGGGACTGCTGGGGCTGCTGTGACCCATGTGACCGAGCGCACGGCCCATCGCATCACCCGCGGTCGACCGCATCACCCAGGGTCGACCGCATCACCCAGGGAACGACGAACGCTCCCCGACCCGAGGGACGAGGAGCGTTCGTTCGTGGTGACCCGCGGTGTCAGCGGGTCGGCGTCACCAGGACGACTTGGTGATGCCGGGGAGCTCGCCGCGGTGCGCCATGGAGCGGAAGCGGACACGGCTGATGCCGAACTCGCGGATGTTGCCGCGGGGGCGACCGTCGATGGCGTCGCGGTTGCGGTAGCGGACCGGCGAGGCGTCGCGCGGGAGCTTCTGCAGGCCGACGCGGGCGGCCTCGCGGCTCTCGTCGGTGCCGTTCGGGTCCACGAGGGCCTTCTTCAGCTCGAGACGACGCTCGGCGTAGCGCTCGATGATGACCGCGCGCTGGTCGTTCTTGGCGATCTTGCTCTTCTTGGCCATGCTTAGCGCTCCTCGCGGAAGTCGACGTGCTTGCGGATGACCGGGTCGTACTTCTTGAGCACGAGGCGGTCGGGGTTGTTCCGGCGGTTCTTCTTGGTCACGTAGGTGAACCCGGTGCCCGCCGTGGAACGGAGCTTGATGATCGGACGGATGTCCTGACCGCGCTTGGCCATCAGATCTTCTCCCCACGGGCCAGGATGTCCTTGACCACGGACTCGATGCCGCGGGCGTCGATCACCTTGATGCCCTTCGCGCTGACGGTGAGCGTGACGTTGCGCCGGAGCGACGGCACGAAGTACGTCTTCTTCTGCACGTTCGGGTCGAAGCGGCGCTTCGTCCGGCGGTGCGAGTGTGAGATGTTGTGCCCGAAGCCGGGAACGGCGCCGGTCACCTGGCAGACTGCTGCCATGGTCTCCTCCTGAGATGGTTACCGTGCGGCCGGATCGGCCACACCCAAGGTCACTTGCCTGGCGCGCACGCGCTCGTGTCGACCGATCGACAGGAGCGAGGGGGGTGTGCGCACCGCCCCGTCCGTTCCCGAGGGAGCGGATCCGCGCGACCACGGCTGCTGCGATGGTCGGAGGGCAGAACAACAGTTCGCCGCGCGGACGCGACGGACCAAGCGACAAGCCTACGTGAGGCCCGGGCGCGTCGCAAGCCGCGCCTCCCGGCCGGCCGCACGCGGCCACCGCTCGCGCCCGCGCCGAGACCGCACGACGCGCCGCTCGCGTCCGCCGAGAGAGCACGACTCGCCGTACGGGAGGAACGTGAGCGGCCCGTCTTGCACGCTCGCGAGCCGAGGCCCGACCGGGGCCGGCGGCCGGCCGGGGCCCGGGCCGGAGGCGGGGCCGGACCGCACCCGGGGTCACCGCTCGCGCTGGGGCGCCATCCCCGTCGGCCGCACGAGGGTGAACTGCTCCTGCCGCACCCAGTACAGGCCCGTCGCACGGCGCTCCTCGCGCGTCGCGAACCGGTACAGGAACATCCGCGCGCGAATCCACCGTGGACGCCGCCCGTCGAAGGGGTCCACCCGGAGCAGGCGGAGCGTCGGCCGGTCCGCCTCGAGCAGGCGCACGACGAACACCCGGAACCAGCCGTCGTCGGCGCCGAGCGCCAGGAACCACATGAGCCAGTCGAGCCGCAGGTGGTACGGCGCGAACTGCCGCGGGCGCCGGCGCGGGTCCCCCGGTTTCCCCTTGAACTCGTACGGGACCCAGTCGCCCTCCTGCGGGACCTCGGCCTCGGTGCCCTCGACGATGACCTCGGACCGCTGCTGCGTCACGCTGCCGAACGCCCCGTACGCGTTGACGAGGTGCCAGCGGTTGAAGCTCGCGTTCATGAGCTGCCGCTTCGACACCAGGTTCTTCGCCGGCGGCCACGACAGCCAGAGCAGGAGCAGCCCGACGAGCACGGTGAGCACGACGAACCACACGGGCGTCGCGGTCGGCCCTGCGGCAGCGTCCACTGCGGGGATCACCGCACCGAACGCCCGGTCGTCGATGGCGGCGAACGCCAGCAGCATCGTGAGGACGTTGAGCCACGCGAAGTTGCCGCTCACCACGAGCCAGAGCTGCGTGATGACGACGAGCGCCGCGGCGATGCTCGCGACCGGCTGGGGTGCGAACAGGAAGAACGGCACGACGAGCTGCACGACGTGACTGCCGAGCGTCTCGAACCGGTGCACGGGCTTCGGCAGCAGGTGCGCGGTGCGGCTCATGGGGTTCGGCATCGGCTGCGTCTCGTGGTGGTAGTACAGCGCGGTCAGGTCCCGCCACGACGCGTCGCCCCGCATCTTGATCATCCCCGCACCGAACTCGAGCCGGAACACGAGCCAACGGATCGCGAACAGGACGATCACCGACGGGGCGACGTCGTCCGAGCCGAGGAACGCGACCGTGAACCCGGCCTCGAGGAGCAACGACTCCCATCCGAAGCCGTAGAACGTCTGGCCGACGTCGACGATCGACATGTACCCGAGCCACATGAGCAGGAACACGACCGCGGGCACCCAGGCGGGCCCGAGCTGCGGCAACCCGGCGACGACCGACAGCGCGAGCACGACGCCCGCTCCCGCGAGCATCCGCAACCGCCGGTCGGTGTACGGGATCCACCGCCACACGATCGGCTGCTGCTGCGCGTACCGGAGCCGCATGTACCGGGGCACGGGCAGGAGGCCGTGCTCACCGAGCAACGCCGGGAACTGCGCGAGCGTGGACAGGAACGCGATGGCGTAGACCGCCGCGACACCACGCTGCAGCACCTGGCGCGCCAGGTCGTAGTCGGTCGCGCCGGCCCACGTGGTCAGCGTGCTCACGTCCATGGCCGGGAGGCTACGCGCGTCCGGGTCGGGACCGGTCCGGCTCGGCCCAGCGCCGGCGAACGCGGGGTCAGACCCCCTGCGTCGGCCGCGGCGCGAGCGCCTCGACGATGAGCGCCCCGAGCTCCGCCGGCCGGGTGGACATCGCCCAGTGCCCGGTGTCGAGGCCGACGATGCGGAGGTCCTCGGTCGCCGCGAGCTCGGTCGCCCAGTCCGCGTGCGCCGTGATCCCCGCGGTGAGCTCGTCCGGGCTCATCTCGCTCGTGATGACCGTCGTCGGGACCCGGCGGCGTGCCTCGTCCGTCAGCCGGAAGTGCTGTCGGGTCGCCCCCGCGGGCACGGGGATCGCCCGCGCCTGCAGTGCCGCCCACTGCTCGTCGGTGGTGTCGCGGACCATGGCGTCGCCGAACGCCGAGCGCTCCGGGAACGGCACGACGCCGTCGACCACCGGGAACTCGTCGTTGTCCCAGTCGCCCTCGGGGAACGGGATCGCGTCGACGTACACCGCGGCACGGATGCGCGCCGCCCGGCGGTCGACGGCGACGCCGACCACGGCGCCCGAGGCCGAGTGCCCGACGAGGGCGATCGACTCGGCACCCGAGGTCGTGCGGCTCGCCGCGTCGACGCGGTCCACGACGGCCTGGACCTGGTCCTCGAACCCGACCGACGCGGGGTCGTCGCCCGGGTGCATCCCGGGGAGCGTCAGGGCCTCGACCTCGTGCCCGGCGGCGCGGAGGACCGGGGCGACGTCGTCCCACGCGCTCGCGTCGAGCCACATCCCCGGCACCAGGATCACGTACATGCGCCGCAGCCTAACGCCGACCCGGGACGGACGGGGAGGGCGTGTGCCGGGCCCGCGCGGTGCCTCCCGGCCGGCCCGTGGTGCGGTGCGCCGCCCCGTGTCAGCGCCGCGCGCTGCAGGACGCGCACTCGCCGAACACGTCGACGACGTGGTTCGCGCGGGTGAACCCGTGCTCCGCGGCGACGCGCTGCGCCCACGACTCGACCTCGTCCGCCTCGATCTCGACGGTGGTGCCGCACGTGCGGCAGATGAGGTGGTGGTGGTGCGTGCCCGGCGTGCAGGCGCGGTACAGGGTCTCGCCGTCCTGCTGCAGGACGTCCGCGGCGCCCTCGTCGGCCAGACCGCCGAGCGCGCGGTAGACGGTCGCGAGGCCGATCGTCGACCCGGTGTCGCGGAGCCGGGCGTGCAGACCCTGGGCGCTCACGAAGCCCTCGGTGGCGTCGAGGGCCTCGCGCACCGCCCCGCGCTGCCGGGTCGTGCGCTTGTGCGGGGTCGCGTCGGCGGTGTCCGCCGCGGGCAGGGCGTCCGTCGCGTCCGTCGCGTCCGTCGCGTCCGTCGCGTCCGTCGCGTCCGTCGCGTCCGTCGGGGTCATGCACCCACCTCCGCTGGGGTCGTCGTGGTCACTGGGTCCTCGCGTGCCGCTCGGCGGGCGATGCGGTCCCGCCCCCGAGCGTCCCGCCGACCACCGACGATCCGACAGACGACCCAGATGGCGAACGAGATCGTGGTCACGTACGGGCTGATCGGCAGGCCTCCGCCGAGGGCGAGCAGGATGCCGCCGACGACACTCGTCACCGCGAACACCATCGACAGGACGGGCACGAGCACAGGGTGCACGGTCACGCGGAGGGCCGCCGCGGCGGGGGTGACGAGCAGCGAGAGCACGAGCAGGGCCCCGACGACCTGCACGGACACCGCGGTCGCCAGCCCGAGGACGAGCATGAACAGGAGGGCGAGGGTCCGGACCGGCAGTCCCGCGGCCGCGGCCACGTCGGGGTCGACGCTGGCGAAGTGCAACGGTCGCCAGATGACGAGGAGCGTCACGACGACGATCGCCGCGACGACGAGCAGGATGCCGAGCTGGGGGTCGTCGACGGCCACGATCTGCCCGGTGAGCAGCCCGAACTTGTTCGCCGCGCGGCCCCGGTACAGCGCGAGGCACAGGATCCCGAGGCCGAGGCCGAACGGCATGAGCACCGCGATGATCGAGTTGCGCTCGCGGGCCCGGGAGCCGAGCAGGCCGATGACGACCGCGGCGAGCACGGACCCGACGAGCGACCCCGCGACGACGTCGACGCCCATGAGCAGTGCGGCGGACGCCCCGGCGAACGACAGCTCGCTGATGCCGTGCACGGCGAACGGCAGGTTGCGGGCCACGACGAACGGCCCGATGAGCCCCCCGACGATCCCGAGTACCGCGCCGGCGAGGATCGAGTTCCGTACGAGGCCGAGCAGCGCGCCGAAGTCCTGGAACGAGAACACGGTCGAGAGCAGCTGGTGCAGGTCGGTGGCGAGGATCATCGGCGCGCCGGTCCTTCCGTCGCGTCGTCGGCGATCCGGAGGTCGTGATCGCCCTCGTGGTGGTGGTGCTCACCGAGGTGGTCGTGCGGGTCGTTCGAACCGACGATGACGATCCGCCCCATGGTCCGGACGACGTCGACCGGCGTGCCGTACAGGTCGGACAGGACGTCGGCGCGGAGGACCTCGTCGGGCGCGCCGATCCGGAAGCGGCCGCGCGCGATGTAGAGCACGCGGTCGACGACGTCGAGGATCGGGTTGACGTCGTGCGTCACGAACAGCACGGCGGCGTCCCGCTGGCGACGCTGCCGGTCGATGAGCGCGGTCACCTCGCGCTGGTGCCGGAGGTCCAGCGAGATGAGGGGTTCGTCGCAGAGCAGGAGCGCGGGATCCGCGGCGATCGCCTGGCCGACCCGGGCGCGCTGCTGCTCGCCGCCGGACAGCTCGGCGACCGGGACGTCGGCGAACGCGGCGGCGCCGACCTCGTCGAGGATCGCGTCGATGCGGGCGCGTTCCGCCGCGCGGGCCGGGCGGAGGCCCCACCGGTGCCCGGTCACCCCGAGCGCCACCAGGTCCCGGGTCCGCAGCGGCGTGCCCGACTCCATGAGCCGCTGCTGGGGGACGTACCCGATGCGCCGGTGTCCGCGGGTGACGGGTTCGCCGAGGAACCGGATCGAGCCGGTCGTGAGCGTCTGCTGCCCGAGCACGGTGCGCAGCAGGCTCGTCTTGCCGGCGCCGTTCGGTCCGAGGACCGCGAGGAATTCACCCGGCCGGACGTCGAGGTCGAGGTCGTGCCAGAGGTGCCGTGACCCGTACGCGAGCCCGGCGCCACGCAGGGACAGGACGGCGTCCTGCTCGTCCTCGTGGGGTGCGCGCGGGGTCACGGCGGTCCTTCCTCGCGGCGAACGCCCGTGCGCTGCCGCCCCTCGACGCTAGACCTGTTGAGAATGATCGTCAAAACCACGGACGGGAGGCGCGGTACCGACCGGCACCGCGCCTCCCGTCCGTCGCGCCACGTCAGGGCGTGGTGGCCGCCTCGGCCGACTCGGCCGCCGCGTCGTCCTCGCGCCCCGGGGTCCGGAGGTTCCAGCGTTTGATGACGAAGCTGAAGACGAAGTAGTAGATGACGCCGTAGGCGATGCCGATCGGGATGAGCCAGATCGCACCCTGCGCCTTGCCGAAGTTGAGCACGTAGTCGATCGCGCCCGCGGAGAACGTGAAGCCGTCGTGGATCCCGAGCGCGTTGACGAGTGCGAGCGACGTGCCGGTCAGGACCGCGTGCACGACGTAGAGCGGCCAGGCCACGAACATGAAGGAGTACTCGAGCGGCTCGGTGATGCCCGTGACGAACGAGGTGAGCGCGGCCGAGAGCATGATGCCGCCGACGACCTTGCGGTTCTGCGGCTTCGCGTGACGCCAGATCGCCAGGGCCGCGCCCGGGAGACCGAACATCATGATCGGGAAGAACCCGGTCATGAAGATGCCGGCGTGCGGGTCGCCCGCGAAGAAGCGGTTGAGGTCGCCGTGCGCGCCGTGGTAGTCGCCGATGATGAACCAGACGACCGAGTTGAGGATCTGGTGGAGGCCCGTCGGGATGAGCAGGCGGTTCGCCGCGCCGTAGATCCCGCCGCCGACGACCGAGTTGGACGCGACCGCGTTGCCGATCCAGGTGATCACGGCGTCGAACGGGATGTAGAGGAACGCCATCGCCACGCCGATGAACAGCCCGGCGAACGCGCTGAGGATCGGGACCAGGCGTCGGCCGGAGAAGAACCCGATGAAGTCGGGCAGCTTCGTCCGGTGGAACCGCTGCCAGAGCACCGCGGACACGAGCCCCATCACGATGCCGCCGAGGACCCCGTAGTTGATCGTGGGCACGGTGCCGGCGGCGTTCTTGTGGGTGCCGAGCACGATGGGCGACATCGCGGTGAACACGCTCGAGAGCACCATGTAGCCGACGACCGCGGCGAGGGCGGTCGACCCGTCGGACTTCTTGGCCCACCCGATCGCGATGCCGACGGCGAAGATGAGCGGCAGCCACGTGAAGACGCCGTTGCCCGCGGCGGAGATGACCGCGGCCCACTGCCCGAAGCCGGGGATGGCGCCGAGCAGGTCGGCCTGCCCGAGGCGGAGCAGGATGCCGGCGGCCGGGAGCACCGCGATCGGGAGCATGAGGCTCCGGCCGAGCCGCTGCAGGTTGGCGAACGCGCGACTGGGCTTCTTGGCCGGTGGGGTGGACACCGGGACGGCTTCGGCCGTGGTCATGGTGGATCCTCTCGTCATCGGGTGGAGCATGGGTGGTTGATGCCCGGATCCCGCGTCGGTACTGTTCGAGAACAGTGCCGGTCCTGTCCGGTCATGACCAGTTCGCTGTAGTCTCCACATCAGCGTGGTCCGTGTCAACAACCCGGTCCCGGCCCCGTCGAGACCGCAGTTCATCCCCTGGAGGAGGACCCATGTCGAAGGCAGAAGCGATCGTGGCAGCACTCGGCGGCGCCGACAACATCGAGGAGGTCGAGGGCTGCATCACGCGCCTCCGCACCGAGGTGGTCGACCCGTCGCTCGTCGACGAGGCCGCGCTCAAGCAGGCGGGTGCGATCGCCGTCGTCGCCATGGGCACCGGCGTGCAGGTGATCGTCGGCCCCGAGGCCGACAACCTGGCGCAGGACATCGAGGACATCCTGTGACGGACGTCCGCACGCCGTTCGCCGGACCGGTCGTCGGGCTCGCCGACGTGCCGGATCCGGTGTTCGCGGGCCAGCTCGTCGGGGCGGGCGTCGCCGTGCGCCCGGACGAGCACGCCCGGTCCGTGACGGCGGTGGCGCCCGTGGCGGGCACGATCGTCAAGCTCCACCCGCACGCGTTCGCGATCGAGGGCGCCGAGGGCACGGACGTCCTCGTGCACGTCGGCATCGACACGGTCAAGCTCGGCGGTGCGGGGTTCGAGCTCCTCGCCGCCGAGGGGGACACCGTCGCGGCCGGCGACCCCGTCGTGCGGTTCGACCCGGCGGCGATCGTGGCGGCCGGCTACGCCCCGGTGTGCCCGGTCGTCGTCCTCGGTTCGACGCCCGACTCGGTCCCCCAGGACGCCGTGGGCAGCTCCGTGCCCGAGGGCGCGACGCTCTACACGACCTAGATCAGCGCGATCGTCCGCGGCGCCTCGGCCGAGACCTCCATCTGGACCCGGTACCGGTCGCTCCGGTACCAGCTCCGGGTGTGCTCCACCGGGCCGGGCTCGGCGAACGACACGCGGTCGAACACGAGCACGGGCGCCCCGGTCCGCGTGCCGAGGAGTGTCGCCACGTCGTCGCTCGCCGGGTCCGCCGCGACCGTCTGCACCGCGCGGACGATCGGCAGCCCGTACCGATCGGCCACCAGCGAGTACACCGAGCCGCTGAGGTCGTGCTCCAGGAGCCCCGGGTACGCGGCGCGCGAGAACCAGGCGTCGTCGATCGACACGGGGACGCCGTCGGCGAGCCGCAGGCGCTTCAGGTGGACGGCGACGTCGTCGGACTCGAGGTGCAGGGCGGCCGCGGTGTCCGCGGGCGCGACCCGTTCCTCCCGGACGAGCACGACCGTGGTCGGCGTGTGTCCGAGCGCACGCATCTCCTCGGTGAACGAGGCGAGGTGGAGCGTCGACTGCACGGGTCGGTGCGCGACGAACGTGCCCTTGCCGCGGACACGCGTCAGGTAGCCCTCGTTGACGAGTTGGCCGAGGGCCTCGCGCACGGTGATGCGGCTCACGCCGTACTCGGTGATGAGCTGCCGCTCCGAGGGGATGGCGGCGCCCGGCTGCAGTCGCTCGGTCACGAGTTCGAGCAGGATCCGCCGGAGCTGCGCGTGCTTCGGGATCGCGCTCTCGGTGATCCGTCGTGCCGCACCCTCGTCGCTGCGTCGTGCCACGCGTCGTACTCCTCGCCCGCAGTGGAGGCCCGGCGACCGGGGGCTGGTCCTGTGCGGACATGACCAGTCGAGCACACAGTAGCGAACAGCGCTGGGAGCGCCAGGGTCATCCGGCCGGACGGGACCGCGGGTGACAGCGGATCCCCGCCCGGGTGAGTGCGTGCCGTAAAGGAGCGACGCCGACGGGCGGATCGGTGCGGTTCGACGTCCTCGACACGTCCGGACCCGCACACCATGCGGTCTCGGGACGCCGACCCCCGACGCCCCGTGATGTGGAGGGACCCCGTGCTCGACGCGCCACTCCTCGCCGCCGCGATCGCCACGCACCTCGCCCTCGCCGCGGCCCTGACGGCCTTCGCGGCCCTCACGCTCCTGTGGTCCCTGCACACGCAGGCATCACCGGAGCGGGTGGCGCGGAGCCGGTTCGACCGGACGCCGCGGGCGTGCACGCGGTCGTTCTCCCTCCTCGTGCCGGCCCGGCACGAGGAGGGGGTCCTCGCGGACACGCTCGACCTGCTCGCCGCCCAGACGCACCCGCGGTTCGAGGTGATCGTCATCGTCGGGCACGACGACCGCGCGACGGCCCGGATCGCCGAGGCCGCGGCGGCCCGGCACCCGGACCACGTCCGCGTGGTGGTCGACCGGGGGCGGGTGAAGACGAAGCCGCGCGCCCTGAACCGCGGGCTCACGGTCGCCACGGGCAGCGTCATCGGGGTGTTCGACGCCGAGGACGACGTGCACGAGCGACTCCTCGAGCGGGTGGACGCGCGGTTCGCGGAGACGGGCGCGGACGTGGTGCAGGGCGGGGTGCAGCTGATGAACCACGCTCGGTCGTGGTGGCGCGTCCGGAACGTGGTCGAGTACGCGCTCTGGTTCGGGTCACGGCTGCACGCGCACGCGGCGGCGGGGGTCGTGCCCCTCGCGGGGAACACCGTGTTCGTCCGCCGTCGGGTGCTCGAGCGGATCGGCGGCTGGCAGGACGACTGCCTCGCCGAGGACTGCGAGCTCGGCATCCGGCTCTCCGCAGCGGGCGCCCGGATCGACGTCGTCACGGACCCGACGTACTCGACCCGCGAGGAGACCCCGCCGGACCTCCGGGGGCTCCTTCGCCAGCGCGTGCGCTGGAACCAGGGGTTCCTCCAGGTGCTGCGTGGCGGCGCCTGGAAGGGCCTCCCGTCGTGGCGGCGGCGCACGCTCGCCCGCGTCGTGCTCGGCATGCCGTTCGCGCAGGTGCTCATCGGCATGTCGGTCCCGGTGGCCGTCGTCGAGACGCTGGCGGTGCGCCTCCCGGTCCCCGTGACGCTCGTGACGCTCGCGCCCGTGGCGCCGTCCGCGCTCATGCTCGTGGTCGAGTGCCTCGCGCTCGACCAGTTCGGTCGCGCCTTCGGCCGTCGGGTCCGGCCGGCGGACCACGTCCGACTCGTGCTCGGGGCGATCCCGTTCCAGGTCGTCCTGTCCGTCGCGGCCGTCGTCGCGGTGTGGCGCGAGGTGCGCGGCGACCACTCGTGGCAGAAGACGGTGCACACCGGCCTGCACCGGCGTCAGCGGCGCGGTGCCCCCACGCCGGGCCGGGCCCCGGCGTGAGCAGCCGCTCCGCGGTCCTGCGGGGAGTGGTCTGGTGCGGACCCGTGCTCGTGGTCGAGATCGTGGCACTGTGCGTCGGCCTCGGCCGCACGCCGCAGCGCGCCGACGACGAGGGCACGTACGTCGCGCAGGCCTGGTCCTCGCTGCACTCGGGCGCGCTCGCCCACTACACCTACTGGTACGACCATCCCCCGGCGGGGTGGATGCAACTCGCCCTGTGGTTCGGCGCGACGGGTGCGCTGGCACGGCACCAGTCCGCGGTGCTCGCCGGCCGGGAGGCCGTGGTCACCGCCACCCTCGCGGCCACCGTGCTGACCTGGCTGTTGACCCGACGCCTCGGCGGCTCCCCGGTCGCGGCCACCGTCGCGGCGGCGGTCTTCGCGATCTCGCCGCTGGCGGTCGCGTTCCACCGGATGGTCTACCTCGACGACCTCGCCGTGCCGTGGGTCCTGCTCGCGGCGGTCCTGGTCACGGCGCGACACCGTCAGCTGCCGGCCTGGGCCGGCGCGGCCGCCGCATGCGCGGTCGCGGTCCTCACCAAGGAGACGACGGTGCTCGTCGTCCCGTTCCTGGCGTGGGTCGCCGCGCAGCGCGGGCACCCGGCCGTCCGCCGCACCGCCGCCGGTGTCGCGGTGCCGCTCTTCGTCCTGCTCGTCGCCGCGTACCCGGTGTCGGCCGCCATCAAGGACGAACTCCTCCCCGGCGCGGGTCACGTGAGCCTCCTGGGGTCGGCGTGGTTCCAGGTCGCCGGTCGGGAGGCCGGGGGTTCCGTCCTCGACGCGACGAGCGACACCGCGCGCACGCTGGCGTCGTGGTGGTCCCTCGACGCCCCCTTCGTCGTCGCCGGGCTCGCCGCCGCGGTGCTCGCCACGGCCCGGCAGCGGCTCCGCCCGATCGCCGCCCTCGTGCTCGGACACGTCGCCGTGGCGCTCCGGCCCGGCGGGTACCTGCCCGTCCCGTTCGTCGTCGTGCTCCTGCCGTTCGGTGCCGTCCTCGTGGCGCTCGTCGTGGAGGGCGGCCTCCGCGCATGGCTGCGACACGACCGCCGGTTCCCCCGGTCGTTGACGCGTGCCATGGCGGCCGGCACCGTGCTCGCGGTGGTCGCCGTCGGCGCGTTCTGGGTGCCGAGCGCCACGCAGGGCCTCCGCTGGCTGACGACCGCCGATGCCGACCGTCCGATGCGATCCGCCGAACGGTGGCTCGCCGCCCACGTCGGCCGACACGCGGTCGTGGTGGTCGACGACGCCATGTGGCTCGACCTCGTGCGCGCCGGCCGTGACCCCGACGACGTCGTGTGGTTCCACAAGCTCGACAGCGATCCGGAGGTCCGACGCCGCACCGACGACGGCCGCACGGTCGACTACGTGGTCACGACCGTGTCCGTGCGCGAGGACCTGGCGCACCTGCCCCTCGTCCACGCGGCGGTGCGACGGGCCGTGCTCGAACGACGGTTCGGTTCGGGCGAGGACCGCGTCGACGTGTGGCGGGTGTCACGACGGACGGGTGGCCGGGCGTGACGCCCGACCACCCGTCCGTGGTCCCGCGCGCAGTGCTCAGACGAGCGCGGTGAAGGACGCGTCGCGCACCAGGAGCGTCGTCGCGCCCTCCTCGACCTGCTGCTCCGCGTCGCTCGACAGCCCGAGGGACCAGTCGCCGCCGCCCGGGCGCTCCGGCAGCGTGAACTCGACGACGGTCTCGGACGCGTTGAGCAGCACCGCGACGACGTCCTCGCCGTCGGTGAGCAGCAGCGTCACCGCCATGTTGAGCGGGTCCTCCCAGTCGTCGTCGCCGAACGGCTCACCGTCGGCGCGGAGGATCTGCACGGTCTCGACGCCGTGCTCCGGCGCGACGCGGTACCACTCGGGGGTCAGGGCCGGGTGCGCCTTGCGGAACGCGATCGCCGAGGCGGTGAACGCCTGCAGCTCGCGGTCGGCGGCGGCCCAGTCGTACCACGAGATCTCGTCGTCCTGGCAGTAGGCGTTGTTGTTGCCGCCCTGGCTCCGGGCGATCTCGTCGCCCCCGAGGATCATCGGCACGCCCGTCGACAGCAGCAGCGTCCCGAGGAAGTTCCGGCGCTGCAGGTTCCGGTAGTCGTTCACCGAGCCGTCGTCGGTCGGTCCCTCGATGCCGCCGTTGAACGAGCGGTTGTCGCTCTCGCCGTCGTTGTTGTCCTCGCCGTTGGCCTCGTTGTGCTTCTCGGCGTACATCGTCAGGTCGGCGAGCGTGAACCCGTCGTGCGCCGTGACGAAGTCGACGCTGCAGAGCGGGGAGCGGCGGGACGCCTCGTAGACGTCGGGGCTGCCGAGCACGCGCTGGACGGCGGCGCCGAGCGACCCCGGGGTGCCGCGCCAGAAGTCGCGGAGGTCGTCCCGGTACTTCCCGTTCCACTCGGACCAGTCCGCGGGGAACCCGCCGACCTGGTACCCGGCGGTGTCCCACGGCTCGGCGATCATCTTGACCTCACGCAGCACCGGGTCCTGGTGGATGATGTCGAGGAACGCGGAGAACTTCTCGGCTTCGCCGCCCTGGCGGGTGAGCGTCGTCGCGAGGTCGAATCGGAAGCCGTCGACGTGCATCTCCTCGACCCAGTAGCGCAGCGAGTCCATGATCAGCGCGAGGGCGGCCGGGTGGGCCACGTTGAGGCTGTTGCCGGTGCCGGTCGTGTCGAAGTAGTGCTCCTCGTCGCCCTCGACGAGCCGGTAGTACGACGTGTTGTCGATGCCCTTGAACGACAGGGTCGGCCCCATGTGGTTGCCCTCGGCCGTGTGGTTGTACACGACGTCCATGAAGACCTCGAGCCCGGCGGCGTGCAGGGCCTTCACCATCTCCTTGAACTCGCGCACCTGCTGTCCGGCGGTGCCCGACGACGAGTACTCGTTGTGCGGTGCGAGGAAGCCGATGGTGTTGTAGCCCCAGTAGTTCCGCAGACCCTTGTCGGTGAGCGTCGCCTCCTGGACGAACTGGTGGGTCGGCAGGAGCTCGACCGCGGTGACGCCGAGGTCGACGAGGTGCTGGATCGCGGCGGGGTGCCCCATGCCGGCGTAGGTTCCCCGGATCTCCTCGGGCACGTCGGGGTGCTGCTTCGTGAACCCCTTGACGTGCGTCTCGTACACGATCGTGTCGGACAGCGGGGTGCGGAGCGGGGCGTCGCCGTCCCAGTCGAACGCCCGATCGGCCACGACGCACTTCGGCATGGCGCTGGCGGAGTCGGTGTCGTCGATCTCGTCCGGGGCGTCCATCTTGTGCCCGAAGAGCGCCTGGCCCCACTCGTAGTCGCCGTCGATCGCGGTGGCGTACGGGTCGAGCAGGAGCTTCGCGGCGTTGTGGCGGAGCCCGTTCGCCGGGTCCCACGCACCGTGCACGCGGACGCCGTACCGGGTGCCGACGGCGACGTCCGGGACGATGTCGTGGAACACGTACCCGGTGCGGTTCGTGAGTTCGGTGCGGTGCTCGGTCCCGTCCTCGTCGAACCGGCAGAACTCGACGCGGTCGGCGGTGGCGGAGAACACGGCGACGTTGGCACCATCCTCGACGAGGGTGACACCGAGGGGATGACGGGAGGATCGGCTCATCCGTCCATCCAACCGGGCGAGGGCCGCGCGTGTCCGCAACCGACGCGACGGCCACGTTCCGGGGACAGCCGGGTACCCGACGCGCGTCCATGGAGAGCGCGTACCGTCCCCGGCATGACGGATCAGGAGCACGGACGGATCGACCAGGACGACCCCGAGACGACACAGACGGAACGGGTGACACGGATCCAGGACGACGCAGCGCGTCTCGGGCTCGCCATGGTGGGCGAGGCGACCGCGATGACGACCGGCGACGAGGACGCCTTCCGCGCGAGCGAGGAGAACCTCCGCGAGGTCGTCGCCGAACTCGTCGACGAACCACTCACGCCGCGACAGGAACAGGTCGTCGAGACCCTCGGGGCCATGGGCGGCAGCCTCACGGCCGGCCTCGGGAGCGCGCTCGCGCAGGAGCAGGACCGTGAGCCCACGGAGGTGCTCGGCGGTGCGGCCGCGAGCATCGTGTGGCAGCAGCGACTCGCTGATGTCGAACAGGACGTCGACGACATCGAGGACGTCGAGGACCGCTGAGCCACCACGCGCTCAGCGCGGGGTCGCCCTGCCGCTGGTGTGGACCCGGTCCTGCGGAGCGCGACGGAGCGCGACGACCATCCCCATGACCGCGGCGACCACGATGACCGCCGTCGCGGCGACCACGAGCAGCGGCGGAACGCCCACGGCGGCGTGCCCGCGGAACCCGAGGATCCCGTTGGAGAGCGCGTGCAGCAGCACGGCGCCCCAGAGCGCCCCCGTCACGCGTCGGGCCAGGTAGCAGGCCGAGCCGAGCACGAAGGTCGTCACGACCTGGTAGAGACCACCCGCCGCCTCACCCTGGTTGAGCAGGTGCATGAGGGCGAACACCACGGTCGACACCAGCCAGACCGCCCATTCCGGTGTCGCCCGGCGGAGCCCCGACACGAGGATCCCACGGAAGACGAGCTCTTCGACCACCGCGACCGCGACCACGGCGACGACGAGCGCACCAAGGTACCCGGCGGCGCCGGAGCGGACCGGAGCGAGGAACGTCAGGACCGCCACCACGACGTACGCGACGAGTGCCGCCACCGCCCACCACGGGCGAGCGGACGCGCTCTCGGCGAGCACCCGACGCCACCCGCCGAACACGGTCACGATCACCGCGAACACGACCAGCAGCACGCCCTCGCCCGCCGACTGGTGCAGGAGCGCCTGCGACGACGACAGCGGGTTCACGCCCGACCCGGTGCTGACCGCCTGCCCGGCGAGGACGGCGAACGGGAGCACCAGCACCACCACGATCGTGACCGCGACGGCCAGCCACGGACGCTCGATGCGCGCCGGGAAGGGTCGTGGTCGGCCGGAGCGGTCGGGACCCGAGCGGGGTCCAGGCGAGGGCACGGGCGAAGCGGACATGGGCGACTCCTCGAGGACGAAACCTGGTATATCGGTCGTGGTCCAAGCCTAGGCGTGATCGAGGACGCCGAGGCGCGGGCCCCGCCACCCGGGACGTCGCCGCTCCGGACGTCGCCGCTCCGGACGTCGCCCGTCAGTCGAGCAGGAGCGCCGGCTCCTCCATGACGGACGCGACGTCCTGCACGAAGCGGCTGGCGACGTCGCCGTCCACCACACGATGGTCGAAGCTCGCGCCGATCGTGGTGACCATGCGCGATCGGACCTCGCCGTCGACGACCCACGGCTTCGGCTTGATCGTGCCCATCGCGACGATCCCGACCTCGCCCGGGTTGAGGATCGGCGTTCCCGTGTCCATGCCGAACACGCCGATGTTCGTGATCGTGACCGTGCCCGCAGTCATGTCCTCGGGCGTCGTCTTGCCGTCCCTCGCCGTCAGCGTGAGCCGTTCGAGCGCCTGCGCGAGCTCGAACAGCGACATGTCCTGGGCGTCCTTGACGTTCGGCACGATGAGACCGCGCGGGGTGGCCGCGGCGATCCCGAGGTTCACGAAGTGGTGCACGATGATCTCGCGGTCGGTCCACGTCGAGTTCACGGTGGGGTTCCGCCGCACCGCCCAGATCACCGCCTTCGCCATGATGAGCAACGGCGACACCTTGACCCCGGCGAACGTGGGCGAGGTCTTGAGCCGTGCGACGAACTCCATCGCACGGCTCGCGTCGACGTCGACGAACAGGCTGACGTGCGGCGCGGTGAACGCGCTCGACGTCATCGCGGTCGCGATCGCCTTGCGCACGCCCTTGACCGGGATCCGCTCTTCGCGCACGTCGCCCCACTCGGGGGTCTCGAGGTTGCGGAACACCGTGGCCTGGGTCGCGGAGCGGATGACGTCGTCGCGCGTGACCTCGCCCGCGAGCCCGGTCGCGACGACGGCGGTCAGGTCGACACCGAGGTCCTTCGCGAGCTTGCGGATCGGCGGCTTGGCGACGACCGGCAGCGCCGACGCGGCCGGCACGCTCGCGGGGCGACGCGCTGCAGCCGCCTCGTGCGCGGCCTCCTGGTCGGCCCGAGCGGTCGCTCGCCCCGCCTCGACGGCCACGGCGGCAGCGCGACGGGCGCCGGGCCGGCGGCGCGACGGTGCACCGGCGGCGGACCCGTAGCCGACGAGGACCGCGCCCGACGCCTCGTCGGTGCCGAGCGGCATCGCGGTGTCGGCGATCTGCGGGGTCATCGTGACGGTCGGTGCGTCGAGGACCGCGGTCGTGCCTCCCGACCGGTCGGGGCCCGCAGCACCCGCCGCGGTGCCGTCCGACGCGGAGTCGGTCGCTCCGGCGCCCGAGCGGGCCCCGGCGGGGCCGCTCTCGCCGGAGCCGACCTCGCCGGAGGCGACCTCGACCGGGCAGTCGACCTGGATGATCGGCACGCCGACCTCCACCGTGGCGCCCTCGTCCACGAGCAGCCGCGTCACCGTCCCCGCGAACGGCGAGGGGAGCTCGACGAGCGACTTGGCGGTCTCGATCTCGACGAGGACCTGGTCGACACTGACCTCGTCCCCGAGCGCGACGCGCCACTGCACGATCTCGGCTTCGGTGAGGCCTTCTCCCACATCGGGGAGCGGGAATTCTGCGACGGGCATGGTGACTCCGTTCTCGGTCGGGCCGGCGCGGCCAGGGAACCGCGCTCGGACAGGATCAGTAGGCGAGCGCGCGGTCCACGGCCTCGAGCACGCGGTCGGCGTCGGGCAGGTGCAGGTGCTCCAACTTCGACTGCGGGAACGGGATGTCGAACCCCGAGACCCGCAGGGGCGGTGCCTGGAGCGTGTAGAAGGTCTTCTCGGCGATGGTCGCCGCGATCTCGCTGCCGAGACTGACGAAGCCGGAGGCCTCTTGCGCGATCACGACACGGCCGGTCCGACGAGCGGACTCGAGCAGGGGCTCCCAGTCGATGGGCGACAGCGATCGGAGGTCGACGACCTCGAGGCTCGTGCCCTCGGTCTCGGCGATCTCGGCCGCCTGGAGCAGCGTCGACACCATCGCGCCGTGCCCGACCACCGTGACGTCGGACCCCGTCCGGGCGATGCGCGTCGTGTGCATCGGGACGCCGCCGTCGACCAGGTCGACCTGCCCCTTCGGCCAGTACCGGCTCTTCGGCTCGAGGAACACGACCGGGTCCGCCGACCGGATCGCCTCCTGGATCATCCAGTAGGCGTCGTTCGGGGTGCTCGGGCTCACCACGCGGAGGCCCGGGGTGTGCGCGAAGTACGTCTCGGGGCTCTCCTGGTGGTGCTCGACCGCGCCGATGTGGCCGCCGTAGGGGATCCGGATCACGACGGGCACCGACATGTGGGCCGGCAGGCGGTTCGCCATCTTCGCGAGCTGCGACGTGATCTGGTCGAACCCGGGCCACACGAAGCCGTCGAACTGGATCTCGACGACGGGCCGGTACCCGCGGAGCGCCAGGCCGATCGCGGTGCCGATGATCCCCGACTCGGCGAGCGGGGTGTCCATGACGCGCTGCGACCCGAACCGCTCCTGCAACCCCTCGGTGATCCGGAACACGCCACCGAGCGTGCCGATGTCCTCGCCCATGAGCAGCACCCGCGGGTCCTGCTCCATCGCGGCGGCGAGCCCGGCGTTCAGCGCCTTCGCCATCGGGAGGACCGGGGCCGGATCCGACGGGACCGCCCCCGCTCCCGGGTGGGTGCGCAGGGTGTAGTCGACGAGCTCCTCGGTCCCGCTCACGCGGCATCGCCTCCTGCGGTGTCGTGGGCCGCCTCGTACGCGCGCAGCCACGCGCGCTGCTCGGCGACGCGTGGGTGCGCCTCGCGGTACACGTGGTCGAACATGGCCTCCATCGGCGGGACCTGGAGGGCCGTGGTCCGGCGTCGCACGTCGGCCGCGACGTCCTCGGCCTCCTCCTCGATCGCGGCGAGCCACGACTCGTCCACGCCGCGCGCCCGCAGGTGACGCTCGGACCGGACGATCGGGTCGCGCGCGACCCACGCGGCGAGTTCGTCGTCGCCGCGGTACCGCGTCGGGTCGTCCGAGGAGGTGTGTGCGCCGATCCGGTAGGTCTCGGCCTCGATGAAGCGGGGGCCGCGACCGGCGCGGGCGTCGTCGGCGGCCGCGAGGGTCGTCGTGTAGGCCGCGAGGACGTCGTTGCCGTCGATGTGCACACTGGGGATCCCGAACCCGCGGGTCCGGTCGACGAGCGGCGTCGGCGACTGCACCGACACCGGCACCGAGATCGCCCAGTGGTTGTTCTGCAGGAAGAACACCACGGGCGCACCGGTGCTCGCGGCGAAGACGTACGCCTCGCTGACGTCGCCCTGGCTCGTCGCACCGTCGCCGTAGTAGACGATCGTGCAGGCGTCGACCCCCGGGTCGCCCGTGCCGACCACGCCGTCGAGCCGCTGCCCCATCGCGTAGCCGGTGGCGTGCAGGGCCTGGGAGCCGATGACGAGCGTGTAGATGTGGGTGTTGCCCCGGGCGTCCGGGTCCCACCCGCCGTGGGCGTTGCCGCGGAACACGCCGATGATCTCCATCGGGTCGACACCGCGGGTCAGGGCGACGGCGTGCTCCCGGTACGAGGGGAACACGTGGTCCTGCGGACGCAGGGCGTGCGCGGACCCGACCTGGGCGGCCTCTTGCCCGTGGCTCGGTGCCCACAAGCCGAGCTGGCCCTGTCGCTGCAGGTTCGCCGCAGTGTGGTCGAAGCGTCGGGTGACGACCATGTCGCGGTGCAGACCGAGCAGGACGTCGTCGGGGATGTTCCGCGCGACAGCGGCGTACTCGGCGTTCGTGTCGTCCTCGACGAACCGCCCGTCGGGGTCGAGGATGCGGATCGTGGTCGTCGCGGGACCCGCGGCGGGGGAAGGCATGCGGACCAACCTACTGGCCGCGCGAGGCCCTACTCCGTGAGACTCCCGACAACGTGCTGGGCGGTCCGCAAGAGCGTGTCGACAGCCTCCGACTCCCCGATCGACACCCGGATGCCCTCGGGAGCGAACGCGCGCACCATGATCCCGGCCCGCTCGAACGCCTCGGCGGCGGCGGCTGTGCGCTCACCCGTCGGCAGCCAGACGAAGTTGCCCTGCGCGACCGGGACGCGCCAGCCCTGGTCGAGCAGGGCGTCGCGCACGCGGTCCCGGAGCGCCGCGATGCGGTCGACCCGCTCGAGGAGTTCCGGCTCGCGCTCCAGGCTCACGAGCGCGGCCGCCTGGGCCTGCGCCGTGACCGACAGCGGGATCGCGGTCGACCGGGCGGCGTCGAGCACGGACGCCGGGCCGAGCGCGTAGCCGATGCGGAGGCCCGCGAGCCCGTACGCCTTCGAGAACGTCCGGAGCACGACGAGGTTCGGGTAGCGCTCGAGCAGCCCGGCGCCGCGGACGGCGTCCGGGTCCGTCACGAACTCGGCGTAGGCCTCGTCGAGGACCACGAGCAGGTCGGTCGGCACCGACTCCATGAACGCGGCGAACTCGGCGCCCGTGACGATCGGCCCGGTCGGGTTGTTCGGCGAGCAGACGATCACCATGCGGGTCCGCTCCGTGACCGCGGCCGCCATCGCCGGCAGGTCGTGGCCACCGTCCGGCCGGTTCGGGACCTGCACGCTCTCGGCCCCCGCGACCGTGACGAGTCCGGGGTAGGCCTCGAACGACCGCCAGGCGTAGACGACCTCGTCACCCGGGCCCGCCGCGGCCTTGGCGAGCTCGTGCAGGATCGCGACGCTGCCGGACGCGACGTGGACCTCGTCCACCGTCAGTCCGAACCGTGCGGCGAGGACCGCCCGCACCGCGATCGCCGAGGCGTCCGGGTACCGGTTGTACGCGGTCTGGCGCTGGACGGCCTCGACCACGCCGGGCAGCGGGTCGAACGGGTTCTCGTTGCTCGAGAGCTTGAAGGCGTCGCCGGGCGCCTGACGGCCCTGTCGGTAGGCCGGGAGCGCCGCGATCTCGGGACGGAGGCGGACGGGCTGCTGGGTCACCCGGTCAGCCTAGCGACGCACACCGTCCGGCCCTCGGCGCAGGGCGGTCACCGCGGGCAGTATGGGGGCATGCGATTCCTCGTCCGACTCGTCGTCAACGCCGTCGCCCTCTGGCTCACGACGCTCATCGTCCCCGGTGTGCACGTCGACGCCTTCGGTGATCAGGGGCTCGTCGCCACCGTCCTGACCTACCTGCTCGTCGCGTTCGTGTTCGGGCTCGTGAACGGGATCATCGGGACGCTGATCCGCATCGTCGCGTTCCCGATCTACATCCTGACGCTCGGGCTCGTGTCGTTCATCGTGAACGCCGTCCTGCTGCTCGTCGTCGCCGGGATCTCGACCTCGATCGGCTTCGGTCTGCGGGTCGACAGCTTCGGGTGGGGCATCGTCGGCGCGTTCGTGCTCGCCGTCTTCGCCTGGCTCATCGGCCTCCTGGCCCGCCCGGTCATCCGGCACGCCCGGGCCTGACCCCGCCCTTCGCCTTCTCCGCCCCCTCTCACCCGCGAGATCGCACTCGTTGCCGCTTGGCACGGGTCCAAAGCGGCAACGAGTGCGATCTCGCCGGAGTGGTGGGCACGACGAAGGGCCCCGACCGATGGTCGGGGCCCTTCGCGTGCGTCAGGACTGCAGTTCCGCGGGACCGGCCTCGGCGCCGGCACCGACGCGGAGGGTCTGGCCGCTCGGGTTGCCGGTCGTGACCTCGATCCGGCGGGGCTTGGCGGCCTCGCTGACCGGGATCGTGACGCTGAGCACGCCGTTGTCGTAGCTCGCCGCGATGCGCGCCGTGTCCAGCCCCTGCCCGAGCGTCAGCTGGCGCAGGAACGAGCCCGACTGACGCTCGCGGGTGATCCACTTGGCGCCGTCCGGGGCCCCGACGGTCCGCTCGGCGCGGATCGTCAGGAGCTGACCGTCGACGTCGATGTCCACCGAGCCCGGGTCGATGCCCGGCAGGTCCGCGCTCAGGACGTAGTGGTCGCCGTCGCGGTAGAGGTCCATCGGCATCACACGGGGACCGCGGCTCTCGAACAGGCTGCTCGCCATGCGGTCGAGCTCACGGAACGGGTCGAAGTTGGCCATCGTCATCAGCTCCTTCGTGTCGAGTGATCGAGGACTTGAGTCGCATCGACTCAAGCTGTGACCAGATTAGCACTCGGGCAGGTCGAGTGCTAGAAGGATGCCGAGAGGTCGCCGAGTCTTCGCCGAGATCCCGGTCGGCCGGGCCGGCCGGGCCGGCCGACCGGTCCGGCTGACCGGTCCGGCTGGCTGGCCGGGACCACCGTCAGGCCCGCCGCACCCGCAGCGTCGCGATCTCGAACGGACGGAGCGTCAGCGTCACGGGCTCGTCCGCACCCCAGGCACCCGAGCCCGGCTCGCCAGCGGCGAGGTCACGCTCGAGCAGGTCGGTCCGCGTGACCGAGGCCACGGGGAACCCGAGGTCGACGAGCACGTCCGTCGCCCGCCCGCCGCGTGCCTCGTACAGGCGGATGACGACGTCGCCGGAGCGGTCCTCCGCGAGCTTGACGGCCTCCACGAACACCGCCGGGTCCGACACGGTGACGATCGGTTCGACCGGGGTGTCCCCCGCGACCGCGCGCACCGGCAGGTTCAGCCGGTACCCACTGTCGGCGGCGTCGAGCACCGTCGCTCCCACCCGGAGGACCGTGCGGAACACGTGCCGACCCTGGTCCGCCGACGGGTCCGGGAACTTCGGCCCACGCACGAGCGATTCACGGACGAGCGTCGTGGTCCCGCCGTCGGGCCGCGTCACGCGGGTGATGTCGTGCCCGTACGTCGAGTCGTTCGCCACCGCGACCCCGAACCCCGGCTCGGCCACGTGCACCCAGCGGTGCGCGCTCGTCTCGAAGCGCGCGAAGTCCCACGAGGTGTTCTGGTGGGTCGGCCGGTCGATGTGACCGAACTGGATCTCCGACGACGCCTGGTCGGCCTTGACGTCGATCGGGAACCCGAGCTTGAGCAACTTCTGCTGCTCGTGCCAGTCGACCTCGGTCTCGACGTGGAGTTCCGGCTCGCCGCGGAGGGCCGAGAACCGGGTGGTGACGGTGGAGTCGTGGAACGCACGGGTCACGACGAGCCGGTCCCCCTCGACCGCGATCGTGTCGGCCGTCGCGAGCTCGGTCGCGTGCCGCTGGTACGACCGGTCGATGTCCCAGGCGTCCCACTGGTTCGGGGTGTCGCGGAACACCGTGTACAGCGCGCCCCGGGTGCCGAGGGCGATCGCCTCGCGCCCCGACGCGGCGTCGACGACGGACGCCACGAGCCCGTCGTCGTCGACCGTCGCCACCACGACACCGGTGTCGAACACCCACGTGTCACCCCGCCGGACGGGAGGAACGGCTTCCGGCTCCGGGACGACCTCGCCAGCCAGCGCGGTCACCCCCTCCGCGCGGACCGGCGCCGCGTTGAAGCGCACGACCGCGCCGGTCGTCCCGTCACCGCCGACGCCGAGGGCGTCCGCGGTGGTCGGCGCGTCGAGCGGGCCCGCACCGTCAGCGATCGCGGTCGAGGAGGCGGCGACCCCGGCGAGCGCGGCGGCTCCCCCGTTGGCGAGCGCGGACGTCGACGCGCCGATGAGCCCCTCGAGCGTCGCCGCGACGGCCGCGTAGTGCTCCTCCGCGACCTCGTACACCCAGGCGATGCTCGACCCGGGGAGGATGTCGTGGAACTGCTGGAGCAGCACGGTGTGCCAGGCGTCCTCGAGCTCCGCGTACGGGTACTCGAGCCCCAGTCGCACGGCTGCGGTGGTCGCCCAGAGCTCGGCCTCGCGGAGCAGGTGCTCCGACCGCCGGTTCCCCTGCTTCGTCCGGATCTGCGACGTGTAGGTGCCGCGGTGGAACTCGAGGTACATCTCGCCCGACCAGACCGCGGGCGTCGGCAGCAGGCGCTCGAGATCCTCGTACGCGTCCGCCGGCGTGCCGAGGTCCACCCGCGGCGAGCCCTCGAGGTCGTGCTGCCGGTGCGCCGCCGCGAGCATCTCCCGCGTGGGACCGCCACCGCCGTCGCCGAAGCCGTAGAGCAGCATCGACACGTCGGCGGTGCCCCGCTCCTTGTTCTGGCGCTCGCCGCGGTGCAGGTCCTCCGGCGACAGCTCCGAGTTGTAGGTGTCGGCGGGCGGCAGGTGCGTGAACACCCGGGAGCCGTCGATGCCCTCCCACAGGAACGAGGTGTGCGGGATGACGTTCGTCTCGTTCCACGACGGCTTCTGCGTCAGGAACCGGTGGGAGCCCGCGGCGCGGACGATCTGCGGCAGGGCGCCGGTGTACCCGAACGAGTCGGGCAGCCACGCCTCGAGCGGCTCGAACCCGAGCTCCTCGATGAAGAACCGCTTGCCGGCGACGAACTGCCGCGCGAGCGCCTCACCGCCGGGGAGGTTCGTGTCCGACTCGACCCACATGCCGCCGACCGGGATCCAGCGCCCCTCGGCGACGCGCTCCTTGATGCGGGCGAAGACCTCCGGGTAGTGGTCGCGCATCCACGCGTACTGCTGGGCGCTCGAGCAGGCGAACGTGAACTCGGGGTCGCGGTCCATGAGCTCGAGCACGTTCGAGAACGTCCGGGCGCACTTGCGGATGGTCTCGCGGACCGGCCAGAGCCACGCCGAGTCGATGTGGGCATGCCCGACGGCCACCGCGCGGTGGGACGCCGTCGAGGCCGGGACGTCGAGGACGTCGCGCAGCACCGCTCGGGCGTCGGCGGCGGTGCCCGCGACGTCGTCGGGGTCGATCGCGTCGGCGGCGCGCTCGAGCGTGCGGAGGATGTCGGCGCCGCGCGTCGAGTCCGTCGGCAGTTCGGTGAGCAGCCCGCGGAGCACCCACAGGTCCTGCTGCAGCTCCCAGACGACGTCGTCCCGCTCCGCGAATGCGAGTTCCCGGAGGCGGTAGATCGGCTCGTTCCCCGCGGTGTGCTTCGATCCGAGCGGCGTGGCGTCGTACGCGAAGTGCCCGCCGACGTCGGGGTTCGCGGCGGCCTCGATCCAGAGGTCGACCGCACCGCCGGGCCCGGCCGTGATCGGCACGGCGGTGTTGCGCGGCTCGATCGCCTTGACGGTGCTGCCGTCGGGCCGGAAGACGAGCCCCTCGGCCTGGAACCCGGCCTGTCGCGCGCTGAACCCCAGGTCGACGACGAGGTCGACGCTCGTGCCCTCGGCGGTGCCGAAGTCGTCGGGCACGGTCCCCGTCACGTGGAACCAGGTCGTGCCCCACGGCTTGCCGCCCCACGGGTCGCCGATCGCGAACGGCTCGGACGGCTGCGCGACGGCTTCGGCGAACGGCACGGGTTCGTCCGGCACCTGCCAGGCCGTGATCGTGACGGGAGCGGTCCGGCGGTGCACGTGGGGGTCGATGCGGTCGCGGACGAGCCGGGCGATGCGGCTCTTGACGAGGGGTTCGTCGTGGTGCACGGGGATGCCTTCCTGGTGACGGGCGTGCGTGTGGAGGGGTCGGTGGTGACGGATCCGGTCGTGGCGGGACCGGCGCTGGTGGACGGGCCGGGGCGTGGCGGGGCTGCGGTCCGTGACGGATCGCGGTCGGGCCTCCCGGGCGTCAGCCCTTGATGCCGCCCGCCAGCGCGTTCCCGCCGCCGAGGCCGCGGGAGACGATCACGTAGAGGGCGATCACCGGGACGGAGTAGAGGATCGAGAAGGCGGCGAGCTGCCCGTACGCCACCGATCCGTACTGCCCGAAGAAGTTGAAGATGCTGACCGCGGCGGGTTGCTTGTCGGGCGAGAGCAGCAGGACGAACGGGACGAAGAAGTTCCCCCACGCCTGGATGAACACGAAGATGAACACGACGGCGATCCCCGGACGCATGAGCGGCACGACGATCCGGGTCAGCGTCGCCATCATCGAGGCACCGTCGGTCCAGGCGGCCTCCTCGAGCTGCACGGGCACGGAGTCCATGAAGTTCTTCGCCATCCAGATCGCCATCGGCAGGCTCGTCGCGGCGAGGAAGAACACGGTCCCGGCGACGTTGTCGATGAGGTTGAGCGACACGAACAGGCTGTAGACCGGCACCATCATCGCGGTGATCGGCAGGCCCGTCCCGAACAGGATCCCGTACAGGAACGGCTTGTTGACCCGCATCCGGTAGCGCGACAACGGGTACGCGGCGAGGATCGCGATGACGACCGTGACGATCGCGCACCCGCCCGACAGGATGAGGCTGTTGAGCAACGGCACGAACGCGAGCTGCGGCGTGAGGACCTTCGTGAAGTTGTCGAGGGTGAAGTGCGTCGGCAGCTTGACGCTCAGGGTCGCGCTCGCGTCGAACGATGCGAGGACGAGCCAGACGAGCGGCACGGCGAAGCAGATCGCGACGATCGCCAGGACGACGTTCGCCACCCAGCGCATCGTCCGGTGCCCCGGGCTCGTCATGTGCAGCGACCGGGCGTGGTCGCGGGCACCCGTGCGCGCGTTCCCCGGCGCGGTGGCCGTGGGTTGGTCGATCGTGATGGCCATGGTCAGTCCACCTCCGGCTTCAGCGCCCGGATGTACACGATCGAGAAGACCGCGCCGACGATGAGGAGGATCGTCGCGATGGCCGTCCCGAACCCGAGCTGCGAGAACTTGAACGCCTCCTGGTACGCCAGGATCGGCAGGGTCGAGCTGTTCGTGCCGGGGCCGCCACCGGTCATCACGTAGATGAGGGTGAACACCGACAGGGTCTGCAGGGTGGTGAGCATGAGGTTCGTCGAGATGCTCCGCCGGATGACCGGCAGGGTGATGTACGCGAGCCGCTGCCAGCCGGTGGCACCGTCGACCTCGGCGCTCTCGGTGATCTCGTCCGGGACCTCCTGCACGGCCGCCGAGTAGACGAGCATCGAGAACGCGGTCCCGCGCCAGATGTTCGCCAGGATGATCGCGATCATCGGGTACGTGTAGAGCCAGTTCGCGCCGGTGATCCCGATCATCGACAGGAACGTGTTGAGCGTGCCCTTGTCGTTGAAGAACGCGTAGGCCGCGAACGACGCGACGATCTCGGGGAGCACCCACGCGGCCACCACGAAGGTGCCGACGAGTGCCCGGATCACCCGGTTCGCCTCCCGCATGAGCAGTGCCAGGCCGAGGCCGAGCACGTTCTGCCCGATCACCGCGGAGCCGACGAGGAACACGAGCGTCAGCAGCACGGACTTCGGGAAGTCCTTGTCCTGGAACAGGTCGACGTAGTTCTTGAGTCCGACGAACTGCTGGCTCGACGCGGCCGCGCCGGTGAGCGCGGAGTTCGTGAACGAGCCGTAGAACGACGAGATGATCGGCCCGACCAGGAACACGACGATGAGGACCATCGCCGGCACGAGCGGCGTCGCCCGTGCGGCCGTGCGCAGGCCGTGTCCGCTCCGCCGCCGGGGCGGGTCCGTTCGTCGGGGTCCGCGGGTGCCGGGCAGGGCCGGCGCGATCTGGGTTGCCATCGGGGTACCGCCTCTTCGCTGGGTCGTGGCCGGTGGGGTGGGGTGACCGGGTCGGGCCGGGAGGCGCGGTGCGGGCTGGCACCGCACCTCCCGGCCGGCCCACCTACTTGATCTGGACGGTGTGGTCCTGACCGACCACCCCGATCACCGCCTTGTCGTAGGTCGCTGCCGCCTGTTTCGGCGTCTGCTGCCCGGTCATCACGGATTCCATGGCCACCTGGATGGCGTTCGAGATCTGGCTGTAGTCGCTCGTCGCCGGGCGGAAGTTCGTGTGTTCCACGAGTCCGGAGAAGAACTTGAACGTCGGGTTGGACGCGTCGTAGGTCGGGTCCTCGGCGACGTCACTGCGCACCGCGATCTGGCTGTTCTGGATGTCGTACTTGAGCGACCCCTGCTTGTCCAACGCCATCGTGATGAAGTTGAACGCGGCCTGCGGGTTCCCGGAATGCGCCCCGACCGCGAGCGTCCAGCCACCGGACATGCTGTTGTAGCCCGGGGCCTGGCCGTTCTGCGTCGGCATCGGCGCCTGACCGAGCACGCTCGACCACTGCGACCACGGGGCCGTCCCGGTCTTCAGCCACGTGCCGGACTGCCACGAACCGTCGAGGTCGATCGCCAGCTGGCCCTTCGGCAGCCACGTGTTCGCGACGGTCGTGCCGACGTTCGGGTCGAGTTCCTGCTGCGGTGTCGGGCCGAGGCCGCCCTGGTAGACGTCCTTGACGAACTGGAGCGCGTCGACGAACTGCTTCGAGCCCGTCACCCACTTCTTGTTCTGGTAGAGGGTGTTGCCCTTGCCGTCCGCCCCGTACAGGAGCATCTCGAAGCCCTGCATGGTGGAGGCCTCGCCCTGCGGCTTGCCCGAGTACATGTGGAACGGGATGACGCTCGGGTCTTTGGCCTTGATCGTCTTCGCCGCGTCGAGGACGTCCTGCCAGGTCTTCGGCTGCCACGGGACGGGCAGCCCGACCTTCTTGAAGATGTCCTTGTTGTACCAGAGGGCCCGGGTGTCGGTGCCCATCGGGACGCCGTAGGTCTTGCCGTCGACGCCCTGCCCCGCCTGCTTGGCGTTCGTGTAGAACTTGCTCCAGTCGCTCCACTTGGCCGTGTACTTGTCGAGCGGCAGGAGGTACCCGGCCTGCGCGTCCGCCTTGACGAGGAACGTGTCCTCGTACATGACGTCGGGCGCGGTGGCCGACGCCTTGTTCATGAGCGCGAGCTTCGTGTAGTAGTCGTTCTCCTGCGCCTGGATCGGCACCAGGTCGACGGTCATGTTCGGGTACTTCTTCTCGAACGCCGCCTTGACGTCCTTCATGTGATGGTCGAGCTGCTGGAAGCTGCCGAACTTCTGGTAGGCGATCTTGATGGTGTCGCTGCTCGAGGATCCCGAGCTGCTGCACCCGGCCAGGGCCAGGGCTGCGACCGCTGCTGCTGCGACCGCGGCGATGAGACGAGGGCGTTTCATGGTGCTCCTTTGCTCCACAGGACGCTTCGGGCTCCCTTGCCCGGTCCGCGATTAGTCCACCGTATGGACTTAATGCTTGTCAAGCACCACGGGGGTGCGTTTCGCCCCGATCCCGCGAGATCGCACTCGGTGCCGTTCAGCACGCGCTCAGAGCGACAACGAGTGCGATTTCGCGGAAAGGGGGCTGCCTGGCCGACCGGCGGCCGGGGCGGCGCTCAGCGGTCGATGAGCAGGGTGGAGGCCCGGGGCGACAACGTCGTGTCGAGCACCAGACACGCCGCTCCCACGGCGGTGACGTCCTCGTCGATCTCGCTCTGCTCGACCACGACGGGGTGCTTCGCCACGAGGACCGGCGACGACGCGATCGCCTGCGCGGCCGCGGGCAGGGCCTC
Organism: Curtobacterium sp. MCBD17_034; assembly: GCF_003234515.1. NCBI lineage: Bacteria > Bacillati > Actinomycetota > Actinomycetes > Micrococcales > Microbacteriaceae > Curtobacterium > Curtobacterium sp. MCBD17_034. The sequence goes on along the minus strand of NZ_QKTN01000001.1, from coordinate 493,422 downwards.
CACGGCGATGCGCGACCAGAAGGGTCCGCCGAACACGACGCGGTCCACGTCGAGCAGGTTGACGATGACCACGACCGCACGGCCCATCGCGGTGCCGGCCGCCGCGGCGATCGCCCGCGCGATCGGGTCGCCCTCCGCGACCAGGGCCGACAGCTCGGAGAACGCGGCGTCGACCGCGGCCACGTCGGTGGGGCCGTCCCCGGTCGCCCAGGGCGCGCCGATGTCCAGTCCGGCCGCGGCGCCGAAGCGGACCAGGCGCTCGGGCGTCACGGTGTCGCCGACCTCGGCCCGGCCCTCCCCCGACCGGGTGGCCCGGGTCGTCACCGGCGCGGTGCCGACCCCCCGGCTGCCGCGGTCCGACATCCGGCGCGCGGCCGGTCCCTCGGGCAGTTCGGCCAGCAGGCCCTGGTCGATCATGATGTGGCCGGCGTCGCCGGCGTTCCCGCCCGATCCGCGGAGCGGCTCGTGGTCGATCACGAGCCCGACGCCGAACCCGGTGCCGTAGTACACGAAGGCGAAGTTCCAGGCCGACGCCTCGTCGGTCAGCCACATCTCGCCGACGGCGGCGGCCGTCACGTCCTTCTCGAGCAGGACCGGGAGGCCCGTGGCCGCGGCGAGCGCGTCGCGCACCGGGACGTCCCGCCACCGGGGCAGGAACGGCGGGTCGAGGACGACGCCCCGTTCCGGGTCGATCGGTCCGGGCGAGGCCACCCCGACGCCGAGCACCGCCGCGCGGTCGACGCCCGCGTCGGTGACGAGTCGCTCGACCGCGTCGGCCATCGTCGACACGACGTCGTCCGGGTTCGCCGCGGAGGGCGTCGGGACGCTCGCCCCGGCGACGACCGCCCCCGTGAGGTCGAGGAGCACGCTCGTGACGACCGCCGGGTCGACGTGGACACCGACGGCGTACCGACTGGTGGGCTCGAGTCGGAGGATCGTGCGGGGTTTGCCGCGGCCCGCGACCACGGTGCCCGACTCGACGACCATGCCCGCGTCGATGAGGTGCCGGGTGACGTTGGACACGGTCTGGGGGCTGAGCCCCGTGCGGTCGGCGAGCTCGACGCGACTCAGCCCGTCGGTGCTCCGGCGGATCGCGTCGAGGACCACGGTGCGGTTGAACCCGCCGATGGCCGGGAGGTTGGCACCGCGTCGATGCTCGGCCATCGCTCCTCCGTTCGTCCGGGGCCGACCCTATCGCCCGACCCGCCACGCCCGGGCGTCCTGGTTCTCCGGAAGCTCGTGGCAGCCCCTCTGGTCCGCTCGCAGGAGCACCGCTACCCTGACCGGCATGACGGACCTCCGCCTCGAGCCCCTCTCCGCCGCGACGATCGTCGCGGCGAACTCGCTCACGCTCAAGCCAGGGCAGGAGCAGTACGTCCAGCCGGTGTCGCACTCCATCGCCGAGGCCTACGTCCGACCGACGACGGCCTGGCCGCGCGTGGTGCTCGACGGCGACGAGGTCGTCGGGTTCATCATGGGGAACTTCGACGCCGAGAACAGCCAGGAGGAGCTCCGCAGCTGCATCTGGCGGCTCAACGTCGCCGCTTCGGCCCAGGGCCGCGGAGTCGGCCGGTTCGCCGTGCACGGCCTGGCAGAGGAAGCCCGCTCGCGCGGGTTCGACCGGCTCACCGTCATGTTCGAGCCCGGCGACGACGGCCCCGAGCCGTTCTTCCGCGCGATCGGGTTCCAGGTCATCGGCGAGACCCAGTACGGGGAGCACTTCGCCGCCCTGACCCTCTGAACCCGGTGGTGGACGAGCCCGGAGACCCCGGCACGGACTTCGGCGCCGCGGTGGCCGATGTGGTCCGCGGCATCCCGCCCGGCCGGGTGATGACGTACGGCGACGTCGCGGCGGTGCTCGGCTCTCGGGCGTCGCGGCAGGTCGGCCGGGTCATGGCGCACGAGGGCCACGGTCTGCCGTGGTGGCGCGTCGTCCGCGCCGGGGGTCTGCCGCCCGTCGAGCACGAGGCCCGGGCCCTCGAGCACTGGCGCACCGAGGGGACCCCGCTCCGGCCGGGCACCCCGACCTGGAGGGTCGACATGCGTCGGGCGCGTTGGTCGCCCTCCTGAACCGCTCGTGGGGGACACACCCTGACCGGAGTCGGCCTGCACCGCGCGTACCGTCCCGGGGGGCCGGGCGTTCCCGTCGTCCGGCGACGAACAGGAGGAGCACCATGCGAGCAGTCGTCTACAACGGACCGCGCGACGTCAGCGTCCAGGACGTCCCCGACGCCCGGATCGAGAAGCCGACCGACATCCTCATCCGGGTGACCGCCACGAACATCTGCGGGTCGGACCTGCACATGTACGACGGCCGGACGGACATCGAGCCGGGCAGCGTCTTCGGTCACGAGAACCTCGGCGAGGTGATCGAGGTCGGCTCCGGGGTCGAGAAGGTCTCGGTCGGCGAGCGCGTCGTCCTCCCCTTCAACATCGGCTGCGGCTTCTGCAAGAACTGCGAGCGCGGCTGGTCGAGCTTCTGCCTGACGACGCAGCCGAACCCGGAGACGGCCGGTGCGGCGTACGGCTACGCGGACATGGGTCCGTACCGCGGCGGGCAGGCGGAGCTCCTCCGCGTGCCGTTCGGTGACTACAACGCACTCCGTCTCGGCGAGGACTCGGTCGAGAAGGAGAACGACTACGCGATGCTGTCGGACATCTTCCCCACGGGATGGCACGGCACCGAGCTCGCGGGGGTGAAGCCGGGCGACTCGGTCGTCGTGTACGGCGCCGGCCCGGTCGGGTTGATGGCGGCACTGTCGGCCACGATCAAGGGCGCCGCGAAGGTCATGGTCGTCGACCGGCAGCCGGACCGCCTGCGTCTGGTGGAGTCGATCGGTGCGATCCCGATCAACGACGCCGAGGTCGACCCCGTCCAGGCGGTCCTCGACCAGACCATGGGGCTCGGGGCGGACGCCGGTGTGGAGGCCGTCGGGTACCAGGCACACGACCCCGAGGGCAACGAGCAGCCGAACCTCGTGCTGAACCGCCTCATCGCGTCCGTGCGGTTCACGGGCGGCATCGGCGTCGTCGGTGTCTACCTGCCGCAGGACCCGGGCGCCTCGGACGAGCTCGCCAAGAACGGGCAGATCGCGCTCGACTACGGCACGTTCTTCTTCAAGGGCCAGCACATGGGCACCGGGCAGGCGCCGGTCAAGCGGTACAACCGGCAGCTCCGCGACCTCATCGCCGCGGGCAAGGCGGAACCGTCCTTCATCGTGAGCCATGACCTGCCGCTCGACCAGGCACCGGACGCGTACCGGCACTTCGACGCCCGCGACGAGGGCTGGACGAAGGTCGTGCTGCACCCCGCCTCGGCCTGACCGGTCGCCGGGCCGCGGCCGTCAGGCGGTCGCGGGCCCGGCCTCCAGGTCGTAGCGGTCGCCCCGCGGGGCGGTCGGCAGGGCGAGCAGCACGAGCAGCACGAGGTTGACGACCGGGACGAGGTCGAGCAGCAGCCACCACCCGCTGCGTCCCGTGTCGTGCAGGCGTCGGACCCCGAGCGCGATCGTCGGCAGGAGCGTGGCGAGGCCCCAGACCGCGCTGACGGCCACGACGACGACGATCGCGATGACGGGCCCGTCCGGGACGCCGCTCGTGGTCGTGCCCGAGGGCAGCGTGGCCACGGTGGCTCCGAAGACGATCCCGGCCACGATGCCGAACACGAGACCCACCAGCGCCGCGACGAGCAGCCACCACCAGCACTCGCTGCGGCTCGCGCGGCCCCGCAGCACCACGTAGCCGCGCCAGAACCGGCGGACGGCGACGGGCAGCGGGGCGCCGTACCAGGGCACGCCGATCGGGAGGGCCGCAGCCGGGCCTCCCGTCCGGTCCGGTCGGGTCGTGGTCGGTCGGGCACCGTCGCTCATGGGGACCATCCTGCCCTGTCCCGGGACGCCCCCGCGCCGCCCCCGCGCCGTCCTCGGAGTCGCCGAGATCGCAGAACACGCCGCTCACATGAGGACGTGAGCGGCGTGTTCTGCGATCTCGGCGGGAGGACCGGGCCGGCGGGAGGACCGGAGCGGCCGGCGCGGGGCCGGCGGGACCGGGGCCGGCCGGTCAGACCAGGCTGTCCCGCCAGGCCGCGTGGAGCTGGGCGAACCGGCCGGTCCCCGCGATGAGGTCGTCCGGCGTGCCGTCCTCGACGATCTGCCCGTGTTCCATGACGAGCACCCGGTGGGCGATCGCGACCGTCGACAACCGGTGCGCGATGATCACGGCGGTGCGGTCGGCGAGCAGGGTCTCGAGACCCTCCTGCACGAGCCGCTCGCTCGGGATGTCGAGCGACGCCGTGGCCTCGTCGAGGATGAGCACGCGCGGGTCCGCCAGGAACGCCCGGGCGAACGACAGTAGCTGCCGCTGGCCCGCCGACACCCGGCCACCGCGCTTGTTGACGTCGGTGTCGTACCCGTCGGGCAGCGCCTCGATGAACGTGTGGGCGCCGACGGCCTTCGCCGCCCGCTCGATCTCGGCCCGTGACGCCCCCGGCTTGCCGAGCGCGATGTTGTCCGCGACGGACCCCGAGAACAGGTACGCCTCTTGCGTGACCATGACGATCGCGCGCCGCATGTCCCGCGGGTCGAGATCGCGCAGGTCGATGCCGTCGAGCCGCACGGAGCCCTGTGACGGGTCGTAGAACCGCGCCATGAGCTTCGCGAGCGTCGACTTGCCCGCGCCCGTCGACCCCACGAGCGCGATCGTCTGACCGGCCGGGATGTGCAGGTCGAACTCGGGGAGCACGACCGTCTCGGCGTTGTACGCGAACACGACGTCGTCGAAGTCGACGCGGCCCTTCGCCTGGGCGAGGTGCTGCGGCCGGACCGGGTCCGGCACGCTCGGCTCCTCCTCGAGCACGCCCGAGATCTTCTCCATCGCAGCGGACGCCGACTGGTACCCGTTGTAGAACATCGCGAGCTGTTCGGCCGGGTCGAAGAACCGCCGGGCGTACAGGGCGACGGCGAGCAGGGCGCCGATCTCGAGCGAGCCATCGACGACGCGGAACGCGCCGATGATGACGACCGCCGCGAGCGTCGCGTTGCCGATGAGCACGAGGCCCGGATCGAACGTCCCGAACAGGTTGAACACCTTGGCGTTCGCGGCGCGGTAGTCCTCGACGTACCCGGCGTACTCGTCGCGGTTGCGGGACTCCTTGCGGAACGCCTGCACCGCCCGGATGCCCGTCATGGTCTCGACGAAGTGCACGATCACCCGGGCGCTCGTGACACGCGTCGCCCGGAACAGCTGCTGCGAGCGCTTCTGGAACCACCGGGTCAGGAACCACAGCGGCACGAGGGCGATCGCGAGCACGAGGCCGGACGTCGGGTCGAGCGACACGAGCGCGATGGCGGTGAACACCATGTAGAGCACGCCCTGGATGAGCTGGTTCAGCCCGGAGTCGAGGAGTTCGCGGATCGAGTCGAGGTCGCTCGTCTGGCGCGAGATGATCCGCCCGGACGTGTAGGTCTCGTGGAACTCGAGGCTCAGACGCTGGGTGTGCAGGAACACGCGCTTGCGCAGGTCGAGCAGGATCTTCTGGCTGATCTTCGCCGCGAGCACGGTGTACCAGGCGGTGAGCAGCGCGCCCGCGACGGCGACGACGATGTAGCCGGCCACCACGAGGTACGCGGGGAGCCAGTCCTGTCGGTGGAGCACCGACGGCAGCGCGCTGTCGATGCCGTACGCGATGAGGGTCGGACCGGCCACCTGCGCGCCGGTCGACACCACCACGACGATCGCGATCGTCCACAGGTCGCGCCGGAGCGGTCCGAGCAGCGAGCGCATGAGCGCGAGCGACCGACGCCGGAGCCGTCGGCTCTCGGCCTTCGTGAAGTGCTCCCGCTCCTCGCCGCGCACACCGCGCACGGTGATGGAGGCGGTGACCGGCTGCCCGTCGTCGGCCGCGGTGACGGCGGCGGCCGGGCCTCCCGGCTGTGCGGTGTCCGTGGCGGGCTGGGCCCGCTCCTCGAACTCGGTCTGGTACTCGTCCTCGGGCTCGCCGGGGGCGTCCGGCCTGGCCGACGTCCGCTGGGGGTCGCTCATGCCAGTGCCTCCTCTCGCGCGGTCGCGTCGTCCTCGTCGAGCGAGGAGATGACGTAGCGGTAGTGGTCGTTCGTGGCCATCAGGTCGTGGTGCGTCCCGACGGCGGTGATGCGCCCGTCCTGCATGAGCGCGACCCGGTCGGCCAACGTCACGGTGGAGGGGCGGTGCGCGACGATGAGCGAGGTCGTCTCGGCGAGGACGCGTCGGAGTCCCGCCTCGACCCGGGCCTCGGTGTCGACGTCGAGCGCCGACAACGGGTCGTCGAGCACGAGCACGCTCGGTCGGGCGGCGATCGCCCGGGCCAGTGCGAGCCGCTGCCGTTGCCCGCCGGACAGGCTCAGGCCCTCCTCGCCGACGCGGGTGTCGACGCCGTCCGGGAGCCGGTCGACGAACTCCGCCTGCGCGACGTCGAGCGCCTCGCGGAGCAGGGCCTCGGCCTCGTCCCCCGAGACGTCCGGGCGGCCGAGGAGCACGTTGTCCCGCACCGAGGCGCTGAAGAGCGTGGCGTCCTCGAACGCGACGCCGACCCGGTGCCGCAGTTCCTCGCGCGTGAGCTCGCGGACGTCGACACCGTCGATCGTGATCGAGCCGCCCGTGACGTCGTACAGACGCGGCACCAGGGCGAGCAACGTCGTCTTGCCCGACCCGGTGAGCCCGACGAGCGCCATCGTCTCGCCCGGCTGCAGGACGAGCTCCACCCCGTCGACGAGGTCCGGCGTGCCCGCGGGCGCGTCCTGGTAGCGGAAGTGCACGTCGGTGAACGTCAACGCACCACGGGGGTCGGTGATCGTGCGCGGGCGCTCCGGGTCCTGGATCGTGTTCTCGGAGTCCATGACCTCGAAGAACCGATCGACCGCGGTCCGGGTGTCGAACGTCATCGACAGCAGGAACCCGATGGACTCGATCGGGAACCGGAGGACCGCCGCTGCCGAGAAGAACGCGAACAGCTCCCCGACCGTCAGGTGGCCCTGCGACGCCAGCCAGATCCCGGCGAGCAGGCACAGTGCGAACGCGACGTCGGGCACGAGCAGGAGCCACAGCCAGATGCCGGCGATGGCCCGGGCCTTCTCGATCTCGGTGCCTCGGAGCTGCTCGGCCTGTTCGCTGAACTCGTCGAGCTTGTACCGGCCGCGGCCGAACGCCTTGAGCACGCGGATGCCGTGCACCGACTGCTCCACACTCGTCGCGAGGTCACCCGCCTGGTCCTGGCTGCGCCGGGCGACGACCGAGTACTTGCGCTCGAACACGAGGCCGTTGATCCAGATCGGGATCGACGCGACCATGAAGATGAGCGCGAGCAGCCAGCTCCACGTGAACAGCACGCCGAAGCCGACGATGATCGTGACGATGTTGACGACGAGCAGCACGATGCCGAACGCCAACCAGCGTCGGATCAGGCTGAGGTCCGACACCGACCGCGACAGCAGCTGACCCGACTGCCACCGGTCGTGGAACGCGACCGGCAGGTCCTGGAGCTTGGCGTAGAGGGCGTTCCGCATGCGCGACTCGACGTACGTGCCCGGCCGGAGGACCAGGCGACGGCGCGCGGCGATCATGAGGGCCTCGAGCACCCCGAGGCCGAGCACCGCCAGGCCCGCGGGGACGATCTGGCCACGGTCGCCGGACTTCAGCGGCCCGTCGACCAGGGCCTGCAGGACGAACGGGATCGCGAGCGCGACGAGCGACGCGACCATCGCGGCGACCATGCCGAGCACGATGCGCCCGATCGCGGGCTGGACGTAGGGGTAGATCCGCGCGATGGCGCGGAAGGTGGACGGACGCGCTGCTGCAGCGGGCGTTCTCGACATGGGGAGACCTCATCGTCGAACCGGTCGGGACCGGAGTGCGGATTGATGCGACCTCCGACCCGTCGGGCGGGCCGGGAGGCGGGACCTCCGCCCGACGTCATGGTGACGATGGGCGTGGCCGGGTGGGGCGGGCGGGGGCGGACGCCGAGGCGTCACGCGCCGCGAGCGGCGGACCGCTGGTCCGTCGGCGGCGTGCTGGTCCCCGCGGGGGCGACTAGCGGAACGTCGGTCCCTCGACGGACGGGGCGACGACTCCGAAGGCGTCCAGGCCGGCGGGAGCCAGGGTGCTGGTCATCGCGTTCATCGTCACTCCAGTCGTCGTCATCGTCACGCCGACCACCGGGCCGCGCTGGTGGGGCGTGTCGAGGCCGGTCGGAGCCTCACAGACTATTCGCAGGCAGTCGCACGATGCAATGCGGTGCGGCGTGTCGCCGGGGCGGCGCGGCGGGCGTCAGTGGAAGAAGTGGCGTTCGCCCGTGAAGTACATCGTCACGCCGGCCGCGTTCGCCGCGGCGATCACCTCGGCGTCGCGCACGGACCCGCCGGGCTGGACCACCGCCCGGACACCCGCGTCGATGAGGACCTGCAGCCCGTCGGCGAACGGGAAGAAGGCGTCGGAGGCGGCCACCGACCCCGCGGCGCGGTCGCCCGCCCGGGTCACGGCGAGGTGGCACGAGTCGACCCGGTTCACCTGGCCCATGCCGACGCCGACGCTCGCCCCGGCGTTCGCCAGGAGGATCGCGTTCGACTTGACGGCCCGGCAGGCCTTCCACGCGAACGCGAGGTCCGCGAGGGTGGCGTCGTCCGCGGCGTCCCCGGACACGAGGTCCCACGTCGCCTGGTCGAACGTCGTGAACCGGTCGGCGTCCTGCACGAGGAACCCGCCCGAGATCTGCTTGACCTCGCGGGGCGCCAGGGCGAAGTCGGCCGGCAGGGTGAGCAGCCGGATGTTCTTCTTGGCGGACAGGATCTCGACGGCCTCGGGGTCGAACGCGGGTGCGATCACGACCTCGGTGAAGATGTCCGCCACAGCCTCGGCCATGCCGCGCGACACGGGGCGGTTCGCCGCGATGACCCCGCCGAACGCGGACAGGGGATCGCACGCGTGGGCACGGGCGTGGGCGTCGGCGATCGGGTCGGCCGCGTCGGGTGCCGCGACCGCGATGCCGCAGGGGTTCGCGTGCTTGATGACCGCGACCGCCGGCTCCGTGAAGTCGTACGCGGCACGGAGCGCTGCGTCGGCGTCGACGTAGTTGTTGTACGACATCTCCTTGCCGTGCAGCTGGGTCGCCTGCGCGATGCCGTGGCCGTCGGCGGCGGTGTAGAGCGCGGCGGCCTGGTGCGCGTTCTCGCCGTAGCGGAGACCCGCCGCGAGCGAGCCCTCGAGCTGGATCGTCGGTGCGAAGCCGCTGGCGCCGGACCCGTCCGCTGATCCGTTCCCCGGGCCTCCCGGCTGCGCGACGTCGCCATGGACCGTCGGGCCGCCCGCGACGTGCTCGGTGAAGTACGCGGCCACGGCGGTGTCGTACGCCGCGGTGTGGGCGAAGGCCGCGGTGGCGAGCCGACGGCGGAGGGCGAAGTCCGTGCCTCCCGACCGGACCGCGGCGATGACCTCGGCGTACGACGACGGCGAGACCACGACGGCCACGTTGGCGTGGTTCTTCGCGGATGCGCGCACCATCGCGGGGCCGCCGATGTCGACGTTCTCGACGACCGTCGCCGTGTCCGCACCCGACGCCACGGTCTCGACGAAGGGGTAGAGGTTCACGACGACGAGCTCGAACGGCGCGATCCCGAGGTCGGCGAGCTGCTGCTCGTGCGACTCGAGCCGCAGATCGGCGAGCAGACCCGCGTGCACGGCCGGGTGCAGGGTCTTCACGCGGCCGTCGAGGGACTCGGGGAACCCGGTGATCGCGGCGACCTCGGTGACACCGATGCCCGAGTCGGCGATGGCCTTCGCCGTCGACCCCGTGGACACGATCTCGACCCCGGCGGCGTCGAGGGCCGCGGCGAGGTCGAGGAGGCCGGACTTGTCGCTCACCGAGATGAGCGCGCGGCGGACGGCGACGCGGTCGCGCTCGCGGTAGAGGCTGGGATCGGCGGCGTGGACGCTCATGCGCGGGCGAGTTCCTTCAGGTCGACGGTTCCGTTGGCGATGTCGAGGACGGTCTGGATGAGCAGCCGTCGCTCCACGTGCTTGATGCGGTCGTGCAGCGTGGACTCGGAGTCGTCCGGCTCCACGGGGATCCGCTCCTGGACGATGATCGGGCCGCTGTCGACGCCGTCGTCGACGAGGATGACGCTCGCGCCCGTCTCCCGCACGCCCGCGACGAGGGCGTCCCGCACGGCGTGCGCGCCGGGGAACTCGGGCAGGTGGGCGGGGTGGGTGTTGACGATCGCGGGGCTGAACTCGGCGACGACGTCGTGCGGGAGCAGCCGCATGAACCCCGAGAGCACGAGCAGGTCGGGCGTCCACGGGCGGATCTGCTCGGCCAGGGCGGCACCCCACTCCTGCCGGGTCGCGAACGCCGTGAAGGGCACCGTGAAGGTCGGGATGCCGTACTCCTCGCCGAGGTCGAGCCCCTCGGCGTCGCGATCGGCACCGATCGCGACGACCCGTGCGGGGTACTCGGCGTCCCGTGCGGCGTCGAGCAGCGCGCGGAGGTTCGATCCGGCACCGGAGATCAGCACCACCAGTTCGAGCACGGTCGCCAGCCTACCGGGTGTCGTTCAGCGGGCGGCGTCGCCGCGGGTGTCGTTCAGCGGGCGGCGTCGCCGCGGCTGTCGTTCAGCGGCCGGCGTCGCCCTTGGGCCGACGCCACCACGGGAGCTCGTGCTCGGGGATCTCGTCGACGACGTCGGTGTCCCACTGGTCGGCCTCGCCGCCGACCGCTTCGGGGGACGTCGACTCGGCGCCGTCGGACCCTCTGGTCTCGGCGTGCCCGGACGGCCGGGCCGCCCATCCGAGCGGGAGCTGGGGCAGCGCGGCCTCGCGTTCCCGCTCGCGCTCGCGCTCGAGCTCGCGGACGACCTCCGGGTCCCCGTCGGACACCGGCTCGGTCGGCTGCTCGGGGTGCGCGATCGTCGCACCGCTGCGTCCCGTCACGCGGAACCGGGAGTGGCCACCGGTGCGGCCGCCCACCGTCGTCGTGTCCGCCGCCCCGGCCCGGTCGAGCGCGCCGAGGAAGCCGCCGTCGTCGTCCTCGGTGATGGTGTCCACGGGGAGCGGGGCGGCCGCCTCCGCATCGTCGTCGCGCCAGCGTTCACGGCGGGGCAGCCAGGAGTCGCGCTCCGGCCACCGCACCAGGTCGCTGCCGACCGCGAGCGCGAGGACCGCCGGCACACCGGCCTCGAGCGCGGCGAGTGCCCCGACGGCGACGGGGGACGGCCCGACGGTGACGAGTCGTCCGGGGCCGAGGGAACCGGCGGTCAGCCACGCGGCGAGTCCCGTCGCCAGCCCCGCCACCACGCCGATGCCGACGCCGGCGATGGCGCGGCGTCCGGCCGTGTTCCCCTCCGCGAGGGCGCGGACGAGCCGCGGGCGGAGCAGCGCGGCGACGAGGAACGCCCCGACGGCGGGCACCAGCACGGACAGCAGGCCGAACGCGTGTCCTCCGGTGGGAAGCGCGCCGAGGACGGGGATGCCCGGGATCGGACCGAGGGTCGTGCCGATCGGCGAGACGTCCGACCCGGTGCCGATCGCGAACCCGGGGCCGACGATCCACGCCATCGCCCAGCCGACGAGGTCGGGCAGGAACGCGAGTTCACCGACCGTGATCGCGAGGCCGCCGACGAGTCCCGCGTGCGACTGCTCGTAGAGCGTGATGACCTGGGCGTACGACCCGAGCACGAGCAGGGCGACGAGCAGGGCCGCCGCGGTCACGAGCACCGCCACGACGCCGAGACCGCCGCGCAGCGCCACGTCGGTCACGGAGCGCCACGGGCCCGGGATCCGGTCGACGGCGTCGAGCACCGCGGCGGTCGCGGGGTCGGGATCGGCGCCCCGGCGGCGTCGGGCGACCTCGGCCGCCACGAGCAGCGGCACGGCGTACCAGAGGGTCGGCAGCAGGACCGACTGCCAGATCGAGGGACGACCCGCGACGCTGACGGTCGACAGCGCGACGGCGAGCGCCAACGCGGCGACGACGACGATGCCGGCGATGCTGCCGGTCACGCGGTGTTCGGTCTCGGCGAGGCGTCGACCGGCGCGTGCGCCGAGCCACGCGGTGATCACCGCGAACCCGAGCGCCGCGATCGTCAGGACGATGGGCGCGTCGGCGCCGCTGAGGCCGGTCGCCTTGGCGGTGGCGGCGTCGAGCACGAAGGTGACGTCGACGCCGTGGCCGATCAGCCAGACACTGCCCGCCGCCCGCCAGAACGCGAGCCACGGGACCTGCAGGCCGTACTCGATGCCCCAGAGGAGCGTCAGCGGCACGAGGGCGATCCCGACGCCGACGGCGACCGTCACGACGGCCTCGACGGCGGCGAAGAGAGCGGTGCCCGGGCGGTTCATCGCGGACGAGGATACGGGAGGGCCAGCCGCACACCGGGTCGGCGCGCGGCGGGCCGGGCGACACTCAGCCGAGTGCGGCGACTGCCTCCCGCAGCAGGGCCGCGGTCTCGCTCGGGGTCTTGCCGACGCGGACCCCGGCGGCCTCGAGCGCCGCCTTCTTCGCCTCGGCCGTGCCGGCCGAGCCGGACACGATCGCCCCGGCGTGCCCCATGGTCTTGCCCTCCGGCGCCGTGAACCCGGCGACGTAGCCCACCACCGGCTTCGTGACGTTGGCCTTGATGAAGTCGGCCGCGCGTTCCTCGGCGTCGCCGCCGATCTCACCGATCATGACGATCGCGGTCGTCTCGGGGTCGGCCTCGAACGCAGCGAGCGCGTCGATGTGCGTCGTGCCGATGACCGGGTCGCCGCCGATGCCGATCGCGGTGGAGAACCCCAGGTCCCGGAGCTCGTACATCATCTGGTAGGTCAGCGTGCCCGACTTCGACACGAGGCCGATCGGCCCCTTGCCCGTGATGTTCGCGGGGGTGATGCCGACGAGGGACTCGCCCGGCGTGATGATGCCGGGGCAGTTCGGCCCGATGATCCGGGTCTTCCCGCCGAGTGCCTTCGCGTGTGCCCAGAACTCCGCCGCGTCCTGCACCGGGATGCCCTCGGTGATGACGACGACGAGGGGGATCTCGGCGTCGATGGCCTCCATCACGGCGTCCTTCGCGAAGGCCGGCGGGACGAACACGATCGACGTGTCCGCTCCGGTCTCCTGGATGGCCTCGGTCACCGAGCCGAACACGGGCAGGGTGACGTCGCCGTGTGTGACCGTCGTGCCGGCCTTGCGCGCGTTCACGCCGCCGACGACCTTCGTCCCGGCCTTGAGCATGAGCGCGGTGTGCTTCGTGCCCTCGCCGCCGGTGATGCCCTGGACGATGACCTTCGAGTCCTTGTCGAGGAAGATGGACATGGTGCTGGTCCCTTCTAGGCCGCGGCCGCGGCGAGTTCGGCGGCCTTCTCGGCCGCGTCGTCCATGGTCGCCACGACGGTGACGAGCGGGTGTGCCGCCTCGGCGAGGATGCGCCGGCCCTCGTCCACGTTGTTGCCGTCGAGCCGCACGACGATCGGCTTCGTGGCCGCGTCGCCGAGGATCCCGAGCGCGGCGACGATGCCGTTCGCGACGGCGTCGCACGCGGTGATCCCGCCGAAGACGTTGACGAAGACGCTCTTCACCTGCGGGTCCCCGAGGATGACGTCGAGGCCGTTCGCCATGACCTCCGCCGAGGCGCCGCCGCCGATGTCGAGGAAGTTCGCGGGCTTGACGCCGCCGTGGCGCTCCCCCGCGTACGCGACGACGTCGAGCGTCGACATGACGAGCCCGGCTCCGTTGCCGATGACGCCGACCTCGCCGTCGAGCTTGACGTAGTTGAGGCCGTGCGTCCCGGCCTTCGCCTCGAGCGGGTCGGCCGAGGCGCTGTCCTCGAGCGCGGCGTGGTCCTCGTGCCGGAAACCCGCGTTGTCGTCGAGCGACACCTTGCCGTCGAGCGCGAGGATCTGGCCGTCCTCGGTGCGGACGAGCGGGTTGACCTCGACGAGCGTGGCGTCCTCGCCCTGGAACACGCCGTAGAGCGCGACGAACACGGGCACGACCGCGGGGATCAGGTCCTCGGGGAACCCGGCCTGGCGTGCGATCTGCTCGGCCTCGGCGTCGTTGATCCCGGTGAGCGGGTTGACCTCGACGCGGGCGAGTGCCTCGGGCTTCTCGACCGCGAGCTGCTCGATCTCCATGCCGCCCTCGACGCTGACGAGCGACAGGTACGAGCGGTTCGCGCGGTCGAGCAGCACGGAGAAGTAGAACTCCTCGGCGATCTGCGCGCCCTGCGCCACCATCACGCGGTGCACGGTGTGGCCCTTGATGTCGAGCCCGAGGATGGCCTGCGCGGCCTCGTACGCCTCGTCGGGGGTCTTCGCGACCTTGACCCCACCGGCCTTCCCACGCCCGCCGACCTTGACCTGCGCCTTCACCACGACGACCCCGCCGATGCGCTCGGCCGCCGCGCGGGCCTCGTCGGGGGTGTCGGCGATGATGCCCTGCAGGACGGGGACGCCGGAGGACTCGAAGAGGTCCCTGGCTTGGTACTCGAAAAGATCCACGCTGTTCTTCCTCACCGCGATGTGCGTCTTCGGGCAGCGCCGTCGTCGTGCGTCGGCGCTGGTCGGACGGTCGCACTCGACGTCGAGGTCGCTCGATGTCGAGACAACGGCCGCGGCCAGCCTAGCGCTCCGGGCCGGTCGTACCCCGGCCGCCGGGTCGCCTCCGAGCGGCGCTCCGGCAGGGTGTCGTGCATGAGCGACGACATCCGCGACCGTGCCGAGGCGACCGCCCGCGAGGTCTTCGGTTGGGAGGCCCTGCACGCCGGCCAGGCCGAGGCGATCGACGCGGTGGTCGGCGGACGCGACACCCTCGCCGTGATGCCGACCGGCTACGGCAAGTCCGGCATCTACCAGGTGGCGGGGCTCCTCATCGACGGCCCGACCGTCGTCGTCTCCCCGCTCATCGCGCTGCAGGACGACCAGGTGGCGGGGCTCGAGGCGCGAGAGCAGACCGGCGGACCCCGTGCGGTCGCCGTCAACTCGACCCGGTCCGCGGGCGAGGTCGAACAGGCATGGGCCGACCTGGCGAGCGGAGACGCCGAGTACGTGTTCCTCGCGCCCGAGCAGCTCGCGAAGGACGAGGTCGTCGAACGCCTGCTCGACCTCGGCGTGCGCCTGTTCGTCGTCGACGAGGCCCACTGCGTGTCGAGCTGGGGGCACGACTTCCGCCCCGACTACCTCGTCCTCGGCGAGGTCGTCGAGCGGCTCGGTCACCCGACGGTCCTCGCCATGACCGCGACCGGCTCGGGTCCGGTCCGGTCCGAGATCGTCGAGCGGCTCGCCATGCGGGACCCGCTCGAGCTGAGCCGCGGGTTCGACCGGCCGAACCTCCGGCTCGAGGTCGTGCGTCACAGCGACGACGACGGCAAGCGGGCCGCCGTCGTCGAGCAGGTGGCGGCCCTCCCGGTCCCCGGTCTGCTGTACGTGGCGACCCGCAAGGAGACCGAGTGGTACGCGGACGAGCTGGCGGACCGCGGGCGGAACGTCCGCGCGTACCACGCCGGACTCAAGGCGTCCGAGCGGCAGGAGGTGCACGAGGCGTTCCTCGCCGGCACCCTCGACGTCGTCGTCGCGACGAACGCGTTCGGCATGGGCATCGACAAGCCGGACGTGCGCTTCGTCGTGCACGCCGACGTGCCCGAGTCCGTCGACGCGTACTACCAGGAGATCGGCCGGGCCGGACGCGACGGCGATCCGGCGACCACGACCCTCCACTACCGGGCCGAGGACCTCGGGCTGCGGCGGTTCTTCGCGTCCGGCACGCCCGCCAAGGCGAAGCTCCGGACGGTGTTCGACGCCGTGCCCGACGACGGCGCGATCCGTCGTCCCGAGCTCGCCGAGGCGGCGGAGGTGCCCACGCGGTCCCTCGGCCGCTACGCGAACGCCCTCGTCGAGGGCGGGGCGCTCGAGGAGACCGAGGACGGCCTCGTCCGCACCGACGACGACGCCGCGCGGGACGCGGACGCCGCCGCCGACGCCGCGGTCGCCCGCGCCGAGGACCGTGAGCGGATCGAGGAGTCGCGCATCGCGATGATGCGGCAGTACGCCGAGACCCTCGGTTGCCGACGCCAGTTCCTGCTCGGCTACTTCGGCGACGAGCTGCCCCAGCCCTGCGGCAACTGCGACACGTGTGCCTCCGGCTCGGCGTACGCGCAGGACGCCCACGTGGCGGACGGCTCGAACGACGCCGCGTACCCGCCGGACTCCGAGGTCGAGCACGACGAGTGGGGTCACGGGACCGTCATGAGCACCGAGGAGGACCGGATCACCGTGTTCTTCGAGTCGGTGGGGTACCGCGTGCTGTCGATCGACGCGGTGCGCGAGCGGGGCCTCCTGCGGACCGTCTGACGGCCGTCGTCACCCGCTGCCGGCGGCCCGGCGCGGGTCGGGGGAAGGCGCGGCCGCTCGACCACCCGTCGGCGGCCGCGCTCCACTCCCCCGAGCCAGAGCAGCCTGGCCCATGCGGGCGTCGCGCAGGTGACCGCCCGGTGAACACCGCGTGGCGGATCGCGGTCCGATGCGTCGCCACGGCGTTGCCTGTGCGGCACCTCCGGATGCCGGGGCCGGGAGGCCCGGTGCGGGTACCCAGGAACCGTCACCCGACGCGGTGGCCCAGCGGCGCACCCGCGCCGACCCGACGACAGGAGTCACCATGAGCAAGGACGTCAACACGAAGGCCCAGCAGCACCTCGGCGAACTGCTCCAGCAGCGTGCGTTCGACCGGTTCGGCGAGGTGTGGGCCGAGGACGTCGTCGACCACGACCCGGCTCCGGGCGCCGGTCCGGGGCTGGCGGGCATCGTCGCCTTCTGGCAGGAGTTCACGACCGCGTTCCCGGACGTCGCCCTGCAGCCCGAGACGCTCGTCGCCGACGACGACTCCGTCTCGGTCGTGTTCACGATCACCGGCACGCACAGCGGCGAGTTCCAGGGCCACGCGCCCACCGGCCGGACCTTCCGCGTCCGGGGACTGCAGACCGCGCGGTTCGAGGACGGCAAGATCGTCGAGCGCTGGGGCGCGACCGACGAGAAGGGCCTCGCCGAGCAGCTGCACCTGACCGGCGGCGAGACGCACTTCGTCACGGCCTGACGCCGACCACCCCGCTCCGGACGCCCGGCGCGGAGCGACGCCGGCCACCGTCCGGAGGCACACCCCGGCCGGACCGAGTACGAACGAACGAGGACGGCACCACGGCCGTCCCCACCACCAGCACCACGGGAGGACCCCATGAGCGACCCCGCCATCGGACCGGACGACGACGCCACCGAGCTCCGCGAGCAGACGACGACCGACGACCAGGTCGCGTTCGACGAGGACCCGGACGCGATCCAGGAGTCCATCGAGACCGTCACGAACGACGCCGTCGCCGGCGAGACCGTTGATCCGGAACCGGGCGACGGCACGGCGAACGGACCGACCGGCGGCGCCCCGCGCGAGGGTGAACCGATCCTCTGGGAGAACGACGGCGAGGACGAGCCCGAGTCCCAGGGCGTCGACTTCGGCAACGACGAGTACCGGTCGCTCTGACGAGCGTCTCCCCCGTGGTCCGCCGGTTCGCGGCGGACGGCTCGCTCGTCATGGCGGGCGGCCGCGCGATCCTGCTGCAGATCGCGGACCCGGTCGTCGCGGCCGGTGTCGCCCGGCACAGTGACTTCGCGCACCGACCGCAGCAGCGGCTCGTGCACACGCTGCAGTACGTCTACGCGGTCGTGCTCGGCTCGCCCGCCGACGCCCGCGCCGCAGCAGCGTTCGTCGAGCACGCCCACCGACGCGTGCAGGGCGCCGACGACCCGGACCACCAGCTCTGGGTCGCCGCGACCCTGTACGAGTCGGCGCTCCGCATGCACGAGCTGCTCCGCGGTCCGGTCGACCCGGCGCTGGCCGCCGCTGTGCTCACCGCGTACGAGCCGCTCGGCGGCGCGCTCCGGGTCCCCGCGGGCCGGTGGCCCTCGACGCCCGCGGCCTTCGACGCGTACTGGCGCCGGACCTCAGCGGCGCTCCGCGTGACCGACGAAGCACGCGGGGTGGTCCGCGACCTGCTCCACCCGCGCTTCGCGCCCGTCTGGATCCGCGCGCTCATGCCGATCGCGCGGATCGTCACCGTCGGGATGCTGCCCCCCGACCTGCGGACGGCGTACGGGTTCGCGTGGGGAGGCTCCGAGCAACGCCGGTACGACCGCACCGTCGCCGTGCTGCGCCGGGTCGTGGCGGCGGTCCCGGGACCGGTGCGGCGCCTCCCGTTCCGGGTGCTGCTGCGGTCGCTCCGACGGGCGGCCGCACGCCGCACCACCGTCGTCGGCCGCTGAGCGTCAGGCGCTGAGCCTCGGCCGCTGAGCGTCAGTCGCTGAGCGTCAGGCGCTGAGCGTCAGCCGCTACGGTGGTCGGCATGGGGGCCGACCACTTCGCCATCACCGTGCCGCGGACCTGGTTCGAGCTGCCGGTCCGACCCGAGCACCGCGACGACGCGATCAGCGCCCTCGTGCAGGAACGGATCGGGGACCAGCCGACCCTGCGGGAGCACCGCACCGAGATCGTCCGGATCCTCCGACGGTTCGCCCGGTCCGCCTGGGACTCCGGCGCGCGGTACTGCGCCGCGTTCGCGGAACCGAGCGACGACGGGATCGTGTCCGGTGCGCTGACGGTCAGCATGCTCCCGGCGCCCGGCGGGGACGACGATCCGCTCACGGCGCTGACCGACCGGGTCGCCACGCTGGCCGATCGGGACAGCGGTGACGACGAGGCTGCGCGCGCGCACGTCGACCTCCACGACCTCCCCCGCGTCGGCCGGGTCCCGCGGACCTGGGGCATCAGCCGGATCGTCGATCCGTCCGGGCAGCGGTCGTTCCCCGTCGCGACGATGCAGACGTTCGTGCCGATGGACGACCAGGTGGCGCTCGTCAGCGTCGCCTCACCCGCGGTGGACCTCGCCGAGGCGCTGTTCGACCTGTTCGAGGCGGTGACGGACACGTTCGAGCTCATCGACGCGGGCGCGAGCGGTGCCACGGATCGGGAGGCGCGGTGATGCGCCTCCGGTTCCGTCGCCGTCGTCGCCCGGTCACCGTCGTGCCCGAACGGGTCGCGCCCGACGACATCACGCGCATGGCCGCGGACGGCCGACTCGCACGGGTCGTGACGACGCCACCGCCCGCGCCGCGGGCGAGTGCCGGACGGGTGCGGGACCTCCTCGCGGTGCTCCCGGAGCGGCCGCTCGGGCACACCGCGGCCACCGACGCCACGGCGCCGGCGCGGCCCGCCGCTGCCGTCGTCCTCGTGCTCGACGACGACCGACGCGTGCTCGTGCGTGGCCCCGGGGTCCTCGGACGCGACCCGTCGCTCCGTGCCGCCGGGATCGACGACGACACCGCGCACCGGATCGCGCTCGACGACCCGGATCGGTTGCTCAGCCGGACCCACCTGGCGTTCGGGTTCGGGGCCGAGGGCTCGTTCTGGGTCCTCGACGCGGACTCCGCCAACGGCGCCGAGCTGCACCGCCCGGGGTTCCCCTCCACGATGCTCTCGCGGGGCCAGCGCACCACGATCCGCCCGGACGACGTCGTCGTCTTCGGGGGTCACGTGCTCCGCACCGAACCGGCGACCGCGCTCGTGCCCGAGACACCGCTCGACTGACGGCGCGCACGCGATCAGTCGCCCTCCGGCACCTGCACCACCCGGAGGACGCCGTCCGCGTCGTGCAGCAACCCCCGCCCGGGCATGCGGTCCTGACCCAGCGCGCTCTTGGTCAGGCGCGCACCGATCAGGTCGCCGTCGACGGTGCTCAGCGGGGCGAGGAGCAGGCCCCGTCGTGCCTTCTTGGCGTCCACCTGCCAGCCCCGGAACCCGCTCGCCACGCCCTCGACGTCACCGCCGAGCACGAGGCCGACGCGGCGCCCCCGCTCCGACGCCATGATCGCGCGGAACACCGGCTCGGCATCGGTCTCCTTGAGCAGCTCCGCGTCGTCGACGAGCACGAGGGTGAAGCCCTCCGCCCCCTCGACCGCCGCGGCGAGGTCGTCCGCGCTGAGTCCGGGATCGGTGAACACGGTGCACCGTGCGTGCTCGGCCGCGAGTGCGCGCAGCGGTGAGTCGCGCGGGACGACCGCGACGACGCTCCCGCCCGTGTCCAGGGCGTGTCGGGCCATCGCGACCAACGTCGTGCTCTTGCCCGAGCGGGCGCTCCCCGCGACGACGAACACCGCGGTGTCGTCGACGAAGTCGTGGGTGTGGAAGCGGAGCTCGTCGCCGCCCACACCGACCCCGATCCTCCCGGCGCGCGCATCGGCGACCGGCAGGTACCGGACCGCCTCGGAGCGCGTGATCCCCCGCGGAAGTGCGTCGACCCGGACCGGCCGGGGCGCGTCCGCGGCCACCAACGCTCGGACCTCGTCACCGATCCCGCGGAGGGCGTCGGCCTGCGCCCGCCCGGTGGCGCCACCGGGGAGCACGGCGATCTGGGTCTCGGTGGCCGTGGCGTTGCGGAACCCCCGACCGGGCGGGATGATCTCGGGCAGCTTCTTGCCGTTCACGCCCTCGTACGCGTAGTCACCGCGGTCCGCCAGGGCGAGCAGGAGCTTCCGCTCGACCTGGCTCGACATGCGCCCGGCGGTGAGCGTCCGATCCCCGGTGACGACGAGGTGCACGCCGACGCCGACGCCCTCGCGCAGGAGCGTCTGGACGGCGTCGTGCAGTGCGCCGTTCTCGACCTCGGCCAGCGAGGACATGAAGCCCTCCCACTGGTCGAGCAGGACCACGACGTGGGGCATGGGGACCTCGTCGGCGGCGGGCGCGGCCTCGCGCTGCTCCGCGATGGACCCGTACCCGCCGCGGGCGAAGGCCGTCTGCCGGGTCCGGACGAGACCGAGCAGGGTGGTCACCAGCCGCGCGACACGTTCCGGCTCGTGTCGCTGCACCACGGCACCGCAGTGCGGGAGCGCGCCGACCGGCAGGAGGGCGCCGTTGCCGCAGTCGATGCCGTAGAGGTGCACGTCCCCGACACCGAGCCGCAGGGCCATCGCGCCGGCGAGGGTCCGCAGCGCCTGACTGCGTCCGCTCCGCGGCGAGCCGATGACGAACAGGTGGCCGTCCTGGTCGAGGTCGAACACCAGGGGCCGCTGCTCCTGCCGGTCCGGGTGGTCCTCGAGCCCCCAGGCCACCGCGAGCGGCGCCGTCGCCGCGGACACGGCCTCCACGTCGGCCAGGGTCACGAGCGACGGCAACGGTGGGAGCCACGGCTTGCGCTGCTCGGGGACGCCGATCGCCATGGCCGCGTCGCCGACGGCCCGGACCAGCACGCTGAGGTCCGTGACCTCGACGTCGGCCAGGTCGGAGGCCGTCGCAGCGCGGCGCGGTGCCGGTTCGCTGAGGTCCGCGAAGCTCCGCTCGCGCACGAGCGGAGCGACGTCCGCGTCCTCGCCGACGCCCCCCGGACGGCGACCCCCGACGCGACCGGTCTGGAACGGCAGGAGCGACGCCGCGCCGAGCCGGACGTAGGCGCGTCCGGGCGTGGTCTTCGCGATCCGCGCCGCGTCGTTCGCCCCGATCACGTCCTGGCTCTCGGACTGGTCGGTCACCCGCAGCGCGATGCGGATGTTCGTGTTCGCCCGGATCTCGGGCGACACGACGCCGCCCGGCCGCTGGGTCGCGAGCACCAGGTGGATGCCCAGCGAGCGGCCCCGCTGCGCCACGTTCACCAGGCCCTTCACGAAGTCCGGGAGTTCGCGGGCGAGCGACGCGAACTCGTCGATCACGATGACCAGACGGGGCAAGGAGGGGACCGAGGCGTCACCCGCCGCCGCCCGTTTCGCGCGGAGGTCCTGGTGGTCCTCGAGGTCCTTGGCGCCGACCGCGGCCAGGGCGTGCTCGCGGCGGCGGAGCTCCGCCCCGAGCGACTCCAGCGCGCGCTCGACCTGGTGGGTGTCGAGGTCGGTCACCATCCCGACCGTGTGCGGCAGGTCGACGCAGTCCTTGAACGCCGCGCCGCCCTTGTAGTCGACGAGGACGAACACCATCTCGTCCGGGCGGTTCGCCACCGCGAGCGACGCCACCAGCGACTGCAGCAGTTCGGACTTGCCGGACCCCGTCGTGCCGGCGACGAGCCCATGCGGCCCGTCGCGGTGCAGGTCGATCGCGAAGGCGCCGTCGATGGACTCGCCGATCACGGCCGTCGTGCTGCGCCCGCCGAGCATCCAGCGCGCCTGGACGGCCTCGGACGTCGGCGGTTCGAGCGCGAGCACGTCCAGCAGGCGGGACGACGACGGCACCGCGCCGTCCTCGACGTCGGGGCTCGCGTCGACGATCGGCGACAACGACCGCGCCACCCACTCGAGCCAGTCCTGGTCCACCAGGTCCGGGCGGGCGTCGTCGATCCGCTCGCTCCGCTGCTGGCGGACGCGGAGGCGGCCGTCGCGGACGACGACCACGGCGTCGCACTCCTCCGGGAGCAGGCGCTCGTCGAGGTCGAGGCAGATGCTGAAGACGCCGACCGCCGGGCCCTCCTTGAGCACCTGGACGAGCGACGGCATGGCGCGGAGCCGGCGCGCGCCGTCCATGACGACCACGATCTGGCCGGCGTGCTGCGCCTGCCGACCGACCCGGACACCGGCCTCCTTCCGGGCGTCGATGGTGGCGGACAGCTCCGCGATGAGCCGTGCGGTACCGGCCGCGGTGGACGCGATGCTCGTGACCGGCTGGTCGGCGCCGTCGCGGCGGACGTGTGGGAGCCACGACATCCACTCCCACAGGCCCGTCCTGGTCGAGTCGGTGAGCAGCGCGAACGTCAGGTCCTTCGGGCTCTGCAGCGTCGCCAGTTGCGCGACCACCCAGTTCGCGATCCGGCGTGCGTCGTCCCCCGGGCCCGCGATCCCGAGCACGCCCCGCTCCGCGAGCTCGATCCGCACCGGGACGTCGCGAGCGTCCCAGGTGACCGTCCGCTTGTGCGAGAGCTGTTCGGGGTCCTCGAGCGTCACCTCGGACCGCTGCGTCGCGGTGCCGACGCGGACGAGCAGGTGGTCGGGGTCGGTCGGGCGGCGTTCCCAGAGGCGCGGGAGCGGCCCGACGGCGGTCTCGTACACGTCCGCGGGATCGGGCGCGCCGGCGATCCACCGCTCACGCTCACGTCGGAGGGACTCGGTCGCGTCCGCCTCGATCCGCGCCCGGGTGTCCTCGTACTCGGCCACCCGCTGCCGGTGGGTCTTCTTGCCCTGCCGTCGGCCCTGCAACCCGGTGATCACCATGACGAGGGGCGAGAGCAGGGCGACGAGCAGGTAGATCCAGCGGCCCGTCGTCGACACGAACATGACGGCCATGCCCATCGGGGCCAGGGCCATGAGGATCGGCAGGGCCCTGGCCGGCGGCTCGACCGGCGGCACCGGCAACTGGTACCGCGCGTGGTCGTCCGGCGGCAGGATGCGGGGTGGCCGGTTGTACTCCAGGGCCATGCCGTCCTCGGCGAGCGCGAGGTGCGCTCCGCGGCTCCGAGGGCGTCCGTACGCGAGCAAGGCCGACCCGATCGTGAGCTGCGCGTCCTCGTCCCATGTGGTCTCGGCCACCACGGGATCGCCGTCGAGCGCGGCACCCGCGTACCCGTTGACCGGGCGCACGGTCGCGCCGTCCGGACCGACGGAGACCAGGAGCGCGATGTCGGGCACGCCCTGGCCGCCGAGCGCCGCGGCGGCGTCCGCCAGGCCGTCGGCCTGGGTGGCGGCCTCCACGCGGAGCTGGGCCGCCGCCCCCGAGCCGATCGTGACGATCCCCGCGTCGGCCCGGACGACCGTGCCCGCGTGCGGTCCGGACACGATCCGGACCTCGCCGAGTGACAGCGCACGGACGGGAGGCGGTGGGACGGCCTCGGCGCTCCGGCTCACCACCACGCCGTCACGGACACCGGAGGCGGCGATCGACGCGTCGAGGTCCAACGGGCGCTCGCCCACGAAGTAGGTCGCCGGGCCGGTGGCGGACGTGACATCGGTCGCGAGCAGCCGCTCGGCCTCGGCCACGACCTCGCGGACCGCCCGCCCGGTGTCGCCGTCGACGTGGACGTTGGCCGTCTGCCCGCTGTCGCGGTCCACCATCGTGAACGTGAACGTCATCCTGCTCCCCCCTCGCCCCGCCATCGTGGCGGGCACCTCTGACAGCGGGACCCCTAGCACATGCGATTGCATGAACTGTGGAGAACCGCTGTGCGCCCGACGCGTCGATGGTAGTGTCGCGCCGTGGAACGCCCCGAACGGGGGGAAATACAGCATGACTCCGGGGAAAGGGAGCACCAGTGGCGAACATCAACGTGTCCTACGCGGACCTCGAGGCAGCGGCATCCGACCTCAAGGCGGGGCAAGCCGACATCGAGGACCGTCTGTCCGCGCTGCAGCGCAAGATCCAGCAGCTCATCTCCGACGGCTACGTCACCGACAAGTCGTCCGTGGCGTTCGGTGAGTCCTACGACGAGTTCAACCGGGGCGTCACGCAGACGGTGCAGGGCCTCGACGGGCTCTCGTCATTCCTGACGAAGGCGTCGCAGACCCTGTCCGAGACCGACGAGTCGCTCGCATCGGGCCTCAAGGGCTGACATCGCTCCACGACCCGTGCGCCGTCCGCGGCGCACGGGTCGTGGGCGTATCCGCGCGACGGGGAGGGACATCGCCATGGCAGACCGGCTGCTCGTCGACCTCATGGGTCTCGGCGAACTGGAACGGGACCTGACGACCGTGCACCGCACGCTGGAGCGTGCGCACAAGCAGGTCGACGCATCCGACGACGAGATCGGATCGCGGGTCGTCCAGGGTGCGCTGCACGACTTCGACCACCGGTGGGAGGACAAGCGCCGGAAGATCACGGACTCCACCGCGGCCCTCGCTGCCATGCTCACGACGTCCGAGCGCGCCTACCGCGAGACCGACGCCCACCTCGCCTCCGCCCTGCGGGTCGACGACCAGGCCGGTGGGCCCACCGCCGCCGGATCGGCGCGGTAGCCGTGTCCCGTCCCACGGGCTGGGCGGTCGTGGAACAGGGGTTCGACCCGGTCCCCGGCGACCCCACCGTCGTCCGCATGATGGCCCGTGAGTACCAGCGCATCTCGGAGGCCGCCGACGACGCGACCACGCGCCTCCGGTCCGTCCGCGGCTCGGGCTGGCTCACCGATTGGCAGGGTGAAGCCGCCGACGTCTTCGTCCGCGCGATCCAGGACACCCCCACCGACCTCGCGAAGCTCGTGCACTCGTACGCCGACGTCGCCACCGCGCTCCTCGGGTGGGCCGACGTCGTCGACCACACGCAGTACCGCGCCGACGGTGCCCTCGCCGACGCCAAGGACGCAGCCGGCGACCTCGACGCCGCCCGTCACCGGCTCGACGACGCCCAGGTGACCGCGGCGCACTACGCGGCGACGGCCTCCCGTCTCACCGCGCTCGCCGCCGCGCACCCCGCCGGCTCGACGCCGCCCGCCGGCGCGGAGGTCCCGACCCCGGCGCAGCTGCGCGCCGCGTCCGACAACGCCGCCGTGGCATCCGACGGGGTCGACGCCGCACAGAGCTCCATCACCGCCGCGCAGTCCCGGATCGACGCCGCGAAGCGTCTGGTCGCCGAGGCCCGTGGCGACTGGGAGGACGGCGAACGTCGCACGGCGACCGCGATCGGCCACGCGGCCGACGCCGGTCTCGGCAAGCAGTCCGTCTGGGACGAGGTGTTCCAGTCCGAGGTCTGGAGCGACATCGTCTCCGTGGCCAAGGTCGTCGTGGCCGTGGGGGGCGTCATCGCGCTCATCGTCGGCGGTCCGATCGCCTGGATCGTCGCGGGTGTCGCGCTCCTCGTGCTCGCCGACACCGTCTACAAGATGACCAAGGGCCAGGCGGACGGGTGGGACCTCGCGTTCGCGGCCCTCGACTGCATCCCGATGGGCAAGGGGATCACCACCGCGGCCCGGGTCGGCGAGGAGTTCGCCAAGGGCGCGGGACTCGCGGGCGGGATCGCCTCCGCAGGCAGGCACGTCGGTTCCGAAGTGGTGAACACGGCGCGGTCGTTCACCGCGCTCCCGCACCTCGTCGCCAACGTGCGGCACGGGACGGCGCTCCGGTCGGTGGAGTCGCTCCGCGCGTTCGTCGTCGCGGGGCTCCCGGCCGGGGTGCGGGACGTGCGGAACGCGCGCGGCGCCTTCCGCGATGGCGTGGAGGCGTACTGGCGGTCCGACCTCCCCTCGGTCGCCGCTCGCGCCCGGCACTGGCAGGGCACAACGAGCGGTTGGAAGAGCGGCTATCCGGGGGTCGACCCGTGGCGCTCGGGTCGACCGACGTCCATCGTCGGCCAACGCCTGCAGGTGGTCGGGAACGGCGAGTTCTACGTGATGAGCGAGGGACCCGCACACGATCTCATCACGACTGGTGGTGACGCCGCGCAGTACGCCGCCAGCGTGCAGGTCGGAGTGCACGACGCGAGCGGCCCGTTCCAGACCTTCCGGCCGCAGGGCGAGACCTACCTGGTCACCCAGCCCCTGCCGCACGCCATCGGATCGGCAGTGGCCAATCCGCAGTACGGCGCAGGCGGCGCGAGCGAGGTCTTCATCCCAGGTGACCGCTCGTCGTGGGGCACGGCCTTCCAGTCGATCGACCGGCCTCTCATGGATCCTGCCAGTGTCCATCCCCTCCCCGGCACGCTCCGGATGGAGGAGTACGGCTCCGCACTCCGTTCCATGGGTGTCGGTGCTCGCGGCCTCGTCGTGGCGACGCCTTGGGACTACGCCGACGACCTCCGGCATCACGTCGTCGCTGCGCAGTGAGCCCCCGCGGGATCACGCGGGGCGGCGAAGAGATCCTGCCGCGCTCGGCGAGTTGGGCGACCCAGCCCGCCGGCGACGGCACGGGTCGGCTCGTCGTGCCGCCGTCGCCCGTCCCGATGTGGCCCGAGTACGGGCGGCTGCTCGGCCTCGTCAACTGGTACCAGGCGTCCGGGTACGAACTCCTCGAACACCGAGGGCCAGCGATGGAGCGAGGGAACGAGATCATCGCTGACCGACGGATGACGCTGCTCGGTCCCGTGCCGACGCCCGCCGAGTTCGCGGCGCGGTGGGTGCTGCCGCCGGGGACCACGTACGAGGCCGTACCGGCCCTCGGGCACGACGGTGACGGACTGCGGGTCCGCGACGGGCTCGAGGCTGGCGGCTCGCGGTACGCCGTGGACCTCCGCTTCGCTCGTCCGGGCACGGAGACGGTCGCGACCGACACCGCCGATCCGGTCATGCGGCGTCCGATCCCGCTCCGTGCCGCGCTCCGCGACCCCGCTGACCCGCAGGGCGGATGGGGCCGTCTCCCCGCACTGGTGGCTCAGCTCCGCGGCGCGGGCGCGCGCGTGCACTCCGCCTTCGGCCGCTACCGGCGCTTGTCCGGACTGGTCGAGCACTCGGCGGGCGCCCGGGTGTCGGGCCACCACGTCTGGTCGGAGCTGCTCGCGACGGCGGCACTGCCGGCCGGTGTCCTCGTCGAGGACTTCGGCGACGGCCACGGCATCGTGCGCGACTTCCCCCAACCGTTCCGCGCGGAACGACCCCGATTCGCGTTGGTCCTCGAACCGTGAACCGGACGCCGACGTCACACGCGGAATCCGTCGCGGCCGGAACCGGTGACCGCAGTCGAAACGGGCAGCGCATCGCGGCCATGATGGAGTTCGACGGGGAGCCCGGGAGCCCGGTACCGCCTCCCTCGACCACCGACGACGACGGGATGACCCCATGCCCCTGACGCCTCCGCGGAACGCGCACCGCGACATGATGCTTCGCTCGAAGTACGGGTTCGCCGAGGCACAGGTCATCGTCCTCCGACACGAAGAGCAGGGTGTTCCGTTGGCGGTCAGCACGCCAGCGGGTGTCGCACTGGTGTTGGGGTTCACCGTGCCCGAGGACGCCCTCGCTCGCATCCCTGCGGGGACCCCTGCCCGGATGCTGTCGATCCCGGTGCACGAGCTCCTCCGTCGGATCCCCGACGAGTGGGGTCTCGTGGTCGACATCGACCGCCCCTTCCCGCAGGTCGTGCAGCCCGATGAGAAGGCGGCGCTGGTGAGCGCCAGTGGGCCGTTTCCCGTCGGCGCGCAGGTCGCGCTCGATCGGGTGACGCGTCGGGATCGGCGGTTCATCGAGGCACTCCATGCCCACGCTCCCGCCACCGCCGAGACACCGCGCGTGTGGGTCTTCCGACATGCGGTCGAGTCCCTTCCGGAAGACCTGCTCGTGGTCGTCACCGCTCGCGATCAGGACGCCGCGCTGCGGTACGCCGAGGCGGTGTACGACGTGTCGTCGTCGCTGGGCGTGCCCGATCCGGTCACCACGACGTGGATCGACGAACTGCCCGTCGAGCACGCGATGTGGGTCAGGACGCAGGACCCCGTGTCGACCGCGCTCGGTGCGACGGATCCGACGACGACGTGAACGCACGACGGGGGTGACGCCCACGGACAGCCCGCGCGGATCGAGCCGCGGGGGCCCGGAGGACCCGTCGTACCCATCGCGGATCACCGTCGGACCCGCTGGCAGAAGCGACGGAGTCCGGCCCAGCACGCGCTCGAAGGCCCGTGGTCGTGATGCGCTCGCACGCCCGCAGGAGCATCGTGGGCTCGTGACCACGGACCGCATCACCCGCGACGACACCGCCAGCTTCCCGGAGTTCGACGGCCTGACCGCCCACCCCGACCACCCGATGACGCTCGCGCGACGCTGGCTCGACGCCGCGACCGCCCGGGAGGTTCGCGAACCGCTCGCGATGACCCTCGCCACCGCGAGCCCCACGGGTGTGCTCAGCGCCCGGACCGTCGACGTCAAGGAGCTCGCCGACGAGGGGCTGCTGTTCGGCACGGGCACGGACACCCCCACGGGCGTCGAGCTCACGGCGAACCCGAACGCCGCCCTGCACGCCTACTGGCGCGAGACGGGGCAGCAGCTCCGGTTCGAGGGGCACGTCGTGCGCCTCGACGACGCCGCGGCCGACGCCCTGTTCTCGGCGCGCTCCCCGAAGTCCCGGGCCGCGACCGCGGCGTCCCACCAGTCCGCGGCGTTCCCCGCCGAACACGACCCGCGGTCGGTCGTGGACGACCTGATCGCGCAGGCCAACGCCCTGCTCGACGAGCACGGTGACGCCGTCCCGCGTCCACCGGCGTGGGCCGCGTACCGCCTCGTGCCGGACGTGGCGGAGTTCTGGCTCAGCACCCGCGACCGCGTGTACCGACGCCTCCGCTACCGGAGCGCGGAGGGCTCCTGGCGGGTCGACCGACTGCAGCCCTGACCGGTCCTACCCTGAGGTCATGGCACACCGCGCCGTCGTCCGCACCGCCACCGCCGCGGACGCCCGCGGCATCGCGACGGTCCACGCCGTGTCGTGGCGCGAGACGTACGCGCACCTCGTCGACGGGGAGGACCATCCCGCCTTCCAGATCGAGCCGCGCGTCGCGCGGTGGGAACAGAACCTCGCCGCCGGGTCCTTCGGCACGGTGGTCGCGGTCGTCGACGGTGCGGTCGTCGGGTTCGCCACGACGGCCGATCTCGGCGCCCCCGATCAGCCCGCCGAACACGATCAGCCCGCCGAACAGCGGACCGAGGCGACCACCGCGCATCCGCCCGCCGCGCGCCACCCCACCGAGCTGACGATGCTGTACGTCCTCGCCGCCGCACACGGCACCGGCATCGGCCAGGCGCTCCTCGACGCGGCGCTCGCGGACCGGCCGGCGTCGCTGTGGGTCGCGGCCGACAACCCGCGGGCGCAGGCCTTCTACCGGCGCAACGGGTTCAGGACCGACGGCACCACCGGCGCGTTCCCGCCGATCGGCGCGACCGTGCGCATGGTGCGCTGAGCAAGACGGGAGGCCCGACCCGGCTCCCGCGGACCGTCAGAGCTTCTCGATCGGCGCGATCTTGATGAGGAGCTTCTTGCGCCCGGCCGTGTCGAACTGGACCTCGGCGATGCGCTTCGCCCCGCTGCCCGTGACAGCGGTGACGCGTCCCTCACCGAAGTCGACGTGCGAGATCCGGTCCCCCGGCGCGAGCTCCATGTCGCCGTTGTCGCGCACCTGCCCCGAGACGCTGTTCGACCACTCGGTCTTCGGGCGGGTCTTCGCCGCGGCCGTGGCCCGGTCGAAGCTGCCGCCCGCGAACCCGCCGCCCCGTCCGCGCCAGCCCGCGCCGCCGCCCGGTCCGACGCCGCCCTCGCGCCGGGCGTTCAGGGCGCGGGGTTGCGTGCCACCACGGCTGTTCGCCATGCCCGGTGACTGCTTCCACTCGATGAGCCCGTCCGGGATCTCCTGGAGGAACCGCGAGGGCATGGCCACGTTGACGTCACCGAACTGCGCGCGCGTCATCGCGAGCGAGAGGAACAGGTGCTTCCGAGCGCGGGTGATGCCCACGTAGAACAGACGGCGTTCCTCGGCCGGGCCACCGGGCTCGCCGGCGGACATGCGGTGCGGGAGCAGGTCCTCCTCGATGCCGGTGAGGAACACCGCGTCGTACTCGAGCCCCTTCGCGGTGTGCAGCGTCATGAGCGAGACGGTGCCCGAGGAGTCGTCGAGCTCGTCGGCCGCGGCGACCAGGGAGACCTCGGTCAGGAAGTCCGAGAGCGTGCCGTCGGGGTTGTTCTTCTGGAACTCCCGCGTGACCGCCACGAGCTCGTCGATGTTGTCGGCGCGGGCGGCGTCCTGGGCGTCCGGCGACATCCGGAGCACCTCGAGCAGCTTCGAGCCGTCGAGCAGCTGCGTCAGGGTGTCGACCACGGGCTGCGTCGGGGCCTTCTCGGCGACGGCGTCGAGCAGTGCCGCGAAGTCGGTGATCGCCGTGCGGACCTTCGGCCCGAACCCGAGTTCGTCGGCGTGCCGGAGGGCCTCGCGCAGGGAGACCTCGTTCTGGTCGGCGTACCGCTGCAGGGCCGTCTCGGTGACGGCGCCGATGCCGCGCTTCGGGACGTTGAGGATCCGGCGCAGCGAGAGCGGGTCCGCGGGGTTCGCGACGGTGATCAGGTACGCCATGGCGTCCTTGATCTCGGCACGCTCGTAGAACTTCGTGCCGCCGAGCACCCGGTACGGGATCGCCGCGCGGATGAAGATCTCCTCGAGCGCACGGGTCTGGGAGTTCGTCCGGTAGAACACCGCCATGTCGCGGTAGTCCATGTGCTCGTCGTCGTGCAGCCGCTGGATCTCGTCTGCGACGAACTGGGCCTCGTCGTGCCCGGTGTAGCCCGTGAAGCCCGTGATCTTCTCGCCGGCCCCGACGTCCGTGAACAGGTTCTTGGCCTGCCGGTCGAAGTTGTTCGCGATCACGGCGTTGGCGGCGTCGAGGATGTTCTGCGTCGACCGGTAGTTCTGCTCGAGCAGGATCACCCGGCTGTTCGGGAAGTCCCGCTCGAACTCGACGATGTTCCGGATGTCCGCGCCGCGGAAGGCGTAGATCGACTGATCGGAGTCGCCGACCACGGTGAGCGACGCCGGTGCGATCGACCCGTCGGGCTCCCGCATGCGGTCGACGTGCTGCCCCGACGCCTCGAGCGCGTCGACCTGCTCGGGTGCGACCGGGCGTGTGAGTTCGCGGATCAGGGCGTACTGGGCGTGGTTCGTGTCCTGGTACTCGTCGACGAGCACGTGCCGGAAGCGCCGCTGGTACAGCGCGGCGACGTCGGGGAACGCCCGGAACAGGAACACCGTCTGCCCGATGAGATCGTCGAAGTCGAACGCGTTCGCTCGCCGGAGCTCGCGTGAGTACTGCCGGAACACCTCGAGGAACATGACCTCTTGCGGGTCGTTCGTGTTGATGTCGCGGGCGTAGGACTCGACGTCCTGCAGTTCGTTCTTGAGCTTCGAGATCTTGTTGGCGGCGGCACCCACCGTCAGCCCGAGCGCGTCGGCCTCGAGGTCCTTGAGGATCCGCTTGAGCAGTGCGCGCGAGTCCGCGGAGTCGTAGATCGTGAACGACGACGTGAACCCGAACCGCTCGGACTCGCGTCGGAGGATGCGCACGCACGCCGAGTGGAACGTCGAGATCCACATGCCCTCGGCCGCCCCGCCGACGAGCGCCTGGACACGCTCGCGCATCTCGGCCGCGGCCTTGTTCGTGAACGTGATCGCCAGGATCTGACTCGGCCAGGCCTCGCGGTTGGCCAGGAGGAGCGCGATGCGCCGGGTGAGCACGCTCGTCTTGCCGGATCCCGCGCCCGCCACGATGAGGAGGGACTCGCCGCGGTACTCGACCGCGGCCTTCTGCTGCGGGTTGAGGCCGGCGGTGAAGGGGTCGTCGTAGGTGGCGGTGCCGCTGCGCGCGGGTCGACCCGCCCCGTCGTCGGGAGCGGAGTCGAAGGGGTCGAGCACGATCGTCATGACCGGGTCAGTCTAGGCGCGACCACGGACACCGCCACCGGTCCGACGCCCGACCGCGGCCCGCATCCGCGCCTCCCGCGGCGCCGGGAGCTCAGCGGGCGAGACCGTGCCGGAGCGCGTCGAACAGCTGCCCCAACCGCGCCCGGTGGTCGTCGACGAGGGCGTCAGCCGAGGTCCCCGAGATCACGTGACGCGCGGTGACCACGAGGACGGTGGCGTAGCCCGCCACGACGAGAGCCGCGAGCAGGGTCGGATCACCGTCGGACGACCCGTCCTCCCGGACCGCGTCCTCGAGGGTCCGCTGCAGTTCCGCGCCGATCTCGCGCGCCCGGGCGACGAGGGCCGAGGACTCCGCCACGGTCCGGAAGAACGGACCGGACCGGTCGTCGAGCCCGGACAGGGGATGCCGTTCGTCGACGAGCCGCAGGGCCACGGCGTGCAGTGCAGCCAGGACGTCGGTGCCGGCGGGACGCGACCGCACCGCCGCACGGAGCAGCTCGGCGGCGTCGAGCGAGCGGTCGAGGAACAGGTCCTCCTTCCGCGGGAAGTGGTTGAAGACGGTGACGCTGGACACGCCGGCGGCCCGCGCGACCTCCGCGACGGTCACGGCGTCGAAACCGCGTTCGTGGAACAGGCCGGACGCGATCGCGGCGATCCTGGCTCGCGTCTCGGGTCCACCGCGCGCTGTGGTCCGTGGCATCGTTCCTCCACTTGCTTGTGTCACTCAACTTACTCACGTAAGGTCATCGTCATGGCTGACCCGACCTCCAGCGCCATCGTCCCAGGAGCGCGAGCCACCCGGCGCGCGCCCACCTCGCTCCGACAGGCGTGGCCCGCCCTGCTCGGCCTGTCGGCCGTGTTCCTGTTCGAGATGCTCGACAACGCGATCCTCAACGTCGCACTCCCCACGATCGGCCGGGATCTGCACACGACGACGACGGGGCTGCAGTGGGTGACCGGCTCCTACGCCGTCGTGTTCGGCGGGTCGATGCTCGTGTTCGGGGCGATCGCCGACCGGTTCGGGCGGCGGCGCGTCATGCTCGTCGGGCTCGTCCTGCTCGCGGTGACGAGTCTCGCGACCGCACTCGTCGGCTCGACCGGCGAGCTCATCGCGGTCCGGGTCGTTATGGGGGTCGCCGCCGCGATGACGACGCCGGGCTCGATGGCCCTGGCGTTCCGGCTCTTCGACCGCGACGACCTCCGCGTCCGCGCGACCACCCTGATCTCGACGGTCGGACTCGTGGGGCTCGCGATCGGACCGACCGTCGGCGGGTTCGTCCTCGCGGTCGCGCCGTGGCAGGTCCTCCTGCTCGTGAACGCCCCGATCGCGGTGCTGGCGATCATCGGGGTCCGCCGGGGCGTGGCCCCCGACGAGCCCGAGGAGCTCCACCGCGCGCCGATCGACGTCCTCGGCGCGGCGCTCGGCACGGCGACGATCGTCCTCGGCCTCGTCGCACCGACGCTCTTCATCGACCGTGGTGCGCAGGACGGCGCGCCGTGGGCCGCGAGCCTCGCCGCCCTCGTGGCCGCGGCGCTCTTCGTGCTCCGCGAACGCACCGCGCGGCACCCCCTGCTCGACCTCGCCCTGGTCGCCCTGCCCCGCGTCTCGAGCGGACTCGCGTTCAAGGCCGCCGCCGGACTCGCCACCGCCGGGCTCGGGTACCTCGTGACCCTGCAGTTCCAGCTGGACTGGGGTTGGGCACCGGCACTGGCCGCCCTCGGCATGCTCCCGCAGGTCGCCGTCCTCGTCGCGGGCGGCCCGTTCGTCGGCCGGTTCGTCCACCGCGTCGGGATCGACCGGGCGGCGTGGTCGAGCGCGGCCGCCGTGGTGGCCGGCCTCGCCGTGTACGGAGTGCTCGGGCGCTTCGGCTACCCCTGGGTCGCCGCCGCGCTCGTGCTCGAGGCGGCCGGCATGCGCGTCGTCGGGGTCGTCGCGGGCGTGAACGTCCTCCGCGGCCTGCCGTCGGCGCGCACGACGATCGGTGCCGCGCTCGTCGACACGGCCACCGAGGTCGCGTCCGGCATCGGTCTCGCCGTCACGGGGACCGTCCTCGCCGCGTCCGCCGTCGGTCGGCTCACCGCGGGCGGGTGGACCGCCGCGCAGACCGCGGGGTTCCGGGAGGCCGTGACCACCGGGTCCCTCGTCCTCACCGTCGTCGCCGCGGCACTCGTCGCCTGGGGGATCGCCCGCGGCCGACGTGCCGTGCCGCTCGGTTGAGCGGGGGCGCTCAGCGGAGCATCGACCGTGCGGCGAGCGCGAGGTCCGGCTGGTCCGCGAACACGCCGTCCACGCCCGTGCGCATCACCGAGGTGAACCAGCGGGCCCAGTCCCCGTGCGCCGCGAGGTCGCCGTCGCGCCGGAGTGGCGCGGGGAGGAACCGGTTCTCCGCGCGGAGCGTCCAGGTGAACACCGTCAACCCGGCGGCGTGGGCCCGCTCGACCAGGCCGCTGCGGACCTCCCGGTCGTCGCCCACGGCGACCGAGTCGACACCCGCCATCAGGGTCGACAGGTCCACGCTGATGCCGTCGAAGCGCGACGCGAGCCCGGCCAGGCCGGCGTCGGTGCGCTCCGCGGCGTACGTCGGGGCGGCGGAGCCGTGGCGGGCGCGCTCGTCGGCCGCCGCGCCCCGCCGCTCCATGAGGTAGACGGAGCGACCGCCCGTTCCCCGGGCCCTCAGGTCGAGGAGCACCTGCTTCTCGAAGCTCTCGAACGTGAGGCGCGGATCGGAGCGCCAGCCGGCCTCGCCGAGGACGGCGTCGACGAGCTCGTCGAGGGGCAACCCCTGCTCGGCGAAGAACGTGGCGTGCTTGACCTCGGCCACGAGCCCGACCGGGCGCGGTGCGGCGTCGAGCAGTGCGAGGAGGTCCTCGAAGCGGAGGATCCCCCCGCTGCCGTCGTACGCCGCGCTCGCCGGCCGCAGGGCGGGGAGGCGCTCACGCACGCGGAGGGTGCGCAGCTCCTCCCACGTGAGGTCCTCGGTGAACCAGCCGGTGACGCGCTGACCGTCGACGCGCTTCGTGGTGCGCCGGTCGCGGAACTCCGGTCGGGACGCGATGTCCGTCGTGCCCGAGATCTCGTTCTCGTGACGCAGGACGAGCACACCGTCCCGGCTCACGACGAGATCCGGCTCGATCGCGTCCGCGCCGAGCGTCACCGCCAGGTCGTAGGCCGCGCGGGAATGCTCGGGACGGTGCCCGGAGGCGCCCCGGTGGGCGATGACGCGGGGCTGTGGAGACGCCGTGCGCGCGTGCTCGTCGGGCATGCGCACGAGCGTACGGGCGTTCTCCCAGAGGACGGCGACAGGATCGCGAGCACACCGGTGATGGCAGCCCGTCACCACCAGGAGGCCCGCAGTCCGCTCATCGCGAATCCCCAGCCAGGCGCCGTCGAACGACCCTAGGCTGAGAGAACACGGATGTTCGCACCCGCGACGCTCCCCGACAGCCGGACCACACCCGGCCGCAGAGCACCCAGAGAACAGGAACAACGAGGACACCATGGCGTTCAAGCCCGGTTTCGACCAGTCCCCCGCCTTCAACGACGCGGGCCGCAACGCATGGGGCAACGGTGCCCACGGCGCCGGCGCCCCCTCCGGCCAGGCCCCGTACGGACAGCAGGCCCCCTACGGCCGGGCCGGCGGCCAGCCGCTCACGCCCGAGCAGCTCCAGTACATGTACGACCGCCCGGCGGCCGGCCCGGTCGAGACCGACCGCATGAGCTACGAGGACACGATCGTCAAGACGCTCGTGGCCTTCGGTGTGCTCGTCGTCGGCGCGGTCATCGGGTGGATGGTCCCGGCGCTCATGATCGTCGGCGTCATCGGGGGCTTCGTGCTCGCGCTCGTCAACACGTTCAAGCGCAGGCCCTCACCCGCCCTCGTCCTCACCTACGCGGGGCTCGAAGGCCTCTTCGTCGGCGGGATCTCGCAGGTCTTCAACACCCAGTGGGACGGCATCGTCGCCCAGGCGGTGTTCGGCACGCTCGGCGTCTTCGCCGTGACGCTCCTGCTCTTCACGTCCGGCAAGGTCCGTGCGACCCCGAAGGCCACGCGGTTCTTCCTCGTCGCGATGCTCGGGTACCTCGCGTTCTCGCTCGTGAACCTCGTCCTCATGTGGACGGGTGTCACGCACAGCGCGTTCGGTCTGCTGAACGTGACGCTGTTCGGCATCCCGCTCGGTGTGCTCATCGGCATCCTCGTGGTGCTCATGGCCGCGTACTCGCTCGTGCTCGACTTCGACCAGATCAAGACCGGCGTCGAGCGTGGCGCCCCGCGCATCTACGGCTGGACCGCAGCGTTCGGACTCATCGTCACGCTGGTCTGGCTGTACCTCGAGATCCTGCGCATCCTCGCGATCCTGCGGAACAACTAGGCCCTCCCGGACCTCGTCCCCGCACCCCGGACCGAGCCCCGCCGACGCGTCCCCGTCGGCGGGGCTCTTCCGTGTCCGGGCGCCGTAGCGGAGCGGGAAGTGCGCGCACAGACGACAAGTGCGCATGCGGGCGCATGCGCACTTGTCGTCAGCGTGAGCAGACCGGCCCCGGGGCCGGGGCCCCTGGCCCGGCGGCCCCTACTCCCACTCGATGGTGCCCGGCGGCTTCGACGTGACGTCGAGCACGACGCGGTTGACGTCCCGCACCTCGTTCGTGATCCGGTTCGAGATCCGCGCGAGGACGTCGTACGGCAGGCGCGTCCAGTCCGCCGTCATGGCGTCCTCCGAGGAAACGGGGCGCAGCACGATCGGGTGCCCGTAGGTCCGCCCGTCGCCCTGCACGCCGACCGACCGGACGTCGGCGAGCAGCACCACGGGGCACTGCCAGATCTCCTGGTCGAGGCCCGCCGCGGTGAGTTCGGCGCGGACGATCGCGTCCGCCGCACGGAGCAGGTCGAGGCGGTCCTTCGTGACCTCGCCGACGATGCGGATGCCGAGGCCCGGGCCGGGGAACGGCTGCCGCCCGACGATGACCTCGGGCAGGCCGAGTTCGCGGCCGATCGCCCGGACCTCGTCCTTGAACAGGGTCCGGAGCGGCTCGACGAGCGCGAACGTCATGTCCTCGGGCAGGCCGCCGACGTTGTGGTGCGACTTGATGTTCGCGGTGCCCGTCCCGCCGCCGGACTCGACGACGTCGGGGTAGAGCGTGCCCTGCACGAGGAACCTGACCTCGCCCGCGTCGTCGTCCGCCTTCGCCTCGAGCACCAGGGCCTCGGCCGCGGACTCGAACGTCCGGATGAACTCGCGCCCGATGATCTTGCGCTTCTGCTCGGGGTCGGACACACCGGCGAGCGCGTCGAGGAACTGCTGCTCGGCGTCGATCGTGACGAGCCGGACGCCGGTCGAGGCGACGTAGTCCTCTTCCACCTGCTTCCGCTCGTCGGCGCGCAGCAGGCCGTGGTCCACGAAGACGCAGGTGAGCTGATCGCCCACGGCCTTCTGCACGAGCGCGGCGGCGACGGCGGAGTCGACACCGCCCGACAGACCGGCGATGACCCGCGCCGAGCCGACCTGCTCGCGGATCCGCTCGACCTGCTCGGCGATGACGTTGCCGGCGTTCCAGTCACCCGGCAGGCCCGCCGCCTTGTGCAGGAAGTTCTCGATGACCCGCTGGCCCTCGG
The DNA here is from genome assembly GCF_003234515.1 of Curtobacterium sp. MCBD17_034. NCBI lineage: Bacteria > Bacillati > Actinomycetota > Actinomycetes > Micrococcales > Microbacteriaceae > Curtobacterium > Curtobacterium sp. MCBD17_034. Next base: position 455,490 of record NZ_QKTN01000001.1, on the reverse strand, counting down.
CGGAGTGCTTGACCTCGGGGTGCCACTGCACGCCGTAGAGCTTGCGCTCGTCGGACCCGAAGGCCGCGACCGGGGTCGAGGAGCTCGACGCGAGGACCTCGAAGCCCTCGGGCGCGGTGCGCACGGAGTCGCCGTGGCTCATCCAGGCGGTCTGCGCCGCGGGCTGGCCGCCGAGCAGCGTGCCGCCGTCACCGACGAGCTCGACGTCGGTGGCCCCGTACTCGCGGAGGCCGGTGTTCGCGACCTCGCCGCCGAGTGACTTCGCCATCACCTGGAAGCCGTAGCAGATGCCGAGGACGGGCACACCGAGCTCCAGGATGCCCTCGTCGAGGTCGGGCGAGCCGGCCTCGTAGACACTGGACGGCCCTCCCGACAGGACGATCGCGGCGGGGTCCTTCGCCTTGATCTCGTCGGCCGTGACGGTGTGCGGCACGATCTCGCTGTAGACGTTCGCCTCGCGCACGCGACGGGCGATGAGCTGCGCGTACTGGGCGCCGAAGTCGACGACGAGGACGGGACGCTGGTCGGTCTCGCTCACCGAGCGGCCTCCTTCTGGCGCGCCTGCTGGTGCTGCGCGACGAGTTCATGGTGGGTCGCCAGCGCGATGCCCGCCATGCGGTGCTCCACGAAGAACGACAGGAACGGGACGACACCGCCGAGGGCGATGAGCAGGAAGCGCAGCGGCTTCCAGCGCATGATGCTCCACAGGCGGAAGTCGGCGAAGAGGTAGAGCACGTACAGCCAGCCGTGCGCGATGAGGATCCCGATCGACAGGTCGAACGTGCCGGGGGCCTTGCCCGAGGTGCCCTCGGGCACGAAGAAGCCGTTGCCGCCCAGCTGCATCTCGGTGTGCATCGGCGTGTACTTGAGGACCATCTCGAGCACGAGCAGCAGGAGCATGACACCCGTGATGTACGCGGAGACCCGGTACAGGCGGACCGCCCCCGGGATCTTGCGGATGTCACGCGTGCGGACGGTCAGGGCCATGGACCGATCCTACCGGTGGCCCGCGTGGGCCCCGGCGAGCAGCTGGGAGTCCTGAGCACCCGCAGAGCCGACCGGGAGGTCCGGGTCGGGATCGCGGTCGTCGTCCGGCCCGTCGTCGTCACCGGCCGCCTCGTCCTGCTCACGCTCCCAGGCGTCCTTGACGAAGCGGTACCAGAGGAACACCGCGAAGCCCGCGAAGACGACCCACTCGACCGCGTAGAAGAGGTTGAGCCAGTTGAACTGGACGTTCCGGGTGGGTGCCCGGTCGGCGATGGTGCCGAGGTGCGCCTGCGCCGCGGTCGGATGCGTGGCGACGACGTACCCGCCGTAGATGTCGCCGTCGAAGTCGTGCCACTCGTTGACGAGCGACGCCGCGGCCACCGCGCTGTGCTCGCCCTTCTGGAACGCGTCCTGGTCGGGTGACTCCGACGGGTAGTAGCGGCCCTCGACCGTGACGGTACGACCCGTGGCCGCCCGGGCACCGCCCGCGAGGGCCACCCGCCGCGCGTCCGCGTACCCGATGACGACCGGGAGACTGGCGCCCGAGCTGCTGTCGACGAAGTGCCCGACCGTCTGGAAGCGGCCACCGCCGCTGCGCCCGGTGAGCACCACCGTGTCGCCCGCGACGAAGTGCCCCCGCACGGAGACCCGCTGACCGGCGAGGTCCTCCGGCATGGAGCGCTGCGGCTTCGTGACGCGGTCGAGCACCTGCTGGTTCTCGGTCGAGGCGGGACCGACCTTCGCCGTCGCGATCGCCCGTTCGAGCTGCCACCGCCCGAGGAACGCGAACAGCGCCGCGAGGGCGAGCGCCAGGACCAGGAGACCGATCCACCGCGGTCGACGCGCCACAGCCCACATGTGTCAGTACTCCGGATCCCGCTGTCGTTCGGCGCGGACGTCGGACTGCTGCCCGGCCTGCTCCGCGTGGAGGTCGATCGGCGACGCCGGTACGGGTTCGCGGTCCTCCACGAGCACCGGCGCCTCCTCCGGTGCACCATTCTCGCGCGTCTCGCTGCCCGCTGCCTCCACGAGGGCGATCTCCTCGGCGAACATGCGATCACGCTCAGCTCGCCGCGCTTGCTCCGCCGCCGTCCGAGCACGCGCACGCCGCCGCTCCGGGCGGAGCACGAGGAGGCCGATCCGGTCGGCGTTCACGGCCAGGAGCGGACCGAGGATCGCCATCACGAGGACGTACAGCCCCGCGAACGCCGTGATCCGCGCCTCGAGGCCCGCGGCCGCCGACAGCGTCGCGAGGATGAGCGCGAACTCGCCGCGGTTGACGAGGATCACGGCGGTGTTGATGCCCGCCTGGGCGCCGAACCCGTTCATCCGCGCCACGACCTGGCCGGCGATCGCGTTGAGGACGACGGTCATGAGCACGGCGCCGAGCACCGGCCACACGACGACGCCGAACGTCGAGACGTCGAGGCCCAGACCGAAGTTGACGAAGAAGAACGCGCCGAAGACGTCCCGCATCGGGAGCGCGAGCTGTTCGATGCGGTCGCGGTACCGGGTGGCACCGCAGAGCAGGCCGATGACGAACGCGCCGATGGCGTCCGTCACGCCGAGCAGGTCTCCGAGCCCCCCGAACAGCACCGCGAGCCCGAAGAACAGCACCGTGAACAGTTCGTCGTCACGGGTGTTGAAGGCACGCGAGACGAACCTGCCGCCCGAGCGCGCGAGCGAGAACATGACGATGAGGAACCCGAACGACAGCGCCAGCTTGCCGACGACCGCCCAGATGTTCGTGTCGCCGCTGAGCACGACGGACACGATCGCCAGGTAGATGGCGATGAAGACGTCCTCGATGACCGTGACGCCGAGGATCATCGGCGTCTCGTCGTTCGCGAGGCGCCGGAGCTCGATGAGGAGCTTCGTGACGATCGCGCTCGAACTCGTCGCCGTCATCCCCGCGACGACGAGGGCCTCGCGCGTGCCCCAGCCGAGCGAGAAGCCGAACGCGAACCCGACGCCCATGTTGATCGCGACGTAGGTACCGCCGGACACGAGCAACTTGCCCGCGTTGCCGTAGAACTCCTCTTGGTCGAACTCGAGCCCGAGGTTGAACAGCAGCAGCACGAGCCCGAACGTCGCGATGAGCTCGATCGTGTGCGACTCGATGCTCAGCCCGATCCACGTGGAGTGCGGACTCGCGATGAGTCCGACCACCATGTAGATCGGGATGGCCGGCAGGCCGATGAGCTTGCCGAGACGTCCGAGGACGTAGGCGATGAGGAACAGGCCGCCGATGGTCAGCAGCTCACCACCCAGGTGCATCGCCCTATCCTCCGGGCGGGGCCTCGACGGACGCCGCCGTTAGTACACCGCTGCGGTAGTAGGCGAAGGCGCGCGCGACCTTCTCCGGGGAACCCGCGACGACGATGGTGTCGCCCGGGAACACGACGAAGTCGCCGGAGGGCGCCGGGTTCGCCGAGTCGCCACGGACGACCGCGACGACGGTGAGGCCGATGATGCCCGCGGCCGCCAGGTCGCCGAGCGGCTTGCCGGCGATGGCGTCCTCGTAGTCGACGCTGAACCAGTCGATCGACAGCCCGGGGATCTCGTCGAGCTTCGACAGGCCCTCGGTGATCCGGGTGCCGCCGAGCAGTTCGGCGAGCGTGTGGGCCTCGTCCTCACTGAGGCGGAGCGAGACCTTCTGCGCACGGTCGGCGCCGTCCGACACGTCAGCGAAGGAGATGAGGTCGGAGTGCCCCGACCGGTGCGTGATGACCCCGCACTTGCCACCGTCGTCGGTGTAGAAGCTGTGCAGTACGCCGACGCCGGGGAGCTTGACGCGATGAACGTCGACCATGGATGACTCCCTTTGTTGTCGCCCATGTTAACCGCGCACGCGCTCGCGCGATTCCCGCCGCCGCGGACCGGGAGGAGCGGGGCGCGCCCGCACCGTCCCTGCCGTCCGCCGTCCGGTCGGGGCCGCCGCCGTCAGCGCGGCTCGGTCGTCTTCTCGCCGATCACCTGCTCGTCCTCGGCGCGGCCGCCGTCCTGGCGACCCGGGCCGCCGACCTTGACGTCGTCCTCCTCGAAGCCGAACGCGATGTCGGGCGCCTCGAGCCGCACGCGGTCGGCGGAGGCGTCGTCCGGCTCGAGCTGGCTCGCCCGCTCCGCCGCGACGCGCTTGAGGTAGTTGCCCACTTCCTCCTCGGTGCGCTCGCGGTCCCAGCCCAGCACGCCCGCCATGAGCCGCGCGGCCACGGGTGCGGCCGACTCGCCGCGGTCCCACGCCTCGATCGAGATGCGCGTCCGCCGGGCGAGGACGTCCTCGAGGTGCAGGGCGCTCTCGTGGCTCGCCGCGTACACGACCTCGGCGCCGATGTAGTCGTCGGCCCCCGGCAGCGGCTCGGCGAGCGTCGGGTCCTCGCTGACGAGCCGGAGGACCTCGTCGGCGAGGGTGCCGTACCGGTTGAGCAGGTGCTCGAGCCGGACCTTGTGCAGCCCGTACGCCCGGGCCGTCCTGCCGCGCCGGTTCCACGCGGCCGGGTAGCCCTCGGCGCCGAGCAGCGGGATCTCGTCCGTGATCGACTCCGGGATCCGGCCGTCGAGCGCGGCGACGGCCTCGTCGATCGCGTCCTTCGCCATCACGCGGTAGGTCGTCCACTTGCCGCCCGCGACGACGACGAGCCCGGGCACGGTGTGCGCGACGATGTGCTCGCGGGACAGCTTCGACGTCTGGTCGGACTCGCCCGCGAGCAAGGGGCGGAGTCCGGCGTAGACGCCCTCGACGTCCTCGCGCGTCAGCGGCACCGCGAGGACCTGGTTGACGTGCTCGAGGATGTAGTCGATGTCCGCAGCGGTCGCGGCGGGGTGCGCCTTGTCGAGGTCCCAGTCGGTGTCCGTCGTGCCCACGAGCCAGTGCCGGCCCCACGGGATCACGAACAGCACGCTCTTCTCGGTGCGCAGGATCATGCCCATGGTCGACTGGAACCGGTCACGCGGGATCACGAGGTGCACGCCCTTCGAGGCGCGGACCTTGAACTGGCCTCGCTCCCCCACCATCGCCTGGGTGTCGTCCGTCCACACGCCCGTCGCGTTGACGACCTGCTTCGCGCGGATGTCGAACCGCTCACCGGTCTGGATGTCGTGCGCCTTCGCCCCCACGACGCGCTCGCCGACCTTGACGAAGCCCTCGATCCGCACCCGACTGGCGGCGTGAGCGCCGTACGCCGCTGCGGTGCGGGCGAGGGACGCGACGTACCGCGCGTCGTCGACCTGGGCGTCGTAGTAGGTCATCCCGCCGACGAGGGCGTCCTTCGCGAGGCTCGGGATCGCACGCATCACCTGGCGCTTCGACAGGTGCCGGTGGTGCGGGACGCCCGGGGGTCGCCCGCCACTCCAGCTGAATGCGTCGTACATCGCCATGCCGATGCCGATGTAGAACCGCTCCCAGACCCGGTGGTTGAGCGGGTAGAGGAACTTCACGGGCTTGACGAGGTGTGGGGCGAGTCGCTGCAGGAGCAGGCCGCGCTCGATGAGGGCCTCGCGGACGAGCGCGAAGTTGAGCTGTTCCAGGTACCGGATCCCGCCGTGCACGAGCTTCGACGAGCGGCTGGAGGTCCCCGATCCCCAGTCCCGGGCCTCGACGATGCCGACACTCAGCCCGCGCGTGACGGCGTCGAGCGCGCTCCCCGTGCCGACGATGCCGCCCCCGATGACGAGCACGTCGAGTTCGCGTGACTTCAGGGCCTGGATGGCCGCCGCACGTTCCTCCGGACCGATCTTGTTCGAGTTCGAGACCGTCGTCCTGGCCATGTCCGCCTCCGTACCGCGTGGACGGCCACGCCGGCGACGCAGCCCGCGGCGCCGGGCTCCGGACGACCGCCGAGCGGGCGGGTCAGGCGTGGTACGGCGCCACGACCACTTCTACTCGCTGGAACTCCTTGACGTCGGAGTATCCGGTGGTGGCCATCGACCGGCGGAGTGCGCCGACCAGGTTCGCCCGGCCCTCGCTCGTCGGGGTCGGGCCGGCGAGGACGTCCTCGAGCGGCGCGATCGAGCCGACGTGCATCCGGCGTCCGCGCGGGAGCTCGGGGTGGTGCGCCTCGGCGCCCCAGTGGTAGCCGCCGCCCGGGGCGTCCGTGGCGCGCGCGAGCGCCGTGCCGAGCATGACGGCGTCGGCACCGACCGCGATCGCCTTGACGATGTCGCCCGAGGTGTCGAGCCCACCGTCGGCGATGACGTGCACGTAGCGGCCGCCGGACTCGTCGAGGTAGTCGCGCCGGGCACCGGCGACGTCCGCCACCGCGGTGGCCATGGGCGCGTGGATGCCGAGCGCCGCGCGTGTCGTCGATGCCGCACCGCCGCCGAAGCCGACGAGGACCCCCGCGGCGCCCGTCCGCATGAGGTGCAACGCGGCCGTGTACGTCGACGCGCCGCCCACGATCACGGGCACGTCGAGCTCGTAGATGAACTCCTTGAGGTTCAGCGGCTCCTGGTTCTGGGACACGTGCTCCGCCGACACGGTGGTGCCCCGGATCACGAAGAGGTCGACACCGGCGTCGACGACGGTCTGGTACAGCTCCTGCGTGCGCTGCGGGCTCAGCGCGCCGGCGACCGGCACGCCCGCGGCGCGGATCTCGGCGAGGCGGGCGGTCACGAGCTCGGGCTTGATCGGCTCGGCGTAGATCTGCTGCATGCGGGCCGTGACGTCGCCGTCGGCGAGCTCGCGGATCTCGGCGAGGTACGGCTCCGGGTCCTCGTACCGGGTCCAGAGGCCCTCGAGGTCGAGGACACCGAGCATGCCGAGGCGGCCCATGTGCACCGCGGTCGCGGGCGAGACCACCGAGTCCATGGGCGCTGCGATGATCGGCGCGTCGAAGGTGAAGGCGTCGATCGACCACTGCACGGACACGTCGCGCGGGTCGCGCGTGCGCCGCGAGGGCACCACCGCGATGTCGTCGAAGGCGTACGCCCGTCGTCCGCGCTTGCCGGCCCCGATCTCGACTTCAGTCACCGGGTCAGACTAGCGGGCCGGGCCGACCCGGGAACGGGCCGGCCGGACGGTGCGCACCGGTCCGCGAGCGACGCGTCGGGCACGGCCGGGAGGCACGGCACCGGCCGCCGCGCGCGTCACCGACGCGAGCGGCGGAGCAGCCGGAGCGTCAGCCCGAGTCCGACGGCGAGGACGAGGAGCACGACGACGAGCACCGCGAACACCTTGAGCACGAGGGCCGCGCCGACGAAGAGCAGGGCGAACACGACCCACACCACGCCGTCGAGGACGGGGCGGTGTTCGGGAGCGGGGCGGCGGCCGGACGTGGGCACGGACCCGACGCTAGCAGCGGGGCGGGCGCGGTCCGGGCCTCCCGGGCGTGGTGCCGGGGGGCGGGAGGACCGCACGGCGCTCGCGCGACCTCGTCCGGCCCTCCCGGCGGATGCCGCCCCCACGGCGGCACCCGCGGTCGGCGCGGCCTACCCGGCGGCGTCGACGTCCTTCGCGAGGGTACCGAGGTACAGCTCGATCACCTTCGGGTCGTCCGCGAGCGCACGGCCGGTGCCCGAGTAGGCGTTGCGTCCCTGGTCGAGGACGTACGCCCGGTCGCAGATCTGCAGGCAGCGGCGGGCGTTCTGCTCGACCATGACGATCGAGACGCCCGCCTTGTTGATCCGTCGGGTGCGGATGAACGTCTCGTCCTGCCGCACCGGCGACAGCCCGGCGCTCGGTTCGTCGAGCAGGAGCACCTTCGGGTCCATCATGAGGGCGCGGGCCATGGCCACCGACTGTCGCTCGCCGCCGGACAGCGATCCGGCCCGCTGACCCCGTCGCTGGCCGAGGACGGGGAACAGGTCGTAGACCACCTCGAGCCGTTCGGCGAACTTCCGTGGCCGCAGGTACATCCCCATCTGCAGGTTCTCCTGGATCGACAGTGACGGGAACACGTTGTTCGTCTGCGGGACGAACCCGATCCCGGCCCGCACGAGCTTGTCGGCCCGGTGGTTCGTGATGTCCTCGCCCTCGAGGGTCACGCTGCCGCTCCGGACCGTCACGAGCCCGAACAGCGCCTTGAGGAGCGTCGACTTGCCGGCGCCGTTCGGGCCGATGATGCCGATGAGCTCCCCCGGCGCGCACACGAGGTCGCAGCCGTTCAGGATGTCGACGCCCGGCAGGTAGCCGGCCACGACGTTCTCGGCCCGCAGCACGGGCTCCCCGATGGTGGCGGTCATCGCGTGGTTCCTCCGATGTGGTCGCTCGCGGTCGGCGGCGCCGGGTGGTCCTGGTCGTGGGCGGCGTCCTCGGCCGCGACCTCCTGCTCGAGCTCGTCGAGCGTCTCGTCGCTGAGGAGCGCGTCGTCACCGAGGTCCGTGTCGTGGTGCGCGCCGAGGTAGGCGTCGATCACGGCCTGGTCCTCCATCACGCTGGCCGCGGGCCCCTCGGCGACCACGCGCCCCTCGGCCATCACGACGACCCAGTCCGAGATGTGCCGGACCATGTGCATGTCGTGCTCGACGAACAGGACGGTCATGCCGTCGTCGCGGAGGCCCTGGATGTGCCCGAGCAGACTCTGGGTGAGCGCGGGGTTCACACCCGCCATCGGCTCGTCGAGCATGATCATCGTCGGATCGGACATGAGCGCCCGCGCCATCTCGAGCAGCTTCCGCTGCCCACCGGACAACGACCCGGCGTAGTCGTCCTGCTTGTCGAGGAGCGAGAAGCGGGCGAGCAGCTCGCGCGCCTTCTCGGTGATCTCGGCCTCCCGCTTGGCCCAAAGCGGCTTGACGAGGGCCGTGAAGAACCGCTCACCGGGCTGGTCCGTGGCGCCGAGCAGCATGTTCTGCAGCACCGTGAGCCGGGACAGCGCCTTCGTGAGCTGGAACGTCCGCACCATGCCGGCGCGGGCCACCGCGGCCGCGCCGACCGAGCCGAGCGGACGTCCGTCGAACTCCCACGCCGCGTCCTCCGGGCGCCGCCGGGCGAGGGCGCGCGGCGCGGAGCTCGGCTTGTCGAAGCCCGTGAGCAGGTTGAAGAAGGTGGTCTTGCCAGCGCCGTTCGGTCCGATGAGGGCCGTGATCGCGCCGCGCTGCACCTCGAGGTGGTCGACGTCCACCGCCGTCATCCCACCGAACCGCCGCGTGATGCGATCGACGCGGAGCACGGGGTCGGGCTTGGCGGAACCGGGCGCGTGCGGGACGTCCCGGAGGGCGACGGCCGCGGTCGTGGGGTCAGACACTGAACGTCAGCTCCTTCTTGTTCCCGAGGAGTCCCTGCGGGCGGAACACGATGAGCAGCATGAGCGCGACCCCGACGAGGACGTACGAGAACTGCTCGGCCTGCTGCGTGTTCATGATCGAGTTCGGGATGACGTCGCTCGCGAGCGTGCGGATGGCGAGCCGGACGACGAAGAACAGGACCGAACCGAGCACGGGGCCGAAGACCGTCGCCGCCCCGCCGAGGATGAGTGCGGTCCAGATGAAGAAGGTCATCGAGCGGCCCATCGCGTCCGGCTGCACGGACGACGGCAAGACGTACACGATGCCGGCGAGCGCACCGATCACCCCGCCGAGCACGAGCGCCTGCATCTTGTACGAGTACACGTTCTTGCCGAGGGAGCGGACGGCGTCCTCGTCCTCGCGGATCGCCTTGAGGACGCGCCCCCACGGACTCCGCGTGAGCGCGAACAGCATCAGGGACAACAGAGCGACGAGGCCCCAACCGACGATGCGGATCCACCAGCCGTTGACGCCGTTGTTCGTGAAGTCGAACCAGAGGATCCGGGTGCTGCCCTCGGGCAGGAACGACAGCGCGTTGAACGAGTCGCGGTAGCTCGACCCGGTGAGGCCGTTCGACCCGCCCGTGACCGTCGTCAGGAGGCTGGAACGCCCCACCATCCGGATGATCTCGGCGCCCGAGATCGTGACGATCGCGAGGTAGTCCCCCCGCAACCGGAGCGTCGGGATGCCGAGGACGACCGCGAACACGATCGCCGTGAGCAGTGCGATGACGATCGCCAGTCCCACGGGCACGCCGTGGATGACCGCGATCGCGTACCCGTACGCGCCGAGCAACAGGAACGCGGCCTGTCCCATGTTGACCAGTCCGGTGAGCCCGAAGTGGATGTTGAGGCCGATCGCGGCGATGGCGAACGCCGCCGTGGTGGGCGCGATCGCCTCGGCCGAGAGCGACGTGAGCAGGCTGACGAGGTAGTCCATGGTCCGTTCCCTAACCGATCCGTTCGGCGCGTCCGAAGATGCCCTGCGGCCGGAGCAGCAGCACGAGGATGAGGATGACGAGCGCGGTGGCGTACTTGAAGTCGCCGGGCAGCACGAGGTTCGTGAGTTCCACGACGATGCCGATCACCATCGAGCCGACGAGCGCGCCGTACGCCGTGCCGAGGCCGCCGAGCGTGACCGCCGCGAACATGAGGAGCAGCAGCTGCAGCCCGGTCTGCCAGTTCACCCCGTTGAGGACGAGCCCGAGCATGACGCCCGAGAGGCCGGCGAGGCCCGCGGCGAGGGTCCACACGAAGCGGATCACCCGGTCCACGTCGATGCCGGACGCCGCCGCGAGTGCGGGGTTGTCGGACACCGCGCGGGTGGCCCGGCCGAGGCGGGTCCGGACGAGGAACAGGCCGGTCCCGACCAGCACGAGCACCGCGATGCCCATCGCGACGTACGACTGCACGGTCAGCGTCACGCCGGCGAAGTCGACCGTGCGCGGGTTGCCCTGCTGAATCCGCACCGTCGCCGCCCCGAAGAAGTACTGGAACGCGTACTGGAGCGCGATCGACAGTCCGATCGTCACGATCATGAGCTGCGTCAGGCTGATCCGCCGCCGTCGGAGGGGGCGCCAGATCACGGCGTCCTGCAGGTACCCGGTCGCCGCGCAGAGCACGACCACGATGATCCCCGCGAGCCAGATGTCGAACCCCAGGACGTTCGCGAACAGGTAGGCGAGGAGCCCGCCGAGCGTGACCTGCTCGCCGTGCGAGAAGCTCGAGAGCCCGGTGGTGCCGTAGATGAGCGAGAGGCCGACCGACGCGAGCGCGATGAGCAGCCCGAGGCGGATGCCGGATGCGAGCTGCTGCCAGGTCCGACCCCAGGTGACGCCCGAACCGTCGTCGAGGCTCGCGCTCGTCGCGCCCTTGACGGTGGTCAGCTGGAAGATCGTGCCGGCGTTCGACCCGACCGTGGCCTGCACGGGGCGCGCGTCCTGCTGCGCGTCGGCCAGGTACTGCCCCTGGGGCAGGGTCGTCTGGTCGAGGGAGACCCGGTACCGGCCCGACGTCGTGATGCGGACGGACCAGCGACCGTCGTCCTCCGTCGTGGAGGTCTCGGCGAACCCACCGGGTCCCATGACCCGGACCTCCGCTCCCCGGACCGGCTCGCGGTCCGAGTCGAGGATCGTGCCCTGGATGCAGCCGTTCGCGTCGCTCACCGTGCAGGTCGCCGCCGTGGCCGCGACCGCGCGCGGCGCGGACGCCCACTGGAGGCCCACGACCGCGGCGAGCGACAGCAGTGCGGCGAGGAGCAGGACGACCGGGCGGTGCCGGCCCACCCGGGTGCGGGGACGGCGCGTGTGCGGCGCCGTGCCCGTCGACGTCGTGGAACCCACTGAGCCTCCCTCTCGGACCGTCGGACGTCGACGGTTCCGGCACGACCTCCGTCCGATCGGGCGGTCCGTGCGGTTGCGCCGACAGTACGGAGCGTTTGTGTCACCTGTGTTTCCATCAGGTTCCCTGCGTGCTTCGTCACGGAACCGTGATGATGCACAGGAGCGCGAGTGGTGACCCAGCGTCCGCTCAGCCGAACCCGGGCGGACCGCTCAGGTCCTGCCTCCCACCCGGTCGGACGGCGCCCGGCTGCGGGAATGGCGGGCCCACGCGCCCGCGTTACCATGTCCCATCCGGTACCCGACGTCGTGGCCGGAGCACCTGCAGCCAGCCCGGAACGACGAGAGGGACCCATGGACCAGCCGGATCCGTTCGGATTCATCGGACTCACCTACGACGACGTCATGCTGCTCCCCGGGCACACCGACGTCATCCCGAGCGAGGCGTCGACCCGCTCGCGCCTCACCAAGCGCATCGAGGTGGCCGTACCGCTCCTGTCGGCGGCCATGGACACCGTGACCGAGGAGCGCATGGCGATCGCGATGGCCCGCCAGGGCGGGATCGGCATCCTGCACCGCAACCTGTCGATCGCCGACCAGGCGGCTGCCGTCGACAAGGTCAAGCGGAGCGAGTCGGGCATGATCACGAACCCGGTGACCACGCGGCCCGACGCCACCGTCGCCGAGGTCGACGCACTCTGCGGGCAGTTCCGCGTCTCGGGACTCCCGGTCGTGGAGTCCGACGGCACGCTCGTCGGCATCATCACCAACCGCGACATGCGCTTCGTCGCGCCGTTCGAGCAGAGCACGACACTCGTCCGTGACGTCATGACCAAGGCGCCCCTCATCACCGCGCCCGAGGGCATCGACCCCGAGGCGGCGGTCGCGATCTTCGCCCAGCACAAGATCGAGAAGCTCCCGCTCGTCGACGCGTCCGGCCGGCTCCGCGGGCTCATCACGGTCAAGGACTTCGACAAGAGCGAGAAGTACCCGGACGCCACGAAGGACGCCGAGGGCCGCCTGCGCGTCGGTGCCGCGATCGGCTTCTTCGGCGATGCCTGGCAGCGGGCGACGGCACTGCTCGAGGCGGGCGTCGACGTGCTCGTCGTCGACACCGCGAACGGCGAGAGCGAGGGCGTCCTCGACATGGTGCGCCGGCTCAAGGCGGACCCGGCGTTCGCGGGGGTCGACGTGATCGGCGGCAACGTCGCGACCCGCGCGGGCGCGCAGGCGCTCATCGACGCCGGTGTCGACGCGGTCAAGGTCGGCGTCGGTCCGGGCTCCATCTGCACGACGCGCGTCGTCGCGGGCGTGGGGGTGCCCCAGGTCACGGCCGTGTACGAGGCCTCACTGGCCGCGCGCGAGGCAGGAGTGCCGGTGATCGCGGACGGCGGCCTGCAGTACTCGGGCGACATCGCCAAGGCGCTCGTCGCGGGGGCCGACACGGTCATGCTCGGTTCGCTGCTCGCCGGCTGCGACGAGTCCCCCGGGGACCTCGTGTTCGTGGGCGGCAAGCAGTTCAAGACGTACCGCGGCATGGGGTCGCTCGGCGCGTTGCAGACCCGCGGCAAGAAGACCTCGTACTCGAAGGACCGCTACTTCCAGGCGGACGTCCCCTCGGACGACAAGCTCATCCCCGAGGGGATCGAGGGCCAGGTGCCCTACCGCGGCGCCCTCGGCAACGTGGTCTACCAGCTCGTGGGCGGCCTCCGGCAGTCCATGTTCTACGTCGGCGGTCGCACGGTGCCCGAGCTCAAGGCCCGCGGCAAGTTCGTCCGGATCACCGCGGCGGGGCTCAAGGAGTCGCACCCGCACGACGTCCAGATGGTCGTCGAGGCGCCGAACTACCGCGGCTGACACGGCTTCCCCGTGGACGGGCCCGTCGACTCCGGTCGGCGGGCCCGTCGCCGTTCCGCGGGCCCGCCGCCGTTCCGCGGCCCACGCGCGGTCGCTGGTGCGGGGAGGGTGGCCCGGCCCTAGACGTCGGCCCGTTGCCCCTCCGGCGCTCCCATGAGGTGCCACTCGTACGCGACCCGCACGGCCTCCGCACGGGAGCCGACGCCGAGCTTGCGGTAGATGCTCCGCACCTGCGTCTTCACGGTGTTCGGCGACACCCCCAGGTCGGTGGCGATGTCCTCGATGGAGCCCTGTGCCCGGAGCCGCGTGAGCACGACCCCCTCGCGGCGGGTCAGCCGCGGCACCGTGAGGTCGCTCGAGTACACCGACGGGGCGTCCGCGAGCACCGGCCGGAGGTGCGGGGCCACCTGGTCGAACAACCCCTCGAGTTCGTCGCGTGGGACGAGCCACCACGGGGTGGACAGGCCCCGCGCGCTGCTCACCGTCGCCGCCTCGTCGAGCGACGTCCGCGCGGCGTCGAGGTCGCCGAGCCGGCAGGACGCGACCGCGCGGACGACGTGGAGCTCGGTCCGGGTCCGGGGGCTCGGGTTGCTCCGCCACATGAGCCGGTCGGCGAAGAGACGGGCATGTGGCGCGTTGCCCGCGAGGAGCAGCGCGCGCGCCTGGGCGCCGGCGACGCTCTCGCGCCCGTCGAGGAACGGGCGGAGGCCGGCGAGCGCGGCCTTCGCCTGCCGCGCGAGCAGCAGCAGGTCGGACTTGAGGACGTGCATGAGCCCCTGGTGGTGGTTGCTCAGGGCGTCACGGCCGTAGTGGCCCTCGGCGTCGCGGATCACCCCGAACCCTCCGAGGCCGTCGCCCTGGAGCAACAGTCGGAAGGCGCGGAGGTGCACGACGAGCGGCCAGTCCTCGAGGTCGTACGGCAGGGTGTCGAGCACCCGCATGTGCCGGTCGACCGTCGGGAGGTCCCAGGTCTCGAGTGCGGCGAGGGCGGCGGCGACGTGGACGGGGACCGCCCACACGCTGTGCCGCCACGGGAACCAGCTGCCGTCGCGCATCGCGAGGGTCACGAGTTCCCGACCACGCCGGACGTCCCCGCGCAGGACGTGCAGGTAGGCGGAGTAGCCCATCGCCTGGATGCGCAGGTGCGGGTCCTCGTTCGAGCGGGCGAGCGGCGCGAAGTGCTGCAGGGCCTCCTCGTGGCTGCCGTCGTGCAGGTGCGTGATGCCGACCTGCATGTGGCCGTCCGCGCTCAGGCGCACGCCCGCTGCCGGCGTGGTGCGCATCGCCGTGAGCAGGTCCGGCAGGGACCGGGCGACCGCGAGGGCCCGTCCGAAGCTCCCGGCGCGGCGGAGGGACACGACGCGGAGGACCGAGTCGCGGACGCTCTCCGCTCCGACGTCGGACTTCAACCGCTCGCGCGCCGCGGCGTCGGCCCGGGCGAAGGCCGCGGCCGGCACCGCCGTCCGCCCGCCGTCGTCGGCGAAGTGCATGGCCGCCTGCAGGTGGAGGAGCCAGGGGTCCGTCTCCATGTGGTCACGCGGCACGACGGCGAGGATCGCCACGAGTTCGGCGTGGTGGTCGCGGCACAGCACCGCGTAGTGCTGTCGCGTCAGCGCGGCCAGGTACGGCCAGTCCTGCGCGGCGGCGGCGAGGCCAACAGCCTCCCGGATCTCGCCCTCCCCCTCGAGCAGACGCGCTCCGGCGGCCGCGATGTCGGGCATGGAACGGTCCTCCTGCAGGGCCAGCTGCTCCGTGAGGACGCGCTTGACGACGGGGGTGAGCGTGAAGCGGGAGCGACCGCGCACGCGGGTCCACGCGCCGAGCCCGGCTCGTTCCGCCACGTCGAGGAGTTGCGCGACCTGCGCCGCGTCGCCCTCGTCGCGGACGAGCATGTCCTTGTTCATGAACGGGAGGACCGCGCCGGTGACGATCGCCGGCCACGACGCCGTCCCCCGCAGCCCCGACGTCAACTCGTCGACGATCTCGACGGCGATGCGGCGGACGACGGGCTCGAGCTCGTCGCGGTGCCACACCCGGTGCGGTTCGAGCGCGAGCTGGTTCGTCAGCCGCTGCACCGCGGTCGGCCAGCCGGACAGCCGCTCGTGCACCATCGTGATGGCGGGGCTGTCGAACGCGACACCGCGGAGCGTCAGGACCGCCGCGGTCTCCTGCTGGGTGAAGAGCAGGCCGGACGTGTCGAGGACCTCGACGTCGAACCGGGCCGCGACCGCACTCCCCTCGAACGCCGTGCTGCGCCGCGACACGACCACGACCATGCAGCGGGTGCGTTCGAGCAGCCAGGCGACGTCGTCCTCCACCGCCGCCGCGATCCCGGCGTCGCGGAGCCGGTCGAACTCGTCGAGCACGATGACCTCGTCGCCGTCGAGTCGGGTGAGCAACGCCGCCACGACCTCCTCGTCCGGCGCGTCATCGCGGTCGGGGTGCTCGGGCTGCGATCCGTCCGCTTCCCGTCGGAGCTGGGCGACCACGCTCCGCCACAACCCGCACCGTGTGTCGGTCTCGCGGGCGCCGTGCCACGCGACGCGTCGTCCGCCCTCGGTGACCTCGCGGTCGACCCAGTCCGCCACCACGGTGGTCTTCCCGGTCCCGGCCGGACCACGGACGCACACGATCTGCGCGCGAGCGGCGTCGTCGAGCGCCTCGAGCCACCGCGGCCGACGCAGCTGGAATCGGCGCGGTCGCGGGTAGCCCGGCCGCGGTGTCCGACCACCTCCGCCTCGCGCCCGGGCGACGTCCGCCGCCTGTTCCGTCCCGACCGAGGTCAGCATCTCTTCCATACGCGTTCGCTCCGATGACCACATCACGTACCCCTGACTGGGTACGAGGAGGCTAGGTGCGTGATCAGGCGGACGCGACGGCGAAACTTCGTACATCGCCGTTATCTCGCCCACGGGTGACATTCCGGAACAACACCGGGTCGTTCCACTTCACCCGGTACCCAGAGGTGAAGGGCAAGACCCTCCCGCCCTGAGGGTATCTCGACACCGCTCGCGGGTCGAGCACGACCGACGACGGACCGTCCGGTGGACGGGGGTGCCCTCGCGTCGTGGCCGACGGTGCGCCATGATGTGCAGATGCCCTCGGCCGCCGACGTCCCGACCTCGTCGCCGTTCCGCATCTCCTTCGTCTGCAGCGGCAACATCTGCCGGTCCCCGATGGCCGAGGTCGTCTTCCGCCGCATCGTCGAGGAGGCCGGGGTCGCCGACCGCTTCGCCGTCTCGTCCGCCGGCACGGGCGACTGGCACGTGGGCGAACCGGCCGACGAGCGGACGATCGCCGCCCTCGCGGCACGCGGATACGATGGGTCCAGGCATCGCGCCCGTCAGTTCGACCCGGACCGGTTCCCGGAGTTCGACCTGGTGGTCGCACTCGACCGCTCCCACGAGCGCATCCTGCGATCGTGGGCCCCCACGATGGACGACGCCGCGAAGGTGACGCTCATGCTGCGGTACGACGAGGCCTGGCCGCAGCACGCCGACGTGCCCGACCCGTACTACGCGGATCGGCACGAGTTCGACCGGGTCCTCGCGACCATCGAACGCGCGTCGCGGGCCCTCTTCCACCAGATCGAACCGGCAGTCCGTCAGGGAGCCCCATGACACCCCTTCCCCCGCAGCCGATCAGCCCGCTCGACGGGCGGTACTTCCCGGTCGTGCACACGGTGGGGGAACACCTCTCCGAGGCGGGCCTCAACCGGGCCCGCGTCCGGATCGAGGTCGAGTGGCTCGTGTTCCTGACGGACCACGCGATGTTCGCGACGTCGCCGCTGTCGATCGACGACCGAGCAGCGCTCCGCGCCGTCGCGGACGACTTCGGGCAGGCGGCGATCGACGAGCTCGCCGGGCTCGAGGCCACCACCCGACACGACGTCAAGGCGGTCGAGTACTTCGTGCGCGCCCGGCTGTCCGAACTCGGGCTCGACGCCATCGCCGAGCTGACGCACTTCGCCTGCACGAGCGAGGACGTCAACAACCTCGCCTACGCGCTCACCATCCGCGACACCGTGCAGGACGTCTGGCTGCCCGCCGCCCGAGCCGTCACCGAGGCGCTCCGCACCCGGGCGGTCGAGCTCCGCGCGGTCCCCATGCTCGCCCACACGCACGGACAGCCGGCGACGCCGACGACGCTCGGCAAGGAGCTCGCCGTCGTCGTCCACCGCCTCGAGCGGGTGCTCGCGCAGGTCGAGGACACCGAGTACCTCGGCAAGTTCTCCGGCGCGACCGGCACGTTCTCGGCGCACCTGGCCGCCGATCCCGAGGCCGACTGGCCGGCACTCTCCCGGGCGTTCGTCGAGTCGCTCGGGCTCGTGTGGAACCCGCTCACCACCCAGATCGAGTCGCACGACTGGCAGGCCGAGCTGTACGACCGGGTCCGGCACGCGAACCGCATCCTGCACAACCTGGCGACGGACGTCTGGACCTACATCTCGATGGGGTACTTCACGCAGATCCCGGTCGCCGGCGCCACCGGGTCGTCGACGATGCCGCACAAGATCAACCCGATCCGCTTCGAGAACGCCGAGGCGAACCTCGAGCTCTCGACGGCGGTGTTCTCGACGCTGTCCGAGACACTGGTGACGAGCCGCATGCAGCGCGACCTCACCGACTCGACGACGCAGCGGAACATCGGGGTCGCCTTCGCGCACTCCCTGCTCGCCCTCGACAACCTGCGCCGCGGGCTCGGTGAGATCGCCGTGGCCGAGGGCCGCCTCGCCGCCGACCTCGACGGCAACTGGGAGGTCCTCGCCGAGGCGATCCAGACCGTCATCCGCGCCGAGGTGACCGCGGGCCGCTCCGAGATCGAGGACCCGTACGCGCTGCTCAAGGAGCTCACCCGGGGCCGCCGCGTCGGCCGCGAGGACCTCGTCGCGTTCGTGAACGGACTCGACATCTCCGACGGAGCGAAGGCGCGGCTCGCCGCGTTGACCCCGGCGACCTACACCGGCCTCGCCGACGAGCTCGTCGGGTTCCTCGACTCCTGACGACCGCGCTGCCGGTGCTCCGCCACGGCGCTCGCGAGCGCTCCGCGGAGTTCCGGGTGCACGAAGCGGTAGCCCGCTCCCTCCAGGCGCGCGGGGACGACCCACCGGCTCTTCAGCACGAGCTCCGTCTCGGTCCGGATCGCGATCGACCCGAGTTCGAGCATCCAGCGCGGGAGCGGGAGCCCGAAACGCCGCCCGACGATCTCGCGGAGGGTCCGCATCATGGTGCGGTCGTCCGTGGGGTGTGGGGCGCAGACGTTGACGACCCCGTCGATCTCCGGATGGTCGCGCACGAACCGGATGGCACCGAGCACGTCGGCGATGTGCACCCAGCTGAAGCGCTGCCTCCCGTGCGTGTGCCGGTCCTCGTGGAACGTCCCGGCGGCGCGACGGCGACGCGTCGCGAACCACGGTCCGTCCAGGTGCGGACCGCCGAGTCCGAGCCGCGCCAGCCGGATGAGCGGAACGAGGGCGCTGCCGTCGCCGAGCACGATCGCGATGCGGAGCGCGACCCGACGGGTGCCCGGCAGGTCCCCGTCGAAGAACGCCGCCTCCCACGCCCGGGCGACCGACACGGAGAACCCCGTGCCGATCTCGCCGTCGGACTCGGTCTGCGGGCGGTCCTCCGCGTGCCGGTAGATGGTCGCGGTCGACGCGTTGCACCAGACCCGCGGCGGCCGTCGCGCCGCCCGGATGGCGTCCCGGAGTTCGCGCGTGGTCTCGACCCGCGAGCGGAGGATCTCGGCACGGTTGCGGGCGCCGTACCGGCAGTCCACGCTCTTGCCCGCGAGGTTGACGACCAGGTCGGCGCCGTCGACGAGCTCGGTGATCCGGCGGGTGTCGCCCCACACGACGTCGCCGGTCCGTCCCACGGTCGTGACGTCGGCGCCCTCGGCGCGGAACGCGTCGACGAGGTACCGGCCGATGAAGCCGGACGCACCGGCAACCACGACGCGTGGCCGCACCGCGTCGCCACCACCGCTGCCGCTGCCGCCGCCGCCGCCGCCGCCAGCACCGTGCTCGCTCCCGCTGTCGCTCCCGCTGTCGCTCATGGACGCCTCCCCGGTCCGCCGGTTCCCCCGGGGGCGTCCGCATCGTCGGGCACGACACCGTGGACGAACGACCCCTCGTACCGGTACAGCGTGCCGACGAGCGGCGCCGACAGCGTCAGCGACACGCGTTGGCGGTCGATGCCCGGGTCGTACCGCTCGGTCAGGACCACCCGCGGTGCCACGGCGGCCGGGAGGCGCAGCATCCGTCCCAGCACCCGGAACGACACGCGGGTCGAGACCAGGCGGAGCGCGCCGTCGGCGACCGCGACGTCGAGCGCGGCCACGAGCCGGCCGCGCCGCCCCAGGTGGTCGGCGAGCCCATCGGCGTCCGCCGTGATCGCGTCCTGCATCACCCAGGGCCCGGACCGGAAGTGGAACGTCCGGCGAGCGAGGACGGCGATGCGTCCCTCCCGGTCGACGGCCGGCCGGTTCTCGACGGTGAACGGCACGTCGCGTTCCCACACCGGCGCCATGACCGCGTCGCGGGCGAACCAGGCGAGCAGCGGCCACATCCAGCGTCGTGGCGTCCCGACGACGTCGAGGACGCCGGTGCCCCGTCCGACGTGCCCCGCGGGGATCGCGCCGAAGTAGCCACGCAAGCGGGGGTGCAGCGCGTCGAGGGCGCCGGGACGGGTGCTCGCCTCGTAGGGCGATCGTGCGCTCGGGGTCACGGTCGGATCCTGTCACGTCCCCGGTGCCCGGTCGGTGCGGATGCCTACGATGGCGGCATGGGCCACCACCACGAGCACGGCGCGCGGTCGGCCAGCGCTCGGGCGTTGACCGTGGCGTTCTGCGTGTCCGCCGCGATCCTCGTCGCCGAGGTCGTCGGCGCCGTCGTGACCGGCTCCCTGGCGCTCCTCGTCGACGCCGGGCACATGGTCGTCGACACGGGCGGTCTCGCGATCGGGCTCGTCGCGGTGCGGCTCGCGCAGCGCTCACCGACGGCCAGACGGACCTGGGGCTTCCAACGCGCCGAGGTCCTCGGCGCCGTCGCGCAGGCCGCGGTCCTGCTCGGGGTCGGGATCGTCGTCCTCGTGACGGCCGTGCAGCGCCTGGTCACGCCGGTCCCCGTCCCCGCGGTGCCGCTCCTGGTGTTCGGTGTCCTCGGCGTGGTCGGCAACGCGGTCGCGCTGGCGGCGCTCACACGCTCCGGAGGCGGGACGTTCACCGCGCGGGCGGCGCGGCTCGAGGTGCTGAACGACTCGCTGGGGTCCCTCGCGGTGGTCGCCGCGGCGATCGTCGTCGCACTGACCGGCTGGGAGCGCGCGGACTCCGTCGCCGCGATCCTCATCGGTGCGCTCATCCTGCCGCGCGCACTCCGGCTGCTCCGCGAGACCACCGACGTCCTGCTCGAGGCCACCCCGCCCGGGCTCGACCTCGACGCCGTACGTGGTCACATCCTCCGGCTCGACCACGTGCGCGCCGTGCACGACCTGCACGCGTCACTCGTCGCCACCGGGGTGCCGACCCTCACCGCGCACGTCGTGATCGACGACCACTGCTTCACCTCCGCGCACGCGCCGACGATCCTCGACGAGCTGCAGCAGTGCGTCGCCGAGCACTTCGACGTGCCGGTCGAGCACTCGACCTTCCAGCTCGAGCCCGCGTCACACCAGCGGCACGAGCACGACGTCCACGCCTGACCCCGGCGGCGCGGCTCAGGCCCGGGCTGCGAGACGGCTGCCGGCCCAGAGCGCGAGTGCGATGACGACGACCACGAACCCGAGGAGCACGGGCAGCGGCGCGACCACGAGCAGCACCGCGCCGGCGAGGACCACCGGGACGACCATCCCCGCGTAGCCGATGAGGAACGTCGCCGCCAGGACACCGCCGCGCCGCTCCGGCCCGACCAGACCGCCCGCACCGGCGATGGAGGCCCGGAAGAGCAGTCCGACGCCGGCACCGGCGAGCACGCTGCCCACGACGAACACCGCGACGACGAGGACGAGCGCGCCGACCGCGACCCCGGCGAGTCCGACGGTGACGAGCAGCATGCCCCAGCGGACCTGCGCACGCATCGCGAGGCGGGCGAGGGCGATCTGCGCGACCGCAGCGCCCGCGAAGACCCCGAAGCTCGTCGCACCGGCGGCGAGCCGGTCCGTGACGTGGAAGGTGGTCGCGAGGAACGTCGGCGCGATCGACGTGAACAGGCCGAGCACGGCGAAGGTGCTGAACGCCCCGGCACCCGCCGCCCAGAAGGGTCCCGCCGCCCCGGACGGCGCGGTGATCGGCTGGGGTCGGTAGGCCGGGCGTACCCGCCCCGTGTCGATGGTCTCCGGGACGACGAGCATGGCGACGAAGGCGACCGCGAGGACCACGACGAACACGGCGTACGGCACGACGAGGGGGTGCCGGACGAACTGCGCCAGCACACCGCCGACGAGAGCACCGCCCCCGATGCCGCCGAGGTTGACCGCTCCGGCGACGACGCTCGCGTTCCCGCCCGCGCCACCGTCCCGGCGCGCTCGGACCCGGAGCTCACCGAGGTGGGCCGTGGCCGAGGCCGTCAGGGTGCCGACACCGAGTCCGCTGATGAACCGCGCGACGAGGAGGCCCGGGACGTCGTTCCAGACGAGGAACAGCACGGCGGCGACGAGCTCGAGCGCGACCGACACGAGGATGAGCCGTCGGCGTCCGTGGACGTCGCTGAGGTGCCCGGCGAGCCAGAGCGCGATCATGACCCCCACGGCGTACGCCGCGAACACGAGTGTCACGGTGAAGGTCGGGAAGCCGTCGCGTGCCTGGTACAGCGCGTACAGCGGTGCGGGGACGGCGGCGAACGCCATGACGCTGAGGAAGCTCCCCGCGACGATCCAGAACCCGGCCGCGTGGCGCTGACGGCTCGGGGTCGGTCGGGCGGACCGCTCCGGGCGTCCGGCACCAGCGACGGGATCGGGCAGCGGCACGGGTTCGGTCCGGGGAGCGGTGGTGGTCATGGTCCGAGCGTGCAGGACTGCGCCGATCGTGTCCAACGGACAGGACCGCTGGCGTCCATCGACGTGGACGATGATGGACGCATGGAGACCCGCCTGCTCGAACAGTTCGTCGCCGTCGCCGACGAGGGCAACGTCACCCGCGCCGCCGCCCGGCTCTTCGCTGCGCAATCGACCGTGTCCGCCGGTCTGCAGAGCCTCGAGCGCGAGCTCGGCGGGGCCTTGTTCGACCGGGTCGGTCGCCGTCTGACCCTGAGCCCCCTCGGCGAGGCGCTCCTGCCGGACGCCCGGGCCGCGCTCGGCGCGGTCGAGCGCCTCCGGGACGGCGCCGTCACCGCCGACGCGCAGCTCCGCGGCCGCGTGCGCGTCGGGATCTTCGCGAACATGGACATCGTCGACCTGCCGCGGATCATCACGACCTTCCACGCGCGGCACCCGCTCGTCGACGTGCACCTCAGCGCCTCCGCGGCGGGGACCACCGGCCTGGCGGAGGACCTCCGGGCCGGCCGGCTCGACCTGGCCTTCACCGCACTGCCGCAGGACCCGCCGGGGATCGCGGTGACTCCGCTCCGCGCCCTGCCGTTCCGGGTGTACGTCGCACCGCGGCATCGACTCGCGGACCACGCTGTCGTGTCCCTCGCCGAACTCGCGGACGAGCCGTTCGTCGACACCGCGCGCGGGTTCGGGAACCGCATCATCCTCGACGCGGCGCTCCGCGACCGGGGCATCCGGCGCCGCATCGTGGCCGAGATGAACGACCTGCCGTCGGTCGTCCGGTTCGCGGCGACCGGGCTCGGCGTCGCGGTCGTCCCCGACCCCGGCACCGCCGGGGACGCCGTCGTGCTCGAACTCGCGGACCCGGTCGAGCCGCTGCGAGTCGGTCTCGCCACCGCTGCCGGCGCCGCTCTGAACCGCGCCACACGCGCCCTCGCCCGAGCGGTCGTGGGCGGTACCGACGGCGGCACCGGCGGCGGTACCGACGGCAGCACCGGCCGCGTCGGCAGCGCCGAGCGGAGCGCTGGCTCGGATCAGGCCGCGGACGGCTCCTCGAGCAGGTGACCGATCGCCTCCACCGAACGCCGGGCGCGCGCCGTCGTCGACACGAAGCCGATCACGACGACGCCCACGGCGATGCCGACGACGATCCACCACATGGCGTGCGTCGCGACCGCGAAACTCGCGTGGACCGCCGCCGCTCCGCTCGCTCCCGTGACCGTCCCGGCGAGCGCCACGCCGAGGGAGACCCCGGTCTGGCGACTCGTCGACGCGACCCCCGCAGCCGATCCCGCCTGGGCACGGGGCATGCCGGACACCGCCGTGTTCGTGATCGGCGCGTTCACCATCCCGAAGCCGAACCCGAACAGCGCGAAGGCGACGACGAGCATCCACATCGGCGTGTCCGCGCCGATCGTCGTGAGGACCGCCGCGCCCGAACCGATGCCGACACCCGCGAGCACGAGCGGGATCCGGGTGCCGACCGAGGCGACGAGGCGACCGGAGAACGGCGACACGACCATGGTCGCCACCGCGGCGGGGAGCGTCCAGAGCCCGGCCTCGAACGGTGACATGTGCCGGACCTCCTGGAGGTACAGCGCGTTGAGGAACAGGAACGCACCGTTCGCGCCGAAGGCACCGACCGCCGTGAGCACGGCCGTCGAGAACGGGATGCTCCGGAAGAACCGGACGTCGACGAGCGGCTCCCGGCGCCGCCGTTCCACCACGACGATGAGGACGAGCGCGAGCGCTGCGGCGGCGAACAGGGCGATCGCCGCGACCGAGCCCCACCCGAGCCGTGGACCCTCGATGAGTCCGCCGACGAGCGCCGCGAGCAACACGACCACGAGTGCCTGACCCGGGGCGTCGAAGCGCCGGGGGCGAGCCGCACGGGACTCCGGGACGAACGCGAACGTCAGCACGACGGCCGCGATGCCGATCGGCACGTTGATCCAGAAGATCGCCCGCCAACCGATCGTGTCCGTCAGGGCTCCACCGACGAGCGGACCGACCCCCATCGAGACGCCGACCACCGCCCCCCAGACGCCGACCGCGCGAGCACGCTCCTTGGCGTCGTCGAAGGTCGCCGTGATGATGGACATCGCGACCGGGTTCATCATCGAGCCGCCGACGGCCTGGACCATCCGGAACACGACCAGCCAGCCGACGCTCGGCGCCAACGAACAGAGGAGCGAGCCGACGGTGAACAGGACGAGCCCGACCTGGAACGTCCTGCGTCGGCCGATGCGGTCCGCGGTGGACCCCGACAGCATGAGCAGACTCGCGAGGACCAGCGTGTATGCGTCGATCGTCCACTGGAGTCCGGAGATCGTGCTGTGGAGCTCACGGCCGATCGACGGCAGCGCCACGTTCACGACGGTGGCGTCCAACGAGACGATGAAGAGACTGAGGCAGCAGACCGTCAGGATCACGTACCGGTGGCGGTACCGCGACGGGAGGTCCGGGTCGCCCTGCTGGGGGCTGCGTGCGTGGACGGACTCGCGTCGGTCGTGGTCAGTGGTGGTCGTCGCCCTCGTCCTTCCGGTGTCCGCCGAGCATGTCGTTGTCGTCCTGCTCACTCGTGGCCGCCAGCTGCAACATCGCCAGCACGACGATGACGACGATGAACGCGATGCAGAGGAACACCGCCGCGAGTTCGGGCTGACGGGTGGACATCAGGACGACGAGTCCGACGAACACCGCGACGATCGCCGAGATCGCGAGGAGTTCGACCGGGCGGAGCCGGTCGCGGCGGCTTGGGGTGGTCATGCGTGTGGTGCTCCGTTCGGGGCCGACGGCGTGGGTGCCGAGGTCCCCCACTTGTGCGAGAGGGCGGCGATCACGTGGAAGACCGCCGTCAGGGCGAGGTACGCGCCGAGCAGGCCGACGAGGATGATCGACGAATCGAGGGTGCCGCTGACGTGCTCGATGCCGCCGAGGTCCTTGGAGTAGTCCGGAGGCGTCAGCAGGAACGCGATCGCCAGCAGGACCGTGAGGCCCCCGACGGTCATCCAGTCGCGGGCGAAGGGCGACGTACGCCGCGCGAGGACGCCCTGCAGGAGTTCGATGCCCCCGGTGACGACCGCGAACGCGGTGACGACCGCGAGGAACGCCGGGAGTCCCGCAGACGGGAGGAACAGCGCGACGACGCCGGCGGCGACGGTCACCGCAGCCTGCACGACGGCGAGGCGACGGGACCGGGGGTCGTCGAGTCGGCGCAGGCTGCCGACGCCGAGCAGGGCGCCCTCGACGATCGCGAAGGCGCCGAACAGCACCAGCCCGAGCGAGGTGGCGTGGTTCGACGAGAACGTGATCACCATCGCCACGACCGCGGCGGGCAGTGCCCGGGACAACGGGACCGTCCAGTACCGGGCACGCTGCGCGGCGTCGTCCACGGTGTCGGACACGGAATCCCTCTCTTGGGCAGGCTGATCGTACGGTCAATGGTACCGCCGGGCCGATGCGGGCCCGTCCGGCCGGCGGCGTCGCGGCTGAGGATGCTCGAACCGCGAGCGCGCGCCGCCGACCCCGCGGGCCGACGGCGCGCGACACGGACCGGTCAGGCCGCGGGGTCCTCCTGTCGCTCGAGCTCACGTCGGCGACGGACCGAGCGGACGCCCAGGCCGGTGACGACGGCGATCGCTGCGACCAGGACCGCAGCAGCCGTGCCCACGGTTCCGGTGAAGGCGAGCCGGGCCGGGTGCGCTCCGACGGCGACCGGTGTCGCGGAGGCCGAGGGCCGTGGCGTCGCGGTCGGGTGCTCACCGCCGTGGGGCGGGGTGGTCGGTGTCACGACGGGCGGTTCGATCGTGCCGATCGGTCCGGGCAGCGGCACGGGGTCCGACGGGTCGCCGTCGTCCGGGTCGTCGGGCGAGGTGGCGATCGCGACGTTGAGGACGTCGGCGCCGTCGCCGCGGTACCCGGCGTCGAGTTGGGCGTCGAAGCGGAACCGGTGCCGTTCGCCCGGTGCGATCGTGACCGCCGAGGAGCACGTCACGTGCTGACCGTCGGCGCGACAGCCGTCCTCGGACCCCACGAAGCGCACGGGCTCCGGCAGGTCGTCGACCGCACCGACCCGGCGCGCGTCGGACGGTCCGCCGTTGACCGCGGTGATCGTGTACCGGAACACGCCCCCGGGCAGCAGCTCGACGTCCCCGGGCAGCAGCTCGGCGGCCTTCTCGGTGCGCAGCGCGGCGTCGGTCCCGATCGCGGCCCGGACCGTCGACGCGTTGTCCGCCGTGTTCGTGTCGGCGCGCGATGGTGGCGTGGTGATCCGTGCCGCGCTCGCGATCTGCCCCGTGGCGTCCGCAGCGAGGTCGCCCTCGATCGTCCAGGTGACCGTGGCCCCCGGGTCGATGTCGGCCGTCGTCGCGATCTCCGGACCGGCGCCGGACCCCGCACCGCACGCGGCACCGGCCGTGGCGGCGCACGTCCAGCGGACGTCGTGCAGTTCGGTCGGCGTCGCGATCACCACGTCGTTGCGCGCGGAGCCGTTCCGCCCCCGGTTCGTCGCGGTCGCCGTGTACCGGACGTGCGTGCCCGCGACGACGCGCTCCGGCATCTCCTGCGTGATGCCGACGTCGGTCGGGATGGACACGGTCAGGTCGTCGACCTCGTGGGCGTTGGTCGAGTTGCCGGTCGAGGCGGTGAACCCGAGGCGCAGCGTGTCCGGGAGCGGCGCCTGTCCGTCACCCTCGAGCGCCACCTGGTCGATCACGGTCCGCATCCGGGTACCCGGTCCGGAGTCGGACCGCACCGTGAGTGCGAGGACCCCGTCGGCGGCCGGCAGCAACGTGACGTGCACCGTCCGTTCGTCGGACCGGGACTGCGTCCCCACTCCACCGTCGGGGCCGACCGCGCCGCGGAGGAACCGGTAGCCGTCGGTGCCGTTCCCCGAGCCGCGGAGCACGACGTGGTCGGGCTGGGGGCCGGGGCCGGACCCGTTGAACGGGCGTGAGAAGTTGCCGCGCAGGTCGAACCCGACGCCGACGAACGCCCCGGGCATGCCGGCGACGTCGCAGGTGCCGTAGTGGCCCGAGTCGTCGTAGCAGCTGTACCCGAGCGCCGCGCCGGGTCGCCCGACCCCCGGCGCGACGGCACCGTCCGACAGCGACATGAGCAGGCCGTCCGCCCCGGTGCCGCCGTGCATCGCGTACCGGAACTCGATCTCGAGCCCGAGGTCCGACGCGAACACGTCGTCGGTGGCCCAGGAGCCCGCCTCGCTCCGCACGGCGTCCGTGAGTCGCAGCCAGCCGTCCCCGACCTCGGCGTCGCCGGACAGCGTCCCGCCGTCGGCCGAGTCGAAGTCGGTGTGGAACGGGAACGCGAGCTCGGCTGCGTGGGCGCTCGTCACGGGGAGCATGGCCCCGGCGCTCAGCGCGGAGAGTGCCAGGGCTCCGCAGGCGATGCGCCGCAGTCGCCGCAGCGCCGCGGCGCGGGGTACGGCGCCCGGCGTCCCGGGTCGTGCTGGTGTCGGTGGATGTGCTCGTGGTGCTGATGTCATGCCGCCCATGCTGGGGACCGGAGTCGCTCCCCCGAGGCCGGAGCGGACCGGTTGTGGAGGCCGCGCCCGGGCCTCCCGGCTGTGGACGGCGGACCGACGGGCCGCCCACCGCACGCACTGGACGGTCCGCCGTCAGCTCACGCGGTGAGCCACACCGTGCTCTCGCCCGGCAACAGCCCGTCCTCGATCGGGCACGACGCCACGACGACGGCGCCCTCGGGCAGCGGCACGGGGTCGGTGCCGAAGTTCGTGACCGAGCGCCATCCGTCGGCGCGCGCGAACCCGACCACCCGGTCCGGCGTCTCGAGCCACGTCAGGTCCTCGCCGCCGCGGTGCGTCCGACGGAACGCGAGCGCCGCGCGGTACAGCTCCAACGTGCTGCCGTCGACGCCGTCCTCGGCCTCGACGCTCCACGTCCCGAAGTCGGCGGGCTGCGGCAGGTGTGCCCCGTCCGGCCCGAACCCGAACGAGGAGCCGGACCGGGTCCACGGGATCGGCACGCGGCAGCCGTCACGGCCCTTGTCCGTGTGCTCCGAGCGCGCCCACTTCGGGTCCTGCAGGCGGTCGTGCGGGATGTCCGCGACCTCGTGGAGGCCGAGCTCCTCGCCCTGGTACACGTACGCGGACCCGGGCAGCGCGAGCACGAGGAGGGACGCGGCACGGGCACGACGGAGCCCGCGGTCGCGGTCGAGCACCGGCTCCCTGCCGTCGCTCATGAGCCAGGCGCCCGAGTCCGCCCCGTCCGGGAGCCCGTACCGCGTGGCGTGCCGCACGACGTCGTGGTTCGACAGCACCCAGGTGCTCGAGGCCCCGGACTGGCTCGCCTGCGCGAGGTTCTCGTCGATGATCGCGCGGAAGGCCTCGGGGTCGAACGGGGCCTCGAGCAGGTCGAAGTTGAACGCCTGCCCGAGTTCCGTCGGTCGGGCGTAGAGCACGCGACGGCGGGCGGGTACCCACGCCTCGGCGATCGCGCTCCGCGGCGGGTCGTACTCGTCGAGCACCCGTCGCCAGGACCCGAGGATCTCGTGCACCTCGTCGCGGTCGTAGAGCGGGTCGCTGCCGTCGAGGGGCAGGTGGTCCTGGTCGCTCGGCCGGAACGGCTCCGACAGGTCCTTGGCCATGGCGTGCGCGACGTCGACGCGGAAGCCGTCGACCCCGCGGTCCGACCAGAAGCGGAGCGTCTGCTCGAAGTCGGCGCGGACCTCCGGGTTCGACCAGTCGAGGTCGGGCTGCTCCCGCGCGAACAGGTGCAGGTACCACTGGCCGTCGGCGACCCGGGTCCACGCGGAGCCGCCGAAGTTCGAGACCCAGTCGGACGGCGGCTCCGCGCCGTCGGGACCGGAGCCGTCGCGGAACACGTAGCGGGCCCGGGCGGCGGAGCCCCGTGGGGACTCGAGTGCCTCCTGGAACCACACGTGCAGGTCGGAGGTGTGGTTCGGGACGACGTCGACGATGATCCGGATCCCGGCGGCGTGCGCGGCCGCGACCAGGGCGTCGAAGTCGGCGAGCGTCCCCAGCTTCGGGTCGACGTCGCGGTAGTCGGCCACGTCGTAGCCGCCGTCCGCGAGGGCGGACGGGTAGAACGGGCTGAGCCAGATCGCGTCGACGCCGAGCTCCCGCAGGTACGGCACCCGGTCGGTCACCCCGGCGATGTCACCGACGCCGTCGCCGTCGACGTCGGCGAAGCTCCGTGGGTACACCTGGTAGACGACGGCTTGGCGCCACCAGTCCGGGTCGTGGAGGGACGGGGTCGGCTGGTCGGTCCCGGGGACCGGTGGCTGGGTGGACACGGAAGCGTCGTTCCTCTCGCGGCGGGTTCGGTGCGTCCGTCACGCTACGCGGCGGTGGCTCGGAGGGATCGCGGACCCGAGAGAGGGCCGCATCCCGAGCGCGAGCTGGCCGTTGCCCGCCACGCCCAGCCACTGCGCGCACCACCGCCCGAGTGGTTCCTGTACGTCCCGGCGTTCGCTAGCCGGTCTAGCAAGTAGGCAGGTTAGGGTGGTGTGCATGAGCACGCAGGAGGTCACCGAGCCGTCCGGGTACTGGTACCCCGACGACGATGCGACCCAGCGGGGCGTCGACGTGCTGAACGCCCTGCGCCGCTACCGCGGGGCCGAGACGGCGATGCGTCGCCGGACCCGTGACGCGATGGGCATGGGCGAGACGGACCTCCTGGCCGTCCGGTTCCTGCTGCAGGCGCAGCGGGCGGACCGCACCATCAGCCCGAAGGACCTCGCCGCCTACCTCAAGATCTCGTCGGCGTCGACGACGATCCTGGTCGACCGCCTCGTCAGGAGCGGCCACGTCCGGCGTGAGCCGCACCCGACCGACCGTCGTGCACTCGTCATCGTCCCGACGACCAACACGGACACCGAGGTCCGCGCGACGCTCGGTCGCATGCACCGGCGGATGATGCACATCGCGGAGTCCCTCACGGCGGACGAGGCCCGGGTCGTCATGACCTTCCTCGAGGACGTCCGTGCGGCGGTCGACATGGTCGACCCGCACGAGGACTGACCGCCCGGCCGACCGGTCACGGGGGACGCGTGTCCGGACGTCGGCTGAGCGTCGACCATGCCGCACCGGGTAGACCGGGAACCGTCACCGAACCTCGGAACGGAGCCATCATGCACGCATCGGACAAGCTCGCCGGCAATCTCCAGAAGGTCCTCGTGGACCTCATCGACCTGCACGTCCAGGGCAAGCAGGCCCACTGGAACGTGCTCGGACACAACTTCCGGGACCTCCACCTCCAGCTCGACGAGATCGTCACGGAGGCACGTGAGTTCTCCGACACCGTGGCGGAGCGCATGCGCGCCCTCTACGCCACGCCCGACGGTCGCTCGAAGACCGTCGGCGCCACCTCGAGCCTCGACGAGTTCCCGGAGGGCGAGGTCTCGACCCACGACGTCGTCGACATGATCACCCTGCGCCTCTACCAGGCCGTGGGGACCATGCGCGACGTGCACGACGAGGTCGACGAGGAAGACCCGTCGACCGCGGACATCCTGCACGCGATCATCGACCGCCTCGAGCAGCTCGCCTGGATGGTCAGCGCCGAGAACCGCACGCCGAAGCAGACGCTGTCGGCGGCGACGACCGCTCCGAACGCCGAGAGCGTCGAGAGCGCGCAGTCGACCAGCCTGAGCTGAGCCGACCCCTCTCCGGGTCACCCGCGCATCCGGGTCACCCGCCCATCCGGGCCACCCGCCCATCCGGGCCACGGCGCACCGGCGACCGGCCGCGGCGGCATCCGCCGACGCGGCCGTCGTCGTGCGCGCACGCAGAACGACAGACAGGAGCACCACCCCATGGACCTCGGCATCTCGGGCCGCATCGCGCTCGTCTTCGGCGCGGACTCCGGCATCGGCTGGCAGACGGCCAAGCTCCTGCTCAGCGAGGGCGCCACCGTCGTGATCACCGACCTCGACCAGGCCGCCCTCGACGACTCGGCCGCGAAGCTCGAGGCCCACCCGGGCCGGCTCTTCGCGTTCGCCGCGGACGTCACCGACAGCGCGAGCCTCACCCGCCTCCACGACCAGGTCCGCGAGTCCGTCGGCGTGATCGACATCCTCGTGCAGTCCTCGGGGGTCACGGGCGCCCAGGGCATGTTCCACGAGATCGACGAGCAGGGTTGGCTGTCGACCATCGACATCGATCTCATGGGCCCGGTGCGGATCACGCGCGAGTTCATCGGTGACCTGCGCGACGGTGGCTGGGGCCGGATCGTCTACGTGACGAGCGAGGACGCCCTCCAGCCCTACGACGACGAGCTGCCGTACTGCGCGGCGAAGGCCGGCGTGCTCTCGTTCGCCAAGGGACTGTCCCGGAGCTACGCGAAGGAGGGGCTGCTCGTCAACACGGTCTCCCCCGCCTTCATCCACACCCCGATGACGGACGCCATGATGACGAAGCGGGCCGAGCAGACGGGCCAGGGCTTCGACGAGGCCATCGAGTCGTTCCTCGACGAGGAGCGCCCCTACCTCGAGCTGCACCGCCGCGGCGAGCCCGACGAGGTCGCGAGCGTCATCGCGTTCCTCTGCAGCGACCGCGCCTCGTTCGTGAACGGGTCCAACTACCGGGTCGACGCCGGCTCGGTCGCCACCATCTGACCGGGAGACACACGATGACCGACCACCGCTACCTCGTGATCGGCGGGGGCATGGTCGCCGACGCCGCCGCCAAGGGCATCCGCGAGATCGACGAGCAGGGCTCGATCGGCATCCTCAGCACCGACGTGGACACCCCCTACGCCCGCCCCGCGCTGTCGAAGAAACTCTGGACCGATCCGGACTTCAGCTGGGACAAGGTCGACCTGCACACGGCCGACGCGACCGGCGCCGAGATCCACCTGCGCACGACGGTGGTCGCGATCGACCGTACGGCGAAGACGGTGACGACCGATGACGGACAGCGGTTCGGGTACGAGCGGCTGCTCATCGCGACCGGCGGAACACCCACGCCGCTGCCGATCGAGCACGACGACCGCGTGATCGACTACCGGAGCGCCGAGGACTACCGACGACTGCGGAGGTTCGCGGACCAGCACGCCCACGTCATCGTCGTCGGCGGCTCGTACATCGGCACGGAACTCGCCGCGGCGCTCGTGCAGAACGGCGCGACCGTGACGCTCGTGCACCCCGACGACGTGCTCGGCGGCTCCATGTTCCCGGCGGGCCTGGCGGCGGCGTTCGAGCGCCGGTACCGCGACGCCGGTGTCGATCTCGTCGGCGGCCACAGGGTCACCGACGGGCATGGGACCGACGACGGCGTGATCGTCACGCTCGACGACGGCCGCGAGCTCCGCGCCGACGCGGTCGTCTCCGGGCTCGGGATCACGCCGAACGTCGACCTGGCACGGGATGCGGGCCTCCCGGTCGATGACGGCATCGTGGTCTCGGCGACGCTCGTGACGGAGGACCCGGACGTCTTCGCCGCGGGCGACGTGGCCGAGTACCCGGACCTGGTGCTCGGCCGCCGCCGCGTCGAGCACGTCGACAACGCGCAGGAACAGGGCCGGCAGGCGGGCCGGAACCTCGCGGGTGCCGACGAGCCGTACACCCACACGCCCTACTACTACTCGAACGTGTTCGACATCGGGTACGAGGCCGTCGGCCGCGTCCAGGCGACGCTCCGCACGGTCGAGGACTGGGCGGCCCCGCTCGAACAGGGCGTCGTGTACTACCTCGACGGGGACGTGACCCGCGGCGTGCTCCTGTGGAACGTGCAGGGGCAGCGTGACGCGGCGCGCCAGGTGCTCGCCGAGGCGGAAGCGCTCACCCCCGACATGCTGCCGGGCCGGATCCCCACCGGGGGCTGAGCCGGGAGGCCCAGCCTCCGTCCGTCGCTCAGGCCGCGTCCTCGACGCGCTCGGGCCCACGGACCGGCGTCGACCGCTCGTCGCCGTCGGCGCGGCGCTCGGCGCCGTCCTCCGACCCCGCGGCGAGCTCGCCGTCCGCGATCACCTGCTCGGCGTCGGCGACCGGTTCGTCGTCGTGGGCGGTGGCGCGAGCGTGCTCGGTCTTCCCGGCCGCGACCAGGTCGTCCCCGCGGACCTTGCCGACGAGGTCACGGATGCGCGCGACGAGGACGTGCCACGCCTCCGCAGGGCGCAGTCGGTCGAGGTCCGACCTCGTGGTCGTGTCTGCCACCGCGGTGAGCGACGCCACGCCGCGGTCCGGCAGGTCCCCGCGCACGTGCGCCACGGCGAGCGCCGCGACGACGTCCGCCTGCGCGTGCACGACGGCGTGGGCGCCGCCCGTGACCTCACGGAGGACCGCGTACGGGAACACCCGCCCGAGCCGCCGCACCCAGTCGCGCGGGACGAGGGCGTCGTGCTCACCGCGGACGACGAGCACCCGGGCCTGCACGGCCTCCGCCCGACGCTCGATCGGGTACGCGAGCATGCGGGGCAGGACCGCCCGGAACCAGTGCCAGCCGCACAACGCGTACGCGGTGAGGGCGTGCCAGCGGATCGCGGCCGGCTCGTGGACGACCGAGCGGGCGAACCGCACCATCGACTCGCTCACCGTGCGCGCAGCGCTGTCGACGACCGGGCTGATCAGGACGACGTCGCTGAGGTCGGGCCGGCGGGCCGCCACCTCCGTGACGACCTGCGCCCCCATCGAATGCCCGACGAGGACCGGGTCGACGAGCCCGAGCGCGTCGATGACGGCCTCGACCGCGTCGGCGTACCGCTCGATCGAGACGGTCCCGCGGAACCGTCGGACCCCGGCGAACCCGGGCAGGTCGAGGGCGTGCACCGGGCCGAACGCGTTGAGGTTCGAGGCGAGCCGCTCGCGGTGGGTCGCCGCGACGCCGAGGCCCGCGACGAGCACGAACGCACGGTCCCCGGGGGCGCCGATCGTGCTCACGCGGACGGTGGTGCCGTCGACCGGGACGCGACTGACGGTGACGGTGGCGTTCGGCAAGGCGTCGGACACGTGGACCTCCGGGTGCTCGCTCGGGCGGATGACCGACGATAACGGCCGCACCCCCGAACGGGTGGCGCGACGGGCCGGGAGGCGCGGGATGCGGCCGGCCCGTCCCTCCCGTCACCCTGCGCGGTCAGCCCGCGAAGCGGTGGGCCGGGATCCCGCGCACCCGCGTCGGCACCGCGAGGACGGCGCCGGAGAGCGGCGCCTGCTCGAGCTGCTCCTCCGTGAGGTTCTCGCGCGCGGTGCCGATGAACAGCGTGCTCATGTCCACGCCCCCGAACGCGACCGAGGTGACGTTCGGGGCGGGCAGGTCGACGACCTCCAGGCGTTCGCCGTCGGGCGAGTAGCGCTCCACGCGCCCCTCGCCGTAGATCGCGCCCCAGAAGCAGCCCTCGTCGTCGCGCACCAGGCCGTCGTGCGCGGCACCACTGACGAAGGGCTCCAGGTCGCCGAGTTCGCCGTCCGGCCCGTAGGAGCCGCGGAAGATCGTGGAGACCGCGGTGTCCGTGACGTACATGACGCTGCCGTCCGGCGACCACTCCATCCCGTTCGTCGTGCCGAACCCGCCTCGGAGCACGCGCACGGTGCCGTCCGGGTCGATCGCGTAGAGGGCCGCGTCGCCGTCGCCCTGGAGGTCCATGCTCCCCACGAGGAACCGGCCGAAGGGATCGCATTTGCCCTCGTTGAACCGCATGTCCGGTTTGGCGTGCTCGACGGTCGCGAGCTCACGGTCGATCGCACCGTCGGCGTCGGTCAGGACCACGCGGTCCCCGAGCGCCGCGACGAACCCCCCGGAGGCACGGGGCTGGAACGACGCGAGCGGCGGCGGCAGCGGGACCGAGGACACCACGACGCCGTCCGCGGTCGCGGTGTGCAGGGTGCCGAGCGGGATGTCGGTCCAGTGCAGGCGCTGGCCGTCCGGGTCCCAGACGATGCTCTCGACGAGCGCTGCCTTCGCATCGGTGAACACGCGGACGGGACCGGTCGTGGCGGTGGACATGCACCCCGGTCTACCCGGGCCGCGCTGAGGACGCACCCCGGACGTGACGCGTGCTCCATACTCATCCCGTGGATGCGCAGCGCGAGTCGGAGACCGAGCGACTCGTGGTGTTCACCGACGCGGTCGCGGCGATCGCGATCACGCTGCTCGTGCTGCCGCTCGTCGACATCGTGCCCGAGGCCGCGCACCGGGACGGCGACGTCGGCGCGCTGCTCCGCGAGCACGTGCCGCAGTTCGGCGGGTTCGTGCTCAGCTTCGCGGTCATCGCGCGGTTCTGGTGGTCCCACCACGAACTGTTCCGCACCGTCACACGCCTGAGCCGAGCGGTCGTGCGGTGGAACCTCGTGTGGACGTTCGCGATCGTCGCGCTGCCCCTGCCGACGGCGATCATCACCGCGTACCGGCCGAGCCCCCTCACCGTGGAGCTCTACGTCGGCACGCTCGTGCTCGCCACCGCGGCGCTCGCCGGGATCGCGCGGGCGTTCCTCCGCCGCGATGACCTGACCGACCGCGAGCGCACCGCCGCCCGCCAGCAGCTCCTCGGCTCGGCCGTGAGCGCCGGCCTGTTGCTCCTGGCCGCCGTGGTGGGGAGCCTCGTGCCCGCCGTCAACTTCTTCGCGCTCCTGCTGCTGTTCGCCTCCGGGCCGGTCGAGCGGGTGCTCCGCCGACGCTGGACGAGCGCCACGCCGGGGTGACCCGGCGCGGCGCCCGGGGCGTCAGTCGCCCTTGACGTTGACGAGCTGCCGCAGCGTGTGACGGATCGTCACGAGGTCGGCGGCGTCCGCCATCACCTGGTCGATCGGCTTGTAGGCCGCCGGGATCTCGTCGAGGAACGCATCCGTGTCCCGGAACTCGATCCCCGCCATCGCCGCGCGGAGCTGCTCGTGCGTGAAGGTGCGCCGAGCCGCGGAGCGCGAGTAGGACCTCCCGGCTCCGTGCGGTGACGACGCGAGCGACTGCGCGTTGCCGCGCCCCTCGACCACGTACGAGGCCGTGCCCATGGACCCCGGCACGAGTCCGAGCTGCCCCTCGCGCGCCGAGATCGCACCCTTCCGCGACACCCACACGTCCTTGCCCCAGTGCCGCTCCTGCTGCGTGAAGTTGTGGTGGCAGTTGATGCGCTCCTGCTCGTCCACCAGCACCCCCATGACCTCGCTGAGCTGGCGGACGACGCGGTCCATCATCTCCTCGCGGTTGAGCAGGGCGTAGTGCTGCGCCCACCGGAGCTCGGCGATGTACCGGTCGAACTCCGGCGTCCCCTCGACCAGGTACGCGAGGTCGGCGTCGGGCAGCTGGATCCACCAGCGCTCCATGAGCCGCTTCGCGACCGCGATGTGCCGCTGGGCGATCTTGTTCCCGACACCCCGGCTGCCCGAGTGCAGGAACAGCCAGACGCGGTCGGTCTCGTCGACGCTCACCTCGATGAAGTGGTTGCCGCTCCCGAGCGTGCCGAGCTGCTCGCGCCATCCCCCGAGCGCTCGCGCGGGGTCGAACCCCGCGGCGTCGGCGAGCGCCTCGAGCTCCGCGATGCGGGGCGCGGCCGTCGCGACGACCTTCCGGTTCGCGGCCCCGGCCGACAGCGGGACCGCCCGCTCGATCTGCTCGCGGAGCGGGCGCAGGTCGGTCGGCAGGTCGGCGCGGTCGAACTGGGTCCGGACGGCGATCATGCCGCAGCCGATGTCCACGCCGACGGCGGCGGGCATGACCGCGCGGAGCGTCGGGATGACGGAGCCCACGGTCGCGCCGAGCCCCAGGTGCGCGTCGGGCATGAGCGCCACGTGCGGGAACACGAAGGGCATCGCGGCCGTGGTCCGTGCCTGCTGCTCGGTCGTCTCCTCGAGGAGACTCGCCCACGAGAGCAATCGGTCGTTGATCTTCTGCATCGTTCCGCCTTCCGTCGGATCGGGATGGTGACGGTCCGGGGCGGACCGGCACCGTCCCTCCCGACCGACACGATGGTCGGTGACCGATGTGGTCGACGGGAGACGGGTGCGCAAGACGCCCTGGGCCTGGTGGGCACGGGCGTCGGAGGACGACCGTGCCTACACGGGATAGCTGCTGGTGGGCCGCTGCTCGAGCGCACGCCACATGAGCGGCACGAGCTGCTGCTCGTTCCGCTTCCGGGGCTGCTGTTCGACGCGCACGGCGGTCCTCCAGTCGGGTGCCCAGGGCGGGCACGGAGCACCGACCATAGTGCGACACGCCCGAGCTGCACAACCGCGACACGCCCGGGAGGCCCCGGCGCGGGTCGCACCGGTCGGTGTGCGCACGTGGACCGGAGGTGGGAACGGCAGCCGGACTGCTCGCAGTCGAGGGGAGCAGAGTAGGAGGATGCCCGAGCGCACTCCGGACACCCCGGACTCCTCCGACAACGCCGAACGCACCGACGGCTACGCCCCCCTCCGCTCCTACGCGGCCATCGGCGACGGCCGCACCGTGGCGCTCGTCGGGCGCGACGGCCGCATCGACTGGTTGCCGGTGCCGTCCATGGACTCCCCCGCTCCCTTCGCGAGCATCCTCGATGCCGAGCACGGCGGGCACATCGCGTTGAAGCCGACCGGCCCGGCGCACATGGAGCGCCGCTATCTGCCCGGCACGAACGTGCTCTGCACGACGTGGACCACCGCCGACGGCGAGGCCACGGTCACGGACGCCATGGCCACCGGCGTGGCCGGACGACTGCCCTGGGCCCAACTCGGGCGCTGCGTGCAGGGCGTCCGCGGGGCGGTCGAGTTCGAGTGGGCGGTCCAGCCGGGCACGCTCCTCGGGCAGGCCCGACCGGAACGACTCGACACGGTGAACGGCTCGATCGTGGCGGTGGACGGCGTGAGCATCGCCATCGTCGAGCTCGGGTTCGAGCCCGTGCACGAGGACGGCCCGCGGTTCTCCGGACGGTTCCGGACGTCCGAGGGCTCGAGGTCGATCCTGTCGGTCATCGGGACGCTCGACGAGCCGCTGTTCATCCCGGACCCGCACGAGACGATGCGCGGTGTCGACCGCACCATCCGCAACTGGGAGACCTGGTCGAAGGAGTTCGCGTACGACGGCCCCTGGGCGGACGCCGTGCACCGCAGTGCCCTCGCGCTCAAGCTGCTCATCTTCGCGCCGACGGGGTCGATCGCAGCCGCGGCCACCACGTCGCTGCCCGAGGACGAGCACGGCGACAAGAACTGGGACTACCGGTTCGCCTGGGTGCGCGACCTCGCCTACTCGGTCCGCGCGCTGACGCGGTTCGGGCTCCGCGAGGAGACGCACGCCGCCGTCTCGTGGCTCATGCGGACCATCGCGGACAACGGCGACGGCATGCCGATCTTCTACCGGCTCTCCGGCGCGCGGTCGGACGGCGTCGTGGAACGTGACGTGCCCGGCTGGCGCGGCATCGGTCCGGTGACCGAGGGCAACCGTGCAGCGGACCAGCTCCAGCTCGGCGTCTGGGGCGACGTGTTCGACATCATGCGGCAGTACGTCGCGCAGGGGAACGTCCTCGACCGGCAGACGGCGCACGTGCTCGAGCGGCTCGCGGACGAGGCCTGCCACAAGTGGGTCGAGGAGGACTCCGGGATGTGGGAGCTCCAGGAGGCCCACCACTACACGACGAGCAAGATCGGCTGCTGGCAGGCACTCGACGCGGCGATCGAACTGCACGACAAGGGCCAGATCGGCGGCCCGCGCGACAAGTGGGTGGAGAACCGCGAGCTCATCGAGCAGTGGGTGGCTGAGCACGGCTGGAACGAGGAACTCGGCCACTACGTCATGCACCCCGACACCGATGCCCTCGACGCGTCGATCCTGCTGCACGCCTCGTCGTCGTTCGACCGGGGACCGCGGATGTCCGCGACGATCGACGCCATCCGGGAGCAGCTGTCGGTCGGACCGCTCGTCTACCGCTACTCCGGGCTCGAGGACGAGGAGTCGCCGTTCGTGGCCTGCTCGTTCTGGCTCGCGTCGGCGTTGGCCTGCGTGGGACGTGACGACGAAGCCAGGGCGCTCATGGACGACATGGTCGCGCAGGGGAACGACGTCGGGCTGTTCGCCGAGATGATCAGCGCCGACACGGGGGAGTTCATGGGGAACCTGCCGCAGGGCCTGTCCCACCTCGCGCTCATCAACGCGGCGATCACGATCGAGGAGATGGCCCGCGAAGGATGACGAACGACCCCGACGCCCGGATGGACCGGCTGCGGAAAGCGGCTCGGTACCGGTTCGCGCAGTACGCCGAGGAGCAGGCGCGCGAGACGGAGGCATCGGGCACGCCCGCATCGCGATCGCTCGACCCCGACGAGGTCCGTGCCGAGCGACGGCTCCGGGGTGCCCGGGACATGGTCGCGCACGCCAACGCGCTCATCGAGGAGGGTGACGAACGTGGGGTGTTCGAGCACAACCCGCTGCGCGGCAAACCCCTGCCGGACAACGACGGCCGGCACGACCCCGACTGGTGGATCCGGCGCTACGTCGAACGCGAGGAGCTGACCGGCCTCGGACCGCCGGCGCTCGCCCTCCGGAAGGAGGACGCGGAACTCGACGCCC
This sequence comes from Curtobacterium sp. MCBD17_034, assembly GCF_003234515.1. Classification (NCBI taxonomy): domain Bacteria; kingdom Bacillati; phylum Actinomycetota; class Actinomycetes; order Micrococcales; family Microbacteriaceae; genus Curtobacterium; species Curtobacterium sp. MCBD17_034. Next base: position 415,637 of record NZ_QKTN01000001.1, on the reverse strand, counting down.
GGCTCGACGAGGAGTCGAGCGAGCGACGCGTCCGCGAGATCGTCGAGGACTTCGACGCGCGGGTCGTCGAGGCACGGCGGCAGCTCATGGGCGGCCCGCCGGTCGTCACGCCGGTCCGGGACGTCGACGTCGAGATCGAGCGGTGGCGCGACCGCCGGGAGACCCGACTCGCGGTCGAGCGCGCCGCAGCGGCCGAGCAGGCCGCCGCCGATGCGGAGGAACGGCAGCGGCGGCGTCGGTGGTGGCGCCGCCGCTGACCGCTCCTAGGCCTCGCGCGTCTTCGGCGAGCTGTCGTTCGTCTTCGCCGGGTCGCGCTCGACGACGTCGCCGAGGACCTCGTCGATGCGGGCGAGGGCTTCTGCCGGGATCCGGACACCGGCCGCGCCGGCGTTGTCGTGCACCTGCTCGGGACGGGACGCCCCGATGATGGCGGACGCGACGTTGTCGTTCTGCAGGGTCCACGCCACGGCGAGCTGCGCCATGGACAGGCTCAGCTCCTGCGCGATCGGCTGCAACTGCTGTACCCGCTCGAGCACGTCGTCGCGCATCCAGCGCGAGATCATCTGCGCGCCGCCCTTCTCGTCCGTCGCCCGCGATCCCTCGGGGAGCGGCTGGCCCGGCTGGTACTTGCCCGTCAGGACACCCTGGGCGATGGGCGACCAGACGATCTGCGAGATGCCGAGCTGCTCCGACGTGGGGACGACCTCGCCCTCGATCACGCGCCAGAGCATCGAGTACTGCGGCTGGTTCGAGATGAGCTGGACCCCGAGCTGCTTCGCGAGCGCGTGGCCCTTCTCGATCTGCTCGGACGTCCACTCGGAGACGCCGATGTACAGGACCTTGCCCTGACGCACGATGTCGGCGAAGGCCTGCATGGTCTCCTCGAGCGGGGTCTCGTGGTCGAAGCGGTGCGCCTGGTACAGGTCGACGTAGTCGGTCTGGAGCCGCTGCAGCGAACCGTCGATCGACTCGAGGATGTGCTTGCGCGACAGACCGGTGTCGTTGTGTCCCTTGGGCCCGGTCGGCCCGAAGACCTTCGTGGCGATCTCGAGGGACTGCCGCCGCTCGCCCTTCAGGGCCTCGCCGAGGACGGTCTCGGCACCCGTGTTCGCGTACACGTCCGCGGTGTCGAAGGTCGAGATGCCCACGTCGAGTGCCGCCCGCACGCAGGCGATGGCCGCGTCGTTCTCGACCTGCGATGCGTGGGTGAGCCAGTTGCCGTAGGTGATCTCCGAGACCTTGAGTCCCGAGTCGCCGAGGTAGCGGTGTTCCATGTGTCGTTCCTCCCGGGCCGCGTCGGTGCGGCGCCGGGGTCGACGGTAGTCCCGACCCGGGACCGCGCGCACCGGCGTCTCCGGTCCTGTGGACGGGGGCGACCTGTGCACGTGCGTCCGGTCCTGTGGACGGTGACGCTCGAGCGCGCCTACGGTGGGGGCCATGTCGCACAGCGCCTCGACCTCTGACCGGCTCCTCGCGATCGACGCGTGGTGGCGCGCCGCGAACTACCTCACCGTCGGGCAGATCTACCTGCTCGACGACCCGCTGCTCACCCGCCCGCTCCGCCGCGAGGACATCAAGCCCCGGCTGCTCGGACACTGGGGCACCTCGCCCGCGCTGAGCCTCGTGTACGCACACCTCAACGCGCTCATCAGCGAGCGCGGACACGACGTGCTGTACGTGTGCGGACCCGGGCACGGCGGTCCGGCGATGGACGCGAACGCGTGGCTCGACGGCACCTGGAGCGAGCTCTACCCCGGCATCACACCCGACGTCGACGGTCTCCGGCAGTTCTTCAAGCAGTTCTCGTTCCCGGGCGGCATCCCGTCCCACGCGGCCCCGGAGACGCCCGGCTCGATCAACGAGGGTGGGGAGCTCGGCTACTCGTTGTCGCACGCCTACGGCGCGGCGCTCGACAACCCCGACCTCGTCGTGGCGTGTGTCATCGGCGACGGTGAGGCCGAGACCGGTCCGCTCGCGGCGTCCTGGCAGGCCCACACCTTCCTCGACCCGGTCAAGGACGGCGCGGTCCTGCCGATCCTCAACCTCAACGGCTACAAGATCGCCAACCCGACCGTGCTCGCTCGGATCCCGGAAGAGGACCTCGTCGCCTTCTTCCGCGGGCTCGGGTACGCGCCGATCATCGTCGACTCCGCCCGGGTCGACGACGACCCGTTCGCCGTGCACGCCCTGTTCGACGCCGCACTGCGACGTGCGTTCGGACAGATCGAGGACCTCCAGGCGGCGGCACGCGGTGGCTCGGGCACCGAGCGCCCGCGGTGGCCCCTCATCGTCCTCCGGACGCCGAAGGGCTGGACGGGGCCGAAGGAGGTCGACGGCCAGCGGGTCGAGGGCACCTTCCGTGCGCACCAGGTCCCACTGCCGGGCGTCCGCGACTCCGACGACCACCGCCGGCAGCTCGAGGAGTGGATGCGCTCCTACCGCCCCGAGGAACTGTTCGACGAGCAGGGCCAGCCCATCGGGATCCTCGGCACGATCCGCCCCGAGGGCGACAAGCGCATGAGCGCGACCCCCCACGCGAACGGCGGCCGGCTCCGGGTGGCGCTCGACCTGCCGGACCTCGAGCCCTACGCGGTGGACGTCCCCGACGACCGCACGACCAACACGTCCGCCACCGGGACGCTCGGTCCGTGGCTCCGGGACCTCATCCGCCGCAACCCGTCGAACTTCCGGCTGTTCGGCCCGGACGAGACGATCTCGAACAAACTCGACGCGGTGTTCGAGACGACGGACCGCGTCTGGCGCGCCGAGCTCGAACCGGACGACGCGCACCTCGCCCTCGAGGGCCGGGTGACCGAGGTCCTGTCCGAGCACACGCTCGAGGGGCTGCTCGAGGGGTACGTGCTCACCGGCCGGCACGGCATGTTCAACACGTACGAGGCCTTCGCGCACATCATCGACTCGATGGTCGGCCAGTACCTCAAGTGGCTCGAGTCCTCCGCGGACATCGACTGGCGTGTCCCGGTCTCGAACCTGACGATCCTGCTGTCCTCGCACGTGTGGCGGCAGGACCACAACGGGTTCTCACACCAGGACCCCGGGTTCCTCGACGTCGTCGCCTCGAAGCAGCAGGACCTCGTCCGCGTCAAGTTCCCGCCGGACGCGAACTCGCTGCTCGCCGTCGCCCGACACGCGTTCGAGACCACCGAGCGCGTCGAGGTGATCGTCGCGGGCAAGAACCTCGAGCCCGACTGGCTCCCGATCGACGAGGCCGTCGCGCACGTCGCCGCCGGCGTCGGGGTCTGGCACTGGGCGGGCACCGTCGCGGAGGGCGCCACGCCGAACCTCGTCATGGCCTCCGCCGGTGACGTCCCGACACTGGAGACCATCGCCGCGATCGACCTCATCCGAGCGAACGCGCCCGAGGTCGCGATCCGCATGGTGAACGTCGTGGACCTCCTCGCGCTCGGGGACCCGCGGAACCACGAGCACCCGATCAGCGACGACGACTACGACGCCCTGTTCCTGCCCGGCACGCCCGTGGTCTTCGCGTTCCACGGTTACCCCGCACTCGTCCACCAGATGACGTACAACCGGCACGGCCACGACGACATGCACGTGCACGGCTACATGGAGCGCGGCACCACCACCTCGCCGTTCGACATGGTCATGCTCAACGACATGGACCGCTTCGCGCTCGCCGCCGACGCCCTGTCCCACGTGGACGCCGACCGGTACGCCGGTCTCATGCAGGCCTGCCAGGAGGCCCGGGACGCGGCACGTCGGTTCGCCTACGAGCGCGGTGAGGACCACCCGGCGGTCGCCGGCTGGCAGTTCAACGGCTGGCCGCAGGACGACCCCGACGGACACCGTCAGGGCGTCGCCGGCGGGGTGCAGCAGGGTGCGGACTCGTCGGACGACAACCACTGAGGCGTGCAGTCGTGGGTGACGACCAGCGGACCGCCGGGGACGGCGTCCTGACCGACACCGATCACGCCCTCGAGGCGACGATCGCCCATCTGCTCGACACGCGCGCCGCCACGTCGAGCACCTGCCCGTCGGAGGCGGCACGGGCACTCGGCGGCGACGACTGGCGCAGCCTGATGGAGCCGACGCGGCAGGCCGCGCGCCGCATGGTCGCGCGCGGGGAGGTCGAGATCACCCAGCGCGGGTCCGTGATCGATCCCGACCACATCCACGGTCCGATCCGGATCCGCCGGCCGCGCTGACGCCGTTCCTCCCCATCGCCCTCCTTCGGCGATCGATCCGCGGCGAGTCGGAGGAACCGCCGTGATCGATCCCGTCGACGTCCGCAGCGTGAGGCCGCACGGGCGGCGCGCGCCGACAGCAGGCCGGCTCCGCCGCCCAGTGCGGAGGCGACTCAGGCCTGACGCCAGTCGTCCGACTGCAGGTGCGACCCGGCCTGCGGCCCCATCTGGAGCATGCCCCCGTCCACCGCGTACGAGGCGCCGGTCACGTACGACGCGAGCGGCGACGCCAGGAACGCGACGACCGCGGCGATCTCGCGCGCATCCCCGGGGCGTCCGAGCGGGACCCCCGGCCGGTCGATGGGGTGCGGGTCGGTGTCCTCGTTGCCCGTCATCTGCGTCGCGATCTCGCCGGGCGCCACGGCGTTCACGGTGATCCCGTGTCGTCCGAGCTCGAGCGCCACCGTCTTGAGCAGGCCTCCGAGGCCGTGCTTCGCGGCGTCGTACGCGGCGGACCCGACGCGTGGCTGGTGCTCGTGCACGCTCGTGATGCCGATGATGCGACCGCCACGACCGGCCTCGACCATGCGTCGGGCCGCGTGCTGGATGCACACGAAGGCGCCGTCGAGGTCCGTCGCGACGGTGTGCCGCCACTGGTCGAGGGTCATCTCGAGGAACGGTGCGTTGTCGCCGGTGCCGGCATCGTTGACGAACACGTCCACGCCGCCGAGTTCCTCCGCGAGTCGGTCGATGACCTGCCCGCAGCGCTGCAGGTCCGTCACGTCGATCTGCATGACGACCGCGCGGCGTCCGTGGGCGCGGACCTCGGCGGCGGTGTCCTCCGCGCCGCGGAGGTCCTCGAGGTACGTGATGCCGACGTCCATCCCGGCCTCGGCGAGCGCCACCGCGGTGGCCCTCCCGATCCCCGACTCGGCTCCGGTGACGATGGCGGTGGTGGGCTGGAAGTCACTCATGCCGCGGACGGTACCCCCAGCCGCCGGACCGTGCATCCAGCGACGACGCAGGGCGGCCCCGGTGCCCCGGGACCGCCCTGCGATCAGACGGACGTGACCTACTTGGTCGAGCCCTGGATGGCGCTCTGGTAGACCGGCTTGTTGTCCTGGTCGTACTTGTAGATGCCGATGTAGGCGCTCGACGGGTCGTTGTCGGCGTTGAACGGCCCGACGCCGGACGGTCCGGTGTACTGGATCTTCGTGCCGGCGTCGACGAGCTTCTTGCAGTCGGCGAAGGTCGAGCACTTCGTCCCGCCCTCGGCACCGGAGACCGAGGCCATGTGCGCCTGGATGGTACCGGCGTCGGTGCCCTTGCCCTCCTCTGCCGCGAGCGCGGTGAGCACCATGGCGTCGTACGACTCGGCGGCGTAGGCGAAGTCGTGGAGGTCCTTGCCCTCGTTCGTCTTGTACCACGTCGTCAACTTCGTCTTGAACGCGGCCTTCGGGTCCGAACCGGGGATCGTGCCCTGACCGTTGAGGAGCGTCTTCGGGTCGAAGTCCTTCGAGTAGTCCGCGGTGTTGCCATCGGACATGTAGGTCTTCGACATGTCCCAGCCCTGCGAGACGAGCTCGGGCACGATCGACTTCGTCTCGTCGAACGAGAGGATGACGATCGCGTCCGGCTTGGCGGCCAGCGCGGCGGTCACCTCGGACGAGAACGTCGTCTGTCCGGGCGGGAACTCCTGCCCCTTGCCCTTCCCGCCGTAGACCACGCTGCCGCCCGCGGCCTCGACGGCCTTCTGCACGGTGTTCCGCAGGCCGGTGCCGTAGGCGTCGTTGAAGACGAGGAACGCGATCTTGGCGTTGCCGTCGCCGACGACGAGCTGTCCGAGCGCGGACCCCTGGACGGTGTCCGGCGGCGCGGTCCGGTAGTAGTACGACGAGTAGCCGGACAGGTCGGTCGCCGTGTTCGCCGGCGAGATCTCGATCGTGCAGTTGCTCGTGATCTGGTCGACCACGTTCAGGGTCACGGATGACGACTCGGCGCCGAGGACCACGGGGACCTTGGCCGCGATGAGCTTCTGGGCCGCGGACGACGACACCGTCATGTCGGTGCTGTCACCCGAGTCGGTGGCGGTCGAGATCTTCACGTCCTTGCCGATGACACCGCCAGCGGCGTTGATGTCATCGATCGCGAGTCCTGCACCGGCGATGGCAGGCGGCCCGAGGTAGGCGAGGCTGCCGGTCAGGGGCAGCAGCGTGCCGTACTCCAGCGCGTCCTGGCTGGGCTTCGACGGCGCCTTGCAGCTTGCCGCCGGGTCCTTGCCCGACGACGACGATGCCGACGCCGCACCGGATGCGCCACCACTGCCGGCGCTCTCCGTCGAACACGCGGCGAGCAGGATGGCGGCTGCTCCCGCGATCGCGAACGCCTTGGCGGCGCTGCTGGTTCTGATCATCCGTGATGCCCTTTCTCTGAGCGGCCGCGACCGCTTCGATCGTCGAGCAGCTGTGCGTCCGCTGGGATGCGAGCAAACGTAGGGTTCGATTGTTTCGGCCGTGTGGCGGTCTCGTCAGGGTGGTGTTTCGTTGCTGAACCGTGACCGAACCTGTGGGAACGAACGGGAACGGCGATGCGGACCCAGCGGGTGCACAGTGCCGGCGCTGCTCGCGCTCGGCCCGGAGGCCCGTCGCAGCGTCAGCCTGTCGACGCGCTCAGACCACGGGGTCGACGCGGACAGGGTCGCTGACGGGGCGCCGGGCTCGGCGCCCGGCGAGCAGACCGTCGGTCGACAGGACGACGAGCGCCACCCAGACCAGCGCGAACCCGACCCACCGCTCCGGCGACATCGGCTCGTGCTGCAGGCAGACGCCGACCACGAGCTGGAGGACCGGGGTCAGGTACTGCGTCAGGCCGAGCGTCGACAGACTGAGCCGGCGTGCGGACGACGCGAACAGCAGCAGCGGCACCGCGGTCGCCGGCCCAGCCGCGATGGTGATGAGCGCGTGCACCCAGCCGTTCGCCGTGAGGGTGATCCCCCCACGGGACGCGGTGGCGACGACGACGAGGCCGATCACCGCGACGGGGGTCAGCCACATGGTCTCGATGGTGAGGCCGCTGACCGCGTCGACGACCCCGCTCACGCGCTTCTTGACGAGCCCGTAGAGCCCGAACGAGAACGCGAGGGCGAGCGAGATCCACGGCATCCGGCCGTACCCGACGGCCACGATCACCACCGCCACGACGCTGATGCCCACCGCCGCCCACTGTGCGGCGCGGAGGCGTTCCCCCAGCAGCACGACGCCGAGGAAGATCGTCACGAGCGGGTTGATGAAGTACCCCAGGGCCGCCTCGACGGTGTGACCGGTGGTCGTGGCGACGACGTACACGGTCCAGTTGACGACGATGAGGAACGCGGCGAGCGCCATCACGCCCATGACCCGCGGTTGTCGGAGCAGTGCGACCAGGCGACCCCACGCGCGGAGCACCGCCGTCAGGACGGCGCAGAACACCAGTGCGAAGAGGATCCGCCACGCGACGATCTCGGTGGCTCCCGCCGGTGCCATGGCCACGAACAGCAGCGGCATGAGGCCCCAGAGCCCGTACGCGGCCAGGGCCTGGACGACGCCGACGGCCGCTTCCGATCGGGCTTCGGCGGACGCGGGTCGTGCTGGCACGCGTCCGATCCTAGGCACCGACGACACCGTGGTCGCCCGGCTGGCGCGTTCCCGAGCGACGCAACCGCTGTCGTCCGACGGGACGCGCGCCAGGCTGACGTGCGGACGCCGGGTGCCGGGCCGGGACAGCAGCAGGCCCCGCCGGTCGGAACCGACGGGGCCTGCTGGAGCTGGTCCTGCTGCTGGTGCTGTCCTAGCGGACGACGACGGCGAGCACGTCGCGCGCGGACAGGACCAGGAGGTCCTCGCCCGAGTACTTGACCTCGGTTCCGCCGTACTTCGAGTAGATGACCTTGTCGCCGACCGCGACGTCGAGCGGCACGCGGTTGCCATTGTCGTCGATGCGACCCGGGCCGACGGCCACGACCTCGCCCTCCTGGGGCTTCTCCTTCGCCGTGTCCGGGATGACGAGACCGGACGCAGTGGTCTGCTCCGCCTCGACCTGACGGATGACGATGCGATCTTCGAGCGGCTTGATGCTGACAGCCACGGCTGACCTCTTCTTTCTCGGTACTGAAGAAAAACTGGGGCTGGCACTCCCCCGGGGGCAGTGCCAACCCCAACTGTAGGGGGTGGTCTGGCACTCGGTCAATCCGAGTGCCAAGAGCCTACCGCCGGCCGGCGGCGAGCGTCCGGACGACCTCGGGCACGGAGCCACCGAGGTCGACCTGGCCGTGGTCCGCGAGCCACACGAGGGCGTCGGCGAGGGCCTCCAGGGAGGTCCAGCCCGGCGCGTACCCGAGCTCCGTCGCGGCCCGGTCGATGCTCATCGCGTGGCTCCGGCGCACGTGCTCGAACGTCGTGTCGGCGTGCTCCGGCGTGGTGGACGCGCGGAACGCCTCCCACGAGGCCGGACGGAGGTCCGCCGTGCGCCCGAACCAGCTCGCGACGCCCTCGGCGAGCCCGCGGACGCTCATCGCGCGCGGCGACACGACGTTGTAGACGCGGCCGGCGGCCACGTCCGGCCGCTCGATGGCGAGCGTGAACGCCTGGGCGACGTCGTCGGCGTGCACGTGGTGCAGCGTCTCGAGCCCGAGGTCCGGCACGGTGAGCGGCTCCCCCGCGGCGAGGCGTTCCCAGACGGTCGCGTCGAGGTTCCCGAGCGGCGTGATGACGGGCCACCCGGGGCCGGTGATGTGGCCGGCGCGGAGCACGGTGGCGGGGAGCCCGTCGGCGCAGGCGGACTCGGTGAGCAGCAGGTCCTCGATCGCCGCCTTCCGCGTGCCGTACTCGCCGATCGGCCCCCGCGGGTCGTCCTCCGAGGTGGGGACGACGAGCGACGGACCGTGCACCCAGATCGTGCCGCAGTGCACGAGGTGCCCGGCGCGCCCGCGGAGCGCCTCGACGAGGCCCCGGGCGTCGTCCTCGGTGAAGCTCGTCAGGTCGACGACGACGTCGGCCCCGAGGTCGGCCACGGCGCGTGGGAACCCCTCGGGGTCGCCCTCGCGGTCGAGCACGACCCGCTCCACGTCGTCCCACGTGGCGTCCGTCACGTAGGGGGCGCGGTGCCCGCGACTGATGGCGACCACGTGGTGTCCGCTCCGGACGAGGCGGGGCACGAGGAAGCTCCCGATGTGACCGGTGGCTCCGATGACGGCGACGTTGCTCATGTCCTCCATCGTGCTCCTCCGCGCGGGACCGCGAGCGGCCGCGGCCCCGGACCGACGACGAACGGGAGGCACGGTGCGGGCTTGCACCGTGCCTCCCGGCCGTCAGGCGGTCACGTCCCCCGCCGACGCGCGGCGGCGTCAGTGGTGGTGGTGGTGGTGCCCACCGCCCCAGCCCGGCTTCCCCGGCTTCCCCGGCTTCCCCGGCCCGTGCGGCGGGGCCGGCGTGTGCGTCGGGACGGTCGACACGACCTTCGCGACGGCGCCGGTGGTGGTGTCCAGCAGGACCTCGCGCTGCTGCGGGTGCGCGAAGTCGAACATCCCGGCGAGTGATCCACCGCGACGGTCGAACGAGGCGTCCCCGATGTGGCCGAGGCCCCAGTTGTCCTCGATGAACGCCGTGGTCGACGTCTGCTCGATCCGGGTGTGGTCGACCGCGTTCTGCTTGGCGAAGGGCGAGATGACGAGGTACGGCAGGCGCTGCGAGGGGCCGCAGCGGTCCTGGTACCCGCCGGCGACCGCGGCACGGGCGTTCGTGCAGATGGTGCTGTCAGTCGCCGTGTCCTTCGACCCGTTGAGGATCGTCGGGGCCTGGTGGTCGTACCAGCCGTCCGAGTCGTCGTAGTTGATGACGATCGCGGTCGAGGACCACGCCTTCGACTGCTCGATGGCGTTGATCTCGCGCGTCAGGAACTGCTGCTCGTCGATCGGGTCGGAGTAGCCCGGGTGGCCGTCCTGCGCCTCGGGGGCCTTGAGGAACGACACGGCGGGGACGTTGTCCTGCGCGAGCGCGGTGGTGAACGCCGACAGGTCGTACTCGTGGTTCGCCTGGTCGCTGTGCCCGATCATCGCGTCGCTCGTCGGCGGCAGGTGGTGCGGGTTCGACGTCGACTTGTAGTACGCGAACGGGTTGTGGTGCGGCGAGTAGTCCTTCGCCGCGGTCCCGCCGAGGTTCGCGGTGGTGGCGTCGCACTTGGCGTACGTGCCGGAGCCCGCGTACTTCGTGGTCGGCGTGAAGCCGCCCTGGAACCAGCCCCACGTGACGCCCTTGGCGTTGAGCAGGTCACCGATGTTCTTGCCCTGCATGGCGACGAGGTTCGACGTCGACGTGTGGTCGCTGTCGGAGCAGTCGTCGTAGGCGGGGTCGGGGTCACCGATCACGGTGCCCACACCGTCCGCGTTCGCCGAGGCGACCGCGGTGGAGCCCTTGACCACGGCGCCGGTCACGGAGTCGACCGCCACGCCGCCGTGCGTCTGGCCGCTCACGAGGTTCAGCGCACCGGGGGTGGACGGCCCGAAGGTCGTGTCCCAGGCGTTGTCGCTCATGGCGTAGTTCTGGGCGTAGTTCCACAGACCCGTGACGGTGTTGCCGTCGTAGTAGTCCATGGCCAGGCCCGGGCTGCCGTACTCGCCCGTGCAGGTGTCGGTCGAGGTGTTCTGGACGAAGGCGTCCATCTTCCCGCCGTCCTCGGCCTTCTGCTCGGCGGCGTACCCGTGGTTCTGGTCGCAGGTGAGCGCGTGGGACGGGGTGAGCCGGCTCGGCGCGTAGAGGTTCGGGTTCTTCGTCAGCGTGCCCGAGGTGACGAGGTCGTTCACCCTCGGCGTGCCCTTGGCGGCGGCGAAGGTCGTGCCGTCGGTGTTCGTCGCGTTCGGGTAGGTCCCGAAGTAGTGGTCGAACGAGACGTTCTCGTCGAACAACACCACGAGGTGCTTGATGGGCGTGCTCGTGCGCGACGACGAGGCCGGTTGGTTCGTGGCCGATGCCGTGAGCGGCGCGATGGCGATGGCCCCCACGGTCACGGCGGCCACGGCGGTCGCTCCGGCGGCGAGTGCGAATCGCCCCTTCGTCGACCGCATGAGCGCGGATGGTCGGATCACTGGTGTCCCCTGTCTGGTGGTGTGTGGAACAGTGCGTCAACTGAGCAGTGGTCGCCCGAGCCAGTCGTCCGCGTGGCGGACACCGGGGAGGGCGAAGTAGTAGCCGCCGCCGACGGGCGAGATGTAGTCGACGAGCGGTTCGTCGGCGAGGCGCTTCTGGACCGTGACGAACTGCCGTTCGAGGTCCGCCTGGAAGCACGTGAACAGCAGCCCCATGTCGAGGTTCCCGTTCGCGTCGGTGCCGGCGTCGTAGTTGTAGGGGCGACGGAGCATCTGCTGACGCTTCGCCGCGGCCGTGCGGGGGTTCGCCAGCCGGATGTGTGCGTCGAGCTGGATGACGTCGCCCGTCGGGTCGTCCGCGTAGTCCGGGTCGTCGAACTCGTGCGTTCGGGTGAGCGGGGCGCCGGAGTCGCGGTGGCGGCCGATCATCGTCTCCTGCTCGTGCAGGGACACGCGGTCCCAGAACTCGACGAGCATCCGGATCGTCCGCACGACGTGGTAGCTGCCGCCGGTCACCCAGTCCGGCTCGACGACGCCGTCCTCGGTCCGGCCCGCCCGGGTCCACACGAGGTCGTCCATGGCCGTCCGGTCGCTCGTCGACGGGTTGGCGGTGCCGTCCTTGAACCCCAGCAGGTTCCGCGGCGTGCCACTCGGCCGCGGCGGGGACACGAAGCCGTCCTGTCGCCACCGCACCTGCATCGCACCGCGCGTCGCCCGCGTGACGTCCCGGAGCGCGTGCACGACCGTGTCGGTGTTGTTCGCGCACACCTGCAGGAGCAGGTCGCCGTCGCAGATCGCCCGGTCGAGCGCGTCGTTCGGGAAGTCCTCCATGGTCCGCAGGCGCGCGGGCTTCTGGTCCGCGATGCCGTACCGGTCGTCGAACAGCGACGCCCCGACACTCGTGGTGATCGTCAGACCGTCGGCGGGCACGTCCGGTCCGAGCACGCCCGAGTCCGACGGCGGTGCCGTGATCCCGACGTCGGTCGGCTGTCCGCCGCGGGTGAGGAACCGCGAGCGCTCCGTGATCGTGCGCAGCAGGTCGCGCAGCTCGGACCGGGAAGCCGCGGTCACGTCGAGCGCCACGAAGGCCGCCGACCGCTGGGCCGGTGTGGTGATGCCCGCCTGGTGGGCGCCGTGGAACGCGTACGACGCGGCGGCACCACCGTCGGTCGCGGTGTCGCTCGCCGGGTTCCCGGCGCTCGCCGCGGTCGTGTCGGCCACGGCCGGGAGGCCCGGTGCCAGAGCCGCGGTCATGGTCGCCGCCGCCCCGGCGCCGGCTCCGGCCGCTCCCGCCAGGAACCCACGGCGGGAGGGACGGCGTGCCGCGGCGTGCGGGCACTGGGGCTGGTCGGTCACGAGGTCCTCCGGATGTCGCAGATCGCCGCGACGGGCGCGAGCAGTTCGAGTGCGCGGTCGATGGACGCGTCGAGGTCCTCCCGCTGCGTGGTCGTGAGGTCGGCGAGCGGCGTCCACGTGCCGTCGGCGTGGCGGCCCTCGTCGACGCGCGCCGTGAGCGCGGCGAGTGCCGCATCGGTCGCGGCGAGGTGCGGGTACCGGGTGCGGAGGATCCCCCTGATCGGGTCGAGGGCCCGCTCCGTGCCGGCGACGTTCGCGGCGATGGTGGCCAGGTTCGTGTGGCTGCCGGCGTCGGTCGCGCCCGTGGCCTCGAACTGCAGCGCGTTCTCGAGGATCTCGTGTGCGCGGAGCCCGATGTCGAGCGGGTCGATGCGGGCGGTCGGGAACGTGGCCTCGAGGTGCTGGACGGCCGCGACGAGCGCGTCGGCGACCGGAGCGCTCGCGGACACCGGTGCGCCGGACCAGAGCAGGGCCTCCAGGCGGTGGAACCCGGTGAGGTCCGGGTCGTCGAGTGCGGTCCGCCCCGACGCCGGGGTGCCGTCGATGGCCGTGTCGGCGTCGCCGAACGCCCCGTAGGCGGCGCCGAGCTGCTCGTACTCCGTGTGCCCGGTCAGCCAGTCCCGCTCGGCGGCCGCGCGGTCACCGCCGTGCAGGTCGGCGGCGACCCGCCGGACGTCGGCCTCGAGCACGGGCAGTCGACCCTCGATCCAGTCGCCGTACGCCTTGGCGGCCGGGATGAGGTCGTTCCGGGTGACGGGCACGACCCCGGGCGTCGCGTCGGCCACGTGCACCGCGCCGTGGAGGTGGACGACGGGACCCACCACCGCGTCGGCGTCGGCCGGCAGGCAGCGGAACCGGTAGGCGCCCGAGCCGAGGCGCACGCGGTAGGTCTGGGACGCGCCGGCACCGAGCCCCTCGGCGTCGAGGTACACCGCCCCGGACCGGGGGTCCTCGAGCTGCACCTCGACGCCCGCGATCGAGGTGTTCGTGATGCGGAGCGTCTGCGTGCCGTCCGCGGGGTCGGTCCATCCCGTCCCGCAGACGTCGGTACCCGCGGCGACGTCGTAGTGTCCGGGGACGGCGCGCGTCGGCAGGAGGTGCGGCACGACGATGCCGGCCGTCACGACGAGTGCGACGACGAGCCCGACGACTCCGTACGCGAACCGATTCGACACCCGAGCCCCTTCCGCTCCCGGCCCCGTGGAGCAGCACGGGACGCCCTGATCGGACCCCCTTCCGGGGGGATCCGCGGAACACCGTAAGCCCGCTCCGAGGCCGGGTTTCCCCTGCGTTCACCGTCGTCACCGACTGTTCAGACAGCCGTCCGCCGACGGTCACGGAAGTGGGGGCTTGCCGAACCGTCGTGCGGGAACTGGGAGGATCGGGGCATGGACGCCGCCGACCTCGCACAGCTGCTCACACCCGAGGGCATGGCGCTCCTCGACCGTGTACCGGGCCTGGCCGAGGGCGACGACGTCGTGCGTGCCGTGTCGCGCCTCCGCGCCGAGGGCCACGATCCACGGCTCGTGGCGACGGTCCTGACGCAGGCGCGACTCCGTCAGCGGGCCCGGGCGAAGTTCGGCGACTTCGCGGGCCGGATGCTGTTCACCGAGGCCGGTCTCGAGCAGGCGACGCGCCTCCGCGTCGCCGCACAGCACGCCGGCCGGTTCGCCGCCGCCGGGTTCACACGCGTCGCCGACCTCGGGTGTGGCATCGGTGGTGATGCGCTCGCGCTCGCGGCGCTCGACCTCGAGGTCGTCGCCGTCGACCGCGACGAGGTCACCGCCGCGATCGCCACGCACAACCTGGCACCGTGGCCCGCGGCCCGGGTCGAGCTCGGGGACGCGGCCCGCTTCGACGTCGGCCGGGTCGACGGCGTGTGGCTCGACCCGGCACGGCGCACCGCGGGACACAGCGACACACGGCGGCTCGACGACCCGGACGACTGGTCCCCGTCCCTCGACACGGTGTTCGCCGCGGCGACGCAGCTGCCCACCGGGGTCAAGCTCGGGCCGGGCGTCGACCGCGACCTCGTCCCCGACACGGCCGAGGCGCAGTGGACGAGCGTCGACCGCGAGGTCGTCGAACTCGCGCTGTGGTTCGGTTCCCTCGCGCGGCCGGGCGTCCGCCGCGCGGCCACCGTCATCGGCGCGCACGGGGTCGCCGAGCTCACGGGTCCGGCCGACGCCGAGGACGTCGAGGTCGGCCCGCTGGGCGAGTACCTCGTCGAGCCGGACGGCGCGGTCATCCGAGCTCGGCTCATCGGAGATCTCGGGCGGCGACTCGGCGGCCGGATGCTCTCGTCGGGCATCGCCTACCTGAGCACGGACGCACCCGTCGACACCCCGTTCGCCCAGGTGTTCCGCGTCCGCGACGTCCTGCCGCTCGACCCGAAGCGCATCGGCGCGCGGCTGGCAGCGGACGGCGTCGGCCGGGTGGAGATCAAGAAGCGCGGCGTCGATGTGGACCCCGCGCAGTTCCGTCGGCGGTTGCGCCTGCAGGGCGGGTCCGGGCAGGCGACGCTCGTCCTCACCCGCCTGGAGGGACGGCACGCGGCCGTCCTGTGCGATCGCCCCTGACGCCGGTCCTGCTTGCCCCATCCGCCGAGATCGCACAACACGCCGCTCACCTTCGAAGGTGAGCGGCGTGTTGTGCGATCTCGGTGAGGACCGCCGTCGGCGGGCGGCCGGGGCGGGGCGGCCGGGGAGGCCCGGGATCAGGTGTTCGGGTAGTTCGAGTAGTCGCCGTTGTGCGACGCGACGAACGCGAAGAAGATGACGATGAACACGATGTAGGCGACCCACAGCGCCGTGATCACGTAGCCCGCGATGAGCCCCGTGAGCGCGAGCGGGCGCCCCTGCTCCCCCGTGCGCTTGATCTGGTGCAGGCTGATGTGCCCGAACACCACCCCGAGGGGCGCCACCACGAAGCCGAACACGATGGCGAGGATCGAGAACAGGTTCCAGCTCGACGACGCCTGCGGGTACCCCGACCCGGGCTGCCCGTAGGGATTGGGCTGGCCGTACTGCGGCTGGCCGTACGGCTGCTGTCCGTAGGGCTGCTGGCCGTACTGCGCCTGCCCGTACGGCTGCTGACCGTGCTGACCCTGCTGTCCGTACGGCGACTGCTGCCCGTGCTGCGGCTGTCCGAACTGCGGCTGTCCGTACCCGTGGTGTCCCGACGGTGTCTGTCCGGACGGCGCCTGGCCGGACGGCGTTTGTCCGTACTGCGGCTGGTCGTTCTGGTCGGACACGTGTTCCCCTCCTCGTCGCCCACGGTGCGGGCGTCCCGCCGATCCTCCCACAGGGCGCGTGCGCACGACCGGCCGCCAGCACCCCCGGAGCGGGGGAGGCACGGCCGGCGGACGCGCGGTGCCGCGCCGCCGCGGTCGTCAGGTTTGCACCGTCGTCAGGCCTGCACCGTCGTCAGACCTGCACCCCCGTCAGGCCTGCACCGTCGTCAGACCTGCACGGTCGTCACGGGCAACGTCGAGTCCGCCGCGATCCCCAGGTCGCTCGGGGCGTGCCCGGACGCCACGAGCTGCGCGCCGATCGCGGCGATCATGGCGCCGTTGTCGGTGCAGAGGTCGAGCGGCGGGATCCGGAGCGTGACGCCGGCGGCCGCGCACCGTTCCTCGGCCACGGCCCGGAGCCGCCGGTTCGCGACGACACCCCCGCCGAGCAGGAGCCGGTCGACGCCGGTGTCCCGGCACACGGCGAGCGCCTTCGTCAGGAGCACGTCGACGACGGCCTCGCGGAAGCTCGCGGCGACGTCGGCGACGGGGACGTCGCGCCCGTCGTCGCGGCAGCGCTCGACCCAGCGGGCGACCGCGGTCTTGAGGCCGGAGAACGAGAAGTCGTACCGGTGGGCCGCCATGTCCTTCGGCAGGGTGAGGCCGCGGGGGAACCGGATCGCGGAGGGCTCGCCATCGGCGGCGGCTCGGTCGATCTCGGGCCCGCCCGGGTACGGCAGCCCGAGCAGCCGTGCGACCTTGTCGAACGCCTCACCGGCAGCGTCGTCGATCGTCTCGCCGAGGAGCTCGACGTCGTCGACGAGGTCCCGCACGAGCAGGAGCGACGTGTGGCCGCCCGACACCAGCAGTGCGACGGTCGGCAGTTCGATCTCGGTGCCGTCGGCACGCAGGACGTCCGCCCCGACGTGGCCGACCAGGTGGTTCACGCCGTAGAGCGGCTTGCCGGTCGCGACCGCGAGCGCCTTCGCCGCGCCGACCCCCACCATGAGGGCACCGGCCAACCCGGGTCCCGCGGTCACGGCGACGGCGTCGAGCTCGTCGAGCCGCACGCCCGCGGTGTCGAGTGCCTGCTCGAGCGTCGGGGTCATGGCCTCGAGGTGGGCGCGCGCCGCGACCTCGGGCACGACCCCGCCGTAGCGGGCGTGTTCCTCCATGCTCGACGCGATGACGTTCGCGAGCAGGGTGCGGCCCCGCACGATGCCGACGCCGGTCTCGTCGCAGCTCGTCTCGATCCCGAGGACCAGCGGGCCGTCCGTCGTCGTGCTCATGCCGTGCCTCCCGTCGTTCGGTCCCGGACCGAGCCCCGCATGACCAGCGCGTCGACGTCGTCGGGTTGGTAGTACCGCGGCCGCGTGCCGATGGCCTCGAAGCCGAACGAGCGGTACATGGCCTGCGCGACGGGATTGTCAGCACGGACCTCGAGGAACACCTCGCGCACGTCGCGGCGGGCGGCCTCGTCGAGCAGCTCGCGGAACAGCGCTCGCCCGAGGCCCTGCCCGCGGTGGTCGGCGGCCACGGCGATCGTCTGGACGTCACCGTCGTGTCCTCCGGGCAACGACGAGAACCCGGCGTACCCGACCAGGACCGGCTCCGGTGCCTCGTCGGTCGTCTCGGCCACGACGTAGTGGCCGTAGGGCGAGCGGAACTCCTCCCTCATCTGCGCGGTCGACCACGCGTCGGTCGGGAAGGAGGTCCGCTCGAGCCGCATGACCGCGTCGAGGTCGTCGGGCCGGGCGGGCCGGATCCGCCAGCTCACGAGCGCACCCGCTTCGGCGCACCCGGCATGGTCACGTCCGGGTCCCGGAGGTACAGCGGCTCGTCGTCGGCGAACGGTGCGCCGACCGCCAGACGTTCGGCGGCGAGCAGTCCGAGGCGCCCGGCCGGGATCGTCACCGCGGTGACGCGACGCAGGTCGGCGGCGTCACCGAGCACGGCGTCGAGGTCGTCCGGGCGCGCGAGCCCGGGCCCGGCGGTCCGCACCGGGAGCGGTCGGGAGGCACGGTGCCGGTCCGACCGGCCGGTCGCCACCGCCTCGCTGCCGCCCGCGTAGACGCTCCAGTAGACCTCGCGTCGGCGCGCGTCGGTCAGGACGACGAGCGGCCCGCCGTCGGCCTCGGCCGCGGCGACGGCGTCGTGGCTCACGACCGGGAGGAACGGCACCGATCGCGCGACGGCGAACGTCCGCGCCGCGGCGATCCCGACACGGAGGCCCGTGAACGGCCCGGGACCCATGCCCGCGACCACGCCCGTGACCGCCGCAGGGGTGACGCCGGCGATCGACAGGACGTCGGCCAGGAAGGGCCCGACGACCTCGGCGTGCCGCCGGGTGTCCTCGGTGCTCCGCTCGGCGAGCACGGTCCGGGCGGCCGGGTCGACGAGGGCGACGGCCGTGCCGGCGGACGTGTCGATGGTCAGGAGCACCGGACCATCGTACGGTCGTGGCGGGGACGCAGGGTGGCCACCCGCGCCTCCCCGGCGCACGCGGGGACGGGATCGAGCTGTCCGACGAGCTGGACGAGCGCGGGCGCACCGTCGCCGGCCGGTGCACGGCACCGGCCGGCGGGTTGCTCAGTTGCTGATGCCGGCCGCGGCGAGGTCGTCCGCGATCGCGTCCCCGAGGACCCGCTGGCCCTCGACGGTCGGGTGCTCGCTGTCCCCCTGGAGGAGTTGCGGCTGTCCGGCGAGCGGCTGCCCGACGTCGACGAACGTCCCGCCGGCGGCGGTCACCGCGGCCTGCAGGGCGTCCGAGCTCTCCGCGACCACCGGGTCCGCGGGCCCGGGCTGGTTCCAGAGGGTGCTCAGCCCGACGATGCGGGCATCCGGCAGTGCGCCGTGGATGCGCGCCACGGTCCTCCAGGCTCCCCTGGCGATCGCAGCGGCGCTCTGGCCCTGGTCGTTGTCGGACGCCTGGATGACGACGAGGTCGGGGTGCGCCGCGACGGCCTGCCCGACGAGCCCGTTGAAGTCCGTCCCACAGTCGCCGACGCGGACGAACCCGGCACCGCTGCACGCGAGGTTCGTCACGTCGACGTGCTCGTCCGCCGCCTCCAGGGCGGGCCACGCCTGGTCCGGGCTGGCGAGGCCGTAGCCGGCCATGATCGAGTCGCCGATCGTCACGATGTGCGGTCGCGTCGGGTTCGCCGCGGAGGGCGCCGTCGAGTCGGCCGCCTCTGCGAACGCGGTCTGTCCGACGAGGCCGGATGACGCGGCCACACCGAGGATGGACACGAGGATTGCTTTCGGGAGCATCTTCATGGCGGTGACGGTAGCGGCGTGACCGGATCGTGACCTGTGCGCTCGGGGGACGGAATCGCCCTCGCCTGGGACCCGACGGCGCTCCTCAGGACGACGCGACGACCCCGGTCAGAGCCGCGGATCGACCGGCTCCGACTCCATCGCGAGCACGGCGAACACCGGCTGGTGCACCCGCCACAACGGCTCACCGGCCACGAACCGCTCGAGCGCCTCGAGTCCGAGCGCGTACTCCCGCAGTGCGAGGGAACGCTTGTGCCCGAGCTCCCGGTCGCGGAGGCGTTCGAGATTGCGGGGTTCGGTGTACTCCGGCCCGTACACGATGCGGAGGTACTCACGCCCGCGCACCTTGATGCCCGGCTGCGTGAGCCCCTTCGCCCCGCGGTGCAGGTTGACGAACGGCTTCACGACCATCCCCTCGCCTCCCGCATCGGTCAACTCGGTCCACCACGCGGTCCCCGCCTCGACACTCGCCGGATCGGCGAGGTCGACCACCACCGAGCGCGTCCGCTCCACGAGGTCCGGCGCGGCAGCCGCCAGGCGGTCGGCGACGCCGAGGTGCCAGCCGTGGTCCGTCGTCGCGTACGTCCGTCCCTCCGCGGCGAGCACCTGGAACGGGGCGAACCGCGCCCCGTCGAGCCCGTCCGCGTCCGCGGCGTACCTCCGGTAGGACGCGACGTACGCATCGGCGTCCACCGCCCGTGCCCGCGTCCGCTCGAGCAACGCGGTCACGTCGATCCCGGAGGCCGCGGCCTGCTCGAGCGCGGACACCGCGGTGGGCAACGCACCCGTGGCCGCGGCACCGATCGCGGCGTACTGGCCGCGGATCATCCCGCCGGCCTTGATCGACCACGGCAGGACCTCGCCGTCGAGCAGCAGCCAGTCCGTCGCCAGCTCCGACCAGAGTCCGGCGTGCTCCACGGCCGCGTCGAGCCGTCCGAGGAACCGGGCGGTCAGCTCGGGCGTGAAGAACGCCCGCCCGGTGCGGGTGGTGACCACGCCCCGCCAGCCGTCCGGTGCTCCGAAGCGCCGCGGATCGCGGGTCAGGAGGACCGTGGCCCGCGAGCCCATGTGCTTCTCCTCGCCGACGACGCGGTCCACCCCCGCGTCCCGGTAGGTCGCGAAGGCCTCGGCCGGGTGTTCGAGGAGGCCGTCGACCCGGGAGGACGAGGTCGGACTCATCGTGGGCGGCAGGTAGAGCAGGTGCGCGGGGTCGACCGCGAACCGGCTCATCACCTCGAGCGCGCCCGCCGCGTGCTCGCCGCGGACGCCGATCCGTCCGAGGAACCGGGTCTCGACGACCTGCCTGCCGAGCACGTCGTCGATCGCGAGCATGCCCGCCGGGCGCGGGCGGGTCGTCGTCACCTCGCGTCCGGGAGGCACCACACCGACCGTCGATGGGCCTCCCGGGCCGCTGTCCACCGGTCCGGTGCCGTCGGCCGACGCGACGCGGTCGGCGCGGAGGGGTTCGAGCGGCTTCGCCGCGGCGCACCAGACCCGCTCGGCGGGGACCTGCACGAGCTCGCGCTCCGGGTACCGGAGGGCGGACAGCACGCCGCCGAACACGCACCCCGTGTCCAGGCACATGGTGCCGTTGATCCACTCGGCATCGACGGTCGGGGTGTGGCCGTACAGCACCATGGCGCTCCCGCGGTAGGAGTCCGCCCACGGGAGCCGCACCGGGAGCCCGTACTCGTCGGTCTCGCCCGTGGTCTCGCCGTACAGCGCGAACGCCCGAACGCGACCGGAGGCCCGGCCCTGGTAGGCCTCGGTCATGCCGGCGTGAGCGACGACGAGGCGTCCGTCGTCGAGGACGAGGTGCCCCACCAGGCCCTCGCAGAAGGCCAGCACGGCCGCGCGGAACGACGCGGGCTCGGCCGCGAGCTGTGCCAGGGTCTCGGCGAGCCCGTGCGAGGTCTGGACCTTCCGCCCCCGGAGTGCCCGGACGAGCTTGTCCTCGTGGTTCCCGGGGACGGCGATCGCGTGTCCGGCACCGACCATGCCCATCACGAGTCGGAGCACGCCCGGGGTGTCCGGCCCGCGGTCGACGAGGTCGCCGAGGAACACCGCGCGCCGCCCGGCGGGGTGGACCGCGTCGACGGGGCGGCCGAGGTCGTCGCGGACGAGCGCGTAGCCGAGCTGGCCGAGGAGGGTCTCGAGCTCCGACCGACATCCGTGCACGTCGCCGATCACGTCGAACGGGCCGTGCTCGTCCCGCGCGTCGTTGAGCAGTCGATCGCGGATAATCGTCGCGTCGGCGATCGCGTCGACGCCGTCGAGCACGTGGACGCGCCGGAAGCCCTCCTTGCCCAGCGACCGGAGGGATCGACGGAGCTGGTCGTGCTGCCGCTTGACGACGGATGCACCGAAGGTCCGGTCCGTCCGGGCCGCGTTCCGCTCGACGCACACCGACTCGGGCACGTCGAGCACGATCGCGACCGGCAGGACGTCGTGTTCGCGCGCCAACCGGACCCAGTCGCGGCGCGCTTCGGACTGCACGTTCGTCGCGTCGACGACCGTCAGGAGCCCCGCGCGGAGCCGCTGCGCGACGACGTACCGGAGGGCGTCGAACGCCGCCGGGGTCGCCGACTGGTCGTTCTCGTCGTTCGCGACGAGACCACGGAAGAAGTCGCTCGACAGGGTCTCGAAGCGGCCGAAGTGCCGTGCGGCGAAGGTGGACTTGCCGGACCCGCTCGGCCCGACGAGCAGCACGAGCGCCATGTCCGGGACGTGGAGCTCGCTCATGCGGCCGCCACCGTCCCGGCCGTGGCGAGGTCGGACCGACGGAACACCGCCATCTGCGTGGGCGGACCGACCTCTGCGTCGTCGTCGCCCACGGGGCGGTACTCGACGACGTAGCCGTTGTCGGCCGCCACACGCTCGCTCCACGCACGGAAGGCACCACGAGTCCACTCGAACCGGTGGTCCTCGTGGCGGACGTGACCCGCGTCGAGGTGCGGGAACCGCACGTTGTGCTCGGCGTTCGGTGTCGTCACGATGACCGCGCCCGGCCTCGCGACGGCGAACACGGAGACCTCGAGCGCCGGCAGTCGCCCGGGGTCGACGTGTTCGACGACCTCCATGAGGACCGCGGCGTCGAGCCCGGCGATCCGGTCGTCGAGGTAGGTGACGGAGGACTGCACCAGGCGGATCCGCGCACGTTCGGCATCGCTGGCCTCGTCGAGGTGGAGCCGACGCTCGGCCCGCGCGAGCTCCCGCGGCGACACGTCGCTGCCGATGACGGTGGTGAAGGACCGGTCGGCCTTGAGCCGCATGAGCAGTTCACCCTCGCCACATCCGAGGTCGGCGACCGTGTGGGCGCCGACGTCGTGGAGTGCGGCCATCACCGCGTCGGCCCGTCGTCGGTACAGCGGTGCGTGGTCGGGTCCGGCGGCCGGGTCGTCGGGCGTGTGTCGGGCCTCCCGGTCGGCCGTGGCCGCTCCGTCCCGGTCGGCCGTCGCCGCTCCGACCGTCTCGCCGACCACGTCCTCGACCCCGAGGAGCCGGTCGGTGGCGTCGACGACCATGCCCCGCTGGTGGGCGAGGTACCGCGTCGTGATGAGGTCGCGGAGCGGGTGGTCGGCGAGCCAGCCCTCGCCTGCGCGGAGGAGCTTGCCGACCTCGTCGTCGTTCACCCAGTAGTGCTTCGCGTCGTCGAGGACCGGCAGGAGCACGTACAGGTGCCGGAGCGCGTGTCCGAGCCGGACCGTCCCGCGGAGGGTGAGACCGACGGTGGGAGCAGGTCCCCACGCCGGATGCGTCTCGTCCAGGAGCCGACGATGCTCCTCGACGTCCCACCCGAGCGGGGCGAACAGACGCGTGGCCAGGCCGGTGCCGTCCTGGTCGAGTTCACTCGGCACCGACGTCAGCGTCACCTCGAGGGGCATCGGCGCCGCGGAACGCTCGGGCAACGACGTGCTCCGGCCGCCCATCGCGGTGCGGAACACCTGCCCGATCGCGACCGCGACCATGGACGAGGAGGCGTACGGCCGGTCGTTCACGTACTGCGCGAGTGCGAGCGTGTCCCCGCCGAACCGCCGGCTCCGCGCGAGACCCACCGGATCGACCTCGAGCAGGAGCGCCGCCGTGCAGCGCTCGGAGGTCGCCTCCGGGTAGAAGACGTGGGCGTCACCGACGCTCAGCGAGAACGTCTGCGCGCGTCCCGGGTGCTTGTGGAGCAGGTGCCCGAGGTCGAGGGCGTCGACGCCGCCCGGGTCGGTGTCGCCGGTGGTGGTGATGGTGACGAGCACTGCTGCGGTTCCCCCCTGACACGACCGCCCTCCGCGGTCCGAGCGCCATGGTAGGGCACCCCCTCAGACGGTGACGCCGTCCCACCGCGGGCCCGTCGCGCGGACCACCACGTGCCGCGGTTCGTCGGGGACGTCGTCCGGGTCGACGTCGTCCGCTCCGATCCCGCCCGCACCGTCGCCG
This sequence comes from Curtobacterium sp. MCBD17_034, assembly GCF_003234515.1. Classification (NCBI taxonomy): domain Bacteria; kingdom Bacillati; phylum Actinomycetota; class Actinomycetes; order Micrococcales; family Microbacteriaceae; genus Curtobacterium; species Curtobacterium sp. MCBD17_034. Next base: position 392,062 of record NZ_QKTN01000001.1, on the reverse strand, counting down.
GGCAGCGCAGCACCACTCGCCCGCTCGATCTCGACCTCGAGCACGTCCGCGCTGATGCCGTCCACCATGCCCCGCCCCCACTCGACGACGACGACCGAGCTGTCCCAGTCGAGGTCGAGGTCGTCGAGTTCGACCGGGTCGGACAGCCGGTACGCGTCGACGTGCACGAGGTCGACGCCCCGGGCCGTCGGGTGGGTCCGGGCGAGCACGAAGGTCGGGCTCGACACCTGACCCCGTGCGCCCATGGCGGCGCCGAGGCCGCGGGTCAGGGTCGTCTTGCCCGCGCCCAGGGGCCCCGTCAGCACGACGAGGTCCCCCGCACGGAGCACCGCTGCGAGCCGGGCTCCGAGCGCCTCCATGGCCCCGGTGCCGTCGACCACGACGTCGAGCAGCACGGTCACGGTCGGCCACCCGCACTGCGGTTCAGGACGGCGGCGCGCTGGCTGAACTCCTCGGCGTGCCGCCCGGAGTAGCGCCGTGGCACGCGTCCGCCGATCCGGCAGGCGAGCTCCTCGCCGATCGTGTCGAGCCCCGCGGCCCACTCGAGGATCGTCGACTCGCCGCGCTCGCCCGTGCCGAACAACACGACCGTGTCGCCCACACGGACGTCGTCGTCCCCGACGTCGACGAGGAACTGGTCCATCGCCACCCGGCCCGCGATCGGGTAGCGGACGCCGCCGATCGTGACCTCGACCCGTCCCTGGGCGCGCCGGGGCACGCCGTCCGCGTAGCCGACCGGCACGAGGGCGAGCGTGGTCTCGGCGGCGGTCCGGTACGTGTAGTCGTACGAGACACCCGTGCCGACGGGGACCCGCTTGACCTTTGCGACCGACGCCGTGAGCGTCATCACGGGGGTGAGCCCGAGGTCCGCCGCGGTGACGCCGTCCGCGCCGGGGACGCCGTACGTGTTCGCCCCCATGCGGACCATGTCGTGCCGGAACTCGGGCCGCTCGAGGCCGGCGAGGCTGGCGGCGACGTGCCGGATCGGCAGCTCGAGCCCGAGTCCCGCAGCGGCGTCGACCGCCTCGGTGAACACGGCGACCGCCGCGGCGTCGTCGTCGTCGGACGCCTCCGCGAGGTGCGTGTACGCGGCGACGACCTCGATCGCACCGGCGCGCTGGGCGTCGCGGGCACGTTCGACGAGCGCAGGCCACCGGTCCGGCGTCGCGCCGTCGCGGTGGAGGCCCGTGTCGACGCCGAGGTGCACGCGCGCCGGCCGCTGGGTCACGGCCGCGACGATCCGGTCGAGCTCGGCCACGTTCGACACCCCGAGGTCGACACCGGAGTCCACGGCGTCCCGGGGGTCGAGGTCCGGGTCGTGCTGCCACGCGAACAACCGGACGTCCTCGCCGACGCCGACCGAGCGGAGCCGCAGGGCCGCCTCGACCGTGAGCACCCCGAGCCAGCGGACGCCCGCGTCGACCGCGGTGAGCGCGAGGGGCACCATGCCGTGTCCGTACCCGTCGGCCTTGAGGACCACCATGACCTCGACCGGGTCCATCCACGACCGCAGGAGGTCGATGTTGGCCCGGTACGCATCGAGGTCGACGACGGCCTCGCGGAGCGGCGCGCTCACGTCGTCCTCCTCGCCAGGAGGGGGCCGAGTCGTGCGACCACCTCGTAGTTGATCGTGCCGATGGCGGCCGCCCACTCCTCGACGGACGGCACCCCGGCGGCCGGGTCGCCCCAGAGGACGACCTCGTCGCCCGCCGCGACCTCCGCGTCGCCGACGTCGATGTGCATCGCGTTCATCGCCACGCGGCCGACCACCGGAAAGCGTCGGCCGCCGATCGACACCGACACCCGGTTGCCGAAGCCACGGTCGAAGCCGTCCGCGTAGCCGAGTCCGATGATCGCGAGCGTCGTCTCGCGCTCGGTGCGGTGGGTGTAGCCGTACGAGACACCGTGCCCCGCCGGCACCCGGATCGTCCGGAGGACCGACGCCGTGACCGTCATCGCCGGGCGGAGTCCGAGCTCGGCGGACGTCCGGTCCGCGAACGGGCTCAGGCCGTACAGGGACAGGCCGATCCGGGCCAGGTCGCGTCGCGTCTCGGGCACCGCGATCGACGCCGCGCTCGCCGCGAGGTGGACGACCTCGGGCACGATCCCGTGAGCGGCGAGCGCCGAGAGCGCCCGGTCGAGGGCGGCGTCCTGGGCGAGGTCGTCCTCGCGGGACGCGTTGGCCAGGTGCGACATGACGCCCTCCACCCGTGTCCGCGGCAGCGCCGCGGCAGCGGCGAAGAGCTCGGGCCACTCGGACTCGACGGCGCCGTTGCGGCTCAGGCCGGTGTCGAGGACGAGGTGGACCGCGGGCACCTCCGCGCCGGCCGCCGCGGCGAGCTGCTCGACCGACGAGACGGCTGGCGTGATGCCCTCGGACGCGGCGCGTACGAAGTCCTCGTCCGGGGCGTGCAGCCACGCGAGGATCCGCACGTCGATGCCCGCACGCCGGAGCGCGAGGGCCTCGTCGACGTCCGCGACGCCGAGCCACTCCGCGCCCGCGTCGACGAAGGCGCGTGCCGCCTCGACGGCGCCGTGCCCGTACCCGTCGGCCTTGACGACCGCGATCACGCCCGCCGGTGCCACCCGCTCGGCGAGCGTCGCGTAGTTGGCGATCAGGGCCTCCCGGTCGACGGTGACGCCGGTGAACGCGCTCACCGGGTCACCACCACGGATGGGAGGCACGGTTCGGCCCCGGCGTGCTGGGTCGGCCGCGCGCTCCCGCGCGGCCTCCACGTATGGTCGGTCAACTCCTCAGTTCCCTTCGATGACGACGAACGCCGTCGCGATCGGTCCATCGTGCGACAGTGACAGATGGACGGCCGTCACGCCACGCGCGTCGGCCACCGCCTGGGCCCCCGCGTGCAGGGTCAGCGACGGTGCACGCTGGTCGTCCGCGACGACCTCGAGTTCCTGCCAGCTCAGTCCCGCACTCGTGCCGAACGCCTTGATCAGGGCCTCCTTGGCCGCGAAGCGGGCGGCGAGCGAGGCGGTGGGGCGGGGCTCGCCGTCCCGCAGCAGCTCCGCCGGCGTGAACAGGCGACGCCGGAGCGCGGGCGTGCGCTCGAGGACCCCGGCGAACCGAGCGAGGTCCACGACGTCGACACCGATGCCGATGATCACGGGACTACTCGACGGTCACCGACTTGGCGAGGTTGCGGGGCTGGTCCACGTCGAGCCCCTTGGCCGCCGCCAGTTCCATCCCGAACATGTGCAGCGGCGCGACCGCCAGGAGCGGCTCGAACAGCGGCGTCGCCAGCGGGATGCGCAGGACCTCGTCGGCGTAGGGCAGGACGGCCGCGTCGCCCTCTTCCGCGATCGCGATGACCCGCGCGCCACGGGCCCGGATCTCCTGGATGTTCGAGACGACCTTCGGGTGGAGCGACCGCTCGTCGCGGGGGCTCGGCACGATGACGAACACGATCTGCCCCGGTTCGATGAGCGCGATCGGGCCGTGCTTGAGCTCGCCTGCGGCGAAGCCCTCGGCGTGGATGTACGCGAGTTCCTTGAGCTTGAGCGCCCCCTCGAGGGCGATGGGGTAGCCGACGTGGCGCCCGAGGAACAACACGCTCCGGGTGTCCGCCATCCAGCGCGCGAGCTCGGTCACCGAGGCGGCGTCCTCGATCGTCTGCTGCAGCTTGGCCGGGAGCGCGTCGAGCTCCGCGACCTGCGCCGCGACCTGCTCCGGCGTGAGCGTGCCCCGGAGCGTCGCGAGGTGCAGGCCGAGCAGGTACAGCGCGACGCCCTGCGCCAGGAACGCCTTCGTCGAGGCCACGGCGACCTCGGGGCCCGCGTGCGTGTACAGCACGGCATCGGACTCGCGCGGGATCGTCGCGCCCTGGGTGTTGCAGATGGACAGCGTGCGGGCACCCTGCTCACGGGCGTACTTGACCGCCATCAGGGTGTCCATCGTCTCGCCGGACTGGCTGATCGACACGACGAGGGTCCGCTCGTCGAGCACCGGGTCGCGGTACCGGAACTCGTGCGCGAGCTCGACCTCGACCGGGACCCGCGCCCACTGCTCGATCGCGTACTTGCCGAGGATTCCGGCGTATGCCGCAGTGCCACAGGCGATCACGATGACGCGGTCGACCTGGGCGAGCCGGTCCGCGATCGGCTCGAGGTCCGTCAGGGTCACGGCGCCGTCGTGCACGCGGCCGAGCAGCGTGTTCGCGACCGCCTCGGGCTCCTCGCTGATCTCCTTCGCCATGAAGCTCGACCAGCCGCCCTTCTCGGCTGCGGACGCGTCCCACGACACCTCGAACTCGCTCGCGGTCGCGGGCGTGCCGTCGAACCCGATCACCGTCACGGCGTCGGGGCGGATCGTGACGATCTCGTCCTGCCCGATCGCCAGCGCGCGCTTGGTGTGCGACACGAAGGCCGCGACGTCCGAGCCGAGGAAGTTCTCGCCGTCGCCCAGGCCGACCACCAGGGGCGAGTTGCGGCGGGCGCCGACCACGACGTCCGGCTCGTCCGCGTGCACGACGAGCAGCGTGAAGGCGCCGTCGAGTCGGGCGACCGTCCGCCGCATCGCCTCGGTCAGGTCGTGGCCGGCACGGAACTCCCGCGCGACCAGGTGCGCCGCGACCTCGCTGTCCGTCTCGCTGTGGAACGTCACACCCTCGGCCAGGAGCTCGTCCTTGAGCAGGGCGAAGTTCTCGATGATGCCGTTGTGGATGAGCGCCAACTTGCCACCGTCGGCCAGGTGCGGGTGGGCGTTGCCATCGGTCGGGCCGCCGTGCGTCGCCCATCGCGTGTGGCCGATGCCCGTGCGGCCGTCCGTCATCGGGTCGGCCTGCAGGTCGTCCTTGAGGACCTGCAGCTTGCCGGCCCGCTTGCGCGACTCGAGGTCGCCCGCGGCGTCGATCACGGCGACGCCCGCGGAGTCGTACCCCCGGTACTCGAGCCGACCCAGTCCGCCGAGGAGGACCTCCAGACTGCTGCCGTTGCCGACGTACCCGACGATGCCACACATGCGCTCGATCCTATGGGGTGCGCGGCCGGGAGCCCGCCGCACGGGCGTCGCGCGATCGCCCTGCCGGTCGCCGGTCCCGGGACACGCACGGCGCCCAGCTGCCGGGTCTAGCTTCGGCCCGTGACCCTCACCGACATCCCGATCACCACGCTCCAGGGCGAGCAGACCACCTTCGGCGCGTTCACCGACAAGGTCGTCCTCGTGGTGAACGTGGCCTCCCGATGCGGCCTCGCGCCGCAGTACGAGCAGCTCGAGGAACTCCAGCGCCGGTACGGCGACCGTGGGTTCACCGTCCTCGGGTTCCCGAGCAACCAGTTCCTGCAGGAGCTCGGGTCGTCCGAGGCCATCGAGGAGTACTGCAGCACCACCTGGGGCGTCACGTTCCCGATGTCCGAGAAGGTCAAGGTGAACGGCCGCGGCGCCCATCCGCTGTACCAGGAGCTCAAGCAGACCCCGGACGCGAACGGCAAGGCCGGACGGGTGACGTGGAACTTCGAGAAGTTCGTCGTGACGCCGGACGGCGCCGTCCACCGGTTCCGGCCCACCACCGTGCCGGACGACCCGGCGATCGTCGCCGTGATCGAGGCCGCGCTCCCCGCCTGAGCCTGCTCCTGAGCCGAACGGCGTGCGGGGTGCTGAACGACGGCGAGGCCCCGCACGCTCGGTGGCGTGCGGGGCCTCGGACCGATCGGCGGTCAGTCCTGCTGCAGGTGGCGCCCGATGAGGCTGAGGTCGGCCGCGCTCGACCGACCGTCCGCCGTGTTCGCCTGGTGCCAGTACGGATACTGCAACGGGGTCGCGCTCGCATCGTCGAGGCGGGCGATCTCGTCCGCGGAGAGCTGGACGTCCGCCGCTCCGAGGCTGTCGGTGAGCTGCTCCTCGGTCCGCGCGCCGACGATCGCCGACGTGACGCCCGGCTTCGCGAGCGTCCAGGCCAGGCCGACCTGCGTCGCGGTGACGCCCCGCTGCTCGGCGATGTCGACGAGCACCTCGATCGTGTCGTACAGGCGGTCCTCGTCGTCGATGGGCGGCTCGGTCCAGCCCTCGAAGCGCCGCGAACCCTCGGGCACGTCCTGACCCCGACGGTACTTGCCGGTGAGCAGACCACCAGCGAGTGGACTCCAGACGAGGATGCCGATGCCCTGGTCGAGCGTGATCGGCACGAGCTCGTTCTCGGCGTCACGGGACTGCAGCGAGTAGTAGATCTGCTGGCTCGCGAAGTGCTCCAGGTGGTGCTTGTCGGAGGCCCACATCGCCTTCATGAGGTGCCACCCGGAGAAGTTCGACGCACCGATGTAGCGCACCTTGCCCGACCGGACGAGGTCGTCCAGCGCGCCGAGCGTCTCCTCGAGGGGCGTCGATCCGTCCCAGCCGTGCAGCTGGTAGAGGTCGATGTGATCGGTGCCGAGCCGACGGAGGCTGTCCTCGGCGGCCTTGACGATGTGGTGGCGGGACAGTCCGCCGTCGTTCGGTCCGGGCCCCATGCCCCCGCGGACCTTCGTGGCGATGAGCACGTCCTCGCGCGCGCTGCCCAGCGCCTGGCCGAGGATCTCCTCGGACGCGCCGTCGGAGTAGACGTCGGCCGTGTCGATGAGGTTGACGCCCGCGTCGCGCGCGATGTCGATCTGCCGGCGAGCCCCATCGACGTCGATGTGGCCGACCGGACTCGCCCAGCCGGTGCCGGCGAACCCCATCGTGCCGAGGCTGATGGTGGAGACCTGCAGTCCCGTGTTGCCCAGATGACGGTATTCCATGCGGCCGACCCTACTCAGACAACAGACAGCAGTACGCCCAGATGAACGACGCGCTCGGTCACTTCGACGAGGCCTGGGGCGGGGTGTAGACGGCGGAGGGAGTGCGCGGAGCCTGCGCAGGGGCCGGCCGGTTCGTTGCGGGAGGCGCGCCCCACCACTGCACGGGTGGCGCCTCGAGACGGAGTTCCGCGTGGAGGCCCAGGGCCAGTGCGGTGGGGATGACGACCGCCATCACGAGGATCGCGACGCCGGCGAGCGCCGGCTGTGCGCTCAGGGTCTCCCGCGGCGCTGTGATCCGGTCCACCCGCTGTGGACAGCACGTCGTCCACACCGCGTCGGCTCGGAGACTGCACCATCCTCTCGTCTACCCTCGTCCTCATGGCCAACGCCCACGCGGAGACCGTCGCCCACCCGACGCCCTTCGTCGAGATCGACCGCCCCGAGTGGTCCGCCCTCGCACCCTCCCAGCACCTCGCGCTCACCGAGACCGAGATCGTCCAGCTCCGCGGGCTCGGGGACCGGCTCGACATGGACGAGGTGCAGCAGGTCTACCTCCCGCTGTCCCGGCTCCTCAACCTCTACGCGGCGGGCGCCCGGAGCCTCCACGCCGCCACGAGCGGGTTCCTCGGCGAGCGAGCGTCACGCACGCCCTTCGTGATCGGCGTCGCGGGGTCCGTCGCGGTGGGCAAGTCGACCGTCGCGCGGCTGCTCCGGGAGCTGACGAAGCGGTGGGAGGACACCCCGCGGGTCGAACTCGTGACGACGGACGGCTTCCTCTACCCGAACGCGGAGCTCGAGCGCCGCGGGATCATGGACCGCAAGGGGTTCCCCGAGTCCTACGACCGCCGCGCCCTGCTGCGCTTCGTCAGCCAGGTCAAGAGCGGTGCGGCCGAGGTCCGCGCGCCGTTCTACTCACATCTGCAATACGACATCGTGCCCGACGCCGAGATCGTCGTCCGCCAGCCCGACGTGCTCATCGTCGAGGGGCTCACGGTGCTCGCACCACCCGTCAACGGCGGCCTGGCACTGTCGGACCTCTTCGACTTCACGATCTACGTCGACGCGAAGACCCGCGACATCGAGTCCTGGTACGTCGACCGCTTCCTCGCCCTGCAGCAGGCGGCCTTCGCGGACCCGAACTCGTTCTTCCACCGCTTCGCGACGCTCTCCCACGAGGACGCCGTCCGCACCGCGACGGACGTCTGGCGGAGCATCAACGAGCCGAACCTCCTCGAGAACGTCCTGCCGACGCGATCCCGCGCGACGCTCGTGCTCAAGAAGGGTGCGGACCACTCCGTCTCGAGCGTGCTGCTCCGCAAGATCTGACGCACCACCCGGACACGACCGGGAGGCGCGGTGCGGGTCCGATCCGCACCGCGCCTCCCGCCCGTGATCAGGCCGCGTCGAGTCCGAGCCGGTCGTGCACGACCGCGGCGAGTTCGTTGGCGACGCGCTCCGCGGTCGCCTGGTCCGCCGCCTCGACCATCACCCGGACCACGGGTTCGGTGCCCGACGGCCGGAGCAGGACCCGCCCGGTGTCACCGAGCGCTGCCTCCGCGCCCGCGATGGCGCGCTGGACACCGTCGTCGTCGAGGCCGTGCCGGTCGACACCGCGCACGTTGACGAGCACCTGCGGGAACACGGTCATGCAGGCGGCCAGTTCGGCCAGGGTCTTGCCCGTTCGGGCCATCTCGGCGACCAGGTGGAGCCCGGTCAGGATGCCGTCGCCGGTCGTGGCGAACTCGTTGAAGATGATGTGGCCCGACTGCTCGCCGCCGAGCGAGTACCCGCCCTCGACCATCTTCTCGAGCACGTACCGGTCGCCCACGGCGGTCTCGAGCACCGCGATGCCGTTCTCGGCCATCGCCCGGCGGAGACCGAGGTTGCTCATGACCGTGGCCACGAGCGTGTCGTCCTGCAACCGGCCGCGCTCCTTGAGGGACAGCGCGAGGATCGCCATGATCTGGTCGCCGTCGATCGCGTTGCCCTCGGCGTCGACCGCCAGGCACCGGTCGGCGTCGCCGTCGTGGGCGATCCCGACGTCGGCACCGGCTTCGAGCACCGCGCGGGCGAGGTTGTCGATGTGGGTCGACCCGACGCCGTCGTTGATGTTGACGCCGTCCGGGTCCGCACCGATGAGGGTGATCCGCGCGCCGGCGTTGACGAACACCTCGGGCGACACGGCGGCCGCGGCCCCGTTCGCACAGTCGAGGACGACGTGGATGCCGTCGAGCCGTGCGGGCAGGGTGCTCAGCAGGTGGACGACGTAGCGGTCCTCGGCGTCGGCGAAGCGGGTGATCCGCCCGACGTCGGCGCCGGTGGGCACCGGGACCTCGGCGCTCCCGATCGCTGCCTCGATGCGGTCCTCGACCTCGTCGGGGAGCTTCCGGCCGCCGGCGGCGAAGAACTTGATCCCGTTGTCGGGCGCCGGGTTGTGGGACGCGGAGACCATCACGCCGAAGTCCGCGTCGATGTCGGCGACGAGGAACGCCGCCGCGGGGGTGGGGATGACCCCGGCGTCGAGGACGTCGACGCCGGCGCTCGCCAGGCCGGCCGCGACGGCCGCGCCCAGGAACTCCCCGGAGACGCGCGGATCGCGCGCCAGGACCGCGATGGGACGCGGCCGACCGGACGCACGACGTGCGTCCGCGTGGTGTCCGTGCGTGAGCACGGCCGCGCTCGCCTGGGCGAGGCCCAGTGCGAGCGCGGCCGTCAGCTCGCCGTTGGCGAGACCACGAACACCGTCCGTTCCGAACAGACGTGGCACGGTGATGCCGTCCGAAGCGCGATCAGCGCTTCGAGAACTGCGACGCCTTACGGGCCTTCTTGAGACCGGCCTTCTTGCGCTCGATGACGCGGGCGTCACGGGTGAGGAAGCCCGCCTTCTTGAGCGTGGCGCGGTTGTTCTCGCGGTCGATCTCGTTGAGCGCCCGGGCGATCGCCAGACGCAGCGCGCCGGCCTGGCCCGAGGGGCCTCCACCGGTGATGCGGGCGGTGACGTCGTACGAACCGATGAGCTCGAGGACCTTGAACGGGTCGTTGATGAGCTGCTGGTGGAGCTTGTTCGGGAAGTAGTCCTCGAGCGAGCGGCCGTTCACCGAGAACGTGCCGGCGCCGGGGACGAGGCGCACGCGGGCGATGGCCTCCTTGCGGCGACCGACGGCCGCGCCGGAGACGTTGAGGATCTGACGAGGAGCCGCCTCCGAGGTCGCCGGGGCGCTCTCGGTGCTGAAGCTCGACGGGGTCTGGTCGATGGAGTCTGCGATCTGAGCCATGAGTGTGGAGTCCTGTGTCTTCTGCTGCGTGGCCGTCGTTACTGCGCGACCTGGTCGAGGGTGTACGGCGTCGGCTGCTGGGCGACGTGCGGGTGCTCGGGACCGGCGTAGACCTTGAGCTTCTTGAGCTGGGCGCGGCCGAGGCTGTTCTTCGGGAGCATGCCGCGGATCGCCTTCTCGACGGCGCGGGTCGGGTGCTTCTCGAGCATCTCCGGGTAGGTCGTGGCGGTGATGCCGCCCGGGTAGCCGGAGTGCCGGTAGTACGTCTTCTGCGCCAGCTTCGAGCCGGTCAGGGCGACCTTCTCGGCGTTGATGATGATGACGAAGTCACCCATGTCCATGTGCGGAGCGAAGGTGGCCTTGTGCTTGCCGCGCAGGAGCGCCGCGGCGTGCGAGGCGAGACGGCCGAGGACGACGTCGGTGGCGTCGATGACGAGCCACTTCGGCTGGACGTCCGCGGGCTTCGGTGAGAACGTGCGAGTCACAGGTGTGCTGCTTTCGTGTCGAGGTGAGGTGTCCGTGAATCCCACTCCGGTGGGGTGTTCCGCGGGGCGACGCCCGGCGAACGCTCCGGTGGAGGGCTCAACTTCGGGTCCGACGCACGAGGCGCAGACCAATCGACGACACTACCGGAGCGTCGCGGTACCGTCAAACCTCGACGGACTCAGTGCCCGATCGGGACCCAGCGGTCACCGACCCGGTGCACGGCGGGTCCGTGGCCCGGCAGCACGATCCCCGGCAGGGGCAGCGCCGCGGCCGACTCGACAGCGGTGGCCGTGTCCGCGGTGAACAGGGCCGGGATCATCCGCGGCCGCGGCGACCACGACCGGGGCTGCACGTCGTGGTGCGTGACGACCGCGTCGCCGGTGACGAGCGCGTCCGCGGCGGGCAACAGGTACGCCGTCGACCCGAGCGTGTGCCCGGGTGCCGACAGGGGTGCGATGGCCCGCTCGTCGAAGTCGCGGGCCGTGAACGCGCGGACCGGGGGCACGGTCACGGGGTCGAGGCCACCCGAGCGGACGGCACGGGCGGCCCAGCCGAGCACCCGCGGCGCCGCGATCCGGCCACCGATGTCGCCGAGGGTCGCCTGGTCCCGCTCGGGCCCGCGCACGGCCGCGACCTCGTCGGCGTGGGCCAGCACGGTCACGCCGGGGTGGGCCTCCAGGATCGCGGGGAGGCCACCGATGTGGTCGACGTGCCCGTGCGTGACGTACACCCGGCGCAGGTCGGCCGGGTCGTGTCCCGCGTACCGGATGGTGTCGAGCACGAGTCCGGCGTCGGCGGGGTACCCGGCGTCGACGAGGGCGACCCCGTCCTCCTCGGCGAGCACGACCCAGTTCGACACGGGTCCCTCGACGAACACCACGCCCGGTGCGACCGCGACGACGGCCCGGGGCCTGCGCCGGCTCACGCGCGTCGCTCCGCGACCGCGCCCGACCCTGCGGGGCCTTCCGGGACGGCGGTGGGCGCGGCGGTGCTGATGGCGACCTGTCGAGCCTGGTCGGCCTCCGACCGGTGCCCGTCCTGGTCGCGGCGGGCCCGGGTCTGCTCCGCGCGGGCCGCGAGCTCGTCGTCGGGCGGGTAGCCGACCTCGGTGAGGACGAGCCCCTTCGCCGGGGCGACCGTGAACGCGCTCGTGCGCACCGCGTCCTCGCGCAGCTCCGCCAGCCGGTGCGGCGCGAGCCGCCCCTCGCCGACCGCGAGCGACGCACCCACCATCGCCCGCACCATGCTGTGGCAGAACGCGTCGGCCTGGAGGGACGCCACGAGCACGCCGTCCGGCTCACGGTGCCATCGGAACTCCTGGAGCGTTCGGATGGTGGTGGCGCCCTCCCGCGGCTTGCAGAACGTGGCGAAGTCGTGCAGGCCGAGCAGCGTCAGGGCGCCCGTCTCCATCGCGCCCTCGTCGAGGCGCGTGGGGTACCACAGCGTGTGGCCGCGGCGGAGCGGGTCCCGCGGTGCCCCGAGGTCCGCGACGCGGTACGCGTACCGTCGCCAGACCGGGGAGAACCGGGCGTCGAACCCCGGCGGCGCGACCGCGACGGCCGTCACCACGACGTCACTGTCGAGCCCCGCGATGCCGTTCAGGCGGTGCAGGAGGGCGTCCGTCGGCAGCCGCTGGGGTCGGCCGGCCGCACCGCGGTGCGGCCGAGCGAGGCTCCCCCACTGTTCGGGGGTGAGGTCACAGTGGGCGACCTGCCCCGTCGCGTGCACGCCCGCGTCCGTCCGGCCCGCCACCGTGAGGCGGGGCGCCGGGCCGGAGCGCCGGAACACGGTCTCGAGCGCGGACTCGAGTTCGCCCTGCACCGTCCGGAGGGTCGGCTGCCGAGCCCATCCCGCGAAACCGCTGCCGTCGTAGGCGATGTCGAGCCGGAGACGCACGGTGCCGGCCTCGTCTGTCACGGGACGAGGGTACCGGCGTCAGCACCACGTCAGTGCCACGTCAGCGCCCGCCCGGAGCATGGGCACCGTCGAACGAAAGGACACCCCATGAACGACCAGGCGACGCTCGCCGTCGAGGCGACCGGCCTCGTCAAGACGTTCGGGCAGAACCGTGCGGTGGACGGCGTCGACCTGCGGGTCGAGGCGGGCACCGTGTACGGCGTGCTCGGGCCGAACGGCGCGGGCAAGACCACCACCATCAGCATGCTCGCCACGCTGCTCAAGCCCGACGCGGGCGAGGCACGCATCTTCGGACACGACGTGCGGCACGAGGCCCAGGCGGTCCGACGGCTCATCGGCGTGACCGGGCAGTACGCCTCCGTCGACGAGACGCTGAGCGCGACCGAGAACCTCGTCATCTTCTCCCGACTGCTCGGCCTCGGTCGGGCCGAGTCGCGGGCGAAGGCCTCGGACCTCCTCGAGCGTTTCGGACTGACCGAGGCCGCGAAGCGCCCGCTCAAGGCGTTCTCCGGCGGGATGCGACGGCGGCTCGACCTCGCCGCGAGCCTCATCGCGCAACCGCCACTCATCTTCCTCGACGAGCCGACCACCGGGCTGGACCCCCGGACGCGTGCGCAGATGTGGGACACGATCCGCGAGCTCGTCGCGACCGGCTCCACCGTGCTCCTCACCACGCAGTACCTCGACGAGGCCGACCAGCTCGCCGACCGGATCGCCGTCATCGACCGGGGCCGTGTCGTCGCCGAGGGCACGGCGGACGACCTCAAGGCGTCGGTGGGCACGGCCTCCCTGCAGCTCCGGCTCGTGGAGGCCGCCCGGCTCGACGCGGCGCAGGCGATCGTCGAGCGGGTCCTCGGGGCCGGCGCGGCCGTGTCACCCGAGGGTGCCCGCATCACCGCGCCGATGGCCGACCCGGACCGCGTCACCGACCTGCTCGTCGCGTTCCGCGACGCGGGCGTCTCCCTCGCCGAGATGAGCGTGCAGAAGCCGACGCTCGACGAGGTCTTCCTCACCATCACCGGTCGGCCCGTCGCGCAGGACGACCCGACCAGCGACACCGACCGCGTCCTCGAAGGGACCCTCGCATGACCACCATCACCAGCACGCCCCGCACCATCGCTCCGCGCCCCGGCGTCGGCGGTTCGGGACTCGGGGCCACGGTGCGCCAGTCGCTCACGATGGCCTACCGCGGACTGATCAAGGTCCGCCGCACGCCGGAGCAGCTCTTCGACGTCACGCTCATGCCGATCATCTTCACCGTGATGTTCACGTACATCTTCGGCGGGGCGATCGCGGGCGGTGTCACGGCCTACCTGCCGATCATCATCCCGGGCATCCTCGTGCAGACGAACATCACCTCGTCGATCGTCACGGGCGTCCAGCTCCGCGAGGACATGGACAAGGGCGTGTTCGACCGGTTCAAGTCGCTGCCCATCGCCCGCATCGCCCCGCTCGCCGGAGCGCTGCTCGCCGACACGGTCCGCTACGCGATCGCGACGACCATCACGTTCGTCGTCGGGTTCTGCATGGGCCTGCGTCCCGAGGGCGGCTTGGGGTCGGTCGTCGCCGCGGGACTCCTCGTCGTCGTGGTCGCCTGGGCGATCAGCTGGGTGTTCGCGTTCTTCGGTGTCGTCGCGCGCACCGCGTCGAGCGTCTCGGGCATCTCGAACATGGTCCTGTTCCCGCTGACGTTCCTGTCGAACGCGTTCGTCCCCGCCGACACGCTGCCGTCCTGGCTCCGGTGGTTCAGCGAGGTGAACCCGATCTCGCACCTCATCACCGCCGTGCGCGACCTCGTCAACCACGGGCAGGTGGGCAGCGACCTCGTGCTCTCGCTCGTCGGCGCCGCGGTCGTCGTCGCGGTCTTCGCCCCCTTGACCGTCCGCGCCTACATGCGGAAGGCCTGAGCCTCCGCCCGCCGCGGGACGCGGACCTGCTCGAGCAGCGCTCGGGCCCGCGCGACGGCCTCGGCCCGATCCAGACCGGCCGAGGCCGTTTCGGCGTCCGCGAGGGCGGCCCGTCCCGTCCACCGCGCGAGCACGCCCCGGACGCGCTCGTACCGGAGCACGGCGAGGTCCTGCCGCGCTCCCACGCGCACGGCGGTCCCCCAGATCGCCGCGACGAGACCCGGTTCGACGCGCTGCGTGGTGGCCCCCCACAGGGCAACCGCGATGAGCGCGTCGCCGATCACCGGCAGGTCGAGCCACCACGCGCCGATGCGGATCGCGACGAGCGCGCCGACCTTGGCCACCCGGGCCGCCTCCGTCGCCCTGCCGTCGTCCGGGAGGCGCGGTGCACCCCCGTCCCGCTCGCGGGCCTCCAGGTCGATCGCGATGCGCGCCGCGGCGACCATGAGCGTCCACTGCGGTGCCTGCTTCATGTGGTCACGGACGTACGCGAAGCCGCGGTCGTACTCCTCCAGCGCGGTCTGCACGTCGCCCTCCGCGCGGGCGGCCTCCGCCCGGACGGCGAACGCGAGCGTCCGGAACTGGAGTCCGTCGTCGTCGAGTCGGGCGCCCGGTCGGGGCAGGTCGAGGTCGACCGCGACGGCGCGCGCCCGGTCCGGCTGACCGGCAGCAGCCGCAGCCAGGCCCATCGACCAGCTGATCTCGGCGAGGTCGTCGTCCGCGCCGAACCACTGCAGTCGCTCCCGTGCGCGATCCGCGGCGACCAGTGCCTCCTCGGGGTGCCCGGTCTGGGTGAGGAGCTGCACGCGGGACACGTCGGCCGTTCCCGCCGTCCAGAGGTCGCCGTGGGCGCTCGCGAGCGCCTCCGCCCGGCGGGCGTAGCGGAGCGCGTCCGCCACGTCGCCCGCGTTCTCGGCCAGGGGCGCACTGATCGTCAGGGCGAAGCACGCGACCTCGGGGTCGTCGTCGTCGCGGAGGCGGGCGAGGGCCGCCATCGCGAGGTCGGCGCGTCCGATCGCGGTGAAGAGCTCCGCTTGCGCATCCGCCAGGCGGACTCCGGTCGGACCGTGCTGCCGACGCAGTCGGCGCAAGGCGGACACGGCGACGGCGGCCGTCCGGAGGTCGGTGAACGCCGACGACGCCCCCATGACGGTGAGGGCCACGACGGTGGGCAGGAGCAGGTCGGGGTCGGGCGCGCCGCCCGCCAGCGCCGCGACGACGTCGGGCGCGATCGCCACGACCTCCCCGTGCACGCCCCGGAGTGACCAGTAGGTCCCGAGCGCTGCGGCGATCGGCGCGATCGCCCTGTGGTCGCCCCGGCCGAGCGACCACCGCAGGAGCGCGACGAGGTTGTCGACCTCGCGTTCGACCTCGCGGAACACGCGACGCTGCCCGGGACCGGCGAGGAGCACGTTCCGATCGAGGGCGTGGGCCGCGCCCCACCGGATCATCACCGTGCGCACGTCCTCGGTCGTACCCCGCTCGGTGAGCCGCGCGGCACCGAACTCCCGGACCGTCTCGAGCAACCGGTAGCGTGC
The DNA here is from genome assembly GCF_003234515.1 of Curtobacterium sp. MCBD17_034. Classification (NCBI taxonomy): domain Bacteria; kingdom Bacillati; phylum Actinomycetota; class Actinomycetes; order Micrococcales; family Microbacteriaceae; genus Curtobacterium; species Curtobacterium sp. MCBD17_034. Next base: position 376,210 of record NZ_QKTN01000001.1, on the reverse strand, counting down.
GGGCTCGCCCTCGCGCTCCGTCAACTGGACGAGCGACTGCTCGACGAGTTCCGCGAGGTCGTCGAGCGCCGTGTCGACCCGGTCCGGGCGCACGACGGCCTCGACCGCCTCCACCGCGACGCCGTCCGGGAACAGCGCCAAGCGGGTCAACAGGTCCTGGGCGCCGTCGTCGAGGAGCCGCCAGCTCCACTCGATCACGGCGAGCAGCGTCCGATGCCGTTCGGGCGCGGTCCGATCGCCTCCGCGGAGCAGGGCGAATCGGTCGTCGAGCCGTCGCTCGATCTCGTCGACACTCATGCCGCGGACGCGTGCCGCCGCCAGCTCGATCGCGAGCGGCGAGCCGTCGAGCCGGGCGCAGATCCGACGGACCGCATCGACCGGCAACACGGCGCCGGGCCGGGCGGCCCGGGCACGCTCGGTGAACAGCCGGACGGCGGCGCCGTCGGCCTCGACCGGCAGGGGCGGGAGTGGTGCGACCACCTCGCCCGGCACCGCGAGCGGGGCACGTGACGTCGTGAGCACGCGGAGGCTCGGGACCTCGCCGAGCAGGTCGACGACGAGTGCAGCGACCTCCCCGACGACGTGTTCGCAGTTGTCGAGCACGAGCAAGGTCGGCGCTTCCCCGAGAGCCCGGAGGACCCGTGACCGGAGGTCCGCGAGCACGACGTCCCGGAGTGACCGTCCGGCGCGGAGTTCCGCGATCCCGAGCACCGCGCCGAGCGCGGGGACGATGTCCGCGCCGTCCGTGAGCGAGGCGAGCTCGAGGACGACGACGGCGACGTCGGGCGCGGTGCGCCCCGCGACCTCCTGCGCGAGCCGGGTCTTGCCGAGGCCTCCGGCACCGAGGACCGTGACCAGCCGCTCCTCCTCGACGAGCCGCTCGACGGCCTCCACCTCGGCGTCCCGGCCGATGAGCGTGGTCGGGGATCGGCGCAGGCCGAGGCGACGCACGGACCGGGCCGACGTCGACGTCGCTCGGAGGATCTCGATGTTGAGCCGCACCAGGTCCGCCGACGGGTCCGCGCCGAGCTCCTCGGCCAGGCGATCGCGGTGTCCTGCGAACACCGTGAGGGCCTCGGCGCCCCGTCCTGCCGCGACGAGTGCCCGCATGTGCCCCGCGACCGCAGCCTCGTCGAACGGGTGGGCCACGACCTCCTGCTCCCACAGCCGCGCCGCGCCGTCGGGGTCGTCGCACGCCGAGAGCGCCTGGGCCAGGGCGCGCCGCAGGGTCCGCTGCACGGTCGCCGCCCGGTCCGCGAGCTCCTCGGCGACCGGTCCCTCGAGGTCCGCACCCGGCTCACCGCGCCACGTGGCCAGCACGGCCGATGCCCGGCGGGCCGCGCCAGCTGGATCGGTCCGGAGTTCGTCGGAGATCCGCCCGGCGACCTGCTCGGCCCGTCCCAGGTCGAGCGCCGACGGGTCCAGGGCCAACCGGTAGCCGGTGCCCGTCGACGCGACGACGCCCTCGACGGTCGACCGCCGTACCCGCGACACCAGGGTCTGCAGCGCGGCGCGCGCCCCCTTCGGCGGGGTGTCGCCCCAGAGCTCGTCGATGAGCGTCTCGGTCGTGGCGGTGTTGCCCCGGGCGAGCACGAGGACCGCGATGAACGTCCGGGCGAGCGCGCCGGGCAGCGGATCGAGGTCCCCTGCCGGGGACTCGACGAGCACCGGGCCGAGGACGGCGACGCGTGGCTGACCGGTCACGCGTCGAGTCTAGGGACCGGGGGCCCCACCGACGACGGAGGGCCTCCGCAGCGATCGCTGCGGAGGCCCTCCGTGTGGCGTGCTGGCGAGGTCCTACTCGGTCTCGTCGGCCTTGCTGGCGGCGTCCGCCTCGACCTCGGCGGCCGCGTCGGTCGTCTCCTCGGCGGCGACGGGCTCGGACTCCGCGACGGCGTCCGTGCTCTCGGCCTCAGCGGCGTCGGTCGCGGTCGCGTCGGTCGCGGTCGCCTCGGTCGTCTCCGCGGCGACGGCGGCGTCGTCGGTGGTCTCCTCGGTGGCGGCCTCCTCGGCGGCGGTCGTCGACACGGCCCCGGCTGCGGCCGAACCGGACGCACGGTTCGAGCGACGGTTCACCGGAGCGGGCGTGCCCGAGACGGGCTCGAGCACGAGCTCGATCGACGCGAGGGGCGCGTTGTCGCCCTTGCGGAAGCCGAGCTTGGTGATCCGGGTGTAACCGCCCTGGCGGTCGGCCATCTGCGGCGCGATCTCCGTGAAGAGCATGTGCACGACGGACTTGTCCCGGATGATGCTGATCACCTTGCGGCGGGCGTGCAGGTCGCCACGCTTCGCGAACGTCACGAGACGCTCCGCGACGGGACGGAGGCGCTTGGCCTTCGTCTCGGTCGTGGTGATGCGGCCGTGCGTGAACAGCGCGTTCGCGAGGTTGCTCAGGAGCAGGCGCTCGTGCGCGGGACCGCCTCCGAGGCGGGGGCCCTTGGTGGGCTTGGGCATGTCAGTTCTCCAGTGGTGGGAAGGGGGTGGGTGTGCTGCGCTCCGTCAGGAGCGGCACGGGATCAGTTGGACTCGTCCTCGTCGTACCCGCTGTAGAAGTGGGCGCCGTCGAATCCGGGAACGGTGTCCTTGAGGGACAGGCCGAGCTCGGTGAGCTTGTCCTTGACCTCGTCCACCGACTTCTGACCGAAGTTGCGGATGTTCATGAGCTGCGTCTCCGAGAGGGCGACGAGCTCGCTGACCGTGTTGATGCCCTCGCGCTTGAGGCAGTTGTAGCTGCGGACCGACAGGTCGAGGTCCTCGATCGGGGTCTGCAGCTCGTTCGAGAGCACCGCGTCGACCGGCGCGGGGCCGATCTCGATGCCCTCGGCCGCCGTGTTGAGCTCGCGGGCGAGCCCGAACAGCTCGACCAGCGTGCGGCCGGCGGAGGCGATGGCGTCGCGAGGCGTGATCGCCGGCTTCGACTCGACGTCGACGACCAGACGGTCGAAGTCCGTGCGCTCACCGGCACGGGTCGCCTCGACCCGGTAGGTGACCTTGAGGACCGGCGAGTAGATCGAGTCGATCGGGATCTGACCGGCCTCGCTGAACTCGGAGCGGTTCTGGGTCGCCGAGACGTACCCACGACCGCGCTCGATCGTGAGCTCCAGCTCGAACCGGGCGGTGTCGTTCAGCGTGGCGATGACGAGGTCCGAGTTGTGGATCTCGACACCGGCCGGAGCCGAGATGTCCGCCGCCGTGACCTGGCCCGCGCCCTGCTTGCGGAGGTACGCCGTGATGGGCTCGTCGTGCTCGCTCGAGACGACCAGGTTCTTGATGTTGAGGATGATCTCGGTGACGTCCTCCTTGACACCCGGCACGGTGCTGAACTCGTGCAGCACACCGTCGATGCGGATGCTGGTGACGGCGGCACCGGGGATCGAGGACAGGAGCGTGCGGCGCAGCGAGTTGCCGAGGGTGTAGCCGAAGCCCGGCTCGAGCGGCTCGATGATGAACCGCGAGCGGAACTCGGAGATCGGCTCCTCGGTCAGGGTGGGGCGCTGTGCAATGAGCACTGTGGATTCCTTTCGGCGAAGTGTCCGCTATATGACACTTGGCGGTACGACGGGGCCCGAGGCCTCGCCGGGTCTGTTGAGTTGTGATCACGCGCACCGACGTGCGCGATCGAACGACCAGGAATGGCCGCGACCGGTCGACCCCGCTCGATGAGCGGGCGTCCGGTCGCGGCCGAGAGCTCCTAGCTCAGACGCGACGACGCTTCGGCGGGCGGCACCCGTTGTGCGCCTGCGGGGTGACGTCGTTGATCGAGCCCACCTCGAGGCCGGCGGCCTGGAGCGAGCGGATCGCGGTCTCGCGGCCCGAGCCCGGACCCTTGACGAAGACGTCGACCTTCTTGACGCCGTGCTCCTGCGCCTGGCGGGCGGCCGACTCGGCGGCGAGCTGCGCCGCGAACGGCGTGGACTTGCGCGAGCCCTTGAAGCCGACAGCACCGGACGAGGCCCAGCTCAGGACGGCGCCCGACGGGTCGGTGATGCTGACGATCGTGTTGTTGAACGTCGACTTGATGTGGGCCTGGCCCACGGCGATGTTCTTCTTCTCCTTGCGCCGCGGCTTGCGGGCAGCAGTCTTGGGGGTAGCCATGGTGATCTCCTATCGGGCCTTCTTCTTGCCTGCCACGGTGCGCTTCGGGCCCTTGCGGGTCCGCGCGTTGGTCTTGGTGCGCTGTCCACGCACCGGGAGACCACGACGGTGGCGGAGGCCCTCGTAGCTGCCGATCTCGACCTTGCGGCGGATGTCGGCGGCCACCTCACGGCGGAGGTCACCCTCGACCTTGAAGTTGCCCTCGATGAAGTCGCGGAGGGCGACGAGCTGGTCGTCGGTGAGGTCCTTGACGCGGATGTCGCCCGAGATACCGGTCTCGGCGAGCGCCTGGAGGGAACGGGTACGGCCGACGCCGTAGATGTACGTGAGTGCGATCTCCACGCGCTTCTCGCGCGGGATGTCGACGCCTGCTAGACGTGCCATGTCTGGCTGCTCCTGTTTTCGGTGGAGGTGTGGCGCAGTACCGGTGCTCGGGCCTCCGCCCCGAGGTGTCCCCGGTCGGTTCGTCGCCGATCGGTTCTGGCACTGCGTTGTCGATGTTCAGTTGTGCGTGCTGCTCAGCTGTTCGCTGTCGAGCCGGTGCGGGGCCTGGCGACCCCGCACGGCACCCGGCCGCGGCGGAGGGACTAGCCCTGGCGCTGCTTGTGGCGCGGGTTGCTCTTGCAGATCACCATGACGCGGCCCTTCCGGCGGATCACCTTGCAGTGCTCACAGATGGGCTTGACGCTGGGGTTGACCTTCATGTCGATTCCTCGATCTCGCTGGCTTCGTACCCGACGGGGCCGTCGGGCCGTTCCTTTCCGGCGAGGATCACTTGTAGCGGTAGACGATCCGGCCGCGAGTGAGGTCGTACGGGCTGAGCTCCACGATCACGCGGTCCTCCGGGAGGATGCGGATGTAGTGCTGACGCATCTTCCCCGAGATGTGCGCGAGGACCTTGTGTCCGTTGGTCAGCTCAACGCGGAACATCGCGTTGGGCAGAGCCTCGAGCACCGAGCCCTCGATCTCGATGACGCCGTCTTTCTTGGCCATAGCCTCACTGTCGCTTGGGTTGCTGTCGCTGGGAGTGATCCGAACCGGTCTGCGGGTTCGGCGTCCGGTCTGGCAGGATGTGCAGACCGAACCGGTGACCACCGGAGCGGTCACCTGCGCCACGCCGAACGGCATGACACACCAAAGATCGATCTTATGTGGTAGCGGGACGATTGCCAAGTCCGGCCCGGTCTCGGCGCGTCCTGTTCGCGACCCGCGATCGCGCCGTCAGCGACCCCTCTTCAGGGGTTCTCCGGCGATTTCCAGGAGTGCGACAGGAGCGCCATCGTACGGTTCTCCACGGGAGTGCCGCCGCGCACCTCCGCCCGGCGACGCTCCGCCACCCGCGATGCCGCCCACGCCCCGCGCTGATGCGCCCACCGAACGGAGTCCACCTCGTGTCCGACGCCCCGCTGCGCCGCCGTCGCGGTCGCCCCGGCATCGCCCGGCACGGACGGCTCCGTCGTCCGAGCTCCTGGCGGACCCTGCTCACCGTCATCGCGTCCGTGCTCAGTGTCGCCCTCGTCAGCAGCGTCGCCGTCACGGCCTTCGCCGCGGTGACGCTCACGGGATCCGTCTCGACGGTCAAGCTCAGCGACGACGACCAGGCGAGCGCCAACAAGACCTCCATCACGGCGATGAAGGGCGGGGCGAACATCCTGCTCATCGGCAGCGACACCCGCGTGGGGCAGAAGGCGGAGTCGCTCGACACCGAGGGTGCGCGGAACGACGTCACGATCCTCATCCACATCTCCGCCGACCACACGCAGCTCACCGCCGTGAGCTTCCCCCGCGATCTCGTCGTGCCCCTCCCCGCCTGCACGAACCCGGACACGGGGACGTCCTACCCGGCGTCCTCCGCTGCGCAGATCAACACGGCGCTCGGCAACGGCGGTGTCTCGTGCGTCGTGGACACCGTCGAGAACCTGACCGGCCTGTCCATCCCGTACGCCGGTCTCATCACCTTCGACGGCGTCATCGAGATGTCGAACGCGGTCGGCGGTGTCTCGGTCTGCGTCGCGAACTCGATCAACGACAGCTACACGGGCCTCCATCTGTCGGCCGGGACGCACACGCTCCAGGGCACGCAGGCCCTCCAGTTCCTCCGGACCCGCCACGGCGTCGGCGACGGCAGCGACCTCGCGCGCATCAGCTCCCAGCAGGTGTTCCTGTCCGCCCTGCTCCGCAAGGTGACCTCGAACGGCACGCTGTCGAACCCCCTGACCCTGTACAAGCTCGCGCGCGCCGCGATCTCGAACATGACCTTGTCCGACGGTCTCGCCTCGGCCCAGACGCTCGTGTCACTCGCCACGACCCTCAAGAGCATGAGCACGGCGGACATGCTGTTCGTCCAGTACCCGGTGACCGACGATCCCTACGACGCGAACCGCGTGATCGTCTCCCAGAGCGACGCACACACGCTCAACGTCGCGCTGCAGAACGACACGAAGACGAGCCTCACCGACTCGAGCACCGGCCGTGCCTCCGAGGCCGAGGGCGGGACCGGCAGCGCGTCTTCCTCCGGCACCGGCAGCTCCGGGTCGTCGAGCAGCGGGACGTCGAGCAGCGGGACGTCGAGTGCACCCTCCTCCGGGTCCTCGGCGAGCAGTTCGGCATCGAGCACGCCGAGCGCGACGGCGACGCCGCTGCCCTCGACGATCACCGGACAGTCGGCCGCCGAGCAGACCTGCTCGGTCGGCAACTGACAGCGGTCGCAGGCCGGGCGGGCCGCCCGCCGGTCCGCCGCTGACTTCCCCACGATCGGGAGGCGCGGCGCAGCCCGCCCGCCCGGCTCGGGAGGCGTGACGTGCTCCCGCCTCGGATGAGACGAACCGGGGCGTCGAGTGGCCTGTGACGTCGCGTCGCCCGCTGGTTCCTGCACTGCGGCTGGTTCACCCGCGCCGCTGGTTCCCGCACTGCGGCTGGTTCACCCGCGCCGCTGGTTCCCGCACTGCGGCTGGTTCACGCGCTCCGCTGGTTCACGCGCTGCGCTGGATCACGCGATGGGCTGCGGCTGCACGCCGAGCGGTGCCAGGGCGGCGGCGCCGCCGTCCGCTGCGGTGAGCACCCAGATGCCGTTTTCGTGCACCGCCACGCTGTGCTCCCAGTGCGCGGCGTCCGAGCCGTCGAGCGTGCGGACGGTCCAGCCGTCCGCATCGGTGCTGCTGTCGATCGTGCCGGCGGTCACCATCGGCTCGATGGCCACCGCGAGCCCCGGACGGACCGCGGGACCCCCGCCCCGCACCCGGTAGTTGAACACCGGCGGATCTTCGTGCATCGAACGACCGATGCCGTGACCCGTGAAGTCCTCCACGATGCCCCAGGCGCCGGTCTCGTCGATCGCGTCCTCGATGCTCGCGCCGATCTCGTTGAGGTTCCGTGCCGTCGCGAGAGCCGCGATCCCCCGCCACATCGACCGCTCGGTGACGTCGGCGAGCATCGTCCGTGCCGCGGCCCGCTCCGGGTCTCCCCCGGGCACGACGACCGTCACGGCGCTGTCGCCGTTCCAGCCGTCAACCTCGGCGCCCGCATCGATGGACACGATGTCGCCGGCTTCGATCACCCGTTCGCCGGGGATGCCGTGCACGATCTCGTCATTGACGGAGACGCACAGGGTGTGCTGGTAACCGGGGACCAGCTGGAAGTTCGGGACGCCACCGCCCTCGAGGATGACACGCTCCGCGATCGCGTCGAGTTCACCGGTGGTGATGCCGACGCGCAGCGCCGACCGGACGGCGTCCAGTGCCTGGGCGGTCAGGAGCCCCGGCCGGACCATCGCCCGGAGTTCCTCCGACGACTTGTAGAGCGACGGGCGGCGGAACCGCGCCACGGTCAGGCGACGGCGCGGCCGAGGCCGCGGGTCGCGAGCGCGTCGGCGATGCGGTCACCGACCTCGTCGACACCGCCCAGACCGTCGACGTCGATGACGAGCCCCCGCTGTGCGTACACCGCCACGATGGGCTCCGTCTGCTCGAGGTAGACGTCCTGCCGGTGCCGGATGGCGTCCTCGGTGTCGTCGCTGCGACCCTGCTCGAGCGCACGCCTGCGGAGCCGGTCGACCAAGGCGTCCCGGTCGGCGACGAGCTGCACCACCGCGTCCAGGGCCTGCCCCTGCTCGGCGAGGAACCCGTCGAGGAACTCCACCTGCGCCGTCGTCCGGGGGTAGCCATCGAGCAGGAACCCCGGCTCGGCGTCCGGCTGACGGAGCCGATCGGCGATGAGCTCGTTCGTGAGGCTGTCGGGCACGTAGTCGCCGGCGTCCAGGATCGCCTTGACCCGGATGCCCAGCGGCGTCTCGTCACGGACGTTCTGCCGGAAGATGTCGCCCGTCGAGATCGCCGGGATCCCGAAGGTCTCGGCGATCCGCCCTGCCTGGGTGCCCTTGCCCGCACCAGGCGGGCCCACGATGATCAGCCGCGCGCTCATCGGAGGAGTCCCTCGTAGTGGCGCTGCTGCAGCTGCGAGTCGATCTGCTTCACGGTCTCGAGGCCCACACCGACGATGATCAGCAGGCTGGCACCACCGAACGGGAAGTTCTGGTTGGCGCCGAACCAAGCGAGTGCGGCGAGCGGGATGAGCGCGATGATGCCGAGGTAGAGAGCGCCGGGGAGCGTGACCCGTGTGAGCACGTAGTCGAGGTACTCCGCCGTCGGACGTCCGGCACGGATCCCCGGGATGAACCCGCCGTACTTCTTCATGTTGTCGGCGACTTCTTCCGGGTTGAACGTGATCGCGACGTAGAAGTACGTGAACCCGACGATGAGGAGGAAGTAGAGGACCATGTAGAAGGCGTTGTCGCCCGAGGTCAGGTTGTTCTGGATCCAGGTGACCCATGCCGCGGGCTCGGTCCCGTCGGACTTCTGGTTGAACTGTGCGACCAGCGCCGGCAGGTAGAGCAGCGACGACGCGAAGATGACGGGCACGACACCGGCCATGTTCACCTTGATCGGGATGTACGTGTTGTTGCCACCGTAGGTGCGACGCCCGACCATGCGCTTGGCGTACTGCACCGGGATCCGGCGCTGCGACTGCTCGACGAACACGACCGCCATCATGATCACGAGTCCGACGAGGATCACGAAGAGGAAGAGCTCGAAGGACTGCGACTGCTCGATGGCCCAGAGCGCGGTCGGGAACTGGGCCGCGATGGACGTGAAGATGAGGAGCGACATACCGTTGCCGACGCCGCGCTCGGTGACGAGCTCGCCCATCCACATGATGAGTCCGGTGCCAGCCGTCAGCGTGACCACCATGAGGAGGATCGCGTACCAGCTGTCGTTCGAGATGATCGACGTGCAGGAGGTCGACGCCGAGGTGCCGAAGAGCGCACCCGAGCGCGCGACCGTGATGAGCGTCGTCGACTGCAGGACCCCGAGCGCGATCGTGAGGTACCGCGTGTACTGCGTCAGCTTGGCCTGACCCGCCTGGCCCTCCTTGTAGAGGGCGTCGAAGTGCGGGATCACGACGCGCAGCAGCTGCACGATGATCGACGACGTGATGTACGGCATGATGCCGAGCGCGAAGACCGAGAGCTTCAGCAGCGCGCCGCCGGAGAACAGGTTCACGAGCCCGTACAGGCTCCCCTGGGATGAAGCGCTCGCGAGGCACGACTGCACGCTGGCGTAGTCGACGAACGGCGCGGGGATGTAGGACCCCAGGCGGAACAGCGCGATGATCGCGAGGGTGAAGCCGATCTTCTTGCGAAGGTCGGGGGTGCGCAAGATCCGCGCGACCGCTCTGAACACGAGTTCTCCGTACTTCGTTCAGTGCGACCCGAGCATCTCGGATCGCGTCAAGCGATGCCGAACCGGCGGCCCGAGCTGTGCTCGGACCGCCGGTCAGGTACTACTTGGAGACGGTGCCGCCCGCCGCCACGATCTTCTCCTCGGCGGAGCCGGAGACCTTGTCGACCGTGATGTTGAGCGCCACGCTGATGTCGCCCTGGCCGAGGACCTTGACCTTCTCGTTCTTACGGACCGCACCCTTGGCGACGAGGTCACTCACGGTGACGTCACCGCCCTGCGGGTAGAGCTCGCCGAGCTTGTCGAGGTTCACGACCTGGTACTCCACGCGGAACGGGTTCTTGAACCCGCGGAGCTTCGGGGTGCGCATGTGCAGCGGCATCTGCCCACCCTCGAACCCGGCCTTGACCGAGTAGCGGGCCTTCGTGCCCTTGGTGCCACGTCCGGCCGTCTTGCCCTTCGAGCCCTCACCGCGTCCGACGCGGGTCCGGTCCTTCTTCGAGCCAGCAGCGGGACGGAGGTGGTGGACCTTGAGGACCTGCACGCGGCCCTCGGTGTTGCCGGCCTGTCCGGCCTTGGGGGTTTCGTCGCTCATGCGTTGATCTCCTCGACCTTCACGAGGTGCGCGACCGTCGCGACGTACCCGCGGTTCTGGGCGTTGTCCTCACGCTCGACCGACTGGCCGATGCGCTTGAGGCCCAGGCTGCGCAGGGTCTCGCGCTGGTACTGCTTCTCGCTGATAACGGACTTGATCTGGGTGACCTTGATCTTGCCGGCCATCAGGCACCTGCCTTCTCGGTCGCAGCCGTGCGGGCCGCGGCCTCGGCACGCAGCAGACGACCCGGGACGACCCGGTCGACGTCGAGGCCACGGCGGCTGGCGACCGCACGGGGCTCCTCGAGCTGCTGCAGCGCCGTGACGGTGGCGTGCACGATGTTGATGGTGTTGGACGACCCGAGCGACTTGCTCAGGACGTCGTGGATGCCGGCGCACTCCAGGACGGCGCGCACCGGACCACCGGCGATGACGCCGGTACCGGCAGCGGCCGGGCGGAGGAGCACGACGCCAGCGGCGGCCTCACCCTGCACGGGGTGCGGGATCGTGTTGCCGACGCGCGGGACGCGGAAGAAGTTCTTCTTCGCCTCCTCGACGCCCTTGGAGATCGCGGTCGGGACCTCGCGGGCCTTGCCGTAGCCGACGCCGACGAGTCCGTTGCCGTCACCCACCACGACGAGCGCGGTGAAGCTGAAGCGACGACCGCCCTTGACGACCTTCGACACACGGTTGATCGTCACGACGCGCTCGAGGAACTGGCTCTCGGCAGCGCGGTTGTTGCGGTCGCCGCGACCACCCTGCTGGCGGTCACGACCCCCACCACGGCGTCCGCGCTCGGGGCCCGTGTTCTCGCGGTTCGCCGACGCGGAGCCGGCTGCGGTCTCGACCGGCTTCTCGACCGGTGCTTCCTGATTGGTGCTGCTCGCGGTGTCGCTCACAGGTTCAGCCCTCCTTCACGGGCGCCTTCGGCGATCGCGGCGACGCGACCGGCGTACTTGCTGCCACCGCGGTCGAACACGACCGCCTCGACACCCGCGGCCTTCGCGCGCTCGGCGACGAGCTCGCCGACGCGACGCGACTTCGCGGTCTTGTCGCCGTCCAGGCTGCGGAGGTCCGCCTCCATGGTCGACGCGCTGGCGACGGTGTGGCCCTTGGTGTCGTCGATGACCTGCACGAACACGTGACGCGACGAGCGGGTGACGACCAGACGCGGACGCGTCTCGGTGCCGGTGATCTTCTTGCGGAGGCGGGTGTGACGGCGCGCCTTGGCGGCCGACTTGCTCGCTCCTCGAGTTCCGAGAGCCATGATCACTTACCTGACTTTCCGGCCTTGCGGCGGACGACCTCGCCGGCGTAGCGAACGCCCTTGCCCTTGTACGGCTCGGGCTTGCGAAGCTTGCGGATGTTTGCGGCGACCTCACCGACGGCCTGCTTGTCGATGCCGTTCACGGTGAGTCGGTTGTTGCCCTCGACGGTGAAGCTGATGCCCGCGGGCGGCTCGACCGTGATGGGGTGCGAGTAGCCGAGCGCGAACTCGACGCTCGTGCCGCGTGCCTGGACGCGGTAGCCGGTCCCGACGACCTCGAGACCCTTGGAGTAGCCCTGGGTCACGCCGGTGATCTGGTTGGCGATCAGCGTCCGGGTCAGGCCGTGCAGCGAGCGCGAGGTGCGCTCGTCGTCCGGGCGGGTGACGAGGATCTGGTTGTCCTCGATCGCGACCGCGATGGGGCTGGCGACGGTGAGCGCGAGCTCACCCTTCGGCCCCTTGACGGCGACGTTCGCGCCGTCGACCGTCACGGTGACGCCAGCGGGGATGTCGATGGGAAGACGTCCGATACGAGACATGGTCGATCACCACACGTAGGCGAGGACTTCCCCACCCACGCCCTTCTGCTCGGCCTCGCGGTCCGTGAGGAGACCCGAGGAAGTCGACAGGATCGCCACGCCGAGGCCACCGAGGACCTGGGGGATCTCCGTCGACTTGGCGTAGACCCGGAGACCGGGCTTGGAGACGCGCTTGATGCCGGCGATGGAGCGCTCGCGCTCGGGGCCGTACTTGAGGTCGATGGTGAGGGTCTGCCCCACGCGGGCATCCTCCACACGCCACTCGCTGATGTAACCCTCGCGCTTGAGGATCTCGGCGATGTGGGTCTTCAGCTTCGAGCTGGGCAGCGAGACGGCGTCGTGGTGCGCCGAGTTCGCGTTGCGCAATCTCGTCAGCATGTCTGCGACCGGATCGGTCATCGTCATGGTTGATTCATCCTGTTCTCACCCGGTTTCGACACCCGTTCCACGGATGCCGACCTGTGTGATCGGGCGACGTCAGGGCGATTCCCCGACGTCTCGGTGCTCGTGCGGCGGGCCGGAGGGAGCGCCCCTCCGGCCCGGCCGTCCGAACGATCTTAGACCGTTTGCTCGCTGGAACGGAACGGGAAGCCGAGCTGGCGGAGCAGCGCGCGGCCCTCGTCGTCCGTCTTGGCCGTGGTGACTACGGTGATGTCGAAGCCACGGACGCGGTCGATGCGGTCCTGGTCGATCTCGTGGAACACGCTCTGCTCCGTGAGACCGAAGGTGTAGTTGCCGTTTCCGTCGAACTGGCGGTCGCTCAGACCGCGGAAGTCGCGGATGCGGGGCAGTGCCAGCGACAGCAGGCGGTCGAGGAACTCCCACGCGCGGTCACCGCGGAGGGTGACGTGCGCGCCGATGGGCTGGCCCTCGCGCAGCTTGAACTGCGCGATGGACTTGCGGGCCTTCGTGACCTGCGGCTTCTGGCCGGTGATGGCCGTGAGGTCGCGCACCGCACCGTCGATGACCTTCGAGTCACGAGCGGCCTCGCCGACACCGGTGTTCACGACGACCTTGACCAGGCCGGGGACCTGGTGGACGTTCGTGTAGCCGAACTGCTCGGTGAGCGCCGCGGCGATCTCGTTCTTGTACTTCTGCTTCAGCCGCGGCTGGACCTTCTCGCTGGACGCGGACTCGGCCGGCGCCGTAGTGGTGTCGCTCATCAGAGGTCCTCCCCCGACTTCTTGGCGTAACGGACGCGGACGGTCTTGGTGACGCCGTCCTTCTCGACCGTCTCGGTGCGGTGACCGACACGGGTCGGCTTCTTGGTCTTCGGGTCGACCACGGCCACGTTGGACACGTGGATCGGGGCCTCGTGGATCTCGATGCCACCGGTCTTCGAGCCGCGCTGGGTCTGACCGACGCGGACGTGCTTCTTGACGAAGTTCACGCCCTCGACGACGACACGCTGCTCGTCGGGGAGCACCTCGATGACCTTGCCCTGCTTGCCGCGGTCGCCACCGCGCGCCTGCGACGGGCCCGAAATCACCTGGACCAGGTCGCCCTTCTTGATGTTCGCCATGACTAGATGACCTCCGGTGCCAGCGAGATGATCTTCATGAACTTCTTGTCGCGGAGCTCGCGACCGACCGGCCCGAAGATGCGGGTGCCCCGGGGGTCGCCGTCCGCCTTGAGGATCACCGCGGCGTTCTCGTCGAACTTGATGTAGGAGCCGTCCTGACGACGGGTCTCCTTCTTGGTGCGAACGATGACGGCCTTGACGACGTCACCCTTCTTGACGTTGCCGCCCGGGATCGCGTCCTTCACGGTCGCGACGATCACGTCACCGAGGCCGGCATAGCGACGACCCGAGCCACCGAGCACGCGGATGGCCAGGATCTCCTTGGCTCCGGTGTTGTCGGCGACCTTCAGGCGGGATTCCTGCTGAATCACTGCTGTCTCCTATTCCGCAAGTAGGCCCGGGGGCTTACTTGGCCTTCTCGAGGATCTCGACCAGGCGCCAGCGCTTGGTGGCGCTGAGGGGACGGGTCTCGCTGATGAGGACCAGGTCGCCGATGCCGGCGGTGCCCTGCTCGTCGTGGGCCTTCACCTTGGAGGTGCGACGGATGACCTTGCCGTAGAGGGGGTGCTTCACGCGGTCCTCGACCTCGACGACGATCGTCTTGTCCATCTTGTCGCTCGTGACGTAGCCACGACGCGTCTTGCGGTAGCCGCGCGCGGTGGTCGCGGCGTCGACCTCGGTGGCCTGCTTCTCGGTGGCCATCACTTCTCCTCGGTGCTGGTCGATGCAGCGGTGTCGGTCGTCGTGGCCTCGGCCGCGTCGGCCTTCTTGCGGGACGACTTCTTGGTCGTGGTGGTGCTCGCCTCGACCGGGGTCGGGGTGGCACGGATGCCGAGCTCGCGCTCGCGCAGCACCGTGTAGATGCGGGCGATGTCGCGCTTGACGGCACGGAGGCGGCCGTGGCTCTCGAGCTGGCCGGTGGCCGACTGGAAGCGCAGGTTGAACAGCTCTTCCTTGGCCTTCTTCAGCTCGTCAGCGAGACGCTCGTCCTCGAAGGTGTCGAGCTCCGACGGACGGAGCTCCTTGGAACCGATCGCCATTATGCGTCGCCCTCCTCGCGCTTGATGATGCGTGCCTTGAGGGGCAGCTTGTGGATTGCACGGGTCATCGCCTCGCGGGCGATGTCCTCGCTCACGCCGGAGAGCTCGAAGAGCACGCGTCCCGGCTTGACGTTCGCGACCCACCACTCGGGCGAACCCTTACCGGAACCCATGCGGGTCTCGGCGGGCTTCTTCGTGAGCGGACGGTCCGGGTAGATGTTGATCCACACCTTGCCGCCACGCTTGATGTGACGCGTCATGGCGATACGAGCGGACTCGATCTGGCGGTTCGTCACGTAGGCGGGGGTCAGGGCCTGGATACCGAAGTCACCGAACGACACCTTGGTGCCGCCGGTCGCCTGGCCGCGACGCGTGGGGTGGTGCTGCTTGCGGTGCTTGACTCGACGGGGGATAAGCATGGTTACGCCTCAACTCCTGCGCCGGCCGGCGCCTCCTGCGGAGCCTGCTGCTCGCGACGGTCGCCGCGGGGGGCGCCGTCACGGCCGCCACGACCGCCACGGCCGCCGTCACGACGCTCGGGGCGCGACGAACGCTGGTTCGCCTGCTCGCGAGCGAGCTCCTTGTTGGTGATGTCGCCCTTGTAGATCCAGACCTTCACACCGATCCGACCGAAGGTCGTGCGGGCCTCGTAGAAGCCGTAGTCGATGTTGGCGCGGAGCGTGTGCAGGGGCACGCGGCCCTCGCGGTAGAACTCCGAACGGCTCATCTCGGCGCCGCCGAGACGACCCGACACCTGGATCCGGACGCCCTTGGCGCCAGCGCGCTGGGCGCCCTGGAGGCCCTTGCGCATGGCGCGACGGAACGCGACACGAGCGCTGAGCTGCTCCGCGATGCCCTGGGCGACGAGCTGCGCCTCGGTCTCGGGGTTCTTGACCTCGAGGATGTTCAGCTGGATCTGCTTGCCCGTGAGCTTCTCGAGGTCGCCGCGGATGCGCTCGGCCTCGGCGCCACGGCGGCCGATGACGATGCCAGGACGGGCCGTGTGGATGTCCACGCGGACGCGGTCACGGGTGCGCTCGAGCTCGATGCGGGCGACGCCGGCGCGGTCGAGGGACTTGGTCAGCATCTGACGGATGCGGACGTCCTCGGCGACGTAGTCGCTGTACCGCTGGCCCTTCTTGGTGCTGTCCGAGAACCAGTGCGACACGTGGTCCGTCGTGATCCCGAGACGGAAGCCGTACGGGTTGACCTTCTGGCCCATTACTTGCTCGCCTTCTTGCTGGTAGCGGCCGCCTCGACCTCGTCCGGCGTCGCGAGGACGACCGTGATGTGGCTGGTGCGCTTGTTGATGCGGAAGGCTCGCCCCTGGGCACGCGGCTGGAACCGCTTCAGGGTCGTGCCCTCGTCGACGAAGACGCGGCTCACGTAGAGGTCGCGCTCGTCGAGGAAGCTGTTCGTCTGGTCCGCCTTGACCCGGGCGTTCGCGATCGCCGAGGCGACCAGCTTGTAGACCGGCTCGGAAGCACCCTGCGGGGCGAACTTCAGGATGGCGAGGGCCTCGTGGGCCTGCTTGCCGCGGATCAGCTCGATGACGCGACGGGCCTTCTGAGGCGTGACGCGGATGTGTCGCACGCGTGCGATCGACTCCACCATTTCGTTCCTCCTTCAGCGTCCCCGCGTTAGCGGCGACGGCCCTTCTTGTCGTCCTTCACGTGACCACGGAAGGTGCGGGTCGGCGCGAACTCGCCGAGCTTGTGACCGACCATCGACTCGGTGACGAACACCGGGATGTGCTTGCGGCCGTCGTGCACGGCGATCGTGTGCCCGAGCATGTTCGGAACGATCATCGAGCGACGCGACCACGTGCGGATCACGTTCTTCGTGTTGGCCTCGTTCTGGACGACCACCTTGCGAAGCAGGTGCTCGTCGACGAAGGGGCCCTTCTTCAGACTGCGTGGCATCTTCTACAACTCCTACTTGCGCTTCTTACCGGCGGTGCGGCGACGGACGATGAGCTGGTCGCTCGGCTTGTTCGGCTTGCGCGTCCGGCCCTCCGGCTGGCCCCACGGGCTGACCGGGTGGCGACCACCGGAGGTCTTGCCCTCACCACCACCGTGCGGGTGGTCGATCGGGTTCATCGCGACACCACGCACGGTCGGGCGGACGCCCTTCCAGCGCATGCGGCCGGCCTTGCCCCAGTTGATGTTCGACTGCTCGGCGTTGCCGACCTCGCCGATCGTCGCGCGGCAGCGCGCGTCGACGTTGCGGACCTCGCCCGACGGCAGGCGGAGCTGCGCGTAGGGGCCGTCCTTCGCCACGAGGCGCACCGAGGCACCCGCGGAACGGGCGAGCTTGGCGCCGCCACCCGGACGGAGCTCGATCGCGTGCACGACCGTACCGACGGGGATGTTGCGGAGCGGCAGGTTGTTGCCCGGCTTGATGTCGGCGCCGGCACCCGACTCGACGACGTCGCCCTGCTTCAGGCGGTTCGGCGCGAGGATGTAGCGCTTGGTGCCGTCCACGAAGTGCAGCAGCGCGATGCGCGCGGTGCGGTTCGGGTCGTACTCGATGTGCGCGACCTTGGCGTCGACGCCGTCCTTGTCGTTCCGACGGAAGTCGATGACCCGGTACTGGCGCTTGTGGCCACCACCGATGTGACGCGTCGTGATCCGGCCGGAGCTGTTGCGGCCACCGGTCTTCGGGAGCGGACGCAGGAGCGACTTCTCCGGGGTCGAACGCGTGATCTCGGCGAAGTCGGCGACGGAGGAGCCGCGACGACCCGGGGTCGTGGGCTTGTAGTTACGAATAGCCATGATGTATCCCTTCCGGTCCTCAGCCGACAGCCGTGAAGATGTCGATCGAACCGGACTTGAGCGTGACGATGGCGCGCTTGGTGTCCTTGCGCTTGCCGATGCCGAACCGCGTACGACGGGTCTTGCCCGGACGGTTCAGGGTGTTGATGCCCGCGACCTTGACGTCGAAGATCTTCTCGATGGCGAGCTTGATCTCGGTCTTGTTCGCGCGCGGGTCCACGAGGAACGTGTACTTGCCCTGGTCGATGAGGCCGTAGCTCTTCTCCGACACGACCGGCGCGATGATGATGTCGCGCGGGTCCTTGTTGAAGCCGCTCATGCGTTGTTCTCCTTCGCGGTCTTCGACGCGACGAAGGCGTCGAGGGCGCTCTTGCTGAAGACCACGTCGTCGCTCACGAGGACGTCGTAGGCGTTCAGCTGGCCGTACGTGAGCGCGTGGACGTTGGGCAGGTTCCGGACGCTCTTGAGCGCGACCTCGTCCGTCGACTCGAGCACGACGAGGACGTGCTTCGACGGGGCGATCTTCTCGAGGAGCGTGCGGACGCTCTTGGTCGAGGGGACCTCGGCGTCGAGGAAGGCCTCGACCGCGTGGATCCGCCCACCGCGAGCGCGGTCCGAGAGCGAACCGAGCAGCGCCTTGGCGATCATCTTCTTGGGGGTGCGCTGCGCGTAGTCGCGCGGCACGGGTCCGTGGACGATGCCACCGCCGGTCATCTGCGGGGCGCGGATCGAGCCCTGACGCGCGCGGCCGGTGCCCTTCTGCTTGAAGGGCTTGCGGCCGGCACCGGAGACCTCGCCGCGGCGCTTGGTCTTGTGGGTGCCCTGACGCGCGGCGGCGAGCTGCGCGACGACGACCTGGTGGATCAGCGGGACGTTGGTCTCGACGTCGAAGATCTCGGCGGGGAGCTCGACCGTGCCGGCCTGGGCGCCCGACGCGTCGAGCACGTCGATCGTGGTTGCAGTCGTGGTGGCCATGCTCACTTACCCTTCACGGCGGTGCGGACGAAGACGATGCGACCGCGAGCACCGGGGACCGCGCCCTTGACGAGCAGCAGGTTCTTCTCGGCGTCCACGGCGTGCACCGTGAGGTTGAGGACGGTGACGCGCTCCCCACCCATGCGACCGGCCATGCGCATGCCCTTGAAGACGCGCGACGGGGTCGACGAAGCACCGATTGAACCGGGCTTGCGGTGGTTGCGGTGCGCACCGTGCGAGGCGGAGACACCCTTGAAGTTGTGGCGCTTCATGACACCGGCGAAGCCCTTGCCCTTGCTGGTGCCGACGACGTCGACCTTCTGGCCGGCCTCGAACATGTCGACGGCGAGCTCCTGGCCGAGCGCGTACTCGCCGGCGTCAGCGGTGCGGATCTCGGTGAGGTGGCGGCGCGGCGTGACACCGGCGGCCTCGAAGTGCCCGGCGGAGGGCTTGTTGACCTTGCGGGGGTCGATCGCGCCGGCGGCGATCTGGACGGCCTGGTAGCCGTCCTTCTCGGCGGTGCGGATCTGGGTCACGACGTTCGGGGTGATCTCGACGACGGTGACGGGGATGAGCTTGTTGTTCTCGTCCCACACCTGGGTCATGCCGAGCTTCTTGCCGAGCAGGCCCTTGACGGTCTTGGTTGCGATGGCCATCGTTGTCGCCCCCTTACAGCTTGATCTCGATGTTGACGTCGGCGGGCAGGTCGAGACGCATGAGCGAGTCGACGGCCTTCGGCGTCGGGTCGATGATGTCGATGACCCGCTTGTGCGTGCGCTTCTCGAAGTGCTCGCGCGAGTCCTTGTACTTGTGGGGAGAACGGATCACGACGACCACGTTCTTCTCGGTGGGGAGCGGCACCGGGCCGACCACGGTCGCACCGGCACGGGTCACCGTGTCGACGATCTTCCGGGCCGACGTGTCGATGACCTCGTGGTCGTACGACTTGAGCCGGATGCGGATCTTCTGTCCCGCCATGTCTCTCTCGTTCCTCTCTGCGCCGCGCACCGCGTGGGCCGCCTGACGCCGCCGGCCTCGTCGGGCAGGCTGTTTGCCTAGATCACCGGCACGTCACCGTCGGGATCACTCCCGCCGGCCATGACCGCTGTTCTCCTGTCAACTGCCCTCCCGGGCCGATCGAGAACCCACTCCGCAGGAGGGGGATTTCGACCGTTCCGGTCGGACCCGTATCGCCTCCGCGGAGCACACGGGTGTCCCCGTGCGTTCCAGGTGTGGAGTCGATGTGGTGTTCTTGCTGCCTGCGGCCCAGGCGCAGCCACCCGGAGGGCGGGGCCTGTGCACTGCCTGGGCAGTGACCCGGCGGACACGTGTGTCCGCGGAATTTGGAACCGGACAAGTCTCGCATGTCCTCCGCACTCGTGCAACCCGGGCGTGTCGCGTGCGATCCACGCCGTTGCGGGGCTCGAGGAGCGGCGGACGGGCGGTCCGGGGCGACCTGGTGACGGGCCTCCCGTCGGGAGTCCGGCGACCGCCCGCCGGACGTCAGACGGCCGGACGGAACCAGGGCGGGAACACCGCGACGCGCGGGGCGTGACCGCCGGCCTCCGCCAGGACCGAGCGGACGTCGTCGCGGACGCGGTCGTTCGGCACGCCGACGACCGCGACGGCCGAGAACGGCACACGCGGACCCGCCAGCAGCTCAACGCGCTGCAACTCGGGGTCCTGGAGCGAAGCGCGTCGGAGCAGGGTGCCCGCGGCCTCCGGGCCGACGGCCGAGCGCGCCGCGGGGTCCTCCGCGTCGAGATCCGTCACGATGACCGACGCCCCGAACGCGACGGTCGGCACGACCAGCATGACGTAGTCGACCGGACGACTGCGACGTGCCGCGTCGGACCACCGGTCGTCCTCCGCGCCGGTGCGCAGCGACTGCCAGGTCAGGGCCTCCGGGGTGAGCACGAAGGGGACGTGGTCCGCGACGGACCCGCCGTCCGGGGTGGCCGCGGCCGCTCGGGCCGCGCGGACCTCCGCCGCGCTGACGTCGAACTCGGGGACCACCGACGACGCGGCCAGCAGCGCACCCTCGGCGACGATGGCCGCGAGGTTGTCGCGATGGGTCCAGTGGTGCGCGCGCATCGACGCGAACGGGCGGACCTGGGGCTCCACCGCCACCGGGACCGCGGTCCGGGTCGCACTCCGGGAGGCCCGGGGCGCGTCCGACGGACCGTCCGACCGGAGCGAGACCGGACGGGCACGCCGCGGAGCGCGGGTCGGTGCGACGACCGGTTCCGCCCGCTGCCGTGGGGTGCAGATGTCACAGAGCTCGACGGGGAAACCGTGGATGCACTCGTCGGTCACGCTGGCCTCTCCGTGCCGACGCCCGAACGGTCGGCACGTGCATCAACGGTACGTCATTCAGTCGCGGTAGAGCAGCGCGCGGACCTCGGACTCCGCAGAGGCCAACCGGGCGGGATCGATCGTCTCGCCGTGGTTGTACGCGTCGATCACGCGCGGGTCGATGTAGCTCTGCCGCGCCACGGTCGGGGTGTTGCCGAGCACGTCGGACGCGGCCTTCACCGCATGCGAGATCGCCTTCTTGCGCTTGGCGTCGGACGACTGGGGGCCCGTCTTCGCCAGGTCCACGGCCGCGGCGACCGTACCGTGCAGCGTCCGGAAGTCCTTCGCCGTGAAGTCGTCGCCAGCGCGCTCCTTGACGTACTCGTTGATGAGCTCGGCCGACAGCGGACGCCACTCGGCACCGGGCTCGTCGCGGAACGAGAGCAGTCGCGCGTTCCCGCCCCGACGCTTCATGCCCACGAGCACCCGCGCGAGGTCGTGGTCGTGGATGGTGGACGACCACTCCTGCCCGCTCTTGCCCGGGAACCCGAGCTCGATGTCGTCGCCCGAGATGTGCGCGTGGGAACACAGCAGCGTCGACAGGCCGTGGCTCCCGTGCTCGAGCGCGTACCGCTCCGAGCCGACCCGGAGCGACCCCTGGTCGAGCATCCGGAAGGCCGCGGCCTGCGCACGTCGGAGGTCCGGGTCCGGTCGGCGGAGGTCCATGGTCACCATCCGTCGAGCGGACGGGAGCGACTCGGCGAGGGCGAGCGCCCGGTCGTACTTGATCTTGTCCATCCGCTCGCGCCAACCCGGGTGGTACATGTACTGGCGCCGACCGGCGCCGTCGATGCCCGTCGCGAGGATGTGTCCGTTCTCGTACGGCGAGATCCACACGTCGTTCCACGCGGGCGGGATCACCAGCTCGTCGAACCGATGGCGGAGGTCGGCGTCGTGGACGGTACCGCCGTCGGGATCGCGGTAGGAGAACCCCTTGCCGGATCGGACCCGGTGGAATCCGCGTCCCGTCGTCCTCGAACGGCGCAGACGTGTCATGCGACCAGTCAACACCGGCATCCCCGCCGATGACCCACCGAGGTGCCCACAGTCCTCCCGGCTCGCGGTGGGCTCGCGCACGTCGCGCTCTGCCTCGTCCCGCCCCGTCATGCCCAGGGACGCCACGTCACGCCCGGGGACGCCACGTCATGCCCAGGGACGCCGGGTCCCGCCCAGGGACGCCACGTCATGCCCAGGGACGCCGGGTCCCGCCCAGGGACGCCACGTCCCGTCCGGGAACGACGAAAGGGGCCGGACCCGAAGGTCCGACCCCTTGTCGCAGCAACCGGAGTTACTTGATGATCTTCTCGACCGTACCGGCGCCGACCGTACGACCACCCTCACGGATGGCGAAGCGGAGGCCCTCCTCCATGGCGATCGGCTGGATCAGCTCGACCGTGATGGAGGTGGTGTCGCCGGGCATGACCATCTCGGTGCCCTCGGGCAGCGTGATGACGCCGGTGACGTCCGTGGTGCGGAAGTAGAACTGCGGGCGGTAGTTCCCGTAGAACGGGTTGTGACGACCACCCTCGTCCTTCGACAGGATGTAGACGTTCGCGGAGAACTCGGTGTGCGGCGTGACCGAACCCGGCTTCACGACGACCTGGCCGCGCTCGACGTCCTCGCGCTTGGTGCCGCGGAGGAGCAGACCCGTGTTGTCACCGGCCTCGGCGGAGTCCAGCAGCTTGCGGAACATCTCGATGCCCGTGACGGTGGTCTTCTGCGTCGCGCGGATGCCGACGATCTCGACCTCCTCGTTCACCTTGAGCGTGCCACGCTCGACACGACCGGTGACGACGGTGCCACGACCGGTGATCGTGAAGACGTCCTCGATCGGCATCAGGAACGGCTGGTCGGTGGCGCGCACCGGGTCCGGCACGTTCTCGTCGACGGCGTCCATGAGGTCGGCGACCGTCGCGGCCCACTTCTCGTCACCCTCGAGCGCCTGGAGCGCCGAGACGCGGACGATCGGGGCGTTGTCGCCGTCGAACTCCTGGCTCGAGAGGAGCTCGCGGACCTCGAGCTCGACGAGCTCCAGGATCTCCTCGTCGTCCACCATGTCGGCCTTGTTGAGGGCCACGACGATGTAGGGGACACCGACCTGACGGGCGAGCAGCACGTGCTCACGCGTCTGCGGCATCGGGCCGTCGGTGGCGGCGACCACGAGGATCGCGCCATCCATCTGCGCCGCACCCGTGATCATGTTCTTCACGTAGTCCGCGTGGCCCGGGGCGTCGACGTGCGCGTAGTGGCGCTTCTCGGTCTGGTACTCGACGTGCGAGATGTTGATCGTGATACCGCGCTGCTTCTCCTCAGGCGCGTTGTCGATCTGGTCGAACGCCGAGGCCGTGTTCAGCTCCGGGTACTTGTCGTGCAGGACCTTGGTGATCGCCGCGGTGAGCGTCGTCTTGCCGTGGTCGACGTGCCCGATGGTTCCGATGTTGACGTGCGGCTTGGTCCGCTCGAACTTGGCCTTAGCCACTGTGGGTCCTCCTCAGGACTCGGATGCAGGACCCCCGGTTCACGTCCGGCGGCGCTGCGTGTTGGTGTGGAACTACTGTACTTGGTGGCGAGGGGGCCGCTGCCGACCCCCTCGCCTGGGGAGTCACGCCGAGGGCGTCACTCCCCCTTGCTCTTCTGCACGATCTCGTCCGCCACGGCCCGGGGGACCTCGGCGTAGGAGTCGAACACCATCGAGTAGACGGCGCGGCCCGACGTCTTCGACCGGAGGTCGCCGACGTAGCCGAACATCTCGGACAGCGGCACGCTCGCGCGGACCACCTTGACGCCCGAAGCGTCCTCCATCGACGAGATCTGCCCACGACGGGAGTTCAGGTCGCCGATGACGTCGCCCATGTACTCCTCGGGGGTGCGGACCTCGACGGCCATGAGCGGCTCGAGCAGGACGGGGTTCGCCTTGCGCGCAGCCTCCTTGTAGGCCATCGAACCGGCGATCTTGAACGCCATCTCGGACGAGTCGACGTCGTGCGCCGCACCGTCGAGGAGGGTCGCCTTGACGCCGACCGTCGGGAAGCCCGCGAGGATACCGACCTGCATGGCGTCCTGGATGCCGGCGTCGACCGAGGGGATGTACTCGCGCGGAACGCGGCCACCCGTGACCTTGTTCTCGAACTCGTAGATCTTCTCGGCCGTGACCTCCATCGGCTCGAGCGCGATCTGCACCTTCGCGAACTGGCCGGAACCACCGGTCTGCTTCTTGTGGGTGTAGTCGTACCGCTCGACCGGCTTGCGCAAGGTCTCGCGGTACGCGACCTGCGGCTTGCCGACGTTCGCCTCGACCTTGAACTCGCGCTTCATGCGGTCGACGAGGATGTCGAGGTGGAGCTCGCCCATGCCCTTGATGACCGTCTGACCGGTCTCCGCGTTGAGCTCGACCCGGAACGTCGGGTCCTCCTCCGCCAGCTTCTGGATGGCGGTGGAGAGCTTCTCCTGGTCCTGCTTGGTCTTCGGCTCGATCGCGACCTCGATGACCGGCTCCGGGAACGTCATCGACTCGAGGACGATCTGGTTGTCCGGGTCGCACAGGGTGTCACCGGTCGTCGTGTCCTTGAGGCCGATCACCGCGTAGATGTGGCCCGCGGTCACGCTGTCGACCGGGTTCTCCTTGTTGGAGTGCATCTGGAAGATCTTGCCGATGCGCTCCTTCTTGCCCTTGGTCGAGTTGATGACCTGCGACCCGGACTCGATGGAGCCCGAGTACACGCGGACGTAGGTGAGGCGACCGAAGAACGGGTGCACCGCGACCTTGAACGCGAGGGCGGAGAAGGGCTCGGTCGAGTCGGCGTGACGGGTGAGGATGGTCTCCTCGTTCTTCACGTCGTGGCCCTCGACCGCCGGGACGTCGAGCGGGCTCGGCAGGTAGTCGATGACCGCGTCGAGCATCGGCTGCACACCGCGGTTCTTGAACGCCGAACCACAGAGGACCGGGTAGACCTCGCTGTTGACCGTGAGCTTGCGGATGGCGCCCTTGATCTCGTCGACGGAGAGGTCCTCGCCACCGAAGTACTTCTCGAGCAGGGCGTCGTCGGTCTCGGCGACGCGCTCGATGAGCTTCGCGCGGTACTCGTCGGCCTTGTCCTTGAGGTCGGCCGGGATCTCCTCGATCTCGTAGTGCGCGCCCATCTGGACGTCACCCTTGGCGTCACCGCGCCAGGTGAGCGCCCGCATCTCAACGAGGTCCACGACACCCTCGAAGGTGCTCTCGGCACCGATCGGGAGCTGGATCACGAGCGGCTCCGCGCCGAGGCGGTTGATGATCGTGTCCACCGTGAAGTAGAAGTCCGCGCCGAGCTTGTCCATCTTGTTGACGAAGCAGATGCGGGGCACGTCGTACTTGTCGGCCTGACGCCAGACGGTCTCCGACTGGGGCTCGACGCCCTCCTTGCCGTCGAACACGGCGACGGCGCCGTCGAGGACGCGGAGCGAACGCTCCACCTCGACGGTGAAGTCGACGTGACCAGGCGTGTCGATGATGTTGATCTGGTTCTTGTTCCAGAAGCACGTCGTCGCGGCCGACGTGATCGTGATGCCGCGCTCCTGCTCCTGCGCCATCCAGTCCATCGTGGCGGCCCCGTCGTGGACCTCCCCGATCTTGTGGGTGATGCCCGTGTAGAACAGGATGCGCTCGGTGGTGGTGGTCTTGCCGGCATCGATGTGCGCCATGATGCCGATGTTGCGGACCTTGTTCAGGTCGGTGAGCACGTCCTGTGCCACAGGGTTCCTCCGAGTAGTTGTGGGAGTCGACAGCGCCCATGGGGGCGCCGGGATCATGTCGCCGGCACCCCCGATGGGGCCGGGAGTGTTACCAGCGGTAGTGCGCGAAGGCCTTGTTCGACTCGGCCATCTTGTGGGTGTCCTCGCGGCGCTTGACCGCGGCACCCAGACCGTTCGACGCGTCGAGGATCTCGTTCATGAGACGCTCGGTCATCGTCTTCTCGCGACGGGCCTTGGCGTACGAGGTGAGCCAGCGGAGCGCGAGCGTGTTCGCACGGTGCGGCTTGACCTCGACCGGCACCTGGTAGGTGGAACCACCGACGCGGCGGCTGCGGACCTCGAGGGTCGGGCGGACGTTGTCGAGGGCCTTCTTGAGCGTCGCGACGGCGTCCTGCTGGTTCTTGGCGGCCACGCCTTCGAGTGCACCGTAGACGATGCGCTCGGCGAGGCCCTTCTTGCCGTCGAGCAGGATCTTGTTGACGAGCTGGCTGACGACCGGAGCGCCGTAGACCGGATCGGCGACGACGGGGCGCTTGGGGGCGGGTCCCTTACGAGGCATCTATCTCAACCCTTCTTCGCGCCGTAGCGGCTGCGGGCCTGCTTACGGTTCTTGACGGCCTGGGTGTCGAGCGCACCACGGACGATCTTGTAGCGGACACCGGGGAGGTCCTTCACACGACCACCACGGACGAGCACCATCGAGTGCTCCTGGAGGTTGTGGCCCTCACCGGGGATGTACGCGGTGACCTCGGTGCCGTTCGAGAGCTTGACACGAGCGACCTTGCGCAGTGCCGAGTTCGGCTTCTTCGGGGTGGTGGTGTAGACGCGGGTGCACACACCACGCTGCTGGGGGTTCGCCTTGAGGGCGGGCGCCTTGGTCTTGACGACCTTCGGCGCGCGGCCCTTGCGAACCAGCTGCTGAATCGTAGGCAACTGCTGCTCCTGGTTCCTGCTCGATTCCCTGGCCGACGTGATCCGTCGGCTTCCTCGTCCCGCGGCCGGACGGCGCCCGACACGGTGATCCGTGTCGCTTCCCGTACAACCCCGACACCGGGCCGACGATTCCAACGTCGGACCACGGCGGGCGACCGCTCTCGCGGTACCGCCTGGGACGGACATGTCCTGTACCGCTCCGTGAGCGTTCGGACTTCCGGGCACGCCGCTGTCGGCGCACACCGGAACAAGATTACTCGGCGTGACAGAGGCGGTCAATCCCGCTCAGGAGGCCGTGCCCGCGTCGGTGCCGTTCGTCACCGTCGGTCGGCACACCGCTCCCGCGTTCGTGCAGCCCGTGACGACACCGTCCGCGGGGAACGCGACCGGACACGCACTCGCGATGCCCGGTCCGGCCGGACTCGCGAACGTTGCCGAGAACGAGCGCTCCCGGGCGAGGCCGACCGGAGCGGCCGTCATGGCACCGGGAACCGGGACGGGAGGGACGGTGTGGGCGGCGTCGTCGGCCTCCTCGGTCGTCACGACCGCCCGGTACCGAGGCCGGGCCCGCCCTCCTGCCGGCGGCGGTCCTCGTGGCGGGCCAGGAGCACCGCCGCGATCACGACCACGAGCGCGATGACGACCGTGCCCACGACGAAGGGGCCGAGCGCGTAGCCGGCGGGGAACACCACGAGCTGCGCGGCGTCACCGTGGACCAACGCGTAGCCGACCGACCCGACGCCGAGCATGACGAGGTACGCCGTGGCCGCACACACCAGCCCGGACATCGCCGGACTGCCGCTCCGCGCGCCCACCGCCGTGCCTGCGAACACCACGATCGCGACGCCCGTCACCATCGCCGGGCCGAGGTACGGGGTGGCGTCGGGTTGGCGGATGACCTCGAGGCCGGAGAACAGGCTCTCGAACCCCGTGACCGCGATGACGAGCGCGAAGAACAGCACCGTCGTCATCGTCGCGAGGAGCCACCGGGACATGGGACGAGCGTAGTGCCGGGGGCGAGGGGAGGTCAGGCCGCCGCTCGGTTCACCCAGCCGCCTGTGTCGAGGTGGCATCGGTCGACGACGAGGACGCGGACGACGCCTTGAGGACGTAGATCTCTCCACCGAGCGACCAGTTCTGCCCGCCGGACCCGCCGCTCGAGGAGTCCGAGAGGGACTGTGAGACGGTGTCGACGAGGAACAGGCGGGACCCGTTCTGCAGGGCCTTGGTGAAAGCGAGCGCCTGCTGGTACGAACCCGTCACCGCGACCGTCACGGGGACGACCGTGAAGTCCGCACTCGTGATCGACGAGTCGGTCGTGGGGCCGCCAGGGGCGGGCGTCGCCGCTGGTGCGGCCGCGGGGGCCGCCGTCGCCGTCGCGCTCGGTGACGGGGTGGCCGACGCGCTGGCCGTCGGCGAACCGGTGCTCGTGCCCGTCGTGGTGGCACCGGCCCCGGCGGCGGCCGATGGCGCGTACGCGACCGGGGTGTCGAACTGCACCGAGGAGATCCCGACGCCGCTCGTGGTCGCGGCGGTGTTGATCTCACGCGTGAAGCCCGTGGTGTCGGCCTTCGCAGGGACCGATTCCTGGAGATCGGCGAACGTCGTCTTCATCGTGCCGAGCTTCTGGTACTGCTCCTCGAGGCGCGTCAGCTCCGCACGGTTCGAGGCGTTCGTCTCGTCGATGCTCTCGCGCTGGAGGTCGTTCGCGGACGCGGTCGCGAGCTGCGGCTGCACCCCGAGGAACCAGCCACCGACGATGATCACGAGCGCGGCGACGCCCGCGAGGACGAGTGAGAGCTTGTGCTTGTTCATCGGTTGCTCCCCGTGTACTTGCCGTCGTAGGCCTTCTCGTCCAGGTCGACCGAGATGGACGCCGTGTACGCGTCGCCGTCGGACGCGCGGTCGATGGACGCGATCGACGAGTCGACGTAGCCCTTGAGCTTCGAGAGTCGGTCGGTCCAGTCCGGTACCGACGGCACGGACGTGCTCGACACCGAGACCTGGATGGCCGCGACCCGCGACGCGTCGAGCGGCGACGTGCTCTGTGCGAACGGCACCGTCGCGTTGGCCGACGTGATCGTCATGCTCGTGATCGTGACGCCGCTCGGGAGGTACGACGCGAGGTTCCCGAGCATCGAGGACCAGTCGATCTCGGTCGATCCGCCGACGGTCTGACCCGCTTCGAGCAGTGCGATCTGCCCCTCGAGCGTGCGGACCTCGGCGTACTTCTGCTGCTCGAGGAGGAGTGAGGTCGTCTCGTTCTGAGCGGTCGCGAGATCGGTTCGCGACCGGATGGCATCGACCGTCGCTCCGCCCGCGACGAGCAGCACCACGACGGCGAGCACGACGACACCGAGCCACGCGCGTCGCGCGACCGCGCGCTCGCGTCGGTCGAGGTGCACCTCGGTGGGCAGGAGGTCGACACGGGGCTCTCGGCCGACGAGGGAGGACGCGACCGCCGCCCGCGTCGCCGGCGCCGCCGAGCCTCCCGTCGTCGCGGTACCGCCCTTGACCCGGGACTGCTTGCCGGTGCGCGGCGCCTTGGCGCCGCCGATCACCGAGGTGCGCTGCTTCTGCTCCTTGCGGATGTCCGCCTCGACCTTGCTCATGCTGCCCTGCTTCCGACGGCGAGCCCGAAGGCCACCGTGATCGCGTCGCCGCGCTCTGCGACGTCCTGCTCCGAGATCGATCCGGCGAGCGCCACTCCGCCGAACGCCTGCCCGTACGACACGGGGATCCGGGTGTAGTCGGCGAGTGCCTCCCGGAAGCCGCGCATCCGCGCGCCTCCGCCTGCGATGAGGATGTGGCCGACGGGTTGGTCCGGGTGGGTGTTGACGAAGTAGTTGATCGTGTTGCGGAGGCTCGCGAGGACCTCGGTGATCGTCTCGTGCGTGACCGCGATCGCGCGACGGTCGTCCGCGGTCTGGGCGACGGCCGCGATCCCGAGATGGCGCTTGACGGCCTCGGCATCGTCCGCCGCGATGTCGAGCTGTCCGCTGAGGGCGCGTGTGACGTCGGCACCGCCCGCTGGGATGATGCGCACGAACTGCGGCACGCCGTCCGTCGCGATGACGACGCTCGTCGTGTCGGCCCCGATCTCGATGAGCGCCACCGTCCCGACCAGACCCGGTCGTGAGACGAGTGCGCGGGTCAAGGCGAACGGGATCAGGTCGACGCCCGCCGGGTTCAGGCCCGCGAGTTGCACCGCTTTGACGTTCGCCAGCACGGCGTCCTTGATCGCGGCGATGAGCAGACCCCGGACGACCGGTCCGTTCTCCCCCATCCCCTCGGACGTCGGGTAGAAGTCGAGGATCGCGTCGATGACCGGCACGGGAAGCATGTCCTGGACCTGGAACGGCAACGACTCGCGGATCTGCTCGATGGGCGCGAGCGGCACGGTCAGGTCACGCGACAGCACACGCTGGTTCCCCATGCCGAGCACGACGTCCCGGGAGCGGAACTTGCCGAGGGACCACAACTGCTTCAACGCGCCGGCCACCGTGTTCGCCTCGAGGACCTCACCCCGGCTCACCGATCCTTCCGGCGTGGGGACCTCGGCGAACCGGACGACGGTCGGACGGCCGCGGTCGGCCGAGGCGACCTCGACCGCGCGGATCGAGGCGGCCGCGATGTCCAGGCCGACGATGCTCTTCGCCATGGGTGTGTTCTCCGTAGGGGGCGGCGCTCAGGCCAGACCGATGAGGTGCAGGTAGGCGTGCGACGCGGGCGCGCCGACGAGGACGCCGATCCAGGCTCCGGTGAGCATGGACGGGCCGAAGGGGATCCCTCCGCGCCACTTCGCTCGGCGCGCGGCGACGAGGACGAGCGCGAAGATACCCCCGACGAGGAAGGCGCCGAAAGCACCCACTGCGAGGGGTCCCCATCCGAGGTACGCGAGCGCGAGGCCCAGGATCCCGGCGAGTTTGACGTCGCCGAGCCCCATGCCGCCGGGCACCGCGATGGCGAGCACGAGGTACAGGACCCCGAGCGCAGCGGCACCGATGACGCCCCGCACGAACGCTGCCCAGTCGCCCGACAGTGCCGATGCACCGGCCAGGAGCACCGCGAGCACGACGGACGACGGGTAGGTGATGGCGTTCGGCAACGTGTGCGTGTCGACGTCGATCAGAGCCAGGGCCACGCTGATCGCCATGAGGTAGAGGAACGCCAGCAGCAGGACGACGTGCGCGGCGAGCACCCGGTCCCCCGCGGTGGTCGCCGGCCAGAACCGGAGCGCCACCACGACGAACAGGAGGCCCGTGGCGAGCTCGACGAGTGGGTACCGCGACGAGATGGGCGCGCCGCAGTCGCGACACCTGCCGCGCAACACGAGCCACGAGAGCACCGGGACGTTGTCGTACCCGCGGATCGGATGGTCGCACCGCGGGCACGCGCTCGGCGGCGACACGATCGACACGTGCGCCGGCACCCGGTACACGACGACGTTGAGGAACGAGCCGATGAGCAGCCCGAACACCCCGCCGAGGGTCGCGACGAGCGGGCCGAGGTCGAGCGCGGTCGTCATCGGCACTTCCCCCCAGTCGTCGCGCACGAGCCGTCCGGGTTGTAGGCCGGCTGGACCTCGACCTGCGTGGTAACGCCGTAGGACGTCGACACGGGCTGCAGGAACTTCGGCGGCGCGGTCGTGAGCAGCCGGTTGTCGTAGATGTAGTTCTTCGTGAAGCCGGTGCTCACCTTGCCGTTGCCGCTGTTCGAGGTCGCGACCGTGCCGCGGTACTTCTGGGCGATCGAGCCCTTCACCGTCAGGGTGCCGAGCGCGCTCCCCTGGTCGTAGTTCTGCACGTAGAACGTGCCGTTGTTGCTGGCGATGGCCGCGTCGATCGTCAGGTTGGCGCCAGCGGATCGGACGAGCTGGACGTTGCGGCACGTGACGTAGTTGCCGTAGCCCTGGTAGTAGACCGACTGGTAGTTCCAGCACGTCATCGGGTTGTAGACCTCGACCGCGTTCTGCCCGACCAGGCCGAGGATGTCGTCGTTCGGGTCGGTGTAGGTGATGTCACCGGTCACCCAGACCGTGCCCGCCGACGCGATCGTCATGTGCCCCGAGAACGTGCCGCTGACGAAGACGTCGCCCGCGGTGCAGCTGTAGACGGAGGACGCCGTCCCGGGTGTCGAGTCGGTGCCGATCCACTCGTTCGACGTCGGGTAGCCGACCCCGTTGCTGAACGTCTGGTTGTCGCTGTAGCTGACCGAGTTGCCACTGACGGTCACCTTGGTCGTGCAGTAGGTGTTGGTGTAGCGCTGGGGGTACGACGAGCCCCAGTAGTTCGGGTCGGACTTCGTGGTGGGCACGCCCTGCACGTACATGAGGTTCGTCGGGAGCGTCGGGATCGTCGCACCGCTCGCGCTCTGGAGCGCGGCGCTGCTGCCACAGAGTGCATCCGCTGCCGCCGTGTCCGAGGAGTGGCTCGTCGCGGTCACCTGCGTGAACCGCGTCCACGGGGACCAGATCGTCATGGTGCCACCACTGTTGAACTGCACCTTCGTGGGTCCGGTGTACAAGCACCCGGGGCGCGGCACGGTCGTCGGCAGGTCCGTGCGGGCCTCCTGGGCCATGTTCGTGTTGAGGGACGGCAAGCCGAGGTAGGCGGCTGCACTCGGCTGGCCGCCGTTGTACTTCGGCTTCGTCGTGCAACCGCTCGGCGCGAGGACCTTGCCGCTGTGGTCCTCGACGGAGGAGTTGAAGGTCGACCCGCAGGCGGTGAAGTCGTCGTCGGAGCGGATGGCACCGTTGAGCACGTCGCCACTGGCGAACTGCACGGGGTCGCAGGTCCTGCTCGTCGCCTGCCACTGGTAGTCGTTCGTGCAGTTGTCGCCCGTGATGTCGTTGTCCGCTGACTCGTACTGCGTGAAGTACAGGTAGTTGATGAAGCCGTCGCCGCGGAGGTCCGCCACGAGCGACCGGGTCTTCGTCCCGCTCTTGCCCGTCACCCGAACACGGAGGAAGCCCTGCGACGCGTACTTCGAGTTGTCGACCTCGTAGCGGAAGAACTCGTCGGTCGTTCCGACCACCGGAGCCCACGTCGAACCGCTGCTCGTGAACGCGACGTTGCCGTTGTCGCCCTGGAACACCGAGCCGCTGTCCTTGCTGAACTGCGCGTCCTTGTTGCCGTACGTCGCGTAGCCGTTGTCGTTCGAGATCTTCGCCTGGTAGTCCGCGAGCCCCGCGTACGCTGCCGCCGCCGCGTTCTGGTAGTTGCGGTCGTTCCCGGACTTGAGCGACCCGGCCGTCGAGAGCGCGACCATCGCGGCGACGATCATCGTGACGATCATGCCGAAGATGATGACGTTGGCGAGGACGAACCCCTGCTCGTCACCGCGGTCGACGCTCCGCATCACGCGGACGATGCGGTTCATCATGGTGCCGGGCTCGCAGTGCTCGTGCTGTACCCGACGTTGAACAGGTACAGGGTGTTCTGGATATGGGTGTTCGAGGCGGTGCCGGCCTTGGTGGAGCCGAGCTCGAGGTTCACCTGGATCGCGCGGACCGCACTGGGGTTCGCCATCGGACTCGCGATCTTCGCACCGCTCGCGTCGAGGTACGTGAAGAGGTCCGTGCCGTCGCTCGTCGGCGACGCGATGGGACCTCCCAGCGTGACCGTCCGTGCGGCCGCGCCGGTGGTCGTGAAGCTGTAGTAGCCCTTGGCATCGGCCGAGCCGTCCCACTGCTTCTCGATCAGGTTGCCCGTCGCGGTGTCGATCTTGAACTCGACGTACTCCGGCTGGTCCACCGTGCCGTTCGTCAGGTTGACGTACGAGTAGAAGGCGAGGTCTGTCGCCGTTGCGGTGGTGATCGCGTTCGCGTACGTGCCGTCCGGCTTCGGCAGGACCGTCGCGGCGTGGATGTACTGGGTCAGC
The DNA here is from genome assembly GCF_003234515.1 of Curtobacterium sp. MCBD17_034. Lineage (NCBI taxonomy): Bacteria > Bacillati > Actinomycetota > Actinomycetes > Micrococcales > Microbacteriaceae > Curtobacterium > Curtobacterium sp. MCBD17_034. The sequence goes on along the minus strand of NZ_QKTN01000001.1, from coordinate 342,768 downwards.
GCGTTCATGACGTTGGACGCCTGCCGCGTGTTCGTCTCGGCCGTGCTGCCCGTCTTGCTCGCGTGCAGCGATGCGGCGAAGAAGCCGCCGACCGCGGTGAGGACGATCATCGAGACGGACATGGCGACGATGAGCTCGATCAGGCTGATGCCGCGCTGACCGCGGTGGAGCTGCCGGATGTCGCCGATCACTTCGTCTGTCCTCGCGGGTCGACGAGCACGGTGTTGCCGGTGACCGAACCGGGCGTGACGTTCTTGATGTTCGCGCCAGCGACGGTGCCGGTCACAGCACCGGACGCTCCCGATGTCGTGGAGATCGACCAGGTCCCGAAGGGCAACGCGAGCGTTGCGGTCGAACTCGTGGTCTTCGGGAAGTTCAGCGTCATGCCGGCCGAGCACCCGGGATCGTCGGCGGTGGTTCTCGACGCCGTCGTCGCCCTGAGGTACGAGCCGCTCGCGACCGACACCTGGATGACGCCGAGTGCCACGTTCTGCGGAGGCGACACGGTCTGCCCTGGGCTGACGCTGACGACCGGCACCGGCACACTGGTCCCGACGGCGCCTGCCGAGGTCGGGGTCGTCCACTTCGTCGGGTTGGTGTCGATGCAGCTGCTCGCACCCGAGCTGCTGTTGAACGTCCCCCCGTACATCTGGTAGCCGTCGGAGAAGGGGAAGACGTTCATCGACACCTTCGTCGACGACGTCACGGTGGCGCTGGTTGACCACGGGGTCATCGTGTCGAGGCCGCCGGAGTTGCTCGACAGGGTCGTCGTCATGTTCGTCGCCATGGTCGCGCTGTACGTCTGCGCGTAGTTGACGGGGATCGTCGCGGCTTGGTCGTACGAGATCGGTTGATACGCACTCGCGCCTGCGATGACGGGGATGGTCCAGGTGGACGTCGCAGCCTGGTTGGAATCGATCCCCCCGGTCGTGCTCGCGGTCAGGGTGTACGTGCCCGGCTGCACGTCCGTTGCGTACCAGCAGCCCGCCGCGTCGGTCGTGGTGGGGGCGGTGGTGATCGCCGCGCCGGTTCCCCCGCTCACGGGCGCCGCCGACACGCTGACGCCCGCATTCGCCGCGCCAGCAGCGTCCCTGACGGAGACGATGATCGTTCCATCACCGGGATCGGTGACAGCGTCGGACGGCGCGATGGCCGAGGTCACGGTCGTCGACAGCTTGCCGGGGCCATGCGGGTTGTTCCAGCTGACCGTCTCGGCGACGCTCTTGTACGCCAACGTGCCGTTGCTCGATCCGCAGGCTCCGGTGGCACCGTCACTCTGGACCCAGTTGGCAGTGCGCGCGACCGTGTACGTGACACCGCCGATGCTCTTGGTGGTGGAGGCGCTCAGGACGCTGAAGATGCCGTTCGTCGTCGCCGCGGCGGTCTGTCGCATCGTGTCGATGTCCTGCGACGCGAGCGACACGGCCATGTCCCGGCCGCGGCTCGCTTGCGTGGTCTGCAGGGAGTTCGTGATGCCGTAGGCGAGGCCCACGCTGATGATCGCGAAGACCATCATCGCGACCATGACCTCGATGACCGTGAAGCCCTCCTCGCGGCCGGTCAGCGCGCGGTCGAGGGCGCGGCGCATGTGTCGCAGCATTGCCTCGTCCTTCCGGGAAGAGCTGATGCGGTGGGGCGGGAGAGCAAGTCGAGCCCGTGCGGACGAGCAGTCCGCACGGGCTCGATCGGCACTGCTTACGGGCAGGCGGTGATGGCGCCGCTGGCCTTGGTCACACCCTTCGAGTCAGTTGCGTAGAAGTAGGTGCTGTTGACGCTCTGGCCGATGATGCAGAACGAGCTACCGCTCGACGAGACGAGCTTCAACGAGGTGGTGTTCGAGGACCCGGTGACACCCGCGCTCGACCAGCTCTGCGTGGTGGTGGCGGTGCTTCCGCTGGGAGCAGCGGGAGGGGTGCTCGACACGGCACCACTCGTCACGAGCGTGGCCGGAGCAGGGGCGACGCCCATGTCGGTCTGAATGCTCACGACCGCCGTCTTCGCGTTCGACACGTCGGACTGCGTGGCACTGTCCTGCGCGTTCTTCTGCACGCCGAGGTACACCGGAATCGCGATCGCGGCGAGGATGCCGATGATGATCACGACGACGAGGAGCTCGATCAGGGTGAAGCCCTTCTCGTTCTCCTCGAGCAGGTTCTGCCGGCGAGCGTTGAGCTTGCCCATGAGGCGGAAGTACATGAGATTTCCATTCTTTCGGGAATGTGAGGGGAGAATTGGATCCGGCGTGTGCTCGCCGCCGGAGACCAGCGTATTCAGGGCACTCGCTCGGGAGAATCCCGAGAACGGGGGTGATCGGGCAAGCGAAATGCCCCCAGAAACGGGGGCAGTTCGCGGGCGAACCACCCCCCGCACGGGGGCATTCCGGTCAGATTCAGTGGATGAGCGTGGTGATCTGGAAGATCGGCAGGTACAGCGCGACGATCATCCCGCCGACCACGACGCCGAGGAACGCGATGAGCAGCGGCTCGATCAAGGAGGTCAGGGCTTCGGTGGTCGACTCGACCTCGGCGTCGTAGAACACCGCGATCTTCTCGAGCATGACCTCCATGGAACCGGCGTCCTCGCCGACCGCGACCATTTGACTCACCATTTGCGGAAAGACACTCTCCCGCGCCAGTGGAGCGGCGATCGATTCACCTTTTCGGACGGATTCGGCGACGCGGTCCAGGGCCTTTTCCACCACGAAGTTGTTCGACACTTCGCCGACGATCTTCAACGCTTGCAGGATGGGCACGCCGGCGCCGATCATGTTCGCGAAATTGCGGGCGAACCGGGCGATCACGATCTTGGTGCTCAATTGCCCGAACACCGGCAACTTGAGCCGGATCGGGTCGAGGAACCCACGCACCCGGTCGGTGTTCTTGTTGGCGCGGTACCAGAGCCATCCGACGATGATCAGCACCGCCAGGACCGGCCCAAGCCAGACCATGGCATGCGATGCGTACACGAGCATCATCGTCGGCAACGGGAGCTTGCCGCCGAGACTCGCGAACATGTTCTGGAAGATCGGCACGATGAAGATGAGCATGATCACGACGCTGGCCAGCGACATGATCAGCACGACGGTCGGGTAGGTCATCGCGGACTTGATCGTCGAGCGGAGCTTGTGCTCCTTCTCGAAGTTCATCGCGATCGAGTCCATCGCCTGGTCGAGGAACCCGCCGGTCTCACCCGCACGGATCATGTTGATCATGATCGGCGGGAACTCGACGGGGTACTTCGACACGGCGTCCGAGAACGAGACGCCCTGCTCGACCTCGTCGCGGACCTTGCCGAGGATCTCCTTGAGCTTCTTCGACTCGGTCTGGTCGGCCAGGATCGTCAGTGCGCGGAGCAGCGACAGGCCGGACGAGAGCATGGTGGACGCCTGACGCGCCATGATGGCGAGGTCCTTGAGCCCGACGCCCTTCTGGAACCCCGGGATCTTGATCTCGGCCTGGAGGCCCGTGCCCGGCTTGGCCTCGTCGAGCGCGATCGGCGAGATGCCCATGGTGCGGAGCCTCGCGACGGCGGCACCCTCACTCGCGGCGTCGAGCTTGCCCTTGACGAGCTTGCCTGCGGTGTCACGCCCGCGGTAGTCGAACGCCAGGGTCATCAGTAGCCTCCCGAGTACTTGTCGCCGAAGTCGATCTCGCTCGCGGCGATGGCGGCGGCGGACGAGTCGGACGGCGACTCGACGCGCTGGACGAGGCGACCGAAGCCCTCTTCGTCGTGCACCTTCTCGAGCGCGGCCCGGCGCGTGATGGTGCCCACGTTGACGAGTTCGGCGAGGTCCTGGTCCATCGTGTGCATGCCGGCGTCACCGCCGGCCTGCATGGCCGAGACGATCTGGTACGTCTTGCCCTCACGCACGAGGTTCGCGATGGCGGGCGTGGTCACCATGACCTCGGTCGCCACGACGCGGCCCGAGCCGTTCGCCTTGGGCACGAGGGTCTGGCAGACGACACCCTGCAGGGTCGCGGCGAGCTGGGTCCGGATCTGCCCCTGCTGGTGCGGCGGGAAGACGTCGATGACACGGTCGATGGTGCCGGGCGCACTCTGCGTGTGCAGGGTCGCGAACACCAGGTGGCCGGTCTCGGCCGCGGTGAGCGCGACCGAGATGGTCTCGAGGTCGCGGAGCTCGCCGATGAGGATGACGTCCGGGTCCTGGCGGAGCACGTGCTTGAGCGCCTGCGCGAACGAGCGGGTGTCGGCCCCGACCTCGCGCTGGTTGATGATCGCCTTCTTGTGCTCGTGCATGAACTCGATCGGGTCCTCGACCGTCACGATGTGGTCGGCGCGGGTCTCGTTGACGAGGTCGATGAGCGCCGCGAGGGTCGTCGACTTGCCGGACCCCGTCGGGCCGGTGACGAGCACGAGCCCACGGGGCAACTTGGCGAACTCGCCGATGTGCTCCGGGATGCCCAGCTGCTTGAGGCTCTTGATCCTGGTGGGGATGATGCGGAAGGCCGCGCCCCAGTTCCCGCGCTGCTGGTAGAAGTTCACGCGGAACCGCGACTCGGTCGACAGCGAGTACGCGAAGTCGAGTTCCTGCTCCGACTCGAACTGCCGCAGCTGCTCCGGGCTGAGCAGTGTCGTGAGCGCGTTGATGACCTTGTCGCGCGACCACGGGCCTCCCGGCACGGCGGGACGGAGCGAACCGTCGACGCGCACGGTCGGTGCCGCGTCCGCGGTGACGTGGAGGTCCGACGCGCCCTGGTACACGACCTGCGACAGGGCGACGACGAGGTCCGGGTCGGCGACCTCACGCGCGTGTCGCGTGTACTCGATGACGACCGCGTCGTCGTCGGTGGGGACCGCCGCGGCGACGTGCGCGGCGGGCGCCGGCACGAACGCAGGGGTCGGGAGGACCGTGGTCGGCGGGGCGGGTTGTACCGGCACCTGGGCGGTCGCGACCTCGGACGGAGCGGCGTACGCGACGGAGGAGGCGACGGGGTACTGCGGTGCCGGCGGTGTCGCCGGGACGCTGCCGTCGGGTGAGGCGTACACCGGCTCCGAGTACGGGGACGACACCGACGCCGTGTTCGCCGCGGCCCACGCAGCATCGTCCGACAGGTCGAACACACGCCCGGTGCCCGCGACGACCGGCTGCTGGCCGGTCTCCGCGAGCCGCGCCGCGCGCCGTCCACCGACGACGTTGCCCGCGGAGCCGGGGTGCCATCCGGCGACGGGCTCGTCCGAGCCGGCACCGAGGTCGTAGACCGAATCACTCATGCGATGACCTGTTCGTCCGTTCTCTGGGCTACGCGACGACGCGCAGGATCTCCTCGACGCTGGTGAGGCCGAGCTTGACCTTCTCCCAGCCGTCCTGGCGGAGGGTGAGCATGCCCTGGGCCTGGGCGACCCGGCTGATCTCCACGCTCGAGCTGCGGGAGACGGCGAGGCGCTCGATCTCCTCGGAGACCGTCATGACCTCGTGCAGGGCGATGCGGCCGCGGTACCCGGTGTTCGAGCACACCGCGCAGCCGACCGGTGCGTACACGGTCGGCAGGGGCTGCGCCACGTCGTCGATGAAGCGGAGGTCCCGGAGTCGCTCCACGGTGTGGTTCGCCGGTGCCTTGCAGCGGTCGCAGAGCTTGCGGGCGAGGCGCTGCGCGACGACGCAGTCGAGGGCAGAGCCGACGAGGAACGGCTCGATGCCCATCTCGGTGAGGCGGGTGACCGCGCTCGGGGCGTCGTTCGTGTGGAGGGTCGAGAGCACGAGGTGACCGGTGAGCGACGCCTCGATGGCGATCTGGGCCGTCTCGTGGTCGCGGATCTCACCGAGCAGGACCACGTCGGGGTCGGACCGGAGGATGCTCCGCAGCGCCGAGGCGAACGTCAGGCCCGCCTTCGGGTTGACCTGCACCTGGTTGACGCCCGGCATCCGGTACTCCACCGGGTCCTCGACGGTGATGACGTTGATCTCGGGCTTCGCGACGGCGTTCAACGTCGTGTACAGCGTGGTCGACTTACCGGAACCCGTCGGGCCCGTGACGAGGATCATGCCGTACGGCTTGGAGTAGGAGCGCTTGTACGCCTCGGCGTTGCGCTCGAGCAGGTTGAGGTCGCGCAGGGACATCGAGGTGTTCGAGTTGTCGAGGATCCGCATGACGACCTTCTCGCCCCACACGGTGGGGAGCGTCGCGACGCGGAGGTCGATCTGCCGGCCGCCGTGCCGCACGGACATGCGGCCGTCCTGCGGCTTCCGTCGCTCGGCGATGTCGATGTCGCTCATGATCTTGAGCCGGCTGATGACACCGTTCTGGATGTTCTTCGGCGCCGGCGTCATCTCGTGCAGCACGCCGTCGATGCGGTAGCGGACCCGGACGTCATGCTCGCCGGGCTCGATGTGGATGTCGGACGCGTGGTCCTGGATCGCCTGCGACACGAGCAGGTTCACGAACCGGACGATCGGGACGTCGTCGAGGCCGCCGTCGCCGATGTCGACCTGCTCGTCGTGGTGCACACCAGCTTCCTCCTCGAGCGAGGAGGTCAGGTCGTTGAGTTCGTCGTCCGCACGGAGGTACCGGTCGAGTGCGGCGACCATGTCGCGCTCGTCCACCTGCAGCGGCTTGATGACCCGACCGGACGCGGCACGGGCGTCGTCGAGGGCGAGCACGTTCGCGGGGTTCACCATCGCGAGGACGAGGGCCTCGCCCTCGAACCCGACGCCGAGGATCCCGTGCCGACGACACAGGGCGGCCGGGAGCATGGACACCGCGGTGCCGTCGACGGGGTAGTCGGTGAGCGGCACGGACTTCGAGTTGTTCGACGCCGCACGAGCCGTGACGAACTGGGCCTCGCTCACGACGCCCTGGTCGACGAGGGACCGGATCGCCCGCTCGTCCACCTGCTCGTCGCCGGTGAGGGTGTCGAGGTGCTCGATCGGCAGCGCGCCGTTGAGGATGAGGATCTCCGAGAGGGTCGCCATGGCGCTCCTCACCTCCTTGTTCTCGCACGATCAGGGGACGCGGCACGGCAGGGATGACCGAGACCTCGTCGATGCGGCCGGAACGCGATGCGGATCGGACCCGGGACGCCGCGTTCTCGGACGTTGACCCACGCTAATTCGTGCGCATGATCCGGGCGCAGTCCCAGAAAGAGGGGGGACCGCGCTGGATCAGAACAGCGCTGCGTGGCTGACGGTCGTGCGCGCCCGTACGAACCCCATCCGCTCGTAGAGGCCGAGCGCCCCGGAGGGGTTCTCCGCGTCGACGTCGAGCACGACGTGGTCGAGGCCGGCCCGCTGGGCTGCCCGCATGGTCGCGCCGAGCACGAGCGGGGCGAGTCCCCGCCCTCGGTGGTCGCGCACGACCCCCACGTAGTCGACGTAGGCGTGCGATCCACCCCGGGCCGCGAAGGCGTCGGGATCGACCTCGGTGACCGAGAACGCGACCACGACTCCCGACCCGTCGACGACGACGTACGAGAGGTCGAAGCGGAAGGTGTCCTCGTGGAACCGACGCGCCCAGTCCTCGGCCGGGGTCGACTGCGATCCCCAGTGGTCGCGGAAGGCGTCGTTCCGGGCGATGCGGATCGCCTCGACGTCGGACTCGACGGACGGCCGGAGCACGAACCCGTCCGGGACGGCGCGCTCGAGGATCGGATCGGCGAGGTCACGTTCGAGCTCGAGCCAGTACCGGAGCGGCACGAGACCGGCGCGGGCGGCGAGGCGCAGCGGTCCCGAGCCCTCGGCCGCGGCGAGTTCGAGCATGCCCGGCACCGTGAGCTCCGAGGCCGCGAGGAGCTGCCGACCGCGACCGAGTTGCCAGGCGAGGAGGCGCCGGCCGATCCCCTGCCCGCGGACGTCGGGGTGCACGGCGCCGAGGAGCAGGACGCGGAGCATGGTCTCGCGTCCGGGGACCGCGAGGTCGAGCGCTGCAGCCATGACATGCCCACCAGCATCGACGCCGACGAGGCCGTCCCGCTGCGGATCGACGCCACTTGTGGAGAACCAGTGGGCGATCTCGCCTCGGGAGGGCCGCCACGTCGGGGCGTCGACCGCGGCAGCGGCGACGATGAGCTGGTGCACGGCCTCGAGGTCACGCTGCTCGAGCGGCCGGAACGACAGCCCGGCGATCGACGTGGGCAGCGACAGGGCCGCCGGAGCGGTCACCCGCTCGGCGAGGGAGGTGCTCGTGCTCATGCCGCCAGTCTCCCAGGAACCGTCCGTCCGGCGCGGCGGGGATCTCGACGGGCACAGCGCCGGTGTCGCAAGATGGACCATGGACATCACGAGCGTGACCGTCGGGCTCCCCGTCACCGACATCGAGGCGTCGTGCCTCTGGTACGGCGCGGTGTTCGAGCGCGCCGAGCCCGACCTCGAGCCCGCCGACGGCGTCGCCGAGTACGAGGTCAGCGGCATCTGGATCCAGCTGTACGAGGACGAGCACGCCGAGGAGCAGTGCGTGGCCGTCCGGTTCGGCGTCGATGACGTCGCGGCCCAGCACGCGCGGATCGGTGCCCTCGGCATCGACGTCGGCCCGATCGCCCGGGTCCCCGGCGCCGTCGAGTACTTCGACTTCCGCGATCCCGACGGCAACGAGTTGAGCCTCTACTCGCTCATCGACGAGACCGGTCGTGACGAGTCCGGGCGCGACAGCGACGCCGGTCGCGCGCCCGGCAAGGGCTGACGCCGGTCGGGAGGCACGGGGCGGCCGCCCCCGTCCCTCCCGGCCGCCCCCCCCCTGTTCCCGTTCCAGGATGCCGCGGGAGGAACGGGGGGGAACGCGGAAGGGCCCCGCACCGATGATCGGTGCGGGGCCCTTCGTGGTCACCTGACTCAGTTGTAGGTACCCGGCGTGAAGTCGTCCGACGAGAAGCTGTCGAAGTCGACGAAGCTCAGGTCGGCGTCCGAGAACGAGGAGTCGTCGGCGAAGATGCGGTTGGGGTACCGCTCCGCCTTGGCTTCCTCGGTGGCCTGGACGTCCACGTTCCGGTACCGGCTGAGGCCCGTCCCCGCGGGGATGAGCTTGCCGATGATGACGTTCTCCTTGAGACCGACGAGCTGGTCCTGCTTGCCCTCCATGGCCGCCTGCGTCAGGACGCGGGTGGTCTCCTGGAAGGACGCGGCGGACAGCCACGACTCGGTCGCGAGGGACGCCTTGGTGATGCCCATGACCTCCTGGCGGGCGGAAGCGGTCTTCTTGCCCTCCTGGAGCGCCGCACGGTTGATCTCGTTGTACCGCGAACGGTCGACGAGCTCACCCGGGAGCAGCTCGGTGTCGGCGTGGTCGACGACCGTCACCTTGCGGAGCATCTGGCGGACGATGACCTCGATGTGCTTGTCGTGGATCGGCACACCCTGCGAGCGGTACACGTCCTGCACGCCGCCCACCAGGTGCTTCTGCACCTCGCGGACACCCTTGACCCGGAGGACTTCCTTCGGGTCGACCGTGCCGGCGATGAACTGCTCGCCGAGCTCGACGTGCTGGCCGTCCTCGACGAGGAGGGTCGCACGCTTGAGCACCGGGTAGACGAACGGCTCGTCACCGTTGTCCGGCGTCAGGATGACCCGACGCTGCTTGTCCGTGTCCTCGATCGTCACGCGACCGGCGGCCTCCGCGATGGGCGACGCACCCTTCGGGGTGCGGGCCTCGAAGAGCTCCGTCACGCGGGGCAGACCCTGCGTGATGTCGTCCGCCGACGCCGAACCACCCGTGTGGAACGTGCGCATCGTGAGCTGCGTGCCGGGCTCGCCGATCGACTGGGCCGCGATGATGCCGACGGCCTCGCCGATGTCCACCAGGTTGCCCGTGGCGAGCGAGCGGCCGTAGCACTTCGCGCAGACGCCGACCGCCGACTCGCACGTCAGGACCGAGCGCACCTTGATGCTCTCGACACCCGCCGCGACGAGCTTGTCGATGAGGACGTCACCGACGTCCTCACCGGCGTCGGCGAGGACCGTGCCCTGCTCGTCCGTGACCGCGGTCGCGAGCGTGCGGGAGTACACGGTGTTCTCGACCGTGGCGTCGCGGTGCATCGTGCCGTCCGCGTCCTTGGTCGCGATCGGCAGCTCGAGCCCACGCGTCGTCCCGCAGTCGTCCTCACGGATGATGACGTCCTGCGACACGTCGACGAGACGACGGGTGAGGTACCCGGAGTCCGCCGTGCGGAGCGCGGTGTCGGCGAGGCCCTTGCGGGCACCGTGCGTGGCGATGAAGTACTCCGCCACGGTCAGGCCCTCCCGGTAGGAGTTGATGATCGGGCGGGCGATGATCTCGCCCTTCGGGTTGTTCACCAGACCACGCATACCGGCGATGTTCCGGACCTGGAGCCAGTTACCACGAGCACCCGAGGACACCATGCGGTTGATGGTGTTGTCCTTCGGGAAGTTGTCGCGCATCTCCTGCGCGATCTCGTTCGTGGCTTCGGTCCAGATCTTGATCAGGTCCGCGCGACGCTCGGCGTCGGTGATCAGACCCTTGTCGAACTCGCCCTGGACCTTCGCCGCCTGCGTCTCGTAGCCGGCGATGATCTCCTTCTTGCGGGGCGGGGTCACGACGTCCGACAGCGCCACCGTGACGCCCGAGCGGGTGCCCCAGTAGAAGCCGGCGTCCTTGATCCGGTCGAGCGCCGCAGCGACCTCGACCTTGGGGTACCGCTCCGCGAGGTCGTTGACGATCGACGACAGCGTGCCCTTGTCCGCGACCTTCTGGACGAACGGGTAGTCCGCCGGGAGGGTCTCGTTGAAGAGCGCGCGACCGAGGGTCGTCTCGAGGATGAACGGCTGACCGGCCTCGAAGCCCTCGGGGGCCTCGCCCTCGGCGAAGTGGAGGTCCGACATGCGGATCTTCACGAGCGCGTTGAGGTGCAGCGAGCCCTGGTCCTTCGCGAGGATCGCCTCGGCGACGGACGAGAACGCGCGGCCCTCGCCGACGGCACCCTCGGTGACGGTCGTCAGGTGGTGCAGACCGATGATCATGTCCTGCGCGGGCAGGGTCACCGGGCGGCCGTCCGACGGCTTGAGGATGTTGTTCGAGGCGAGCATCAGGATGCGGGCCTCGGCCTGGGCCTCGACCGACAGCGGCAGGTGCACGGCCATCTGGTCACCGTCGAAGTCCGCGTTGAACGCGGCACACACGAGCGGGTGGAGCTGGATCGCCTTGCCCTCGACGAGCTGCGGCTCGAAGGCCTGGATCCCGAGGCGGTGCAGCGTGGGCGCACGGTTGAGCAGCACGGGGCGCTCGCGGATGATCTCCTCGAGGACGTCCCACACCTGCGCGCGCGACCGCTCGACCATGCGCTTGGCGGCCTTGATGTTCTGTGCGTGCGACAGGTCGATCAGGCGCTTGATGACGAACGGCTTGAACAGCTCGAGCGCCATCTGCTTCGGGAGACCGCACTGGTGGAGCTTGAGCTGCGGGCCCACGATGATGACCGAACGACCGGAGTAGTCGACGCGCTTGCCGAGCAGGTTCTGGCGGAAGCGACCCTGCTTGCCCTTGAGCATGTCGCTCAGGGACTTGAGGGCGCGGTTGCCGGTACCCGTGACCGGACGACCACGGCGACCGTTGTCGAACAGCGCGTCCACGGCCTCCTGCAGCATGCGCTTCTCGTTGTTCACGATGATCTCGGGGGCACCGAGGTCGAGCAGGCGGCGGAGACGGTTGTTGCGGTTGATCACACGACGGTAGAGGTCGTTGAGGTCACTCGTGGCGAAGCGGCCACCGTCGAGCTGCACCATCGGGCGCAGCTCCGGCGGGATCACCGGCACGACGTCGAGGACCATCGCCGCCGGCGAGTTGCCGGTGATGAGGAAGGAGTTCACGACGCGGAGACGCTTGATCGCGCGGATCTTCTTCTGGCCCTTGCCCTCGGCGATCTGCAGGTGCAGCGCCTCGGCCTCGGCGTTCAGGTCGAAGCCCTCGAGCCGGAGCTTGATCGCCTCGGCGCCCATGTAGGCGTCGAAGTAGATCCCGTACCGGTCCTGGAGCTCGTGGAACACGGCGTCCTCGGGCTTGAGGTCGCCGACCTTGAGGTTGCGGAAGTCCTCCCACACCCGCTCGAGGCGCGTGATGTCCTCGTCGAAGGACTTGCGGACCTGTGACATCTCCTTCTCGGCGCCGTCCTTGGTGCGACGCTTCTGGTCGCTCTTGGCGCCCTCTTCCTCGAGCGCCGCGAGGTCGTCCTCGAGCTTCTTGAGGCGGTCGGCGATGATCGAGTCGCGCTGGTTCTCGAGGTTCTTGATCTCGAGGCGCATCTCGTTCTCGAGGCCGGGCATGTCGGCGTGACGGCCCTCCTCGTCGATGTCGATGATCATGTACGCCGCGAAGTAGATGACCTTCTCGAGGTCCTTCGGCGCCATGTCGAGCAGGTACCCGAGGCGCGACGGGACGCCCTTGAAGTACCAGATGTGCGTGACGGGCGCGGCGAGCTCGATGTGGCCCATGCGGTCACGGCGGACCGAGGACTTGGTGACCTCGACACCGCAGCGCTCGCAGACGATGCCCTTGAACCGGACGCGCTTGTACTTGCCGCAGGCGCACTCCCAGTCGCGGGACGGACCGAAGATCTGCTCGCCGAACAGACCGTCCTTCTCCGGCTTGAGGGTGCGGTAGTTGATGGTCTCCGGCTTCTTGACCTCGCCGTACGACCACTGACGGATGTCGTCGGCCGTGGCGAGGCCGATCCGCAGTGCGTCAAAGGAAGTTGCTTCGAGCAATGTTCTTCTCTCTTGCTGGATCTGACGTGTGTCGGGCGGGATCAGATGTCGTCGATCGTGGACGACTCGAACCGCGAGGAGATGTTGATGCCGAGCTCTTCAGCGGCGCGGAAGACCTCGTCGTCCGTGTCGCGGAGGCTGACCGCGGTGCCGTCGGCCGAGAGGACCTCGACGTTCAGGCAGAGCGACTGCATCTCCTTCATGAGGACCTTGAAGCTCTCCGGGATGCCGGGCTCCTGGATGTTCTCGCCCTTGACGATCGCCTCGTACACCTTGACGCGGCCGAGGATGTCGTCGGACTTGATCGTGAGGAGCTCCTGGAGGGCGTACGCGGCGCCGTAGGCCTCGAGGGCCCAGACCTCCATCTCGCCGAAGCGCTGACCGCCGAACTGCGCCTTCCCACCCAGCGGCTGCTGCGTGATCATCGAGTACGGACCGGTCGAGCGGGCGTGGATCTTGTCGTCCACCAGGTGGTGCAGCTTCAGGATGTACATGTAGCCGACCGAGACGGGCTCCGGGAACGGCTCGCCGGAGCGACCGTCGAAGAGCTGCGCCTTGCCCGAGGAGCCGATCAGCCGCTCGCCGTCGCGGTTCGGGAGGGTCGAGTCGAGGAGTCCCTCGATCTCGCGCTCCGCCGCGCCGTCGAACACCGGGGTCGCGACCTTCGTGCCCGGAGCCGCGGTGCGCGCGGCCTCCGGCAGGTTCTCGGCCCACTCCTGGATGCCCTCGACGTTCCAGCCCTGCTTGGCGAGCCACCCGAGGTGGATCTCGAGGACCTGGCCGAAGTTCATGCGGCCGGGGACGCCGAGCGGGTTGAGGACGATGTCGACCGGCGTGCCGTCGGCGAGGAACGGCATGTCCTCGACCGGGAGGATCGTCGAGATGACGCCCTTGTTCCCGTGGCGGCCGGCGAGCTTGTCACCCGCGGTGATCTTGCGCTTCTGGGCGATGTAGACGACCACGCGCTGGTTGACGCCCGAGCCGAGCTCGTCGTCGCCGTCCTGCGCGTCGAACACCTTGACGCCGATGATCGTGCCCTCTTCACCGTGCGGCACCTTGAGCGAGGTGTCACGGACCTCGCGCGACTTCTCGTTGAAGATCGCGCGGAGCAGGCGCTCCTCGGCGCTGAGCTCGGTCTCGCCCTTCGGCGTGACCTTGCCGACCAGGATGTCGCCGGGGCGGACCTCGGCACCGATGCGGATGATGCCGCGCTCGTCGAGGTCGGCCAGGAGGTCCGGGCTGACGTTCGGCAGGTCGCGGGTGATCTCCTCCTTGCCCAGCTTGGTGTCGCGGGCGTCGACCTCGTACTCCTCGATGTGGATCGAGGAGAGGACGTCGTCCTTCACGAGGTTCTGCGACAGGATCATCGCGTCCTCGTAGTTGTAGCCCTCCCACGGCATGAACGCGACGAGGAGGTTCTTGCCGAGCGCGAGCTCGCCGTTCTCCGTCGCGGGGCCGTCGGCGATGACCTCGCCGGCCTCGATGCGCTCACCGGCGTTGACGATCACGCGGTGGTTGTAGCTCGTGCCCTGGTTCGAGCGGTCGAACTTGCGCAGGTAGTAGGTCTGCGTCCCGCCCTCGTCGAGCTGGACGGTGACCGCGTCGGCCGAGACCTCGGACACGACACCAGCGGCGTCGGCGGTGACGACGTCACCGGCGTCGATCGCGGTGTAGCCCTCCATGCCGGTGCCGACGAGCGGCGACTCGGAGCGGAGGAGCGGCACGGCCTGGCGCTGCATGTTCGCACCCATGAGGGCGCGGTTCGCGTCGTCGTGCTCGAGGAACGGGATGAGCGAGGTCGCGACCGACACCATCTGGCGCGGCGAGACGTCCATGTAGTCGACCTCGGCCTTGTCGACGAGCTCGACCTCGCCGCCCTTCTTGCGGACGAGCACCTTGTCGTCGACGAAGTTGAAGTCGCTCGTCAGCGGGGCGTTCGCCTGGGCGACGACGTAGTCGTCCTCTTCCGAGGCGGTGAGGTAGTCGATGTTCGTCGTGACCTGACCGTTGACCACTCGGCGGTACGGCGTCTCGATGAACCCGAAGGAGTTGATCCGGGCGAACGAGGCGAGCGAACCGATGAGGCCGATGTTCGGGCCTTCGGGGGTCTCGATCGGGCACATGCGGCCGTAGTGCGACGGGTGGACGTCGCGGACCTCGACGCCGGCACGCTCACGCGACAGACCACCCGGACCGAGGGCCGACAGACGACGCTTGTGCGTCAGGCCCGCGAGCGGGTTGTTCTGGTCCATGAACTGCGACAGCTGGCTGGTCCCGAAGAACTCCTTGATCGCGGCCACGACGGGGCGGACGTTGATCAGGGTCTGCGGCGTGATCGCCTCGATGTCCTGCGTGGTCATGCGCTCGCGGACGACGCGCTCCATGCGGGACAGACCGGTGCGGACCTGGTTCTGGATGAGCTCGCCGACGGCGCGGATGCGACGGTTGCCGAAGTGGTCGATGTCGTCGACGTCGAGGCGGAGCTGGACCGGCTCGCCGTCGCGGACGCCGTTCAGCGTCTTCTGCTCGGCGTGGAGCGCGACGAGGTACTTGATGGTCGCGACGATGTCGGCGACGGTCAGGACCGAGTCGGACAGCGGCGCGTCGATGCCGAGCTTGCGGTTGATCTTGTAGCGACCCACCTTGGCGAGGTCGTACCGCTTCGGATTGAAGTAGAAGTTGTCGAGGAGCGCACGCGCGGCCTCGGCAGCGACCTGCTCGCCCGGACGGAGCTTGCGGTAGATGTCCTTGAGCGCCTCCTCCTTGGTGAGGATGGCGTCCTTCTCGAGGGTGGCCTCGATCGACGCGAAGCCCTTGAACTCGTCGAGGATCTCCTCGCTCGTCAGGCCGAGCGCCTTGAGGAAGACCGTGACGGACTGCTTGCGCTTGCGGTCGATGCGGACACCGACCTGGTCGCGCTTGTCGATCTCGAACTCGAGCCAGGCACCGCGCGACGGGATGACGCGAGCGGAGTAGATGTCCTTGTCGGACGTCTTCTCCTGGGCGCGCTCGAAGTACACACCGGGCGAACGGACGAGCTGCGAGACGACGACGCGCTCGGTGCCGTTGATGATGAACGTGCCGCGCTCGGTCATGAGCGGGAAGTCGCCCATGAACACGGTCTGCGTCTTGATCTCACCGGTCATGTGGTTCATGAACTCGGCGTTGACGTACAGCGGCGCGGCGTAGGTCTTGCCGCGCTCCTTGCACTCGTCGATCGAGTACTTGGGGTCCTCGAGCTCGGGGGCCGTGAACGAGAGCTGCATGGTCTCGCCCAGGTCCTCGATCGGGGAGATCTCCTCGAAGATCTCCTCGAGCCCGGAGTGGAGCGCGAGGTCCGTGCGACCCTGCTCCTGCCCCTCGGCGAGGCGGGCCTTCCAGGTGTCGTTGCCGACGAGCCAGTCGAAGCTCTCGGTCTGGAGGGCGAGGAGATCGGGGACGGTGAGCGTGTCCTTGATCTTGGCGAACGAGAGCCGCTGGTGAGCGCGGCCGTTCTTGGGTGAGTTGGTGGATGCGTTGGGCGCAGCAGCCAAGGGGGTAACCTCCGGATGGCCCCGTCGGGCCGATACTGACGGGCAGTATGTAGGTGGATGGACTGATCGCTCGGCGACCCCGGGTGGGCACCCCGCACCGTGTCGGACCGGGGTCCGATGAGTCGGTGTGGGATGATCAGGCGAGCTGCTCCGTCACCCCCGCCGCCATATACGGGGTAGAGCCGGAGCGCTGCACCAGGGGGCCTTGGTCGACCGCAATATGACGACACCGATGCCAGGGAGCGCGAACCTCTATCATAGGTCGCCGGTTTCGGTGCTGTCCAGTCCGTAGTTGACCGGAATCCGCACCGGAGTGTATAAGCGGGCAGCGCCTCCCGGCATTCCCACTGCCAGGAGGCGCTGCCCGCGTCCGTCCGTCGGGGCGCGCGTCCTCAGATGTTGAGGCCCGACATGTCCGGGTAGCGGTCGCCCGCGGCCGGCTCGAGCCGGTCGAGCGCGGCCATCTGCTCGGGCGTCAGCACGAGGTCGTCGGCCGCGAGGTTCTCCTCGAGCCGCTCGATGCGCTTCGTCCCGGGGATGGGCGCCATGTCGTCACCCTTGGCGAGCACCCACGCGAGCGCGATCTGCGCCGGGGTCGCGTCGACCTCGCGGGCGATGCGCTCGACCTCGTCGACGATCGCCAGGTTCTGCTGGAGCGCCTCGCCCTGGAACCGCGGGTTGTTCCGACGGAAGTCGTCGGCGTCGAGCTTCGAGGGGTCGCGGAGCGCGCCGGTGAGGAACCCGCGGCCGAGCGGCGAGTACGGCACGAAGCCGATGCCGAGTTCGCGGAGGACGGGGATGACGGCCTCCTCCGGGTCCCGCGTCCACAGCGAGTACTCCGACTGCACGGCGGTGACCGGGTGCACGGCGTGCGCGGCTCGGATCCGCTCGGGCGCCGCCTCGGACAGGCCGTAGTGCAGGATCTTGCCCTGCTCGATGAGCTCCGCGAACGCGCCGACCGTGTCCTCGATCGGGGTGTCCGGGTCCATGCGGTGCTGGTAGTAGAGGTCGATGTGGTCGGTGCCGAGGCGCTGCAGCGAGCCCTCGACGGCGATGCGGATGTTCTCGGGGCTGCCGTCCGTGCCGCGCTGGCCGTCGCCGCGGTGCCGGATGTTGCCGCCCTTCGTGGCGATGACGACCTCGTCGCGGTGCTCGCGGAGGGCCGCGCCGACGAGTTCCTCGTTCGTGTAGGGGCCGTAGATCTCGGCGGTGTCGAAGAACGTGACGCCGAGTTCGACGGCGCGGTGGATCGTGGCGGTCGACGCGGCGTCGTCGGCGGCGGCACCGGAGTAGAAGGCGCTCATGCCCATGCAGCCGAGACCGAGTCGGCCGACGTCGAGGGTTCCGAGGGTGACGTGACGCATGCAGGTGCTCCTGTCGGGTCGGGGTGGGGGGACGAGCGGAGGCTACGCTCCGCACCGGGGGGCGGCTCGGATGGGCGGGGCCGGAGGGGTGTCAGGAGCGCGGGGACAGGACGACCGCGACCGCCTCGGCCCGGGTGCGGACGCCGAGCTTGGCGAACACCTGGTTCACGTACGACTTCACGGTCGGGACCGTCAGGAACAGCGCGCTGGCGATCTCCGGGTTCGTGCGACCCGCCGCGATCGCCGCGAGCACGTCTGCCTCGCGCGGGGTGAGCGTCGGCCAGCGGGTGCGGAGCGCCCCGGGTGTCGCCGGGTCCGCCGCTCGCGAGGGCGCTGCCAGGGGGTGGGTCCCCGGATCCGCGGCGCCCGTCGCCCGCGGCGCCGCCCGTGCCGGGAGGCCCGTCGTCGGCTCGGTCGCGTCCGGCAGGTTCGCCACGAGGAGCGCCGCCACCGACGCGTCCAGGGTCGTCTGCCCACTCGCCACGGCCCGGACCGCCGCCGCGAGTTCGGCTCGACCCGCGTCCTTCGTCAGGTACCCGCGGGCCCCGGCACGGAGCGCGGTGACGATCGAGGCGTCGTCCGCGAAGGTCGTGAGCACGAGGACACGGACCCCGGGGTGCTCGCGCTGGATCGCCGCGGTCGCCGTCGCGCCGTCGACCCCGGGCATCCGGAGGTCCATGAGGACGACGTCGGGGCGTTCCGTCGCCACGAGCGCGAGTGCCGCGGCGCCGTCGGCGGCCTCGCCGACGACCTCGACGTCGGGCAGGAGCGACAGGACCGTCACGAGCCCGTCGCGGACGATCGCCTGGTCGTCGGCGACGAGGACGCGGATCGGGGTCACGAGCGCGGGCCGCCGTCCACGTGGGGCACGTGCATCGACACGACGAACTCCCCCGCCGTGCGACCGGCGCGGACGGCCGAACCGTCGCCGAGCTCCGCGAACCGCTCCCACATGCCGACCAGGCCGTGGCCGCCGCTGGCGAGCGGGTTCGTGACGACCACGTCGACGGCATCGGAACCGTGCACGACGGAGAGCTCCACGGTGGCACCCGGCGCGTGCCTGCGGGCGTTGCTCAGGGCCTCCCGGGCCGCGGCGACGACGACCGCGCGGTGCGCGTCGTCGAGGTCCCGCAGCGAGAGGTCGCCCTCGGTGAGCACGGCGCCGCCGAACGAGCGGTGCGCGGCCACGAGGGGCACGAGCCCGCCGCCCGATGCGCCAGGACCGGGCACGGCGGCACCGGCGTCGACAGGGCCGGACGTGGCGGCGCCGGACACGTCGCTGCCGGACACGGCGGCGCGGGACGCGGCGGGGAGGGACGGTGCGGCTCCGTCCCTCCCCTCCGGATCGCGGAGCGCCGCGACCGCACGCCGGGCCTCCACCAGGCTGTCCGCGGCGAGACGGCGGGCATCGGCGGCCTTGGCGGTGCCCTCGGCCGTCCGCCCGGCCTCGAGGAGGGCCTCGACCGCGTCGAGCTGGAGGACGAGTCCGCCGAGTCCGTGCGCGAGGACGTCGTGGACGTCTCGGGCGACCCGAGCCCGGTCGGCGAGCAACGCGGACCGCTGCTGCTCGGCCTCGGCCTCGGCGACGCGGTGTGCGAGCGCTTCCTCCCGGCGCCTGGCGAGCCGGGCCTGCCGCCGGCTGACCCCGATGAGGACCGCCACCGCGAGCCCTGCGAGCACGCCGAGCAGGACCAGTGCCGGGACGCCCTCGACGGCCGCCACGACCGCGACGATGACGGTCGCGACCCCGGCGAGCGACGGTCCGAGCCACACCGGCAGCGCGAGGTCCGCCCCGAGGACGACGAGCGCGACCATGATCGGTGCGACGAGGGCGGCCGAGGACGCCATGACGCCCGGTGCGGCGAGGAGGACCATCACGACCGCGGCGACGGCCGGGCCGGCACGTCCGGGCAGGAACAGCCGCACGGCCCACGCGAGCAGGGCGACACCGGTGGCGACCACGACGAGCACGGGCACGTCCGCGCCGGCGAAGGACCGGGCCGTCGACCACGCGACGACGACCACGCCGACGAGGTTGAGTGCGGAGCCGACTCCGTTGCGGTCCGTCAGCAGGGCGTCGGTCGAACCGGTGCCGGGGCGGCCCACGCTGTTCACCGCTCCATCATGCCCGGACGAGGGGTCCGCGCGGGATCCGGCGGTCGATGACGAACGCGCGGGCGGCCCGGTTCGCCGCGATGCCGAGCAGGACCACCCCGGTCGAGGTGAGCAGGACGGCGCCGAGCTGCGACCCGAGGACGTCGATCCCGACGCGGACCAGGACGAGGACGAGCCAGAGCGCCGCGCCGGTCCAGCCGCTCCGCGCCTCCAGGGACGACGGCCGCCCGGGGCGATCTGCGTCCACGGTCCGGAACCGGGTCATCGTGCCCATCACCGCACCGACGGCGGCCGACAGCACGAGCTCGACCACGAGGAGCGCGACGTCCACCGTGCCGACGCGGGCCACGCCGCTGTGCGTGAGCGAGAGCACGCCGACGCCGGCCAGGACGACCGGCATCCGCCAGACCCGGGTCGGGTCGACGCGGCGCCAGGTGGTCTGGCGGTACATGAGGAACGCGACGAGCGCGAGTCCGAGCGCGATGTTCCCGATGGCCTGCAGCGTCATGACGACGGTCTCCTCCCGGTGGTCGGGACGCTCCCGTGACCACCGGGATCCAGCCTCGTCATCGGGTCGCGGACGCCCCACCACCCCCGGGTGGGGACCGGGGTGCAGGCGGGTGGTGATCGTGCTCGTCGGGGCAAGGCGGAGGATGGGGGCATGGAGGACGCAATCCGCATCGGTGCCGGCATCGCCGTGATCGAGCCAGACCGGCACCGCCCGGGGTCGTACACGCTCGTCGTCGACGGCACCCCGCAGTCGCACGTCGACCTCGAGGACCCCACCCACCTGGCCTTCGAGTACGTGCGGCGGATCGGCCACGCGATCGACCTGCTGCCGTCGGGGCCGATCACCGCGCTGCACCTCGGCGCCGGGGCGTTGACGCTGCCACGGTACGTCGCGGCCACCCGCCCGGGGTCCCGCCAGCAGGTGATCGAACTCGAGCGGGACCTCGTCGACCTGGTGCGCAAGGAGCTGCCCCTGCCCCGCGACGCGTCCATCCGGGTCCGGTACGGCGACGCCCGCGCCGTGCTCGAACGGCTGCCCGCGGGACTCGCCGGGACGGTCGACCTCGCCGTGGTCGACGTCTTCAGCGGCTCGACGACGCCGGCCCACGTGACGAGCATCGAGTTCCACCGGGAGCTCGCCGCGCTCCTGTCGCCCACCGGGATCATCGCGGTGAACGCGGCGGACGGTGCCGGCCTGGCGTTCGTGCGCGGGCAGCTCGCGACGCTGCAGGCCGTGCTGCCCTCCGTGGCGGCCGTGGCGGACACGGGGATGCTCAAGGGGCGGCGGTTCGGGAACGTGGTGCTCCTCGCCTCGCCGACCGAACTGCCGTTCGCCGACATGCCACGACGGTTCGCGTCCGACCCGCTCCCGAGCAAGGTCGTGCACGGCGCCGAACTCACCGCGCTCATCGCCGGTGCGGCCGTCGTGACGGACGACACCGCGACCGGGTCCCCGGAGCCGAACCGGTCCGTGTTCACGAGCGGGCGCTGAGTCCCCTGCCGCTCGGCCGCCGGTCCTGCCAGGATGAGCGCAGTGCCGCCGGGCCCCCGGCGTCGCACCGACCCGGACGAGTGGGGAACCGCCATGAGCAACGACGACCGCGACGCACCCCGGTGGGGGGAGCGCCTGCCGCAGCCCGACGCCGACCGACACGGTGAGGCCCCGCGGGACGGGCAGCCGCGGTACGGCGAGCAGCCGGACGGACAGCCCCGGTACGGCGAGCGGCAGGACCCAGCACCGCAGGACGGCCAGCCCCGGTACGGCCAGCAGCACGACGGCCAGGAGTACGGGCAGCCCCGGTACGGCGAGCAGCACGACGGGCAGCAGTACGGCCAACAGCACGACGGCCAGCAGTACGGCCAACAGCACGACGGGCAGCAGTACGGCCGACAGCACGACGGCCAGCAGTACGGCCAGCCCCAGTACGGCCAGCCGCACCAGGGCGACACCCAGCACGGCGCTCCGCAGTGGCAGCCGTACGCGCAGCACCCCTACGGGCAGCCGTCCGGCGGCAGCGCGGCGTGGGCGAGCGCTGGCGGCGCGCGACCGTCCCGTCGACTCGGCGTGATCGCGCTCATCGCCGGCATCGTGGCGCTCGCGCTCGGGATCGTCGGCGGGATCGTCTTCGGCCAGGGCCTGGCGCACATCCCCGGCCTCGCCGACCAGATCCGCAGCGGTGGCGGCGTGGTCGACCAGTCGGAGCTCCAGGCGAAGATCCGCCAGGACCCGTCCGTGCTCGCGGGGATCGCGACGGGCGGTCTCCTCGCCCTCGTGGGCACGGCCTTCGGGATCTGGGCCCTCGTGCAGGGCATCATCGCGATCGCCAAGGACCGCGGCCGCGTGTTCGGGATCATCGCAGTGGTCGTCGCCGTGCTCGGGCCGATCGCCTTCGGCGCGGTCTACACGGCCGTCGTCGCCGCAGCGACGCGATGACGGTCGCCGCCGAGCGGGCGCAGTGCACCCCGCACGCAGGTCGACGGGGCTACCCTCGTTCCTGATGTGCCCCCTCCCGACCGACCCGACCGGCCCCCGGGACCCGCGCGCGGACCGACGCCTCCGGGACACCGACCCGGTGGACCTGCGGCCGCGGACCGCCGGAGTCAGCCCCGGGAGCACGTTCGCGCCCATCAGCCTCCGTCCCGCCGTGGACGTCGCCCTCGTGCAGGAGCGACTACAGCGCCTCGGCCAGAACCGCAGCACGGCAGCGCTCGCCGAGCGGGCCGAACTGCTCCGGCTGCTCGGTCGGCTCGACGAGGCCCTCACCGTGGCCGAGGAGGGGTTCCGCCTCGCTCTCTTCACGGGTGACCGCGCCGACGGAGTGTCCGCCCGCATCCGACGCGCGCACGTGCTGCACGACCTCGGCCGGTTCGAGCGCGCGGTGACCGAGGCCTCGACCGCCCGGGGCACCGCCGCGATCGAGGAGTGGTACGAGCTCGAGGGTGCCGCCGCCGAGCTCGAGGGCTGGTCGCTGTACGAACTGAACCGCTACGAGGAGGCCCGCGCCGCACTCAACCGCGCCCACGACGCCTTCCGTGCCGCGGGGGCATCACCGGAGCGGACGAGCGCGCTCAAGGCCGCGGTGGAGGAAGCGATGCGTGCCCACCTGCAGAATCCCTCGTCCTCGCGACGCTCGGATCCAGCCGACGCCGTGCGTGCCGCCGCGGCGAGGAGGGACCTGCCCCGGTGAGCGACCTCGACCGCGTCCGGCAGATCGCCGCCGCGGTCATGGACGCCCACCTGGAACCCTGGAGCTGGTCGTTCGACCTCGACAACGCGAAGACCCGCGCCGGGCAGTGCGACTTCGGCCGCCGCCGCATCACCGTCAGCCGGTACATCGCCCTGCGCTCGACCGATGAAGAGGTCCGGCAGGTGCTCCTGCACGAGGTCGCCCACGCGCTCGCGGGTGCCCGCGCCGGCCACGGTCCGGCATGGCGACGGGCAGCGGGGGCCATCGGGTACGTCGGCTCGCGCTTGCACGACGGGCCCATCGCGAGCGAACTCGCGCCGTGGGTCGGGACGTGCCCGGCCGGCCACGAGCACTTCCGGTACCGCACCCCGAACCGCCCGATGGCGTGCGCGCGGTGCTCGCGGCGATACGACCCCCGGCACGGGATCACCTGGCAGCGCCGCACACCCGAGCGCGCAGCTTGATCTGAACCGGCTTCGACGTAACCGACTAGCGTGGTGTCCGTGCACACCGGGCAACAGATCAGGACCGAGTCCGGCGGGACGTGGTTCTTCGACGCGGGCCGGATCGCGCTCGACTTCGCCCACACGGGCGGCTTCGCCGACGACCCGGACGGACTCCGGCCGCGGGCGCACCTCGGCGAACTGCTCGCGACGCCCGCCGACCTCGACCAGTGGTTGTCCGAGCACACCGAACCGGTGGACGTCGGCGCCGGCGAGCGTGAGCTGCACGACGCGCGCGAGCTCCGGGGCGCGATCGCCCGCCTCGCGGTGGCCGCGGCACCACCGCCCGTCGTCACGGCCGGCGGCAGCGTCGTGGCCGCGGGCCTCCGCGCACCCGCCGGCCCGGTCCGACCGCGCCCGGACGACATCGACACCGTCAACCTGTTCGCCGCCCTGCCCGACGTCCCGCCGACCCTCGCCGGAGGGCGTCGTCGCGCCGGTGCGAACCGCGTCCGACTCGCGCAGGCCCTGTCGAGCATCGCGCGTGACGCGGTCGCGCTGTTCACCGAGGTCGGGTTCGACGGCGTCGAGGGAGACCACGCTGGTCGGCTGAGCCGCTGCGCGGCCGCCGACTGCGGACTCGTGTTCCACGACGGGTCGCGCGGTGGCACCCGGCGGTGGTGCTCGATGCAACGGTGCGGCAACCGCGAGAAGGTCCGCGCGCACCGCGCGCGCGTCGCAGCACGGTGACCGACCCGCGGCCGGAACGTCGGCGGGCGGGCGGTCTCGCACTCCTCGGGCCCGCGTTCGTCGCGGCGATCGCGTACGTCGACCCGGGGAACGTCGCCGCGAACCTCACCGCCGGCGCGCGCTACGGGTACCTGCTGCTCTGGGTGCTCGTCGCGGCGAACGCGAGCGCGGTGGTCGTGCAGTACCTGTCGGCGAAGCTCGGCATCGTGACGGGTCGCTCACTGCCCGAGGTGCTCGGCGCGCACATGCGCCGCCCGGCGCGACTGCTGTTCTGGGCCCAGGCCGAGGTCGTCGCGGCGGCCACCGACGTCGCCGAGGTGATCGGCGGCGCACTGGCGCTCCACCTGCTGTTCGGGCTCCCGCTGTTCGTCGGCGGGGTCGTCACGGGGATCGTGTCGGTCGTCGTGCTCGCCGTGCAGTCCCGCCGGGGCGCCCGGACGTTCGAGGTCGTCGTCTCGGGCATGCTCGCCGTGCTCACCGTGGGGTTCTGCGCCGGCCTCGTGTTCACCGATCCGTCACCGTCGGCGATGCTCGCGGGACTCGTGCCGCGGTTCGAGGGCTCGGGGTCGGTCGTGCTCGCGGCGTCGATGCTCGGCGCGACGGTCATGCCGCACGCCGTCTACCTGCACTCCGCGCTGAGCCGGGACCGGCACGCGGCAGCCGCGCCGGGCACCGAGCGCCGGCGGGTGCTCCGCGCCACCCGCTGGGACGTCGGGCTCGCGCTCGTCGTCGCGGGCGGGGTCAACGTCGCGATGCTCGTCCTGGCGGCCGCGACACTGCAAGGGGTCGGGGGCACCGACACGATCGCCGGTGCCCAGCGTGCGATCACGGCACACCTGGGTCCGGTCGTGGGCGTGCTGTTCGCGGTCGGGCTCCTCGCGTCGGGGTTGGCGTCGACCTCGGTGGGCTGCATGGCCGGGGCGGAGATCATGCGGGGCCTGCTGCACGTCCGGATACCGCTGCTGCTCCGGCGCCTCCTGACGCTCGTGCCCGCCCTGGTGCTCCTCGCGGTCGCGGTCGACCCGACCGTCCTGCTCGTGGTGAGCCAGGTGGTCCTCAGCTTCGGCATCGCGTTCGCCGTCGTGCCGCTCGTCGCGTACACGTCCCGCCGGAGCCTCATGGGGCCGGACGTCAACGCGATCGGGACGCGGGTGCTCGCGTCGGTGATCGCGGTCGTCATCGTCGCGCTCAACGTCGCGCTCATCTGGCTGACGCTGCACGGCTGAGCCCGCGCGCCCCTGCCTGCCGTCCGAGGTGACCCGCAGGCAGGCCTCCGGCCCCCGTCCCCGCACGCAGCGCGGCCGGACCCGGGACGTCCGGATCCGGCCGCGGGGCACGCGTCAGGTCAGTCGGTGACCTGGACTTCCTTCCAGAACGCGACGTAGCCGCTGTAGTCCTTGCCGACGCGGTCGAACGACGACGGGATCGGGTCCGGGTACGACCACGCGCGGTCGGGCAGGACCTGGTCGCCGGCGTGGACCGTGAAGTACTGGGTGTCGCCCTTCCACGGGCAGTGGTACGGCGTGTCCGACTCCTCGAGCAGGTCGGTCCGCACGCTCGCCGGCGGGAAGTACCAGTTCCCCTCGATCTGGATGAGGTCCTCCTGCGGGGCCTCGGCGATCACGGTGCCGTTGGCGACGGCCTTCATGGTTCCTCCTGGGTCGATCGGTCCGCGGCCCGGGCGACCGCGTTCCCGTTATGGAACGCTACCCGCGGCGACCGTGTTCCCGTCCGCCGCCGGCGCCCCCGGCGCGCAGGGTCCGCAGCGTCGCGGGGGCGGCGAGCGCCGCCTCCACCAGGTCGTGACGGCCGACCGCGTCGAGCATCGTCGCGCTCACCGACGCCGTCAGGAGGTGCCGGACGGCACGCCGCAGGCCCGTGTACGCGGCGCAGGCCGCGGCGGCCTCGGGCGACGTGTGGTCGATGCCCCGAGCGGCGAGCGCGTCGACCACCGCGCCGGCGGCGAGGAGGTCCTCGACGGCGGGCTCGGGTGCGCCGGCGGGATCGGCCACGGCCTCCCCGGCGTCCTCGAGCGACGGCGCCGCACCGCCGGCCGTCGCGTCGTCGTCGACACCCGCGCCGACCACGGCGACGACGCACCGGTCACCGAGTGCGGCCTGGAGGCCCAGCACCCGCTCCGCCACGAGGTCCGCGTCCGCGAGTCCCGCGTGCACGACCTCGGGGCCCGCGGGGAGGAGCGGCAGGACGGCCCGGACCTCCGATGTCGGGAGGACGTCGACCCACACGAGCACGTGGGCGTCGGCGGCGATGCGACCCGCGCCCGCGGCGCCCCACCCGAACCGGACCTGGTACTTCGTCTGTCCACGCTCGTGCACCCCGTCACTGTAGCCGCGACGACTAGCATCGCCGCATGGACATCGACCCGATCCCGACCCTCATCGGCGACCGCGTCACGCTCGAGCCGCTCGGACACGAGCACGCCGACGACCTGCGGGCCGTGGTGGCGGACGGGGACCTCTGGCGCACCTGGTACACGTCCGTACCCCGCCCGGCCGAGGTCGAGGGCGAGATCGACCGTCGGCTGGCCGAGCACGCGGCGGGCACGATGGTCCCGTTCGCCATCCGTGACCGTCCGACGGGTCGGGTCGTCGGGGCGACCACGTTCCTCGACGTCGACGAGCTGAACCGGCACGTGGAGATCGGCGCGACGTTCCTGGCGCGCTCGGCGCAGCGCACGGGCGTCAACCCCGAGGCGAAGCTGCTCATGCTGTCCCACGCATTCGACGTCTGGGAGTGCATCGCGGTCGAGTTCCGCACGCACTGGCACAACCGGCAGTCGCGTGCCGCGATCGAGGGGCTCGGCGCGAAGCTCGACGGCGTCCTCCGCAACCACCGGCTCGGGCCGGACGGCAGTCGACGCGACACCGTCGTCTACTCGATCACCGACGACGAGTGGCCCACGGTCCGGCTCGGTCTGCGTGAGCGGCTCGCCGCCCACGACCGCCGCGCGGGCAGCCGCCACGAGGGTCGGCACGCCGGCCGGCACGCCTGAGGCAACCGTGCACGTCGGACTCCGCGTGGTGCTGGACGCCCCGGTCGCCACGGTCCGGGAGGCCCTGCTCGACCCCGCCGTGATGGTCGCCGTGACCCGCCCCCTGCTGGTGTACCGGTCGCTCGAACCGGGTGGGTTCCCGGAGCGGTGGACCCCCGACGATCCCCACCGGGTCCGGGCGGACGCGTTCGGCGTGCTGCCGAGCGGTGCGACCCACGTGCACCTCGAGCGGTACGAGGTCGACGGCGTCCCCGTGCAGCGCGACGTCGGCGGCGGGATCTCCGGCCTGTTCGCGCGCATGACGATCCGGCACCGGATGGCGGCCACGGCGACCGCGGACGGACGGACCCTGCTGCACGATCGGCTCGTGTACCGCACGCGGCCGTGGGGGCTCGGCGTCGCGCTGTGGCCGGGCATGTGGGTGGTGTGGCAGTGGCGCGGCCTGCGCATGCGGATGCTCGCGCCGACCTGGGCGGCGCGCGGCCGATCCCGCGTCTGATCCCCCGTCCTCCGGAGACGCCGACCAGAGCCGGGCGCGGCCGGTGCGCCCTGTGGACGACGGAGGGCACCGGATCGCCGACGGGCGTACCCTCGCTCCCGTGACCGACGCGAGCACCGCCGTGGACGAGACGACCGCCGCCACCTTCGCCACGATCGACTGGCGGCGCAGCACCTTCGACCTGTACCGCCGGGTCCGTGCGGTCGGGGACCCGGCCGAGGCGCACGCGCTGTGGCGGGCCGGACGCGACGCGATGTTCGCGGAGCACCCCGCCAGCCCGCTCCTCCCCGAGGACACCGTGGGGTTCACCGGGCTGCCCGTGGCGGCGTACGACCCCGCCTGGCGGTTCGAGCTCGCCGTCGAGCCGACCGAGCCCGCGCACCTCGACGTCCCGACCGGCACCGACGGGATCGTCGCCTTCGACCGCGTCGGCCTGGTCCGGGTCCCCGACGTCGGACCGCTCGACGTCTGGGCGCACGCCGGGTACGGCGGTGGGCTGTTCGTGCCCGTCAAGGACGCCGACGCGGGACGCCCCGGGGGCACGTACGGCGGCGGTCGCTACCTGCTCGACACGATCAAGGGCGCGGACCTCGGTGGCACCCCTGACTCCCTCGTGGTCGACCTCAACTTCGCGTACAACCCGTCGTGCGCCTACGACCCGGCATGGGCGTGCCCCCTCGCGCCGCCCGGCAACACCGTCCCCGTCCCGATCCCCGTGGGCGAGCGCTCCGGCGTGGTGGCGGCGGAGGACGTGCGGTGAGCGGCACCGGGCACCTCGTCGCGATCGACGCCGGCGGACGGGTCCCGCCGTACGAACAGGTCCGCTCGCAGATCGCCGCGCAGATCGCCGCCGGCTACCTGGTCGACGGTGAGCGCCTGCCGAGCGTGCGCGGCCTCGCGGGCGAACTCCGGCTCGCGCCCGGCACCGTCGCCAAGGCCTACGGGCTGCTCGAGGAGGCCGGTCTCGTCACGACGGCGCGCGGCGGTGGGACCCGCGTGGTCCGGCCTGCCGCCGTGCCCGAGGCGGTCGACGCCGCCGCTCGGGTCCTCGCCGAGCAGGCCCGCCACGACGGCCTGTCGTTCGACCAGACGGTGGCGGCGCTGCGGGACCGCTGGCAGGCCTGACGCGCCGAGCGCGCACCCGTCCGACGCGGTCCGACACCCGTCGCCCTGGCCCTCCGGTGCCGACGGCGATATGATGGGGGCACTCGAGGCGTTCCACTGCCTTGTGCGTCGTACGACGCCCCCGAGACTCTCCCGGTCCCCGGCCACATGGTCGGCCGGACCGATGCGTATCGTGCACCGGGCCTCCAGAACGGAGGGCCGTGCCTGGCTCACTGCGGCGAACCCGCCCGCGCGTCCGCGCCGGCGTCCCGCTCCGCATGGCCGTCGGCCGTGCGCATCCGAAAGGCCCTCGTGACCTCCGACTCCACCGTTCCCGCGTCCACCGACACGGACGCCCCCACCACCTCGTTCGCCGAACTCGGCGTCCCGACCGCCATGGTCGACGTCCTGACCGCGCAGGGCAAGACCGGCGCGTTCCCGATCCAGGTCGACACGCTGCCCGACACCCTCGCCGGCAAGGACGTCCTCGGCCGCGGCCGCACGGGCTCCGGCAAGACCCTCGCGTTCTCGATCCCGCTCGTGGCCCGGCTCGCCGGCGACCAGCGCCGTCGCCGGAGCGGCCACCCCCGCGCGCTCGTCCTCGCGCCGACCCGAGAGCTCGCGACCCAGATCGACGCCGTGCTCGCCCCGCTCGCCCAGGCGATGGGCCTCAACACCACCGTGATCTTCGGCGGTGTCTCCCAGGGCCGTCAGGTCGATGCCGTCTCGCGCGGGGTCGACATCGTCGTGGCCTGCCCAGGCCGACTCGACGACCTCATGAAGCAGGGGCACGTCAAGCTCGACGGCATCGAGGCGACCGTCCTCGACGAGGCCGACCACATGGCGGACCTCGGGTTCCTGCCCGTTGTCACGCGGATCATGAAGGCCACCCCGGCCGATGGTCAGCGACTGCTCTTCAGCGCCACGCTCGACAACGGCGTGGACAAGCTCGTCAAGCAGTTCCTGCACTCCCCCGTCATGCACTCCGTCGACGACGCCTCGTCGCACGTCGACCAGATGACGCACCACATCTTCGAGGTGTCCGGGGCCGACGACAAGAAGGACCTCGTCCAGGTGCTCGCCTCGGGCTCGGGCCGTCGCATCATGTTCATGCGCACGAAGCACCACGCCAAGCGCCTCGCGAAGTCGCTGACCGCGGCCGGGATCCCCGCCGTCGACCTGCAGGGCAACCTGTCGCAGCCGCAGCGGGATCGCAACCTCGCGCGCTTCGCATCGGGTGACGCGCTCGTCCTCGTCGCCACCGACGTCGCCGCACGCGGTGTCCACGTCGACGGTGTCGAGCTCGTCGTGCACGTCGACCCGCCGACCGAGCACAAGGCGTACCTGCACCGCTCGGGCCGCACCGCCCGTGCCGGGTCCGCCGGTGACGTCGTGACGGTCGTGCTCCCCGAGCAGCGCCGCGACGTCGCGCAGATGCTCAAGAAGGCGTCGATCGGCGCGCGCCCGCAGCAGGTGACCGCACGGTCCGCCGCGGTCACCGAGCTCGTCGGGGACGTCGCTCCGATCCGCCACGTCGCCGAGGCCGCGCCCACGCAGCGCCAGCCGCAGCGCGCCACGCGCTCCGTCGCCGACGCGGTGGCCGCCTCGGCCACCGAGGGCGCCGGGCGTCGCCGTCGCCGCGGCGGTCGCGGGACCGGGCAGGGCACCGCCACCGGGGAACCGACGCAGGGTCGATCGGGAGGTCCGCAGCGGTCCGCCGGGACCCGTTCCGGTGACGAGGCCGGGCACCGTTCGGACGCGCGTCGCGGCGAGCCCCGCCGTGGCGGCCAGGCCGGCTCGCGGTCGACCGGCCACACGTCCGGCGGCGGTCGCCGCGCACAGTCCTCCGTGACGCGTGGCGGCTCGGCCGCGGTGTACTCGTCCGAGACGGGGCGGCCCGCCCAGCCGTGGCACGACGAGAAGCCGGCCCGCCGGACGGGCTCGCGCCGGGCCTCCCGTCCGGCCGGATCCGCGCGCGACTGATCGCTGGCAACCCGCTGGGAGCACGTCCTCCCATCCGCGTACGGTGAGCGGCGTCCTGGTCACGACGTGGCCCGGACGGCAACCGTCCCCGACGGAAGGAGAGCCCATGGCAGGCACGGAAGACATGAAGAACAACGGCGAGAAGCTCCTCGGCAAGGCCAAGGAGGCGTTCGGCGACGCGACCGGCGACGACCGGTTGAAGACCGAGGGCCAGACCGACCAGGCCAAGGGCTCTGCGAAGCAGGGTGTGACGGACGTCAAGGACGCCGCGCACGGTGTCGCGGACAGCTTCAAGGACAAGTAGGACCAAGCCGGAGAACGGCTGCGGACGGCCCCGACGATCGATGATCGTCGGGGCCGTCCGTCGTTCCCGAGCCGTTCGTCGTTCCCGAGCTGGGGCGCCGGCAGCGGTCGCGGGTGTCGGTGGTGTGGGGGTGCTGCCCCCTGGTCACATGAGGGCGCCGACCGACGCCAGCCCGGCGCGGAGCAGGGAGCCGCGGCCACCCTCCATCTCGGCCGCCACCGCGTCACTCGCCGCCTCGATCGGGGTCATCCACGTGAGCTCGAGGGCGTCCTGGCGGGGTTCGCACGTGCCGGTCACGGGCACCACGTAGGCGAGCGAGATCGCGTGCTGCCGGTCGTCCGTGTACACCGACGCGCCGGGCAGCGGGAAGTACTCGGCGACCGTGAACGGCGTCGGGCTCGCGGGCAGCTGCGGGAACGCCATGGCACCGAGGTCCTTCTCGAGGTGACGGAACAGCGCGCTCCGCAGGGACTCCCCGTACATCACGCGGCCCGACACGAGCGTGCGCGCGATCGATCCGCTCGGGCTGACCCGGAGGAGGACGCCGACCTCCGTCACGACACCGAGTCCGTCGGTGCGGACGGGCAGCGCCTCGACGTAGCAGATGGGGAGTCGGCGCCGGATCGACGCGAGCTCCTCGTCGGACAGCCAGCCGGAGTCGGGGTCGGGAGTGCGCAACGAGGCCATGGTCCGTTCTTACCAGGCAGGACGAGCGACGGCGGCGACCGGCACGCGTGGCACGGTGTGCACGCGGGCGGTCACCGCCGCCGGTCCGCGTCGGGTCCGTGGATCGGACCCGTGGCGCCGGCTCACTCCGCGAGGATCTGGAGCAGCTCGCGGCGGAGCTGGTCGATCTTGTCCCGCGCCGCGGCCAGCTGCGCCTCCGACGCTCCGGAGCGGTAGAGGTGCACGACCCCGAAGAGCTTCTGCAGCCCCTCGGCGAACGCACGCTGGGTGTCCGAGACACCGCTCGGGCTCGTCTCCCAGGCCCGAGCGATGTCGGCGGAGCGCGCCTCGACCTCGGCCCGGCCGGCGTCGGTCAGCTCGTAGGTGCTCCGCCCGTCGGTGCCCACGGCGCGCACCAGACCCTCGTCGACGAGCTGTTGGAGGGTCGGGTAGACCGACCCCGGGCTCGGACGCCAGTTCCCTCCCGTCCGCTCGGCGATCGCGCGGATGAGGCCGTAGCCGTTGTACGGCTCGCCGTTCTCGGCGCCGTCCGCGAGCAGTCCGAGGACGGCCAGGCGGACGTCGCCACGGCGTGCGCGCCGGCCCTCTCGCCCGAAGCCGAAGCCGGGCGCGAAGCCGGGACCGAAGCCGCCGGGACCGAAGCCGCCGGGTCCGAACGGCGCTCCCGCGCCGCCTCGGCCGCCGCCGTGCTGGTGGTGTTCCCGGGCGCCGCCGAAGCGTGCGGCCCAGGGGCCTCTGCGGCCCTGGTGGTGGCCGTCGTGGCCGTGTTCGTCGTCATGCATGGATCGCATGGTCGACCTCCTGTTCACGTCGCGTTCATCGCGGTATCGCGATGCGTCAACGATATGTCGTTACTGCGCGGGCCGTCAAGCCTGGGGCGGACTTCCGGCCGAGCGAGCATCCTGATCGGCACGGGACCGCCACCGATCCCGACGGTCGGTCACCGGAGGGAGACGCCATGGGCAAGTTCGTGTACGGCGTGAACGTGGTCGAGATCGGATTCGACGACCGCACGCTCGCGCACCTCAGCGTCGTGATCATCGCCAAGCTCCGGCGACGCGAGAGCTTCCTGTTCTCGTGGCGCGACGACTCCTCGGTCGGGGACGGCCGGAGCAGCGTGTGGATCGACCCGTCCATCCCGCTGTACTTCAAGTACTTCGGGTCACGGCCACCCTCGCTCAACCGGGCGTGGGTCGCAGCGCTCACCGCCACCGCGAACTCGGCACAGGGGCTGCACCTGGTGCCGGAGCCGAGCGACGGGGACGCGGCCGGCGGCGACGACGGCTGAAGCGCGCTGTCCGCCAGCCCGGGCCACGGCGTGACGTGCGGCGGGAGCGACGGCCTGGCGACGGGTCGAGGGGATGCGAGACCTCGCGCCCTGCCGTATCGTGCAATGCGTTGACGATGTCTCATGCGTCGTCGCCGTCGTCCGTCGACGAGGAGCCGGGGCGGGTGCCGGCACGGGGAGCCGGGTTCAGGGGCGCTCCGCGTCGGGCCCGGCCGGGCTCCGTCCGGAGGCGAGTCGGAGCACGTGGGCGGGGTCGGGCCTCCCGGCCGGATGTCGGGCGTCGCGGGCATGATGGGCCGCACATGACCGACGTGCTCGACCGCTTCTCGCCGCCCACTGCCGCGTGGTTCCGCGGGGCGTTCACCGCGCCCACGGCCGCGCAGACCGGCGCGTGGGACGCCGTCTCGACCGGGCGCCACGCCCTCGTCGTCGCGCCGACCGGGTCCGGCAAGACCCTCGCGGCGTTCCTGTGGTCGATCGACCGGCTCATCACGGCGCCCGAGCAGCCCGATCCGCGGGCACGGACCCGCGTGCTGTACGTGTCCCCGCTCAAGGCGCTCGGCGTCGACGTCGAGCGCAACCTCCGCAGCCCGCTCGTCGGCATCACGCAGACGGCGAAGCGTCTGGGACTCGAGCCACCGGACGTCACCGTCGGCGTGCGGAGCGGGGACACCCCCACGGCCGACCGTCGCCTGCTGCAGCGGACGCCGCCCGACGTCCTCATCACGACGCCCGAGTCGCTCTACCTCATGCTCACGTCCTCAGCCCGGGACACCCTGCGGAACGTGGACACCGTCATCGTCGACGAGGTCCACGCCGTCGCGGCGTCGAAGCGGGGCGCGCACCTCGCCCTGAGCCTCGAGCGCCTCGACGACCTGCTCGAGCGTCCGGTGCAGCGGATCGGCCTGTCGGCCACGGTCCGCCCGGCAGAAGAGGTCGCACGGTTCCTCGGTGGTCGGGCTCCCGTCGAGATCATCGCGCCGCCCGCCCAGAAGACGTTCGACCTGCGCGTGGTCGTCCCGGTCGAGGACATGGCCGAACTCGGGCAGCCCGCCGCGGGTGACGACCCGACGGCCACGCCGACGAACGGCTCGATCTGGCCCCACGTCGAGGAGGCCGTGGTCGACCTCGTCGAGGCCCACCGGTCGACCATCGTGTTCGCGAACTCGCGGCGCCTGGCGGAGCGGCTCACGGCACGGCTCAACGAGATCCACGAGGAACGGCTCGGGCTGGTCGGCGCCCCCGAGGAGGCCCTGGTCGCCGTCGCCGCGGACGCCGGGGAGGCCGCCGAGCACGGACCCGGCTCGGACGACGGACGCGCGACACCGCGACGACCGCCCGCACAGCTCATCGGCGGCTCCGGACAGACGGCCGGTGGCGGCGGCGCGACGACGGACGACGCCGTCCCCGTCCTGGCCCGCGCCCACCACGGCTCCGTGTCCAAGGACCAGCGCGCGATCATCGAGGACGACCTGAAGTCGGGGCGCCTGCGGTGCGTCGTGGCGACGAGTTCGCTCGAGCTCGGGATCGACATGGGCGAGGTCGACCTCGTCGTCCAGGTCGAGGCACCACCCTCGGTCGCGAGCGGCCTGCAGCGCGTCGGCCGGGCGGGACACCAGGTCGGCGAGGTCTCGCGGGGCGTCCTGTTCCCGAAGCACCGCGCCGACCTCGTGCACAGTGCGGTCACCGTCGAGCGCATGGTCGAGGGCGCCATCGAGTCCATCGCGGTACCGGCGAACCCCCTCGACGTCCTCGCCCAACAGACCGTGGCCGCCGTCGCGCTCGACGAGGTCGACGTCGAGCACTGGTTCGAGCTCGTGCGGCGGAGTGCTCCGTTCAGCGGCCTGCCGCGCTCCGCGTTCGAGGCGACCCTCGACCTCGTGAGCGGGCGCTATCCGAGCGACGAGTTCGCCGAGCTGCGCCCCCGGCTCGTCTGGGACCGCGTGCACGGGACGATGACCGGGCGTCCGGGTGCCCAACGCCTCGCCGTGACGAGCGGTGGCACGATCCCGGACCGCGGTCTGTTCGGCGTGTTCATGGTCGGCGAGAAGGCATCGCGCGTCGGCGAGCTCGACGAGGAGATGGTCTACGAGTCCCGCGTCGGCGACGTCTTCGCCCTCGGGGCGACGAGCTGGCGGATCGAGGACATCACGCACGACCGCGTGCTCGTCAGTCCCGCGTTCGGCCAGCCCGGACGCGTCCCGTTCTGGAAGGGCGACGGCATCGGCCGCCCCGCGGAGCTCGGCCGGGCGATGGGCGCGTACGTGCGCGAGCTCGACACGGCCGCGCCGGACGACGCCCGGGCCCGGGTGTCGGGCAGCGGGCTGGACGACCGCGCCGTGACGAACCTCCTGACGTTCATCCGGGAGCAGCGCGAGGCGACCGGGCACGTGCCGACCGACACGACGCTCGTGGTCGAGCGCTTCCGGGACGAACTCGGCGACTGGCGGATGATCCTGCACTCGCCGTTCGGCATGCAGGTCCACGCACCGTGGGCACTCGCGGTCGGGGCGCGCCTGCGCGAGCGGTACGGGATCGACGGCGGCGCGATGGCCAGCGACGACGGCGTGGTCGTGCGGATCCCGGAGACCGACGCCGAGCCTCCCGGCTCCGAGCTGTTCGTGTTCGAGCGCGACGACCTCGACGCGTTGGTGACGGACGAGGTCGGGGGCTCCGCGCTGTTCGCCGCGCGGTTCCGCGAGTGCGCCGCTCGCGCGCTCCTGTTGCCGCGCCGTGACCCGGGCCGGCGGTCGCCGCTCTGGCAGCAGCGCCAGCGGGCGTCGCAACTGCTCGACGTCGCGCGCAAGTTCCCGACGTTCCCGATCATCCTCGAGACCGTGCGCGAGGTCCTGCAGGACGTCTACGACGTGCCGGCCCTCCTCGGCATCGCCGACGACATCGCGCGTCGGTCCATCCGCATCGTCGAGACCCAGACCGAGCAGCCGTCGCCGTTCGCGCGCTCCCTGCTGTTCGGGTACGTCGCGGCGTTCATGTACGAGGGCGACTCGCCCCTCGCCGAGCGTCGGGCCGCGGCGCTGTCGCTCGACGCCACCCTGCTCGGCGAACTGCTCGGTCGTGCAGAGCTGCGGGAGCTCCTCGACCCGGGCGTGCTCGTGAGCGTCGAGGCGGACCTGCAGCGGCTGTCACCCGACCGCCGCGCGCGCGACGCCGAGGGGCTCGTCGACGTGCTCCGCCTCGTGGGACCGCTCGACCTCGACGAGTGCGTGGCCCGGAGCTGGCTCGCCGACGCCGCCGCCACGTCCGAGTCCGCCGCCGCGGACGCCCGGGCGACGATGACCACGACCCTCACGGACCTGGAGCGGGACCGCCGACTCCTCGGCTTCACGTTCCGGGGCGAGCAGCGGTGGTCCGTGATCGAGGACGCCTCGCGCCTCCGTGACGCCCTCGGGGTCGCCCTGCCGATCGGCGTACCGACGGCGTTCGTCGAGCCGGTCGCCGACCCCCTCGGCGACCTCGTCGGCCGGTACGCACGGAGCCACGGGCCGTTCGCGGCTGGCGAGGCCGCCACCCACCTCGGCCTCGGGGTCGCGGTGGTCACGGACGTCCTGCGGCGCCTCGTCGCGGACCGGCGCGTCGTCGAGGGCGAGTTCCGCCCGGACCGTCAGGGTGCCGAGTGGTGCGACGCCGAGGTCCTCCGGCGCATCCGGACGCGGTCGCTCGCCGCGCTCCGGCACGAGGTCGAACCGGTGTCCGCCGACGCGCTCGCCCGGTTCCTGCCCGCGTGGCAGCACGTGCACACACCCGAGACCCGTGGGGGCCTCCGCGGCGTCGACGGCGTGCTGCAGGTCGTCGACCAGCTGTCCGGCGTCGCGGTCCCGGCGTCCGCGTGGGAGTCGCTGGTGCTGCCGAGCCGCGTGGTCGACTACACACCCGCGATGCTCGACGAACTGACCGCGACCGGGGAGGTCCTGTGGTCCGGCGGCGGGTCGCTGCCGGGGAACGACGGCTGGGTGCGCCTGCACCTGGCGGACACGGCCTCGACGACGCTCGCCGAACCGTCCGGCGCGGACACCACCGAGCTGCAGCGCGACGTGCTCGGGGCGCTCGCGGGTGGCGGCGCGTACTTCTTCCGACAGCTGGCCCAGTCCGTCGGCAGCACGGACGACCAGGCCCTCGCGACGGCGCTGTGGGACCTCGTGTGGGCCGGGCAGATCACGAACGACACCTTCGCGCCGCTCCGGTCCGTGATCGGCGGTCGCACCCGGGCCGCCGCGCCCCGCACGCGCGCCTACCGTGGCCGACGACGGCCGACCCTGCCTGCACAGTCCGGGCCGCCGACCGTCGGCGGCCGGTGGTCGCTCCTCCCCCTCGCCGAGCCCGACCAGACCGTCCGGGCCGCCGCACTCGCCGAACAGCTGCTCGAGCGGCACGGCGTCGTCACCCGCGGTGCCGTGCAGGTCGAGGGCGTCCGAGGCGGGTTCGCCGGCGTGTACCGCGTGCTCGCCCGGTTCGAGGAGACCGGGCGTGCCCGTCGCGGTTACTTCGTCGAGGGCCTCGGCGCGGCGCAGTTCGCGACCGGGCCCACCGTCGACCGACTCCGCACGTACAGCCAGGACATCGACGCCGCCGAGGCGGACCCGGAGCGCCGTCGCGTGGCGATCACCCTCGCCGCGACCGATCCCGCCAACCCGTTCGGTGCGGCGCTGCCCTGGCCGGCGGGCGACACGGACGAGGACGGCTCGCGCGGACACCGGCCGGGACGCAAGGCCGGTGCACTCGTCACGATCGTCGACGGCCGCCTCGCCGTGTACGTCGAGCGGGGCGGCAAGAGCGTGCTGACGTTCACCCCGGACGAACCCGTGCTCGCCGCCGCCGCGCAGTCCATCGCCGCGACGGTGCGCCGTGGGCTCGGGCGCCTCGCCGTCGAGCGCGTCGACGGGACCTTCGTGCTCGAGACGCCGCTCGGAGACCTGCTGCGCGACGCCGGGTTCACCGCCACGCCACAGGGACTGCGACTCCGTGCCTGAGGGCGACACCGTCTACCGCGCGGCCCACAAGCTGCACGCGGCCCTGGCCGGCAAGGTCCTGACGCGCACCGACTTCCGGGTACCGGCGTTCGCGACCGTCGACCTGACCGGGCGCGTGGTCGACGAGGTCGTCCCGCGCGGCAAGCACATCCTGCACCGCATCGGCGACGTCACCGTCCACTCGCACCTCAAGATGGAGGGCCGGTGGGACGTCTACGCGCCGGGTGACCGTTGGCGGCGCCCTGCACACCAGGCACGCGCCGTCCTCGACGCCGAGGGCGTCTCCACCGTGGGGTTCACCCTCGGCGTGCTCGAGATCGTCCCCCGCGAGCACGAGGACACGATCGTCGGGCACCTCGGCCCGGACCTGCTCGGGCCGGACTGGGACCCGGCGCGCGCCGAGGCGAACCTCGTCGCGGACCCCGCACGGCCGATCGGCCTCGCGCTGCTCGACCAGCGGGTCATGGCCGGGCTCGGCAACGTCTACCGGAACGAGTTGTGCTTCCTCCGCGGGGTGCTGCCGACGCGGCCCGTCGGCGAGGTCAGCGACCCGACGCGCGTGGTGGCGCTCGCGGAACGGCTCATCGTGGCGAACCGCGACCGCTCCAACCGCGTCACGACGGGGAACACCCGGCCGGGGCAGCGATTCTGGGTCTACGGGCGCGACGGCAAGCCGTGCCTCCGCTGCGGCACGCGGATCCGGTACGGCACGCTCGGCGAGGACGCGCTGTCGCTGCGGGACACCTACTGGTGTCCGCGGTGTCAGCACTGAACCCCCGGACAGTGGCGAGCGCCGCAGACAGCACTGAGCGCCGCGGGGCTCGTGGCCGGCCGCGGCGCTCAGAGTCGTTGCGCGGGCGGACCCGCGTGGATCAGTGGTCGATGTCCTCGACGATGCAGCTGATCACGGTCTTCGCGTCCGACGACGACGCGGTGAAGCCCGCGGGTGCGTTCGGCGACGACGAGCCGTTGCGCGCCGCGGCGTTCACGGCGTAGATCGTGCCGTCGAAGGTCTGCCCCTTCGCCATGGTCGGGTTCTTCGTCGTCACCCAGACGGCGACCTCGTCCTCGTTCGGGTCGTCCTGGCCGTTCGTCGGCGCCACCGAGGCACCGATGTACCAACCCCCCGTGGTCTTCCACGTGTCGGCGAAGTCGATGTCGTCGTGGGTGCCGAGCGCGTGGTTGATCTGCTCGACGACGTCGACGTTCGCGACGGGGCACTTCGACCCGTTGCGCTGCGCGGGGTTCGTCTGCTGCTGCTGGGAGCCGGGGACCTTGCCGACGGGATCCTGGTTCTGCGCGCCCCCGGTGCCCGCGGTGTGACAGCCGGTGAGCAGGAGTGCAGACGCGACGGCCACGATGGCCGCGCTCGTGATCTTCGTGGTCCTCATGGCCCGGACCGTACCCGCGCGCTCCTGCCCGGGCTCCCATTTCCGGGAGTCCGCTCAGCGTGTCTGTCCCCCGACGGTTCGACGTCGCGGCTGATCCACGGGTGTCGCGCAACCCCGGCCCGGTTCCTCCCGGTGCCGGTGTGCCATCATCCGCGCATGCCGTTCACCGTCAGCCACACGATCGTGGCGCTGCCGTTCCGCGGGACCCGGGTTCCCGCAGCAGCCCTCGCCGTCGGTGCCATGGCACCGGACGCCGTGCTCTTCGTCCCGGAGCTGCCCGCGTACGGGGTGACGCACTCGGCGCTCGGCGCGCTCACGGTGTCCACGCCGGTCGCACTCATCGCCCTGGCCGCGTGGACCTTCGGGCTCCGGTGGGCGTTCACCGCGATCCAACCCCGGTCGGTGCACGACCGACTGCCCGCGTCCTGGGACGACCCGACGAGTGCGTGGTCCGCCTTCCGGTCCCGGACGCCCGCCGCGCGGGTGGGTCGGCTGGCGCTGGTGCTCGCCACCGTGATCGCCGGCGTCTACAGCCACGTCGCGTGGGACTCGTTCACGCACCGGCACGGGTGGTCGGTCGCGCGGCTCGCGGTCCTCCGTGCGTTGATCCACGGCCACCCCGTGTACGACCTCGTGCAGAACGCGTGCTCGGTCGGTGGGATGCTCGTGCTCGCCGTCGCGTTCGTGCTCTGGCTGCGCCGGACGCCCCCGGTACCGCGTACACGACGACTGCCCGCGGGGATCGCACGGGGACTGCGCGTCGCACTGCTGGCGGTCGCGGGGCTGGTGACGATCGTCGGAGCTGCCCCGCTCCTCCTGGTCGGATCGAGCGCGGAGGGCGTGCTCGGCTGGGCGGCGATCCTGGCCGTGCGGGTGTGCGCGGTGCTGCTCGTCCTGACGGCCGTCGGCCTCGCGCTGGTGCGCGTGGGACGGGCGCCGGATCGGGTCGTGCCCCGCGGCCGGTGACCGGGCGGATTCGTCAGGGGGCCGTGACCCAGGTGCGCAGGAACCGGGCTCCCGCCTCGTCGTGGATGACGCCGTCGGGCGCGGTGAGGACCGGGTACGGGGTCTCGGGCACACCGTCAGCCGGGCGGACGTCCACGTGCGCGACGTCGTGCCCGTGCTCGTGCAGCCAGTCCGCCATGGCGTAGTCGCTCCGGGAGTCACCGACCGTGCGCCAGGTCGCGGGCAGGGCGCCGTCATCGGCCAGGAGCTCGAGCGCACGCTCCGCTCCCATGTCCTTGCCGGTGCGGGCGGACTCGATGTCGGTGGAGATGATCGTCGGGTCGATGCGCCAGGTGACGCTGCCGTCGTCGGCCGGGCGGACGTCGTCGAGTCGCCGCACCCCGTACCCGCGGCGGACGAGGGCGTCCATCGCGCGGGCGTCGAGGTCGGGCTGCCGGGCCAGGAACGTCGCACTCGGGACGTCGACCCGCTGCTCGATCGAGACCATCGCCCGCTTCGTCTCGTCGTAGAACACGACATCGGCGAAGGTGTCGGCGACGAGGGCGCGCATCTCGTCGGCGAAGTCCACCGGGAGCGCGAGGTCCTCGGCGACCTCGATCGCGCTCATCCCGCCGTCGAACCGCGGGTCGATCGAGCACCAGACCGCGCCCTTCTCGCACACGGCGTGCACCCGACCACCGGGCGCGAGACCACCGGCGAGCAACGGCCCGACGACCTGCTCGCGGATGAACGCGTCGCTGCGCCCGGTGTTGAAGACGACCGGGATCCCCTGGGCCGCCAGTGCCACGAGGTCCTCGACGATGGACGGGATGGCGATCGTCCGCGACACCGGACTGGCGATCGGACCGTCGACGTCGAGGAGCAGACCGAGGCGCGGAGGGGTCGTCATCCGTCCATCCTCCCAGGCGAACGCCGAGGGACGGAGGCGGACCGACGCGCTCCGTGGTGACGCGCCGACCGAGGTCAGCCGAGCGGGTCGGGCTCCTCCACCCGCTCCCGCAGGAGGAACGGGACGACGCCCTCGGCCAGCGCGGCACCGTTGACGACGTGCGCCTGGTCCTGCAGCACGGTGTGCTCCGACCCCGGCACGGCCTCGACCGCCGCGTGGGCCGCGAGCTTGAGCCAGTCGGGGCTCGATCCGCCGGTCATGACGAGCACGGGCGTCGTGATGCGGGCGAGGACCTCGGTCGGCAGGGCGAATCCGGTCATGACGTGGACGTCGTTCGGGAGGGTCGCGGCACCGGCGAGCAGACCGGCCCACGCCGGGCGCTGCATCCGCAGGACGACGGGCGCGAGCCAGGGCGTGCCGAGCACCCGACGCAGGAAGAACCGCACCGCTGCCGCGGCACGACCGCCACGGACGAGGGCCGTGATGCGCTCGGGGTCCGGGAACCGCGGATCGACCGACGCGCGGTACGGCGGCTCCCAGGCGACCGCTCGCTCGATCGGCGCTCCGCCCGCAGCGGCCAGGAGGACCAACCCGGCGCCGGCACAGAGGCCCACGACGGACGGTCGCCCGCCCGCAGCGGCGATGACGGCCTCGAGGTCCTCGACCTCG
Source organism: Curtobacterium sp. MCBD17_034 (assembly GCF_003234515.1). Taxonomy (NCBI): domain Bacteria; kingdom Bacillati; phylum Actinomycetota; class Actinomycetes; order Micrococcales; family Microbacteriaceae; genus Curtobacterium; species Curtobacterium sp. MCBD17_034. The sequence goes on along the minus strand of NZ_QKTN01000001.1, from coordinate 300,921 downwards.
CGCTGCGCCTCGGCCAGCCCGCCACCGCTCTCGCCCCTGCCACGGCGGTCGTACCAGGTGACGGTGAAGTGCTCGGCGAGGGCCGTGGCGGTCTCGGTGAGGGCACCGAAGGCGCGGTGGTCGAACGGCCCGGCGACGAGCACGAGCGCCGGCCCGCTGCCCGTGGTGGACGTCGCGATCGCGGTGCCGTCCGCGGAGACGACGGTGCGCTCAGCGGGTTCGACGTGCATGGAGGTCCTCTGGACGGGATGGCGCGTGGTCGGGGCGCTTCCGGGGAAGGCGCTCCCGATTCTGTCAGCGCGCTCCCGACGCGTCATCACCCGCAACCAGGGGTGGTCGTCGCGCCTCCGGCACGGAGCGGAGCCGTCGTCCGGACGAAGCCCCCGGGGCCGGTCACCCGAACGGACCGGCCCCGAGGCGACGGCGACCCGACCCGAACGGGTGCGCCCTCGGCCCTGGGGGCTCCCCGACGCCGAGCGCCGGGCACTTCTCGCCATGCCTTCGATGCGGGGTCCGCGGACCGATGGGATCGCGCTTGACCCCAGTTCGGGTGGCGTCGGCGATCGCGTCCGTCGCGTGGCGTAACAGATGCCGTGCGGCGCCGGACCCGTGGCACGCTTGCCTCCACGCAGCGCACCACGCGAAGCCTCGCGCGCGGCGTCGACCGCTCCCGTCGTGGACGGCCGCCGCGCACGCCTGCGACGTCCCACTGCCCGAGGGAGTCGCACGACGACTCCGTCCCCGAGGAGCGCACGCATGTCATTCGAGAACACCACACACATCCAGGCCACCACGGCCGGTTCCCTTCCCCGTACCCCCGAGCTCATCGCCGCGAACGCCGCGCGACCGCTCGCCGAGGACGGGTTCACCCTGCAGACCACCGACGAGGTCCGCGCCCTGACGAGTGCGGCCGTCGACGACGTGGTCGCCCGGCAGGTCCGGCTCGGGATCACCCAACCCGGCGACGGCGAGTACGGCAAGGCGATGTCGAGTTCGGTCGACTACGGCGCCTGGTGGGGCTACTCGTTCCAGCGCGTCAGCGGCCTGTCCCTGACCGAGGAGAACATCTTCACGCAGGAGCCCGTCCGCTCGGAGCCGGGGCACGTCCGCCTGACCTCGTTCCCCGACCGACGGGACTGGATCGCCTTCCGGGACGCCTACCAGGACCCGGAGAGCGGGATCGGGGTCGGCAAGAACGCGACCGCGTTCCCCACGACGACGGGGCCGATCGTCTACACGGGCCACGAGGCCGCCCGCACCGACGCCGCGAACCTCAAGCACGCGCTCGAGGCGAACGGCGTCGACAACGGGTTCATCACCGCGCTCTCGCCCGGTTCCGGTGCCCGCGTCGCGAACGAGTACTACGCGACCGAGGAAGAGCACATCTGGGCCTGGGCCGACGCTCTCCGTGAGGAGTACCGGATCATCCTCGACGCGGGGCTCTCGCTGCAGATCGACGACCCCTCGATCGCCGAGAACTGGGACCAGATCAACCCCGAGCCGAGCGTCGAGGACTACCGCGCGTTCACCCGGATCCGGGTCGAGGCCCTCAACCACGCACTCCGCGGCCTGGACACCTCGCGCGTGCGGTTCCACCTGTGCTGGGGCTCGTGGCACGGACCCCACACGACGGACATCGAACTCCGTCACATCGTGGACCTCATGCTCGACATCGACGCGAGCGCCTACTCGTTCGAGGCCGCGAACGCCCGCCACGAGCACGAGTGGACCGTCTGGGAGGACACCGAGCTGCCGGACGGCAAGGTGATCATCCCGGGTGTGGTCGGCCACGCCACGAACGTCGTCGAGCACCCGGACCTGGTCGCGCAGCGGATCGAGCGGTTCGCCGAGTTCGTCGGCCGCGAGCGGGTCATCGCCGGGACCGACTGTGGTCTGGGCGGCCGCGTCCACCCCTCGATCGCCGCCGCCAAGCTCGAGTCGCTCGGCGAGGGCGCCCGACGGGCCTCGGCGAAGCTGTTCTGAGCCGTCACACATCGCGCTGACCGGACGGCCCGGCCCTCCTGGGGGTCGGGCCGTCCGTCGTCCCGGCCCCTCCTGGGGTCGGGCCGTCCGTCCTCCCGGCCGCCGCGATCCGAGCTCGGTCGTCAGGCCGTCCGCGCGGCGAGGTCGGCCTCGCGCTCGAGCAGGGACCGTTTGACGTGCTCGCCCCAGGCGAAGCCCCCGAGGCCGCCGTTGCTCCGGAGCACCCGATGGCAGGGCACGAACAGTGCTGGCGCGTTCCGGGCGCAGACGCTCGCCGCGGCGCGCACGGCCTCCGGACGACCCATGGCCGCGGCGAGCTGGGTGTACGTGAGCACGGTGCCCGCCGGCACGAGCCGGAGCTGCCGCCAGCCCTCGGTGAACAGTTCCGTGCCGAACTGCCGGACGCGCACCTGCATGGCCGGTTCGACGTCGCCGTCGTAGTAGGCCTGGACCGCCGTGGCCGACGCCACCGCGCCCGGCACGACGACCACCGGGCGCTGGCGCTCCGCCAGCCGGGCGAGGACCTCGGTGGCCTCCGCCGTCCACCCGGACGCGAGGACCGTGCCGTCGCCGTCCTCGAGCACGGTGAACGGACCGTCGGGCGTCGCGAGGGTGGCGACGCGCGCGACCGTCGTCGCCGCGCGAGGCTCGGGCGGGACCACGACGGCGTCGGACGACCGGAGCGGGGACGCCGCGTCCGGTACGACGGACGCCGACTCCGACGCGGCCGGTTCGGGCCGTCGGTCGATGGTGCTCATGGGATGTGCCTTCCGTTCGGTCGATGCCCCTGGTGCGGCGGGGTGCGTGCGGCAGCGCGCCAGAGGTGCATGGTCAGGTAGCTCCGCCAGGGAGCGAGTGCCGACGACCATACGGAGAGTCCGCGCGGGTCGTCGGGGATCCCGAGGGCCTGTGCACCGTTCCGCACGGCGACGTCCTTGGGGAGGAGGAGATCGGGGTGGTGCCGGACCCGGAGCGCGACGTACGCGGCGGTCCAGGGCCCGACCCCGGGCACGGCGAGCAGTCGCGCGCGGAGGTCGTCCAGCGTCGCGGCCCGGTCCACGACGAGCGATCCGTCGGCGAGCCCCGCCGCGACCCGGTGCAGCGTCGCGACACGGGCTCGGGGACCGCGGATGACCCGCTCCGCGTCGCCCGGCGGCGCCGACCCCGCTCCCGCATCGGCGACGAGCTGCCGCCCCACGGCATCGGCGAGCACGGCGGCCGTCGGGAACATCCGCATCCCGGGCGCGACGGTGTCGGGCACCGGCTCTCCGAGGGCGTCCACCACACGACCGAGCGCCGTCCGCGCCGCGGCGACGCGCACCTGCTGCCCGAGGACCGCCCGGACGACGAGCTCGTCGGCGTCGAGCGCCCCCGGCACCCGGATGCCCGGCACGGCGGCCACCGACGGCGCCAGCTCCGGGACCACTCCGAGCAGGGCGTCCACCGCGACCGGGTCCGCGTCCAGGTCGAACAGGGACCGGACGCGCGCGACGAGGGTCGGGAGGTCGGACAGCGTCGTCATCCGGACCTCGAGGTCGATGCCGGTACCGCGGCCGGAGGGTCCCGGGTCGGCGGGGGTCGCGGCGAACCAGGCCGGGCCTCCCGGCAGTCGCACGACCCGCTCGTAGCGGGCGCCGCCGGGATCCGCGGCGGTGGCCGCGACCTCGACGCCGGGCAGCGCGCGGGCGGCGAACCAGGCGAAGAGGCCGTGGGCGTCGAACGGCGGTCGCGCGGGCAGGTGGACGCGGAGCGCCCCGTCCGGCGTCGGCGCCGCGCGTCCACTCCGCGCCCGCAGCGCGGTCGGGGTGAGCCCGTAGACCTCGCGCACGGTGTCGTTGAACTGCCGCACGCTGCCGAATCCGGCGGCGAACGCGACGTCCGCGACCGGCAGCGACGACGTCGTGAGCAGCGTCCGGGCGTGCTGGGCGCGCTGCGCGCGGCTCAGTGCCTTCGGCCCGGCGCCGAGCTCCTGCACGAGGATCCGCGTGAGGTGTCGCGGGGAGTACCCGAGGCGTGCGGCGAGCGCCGGCACTCCGTCGCGCTCGACCACGCCGTCCGTCACGAGGCGCATGGCGCGCGCGGCGACGTCCTCGCGCACGTTCCAGGCGGGGCTGCCGGGGCTCGCCTCCGGCAGGCACCGCTTGCACGCGCGGTACCCGGCGAGGTGCGCGGCCGCACTCGTGGGGTAGAACGTGACGCCCGAGCTCCGCGGCGTGCGAGCGGGACAGCTCGGTCGGCAGTAGATGCGCGTCGAGTGGACGGCGGTGACGAACTGGCCGTCGAAGCGGGCGTCGCGCGACGCGGCGATGCGGTAGCGCTCCGCGTGGAGCGGGTCGGAGGTCGCGCCCGTCCCCCCGCCCGTGTCCATGCTCCCAGCCTGACACGCGCCACCGACCCGGACCAGCGGGAATCGGACACGGCGGCAGTGTCGACGGGATCGGCCCGGCGGGCGCGCGGTGGCGCGCTCGGTCCGCCTCCGCACCTCGACCGGGAGGCACGGCGGACGCCGACAGGTACGGTCGGGTGTCATGGACGCGAGCGGTGAGCACCCCGCCGGCGACGGGACGACCGCGCGCGACGGGGCGGGCGCGACTCCGGGCCTCCCGGCCGGACTGCTGGCGACCACGTACCCGGTGACCGTCGAACTGCTGCTCGCCGCACCGCGGCACCGCTACGAGGGCCGGCCCGCCGACGGTCCGGCCCCGGCGGACGGACCGGAGCTCCACGAGCGGATCACGGTCCGGGCCGGGCTCGGGATCGTCGGCGACCGGTTCCACGGCCATCCCGCGCACCGCCAGGCGTCCGTCACGGTGATCGGGGCCGAGCCGCTCGAGGCGCTCGCGGCGGAACTCGGCATCCCGCTGGACCCGGCGCTCACCCGACGGAACGTGGTGCTCCGCGGCGTCGACGTCGAGGCCCTCCGCGGCGTCCTGTTCTCGATCGACACGGGGTCGGGGCCGGTCGTGCTGCAGGGACACCGTGCGGCGAACCCCTGCGCGTGGATGGACGTGGCGATCGGGCCGGGCGTGTTCCGCGGGATGCGGGGTCGGGGCGGGATCCGCTGCGAGCCGCTGACCGACGGCGTGCTGACGCTCGGCCCGGGGACGCTCCGGGCGGCGGTGCCGCTGGGCTGAGCATGGTTCGCGTGGCCGTCGAACCGCGTGGTGCCCGTGGAACCGCGGGATCACGCGGTTCGACGGGCACCAGGGTGTTCGATGTGCCGCGGTCAGCCGACGGGGACGACCGCCCCTTCGATCGCGGGGACGAACGCCTGCAGGTCGCCGGGGTTGCGGGAGGTGATGAGCGTGTAGCCCCCCGAGACGTCGACCTCGACCTCGCGGTCCACCCACTCGGCGCCGGCGTTGCGGATGTCGGTCTGCAGCGTGTGGAACGAGGTGATCGTGCGTCCGGGGAGGATGCCCGCCTCGACCAGGAGCCAGGGGCCGTGGCAGATCGCGGCGATGGGCTTGCCCGCGTCGGCGAACGCCGTGACGAGGGCGATCGCTCCCGGCTCGCGGCGCAGCGTGTCGGCGTTGATGGTGCCGCCGGGGATGAGGATCGCGTCGTAGTCGCTCTCGTCGGCCTCGTCGAGCGCGAGGTCGACGTCCACCTGCTGGCCCGGGTCCTTGTCGCCCACGAGCGTCTGGATGGGAGACTGCTCCTTGGCGGCGATCGTGACCGCGGCGCCCTTCTCGCGGAGCTGCTCGACCGGGACGACGATCTCGTCCTGCTCGACCCCGTAGTTCGTGGCGATCACGAGGATCTTCGTGCCGTTCAGTTCGTCGGCCATGGTGCTCCTTCCGTCAGTGCGCGGTCCGGATCGGCTCCGCGCCGCCGTCGGGTCGTGTCCGGCGGCTCCATCGAGTCTCGGCGTGATCACCCGCGAGCGTCCGCAGGTCGCAGCCGACGTGGAGGCGCCCCGTCCCCCGGGTGCACACCGGCTCGGCCCGGCACCTGCTCCCGGCCCGGCGGGCGCTCAGCCCCGGATGCGGAAGCCCGCGCCCGCGCGTGACACCGTGACGCGCGTGTGGTCCGTCACGCGGTCGAGACCCTCGGTCGTCGGGGACCTGTGCGCGCCGACCACGACGACGTGGGCCCCCGACGCCACGGCGGACACGAGGCCCGCTTCAGCGTCCTCGAAGGCGGTGCAGTCCCCGGGCGGGAGACCGAGCATCTCGGCCCCGAGCCGGTAGCAGTCGGGAGCGGGCTTGCCGTTCGGCACGTCCTCGGCGGTGACGACCACCTCGGGCACGGGGACGCCGGCCGCCGCCATCCGGTTCAGTGCGAGGTCGCGCGGCGCGCTCGTCACGAGGGCGACGGGCGCTCCGAGGTCGAGGAGGGTCCGCACGAGCGCGCCGGCGCCGGGGACCTCGGTGATGCCGTCGGTGCGACGGACCTCGTCGGCCACGAGCGCCGCCGACAGGGCGACCCGTTCGTCGTGCGACCGGTCGGGCAGGAACCGGGTCACGGTGTCGATCGTCTGGCGACCGTGCGAGAACGCGAGGATCTCGCGCGGGTCGATGCCGTGCTCCGCCCCGAAGCGCCCCCAGGCGGCCTCGACGATCGCGGTGGAGTCGACGAGGGTGCCGTCCATGTCGAACAGGAACCCGGCGGTGACGTGGTCGAGGTGCTGCGGCATCACGGTCGACGGTACCGCGTCAGGAGCATGTCGCCGGCGCGGAGGACGTGGGCGAGCCGCATCGAGCGGAGGCCCTGCCCAGCACCGCCCCGCGCGATCCGGGGTCCGTCGCCGCCCTCGAGGACCGGGCTGACGGTGAGGCACAGCTCGTCCACCGCATCGGCCGCCACGAGCGCCCCGAGGAGGCCGGGCCCGCCCTCGCAGTGGATCTGGGCGAGGCCGCGCTCCACCAGCGCCCGCCGGACGACCGCGACGTCCACGGCGTCCGCCCCGCAGTCGACGACGTCCGCGACCGCGGCGAGCGCCGCGCGTCGGTCCGCGGGCGCCTCCGCGTGCGTCAGGACGACCGGTCGCACCGGTGCCTCCGTGAAGACCCGCGACGCCGCGTCGAGCGCCAGGGACCCGCTGACGATCGCGAACGCGGGGTGGTCCGGGAGGTCCCGCGCACGCCGCCACGCCACGTCCGCGTCGTGCAGGCGCATCGGCCCGTACCCCTCGTTCCGGACGGTCCCGGCTGCGACGAGGACGACGTCCGCGAGGCGGCGCAGGAGGTCGAACACGCGGAGGTCGGCCGGGCCGCCGAGGCCACCGGAGACGCCCCCGGCGGTGGCGGAGCCGTCGAGACTGCTGACGACGTTGACCCGCACCCAGCTGTCGGCCGTCGTCGGGGAGGGGTGTCGGGCCTCCCGGCCGTACAGGGCGAGGAGTGCGTCGTCGTCGAGCGGTCCCGGGCCGGCGGCGGGGAACAGCTGCTCGATGGCGGCGGCGGCGACCGTCGCCCCGGCGGCGGGTGCGGCGGCGTGCTCGTCGGCGGCGTGCTCGTCCGGGCTCATGCGACCGGACGGTTGCCCTCGGGCAACAGGTTGTGGACCGGGTCGACGGGGGCGCGCCAACCGAGCACGGCCTCGACCATGCGGGCCGCGTCGACCGCGGGACGGACGTCGTGCATGCGGAGGATCCGGGCGCCGAGCATCGCGCTCATCGTCGCGGCCGCGAGCGACCCCGCCAGCCGTTCGCCCCGGGGCCGCCCCAGGGACTCCCCGACGAAGTCCTTGTTCGACACCGCCGCGAGGGTCGGGAACCCGAGCGCCGCGACCTCGGCCAGTCGACGGGTCAACTCGAGCGAGTGCACCGTCGTCTTGTTGAGGTCGTGTCCGGGGTCGACGACGATCCGCGACTCCGGCACACCACGCTCGAGCGCGAGGTCGACCCGCCGCCGGAGGAACGCGACCACGTCGCCGACGACGTCGTCGTACCGCGGCATCGGGTGCTCCTGCCGCGGGGCAGCCAGGCTGTGGGTGATGACGACCGTCGCGTCGCTGTCGGCCACGACGTCGGCCATCCGCGGATCCGACAACCCCGTCGTGTCGTTGACGACCGAGGCGCCCGCGGCGATCGCCGCCGCCGCGACCTCGGGCCGGAACGTGTCCACGGACACGACCACGTCCGACGCCTGGACGAGCGCGCGCACCACGGGCACGACGCGGTCGGCCTCCTCGTCCGCGGGCACCTCGGGGCCGGGGGCGAACTTGACGCCGCCGACGTCCACCCAGTCCGCGCCCTCGTCCGCCGCCGCCACCGCTGCGGCGACCGCTCGATCGAGCGCGAACGTGGCGCCTCGGTCGTGGAACGAATCGGGGGTGCGGTTGACGATCGCCATGACGGCGATCCGCCGGTCGAAGTCGAACGTCCGGCGGCCGATCCTGCGGACGGGGTGGCGGAGCGGCGGGAGCACGGGACCGGTCGCGAGCACGGGGGCGGCCGTGCGCTCGGAGCCGGTCGTGCGCTCGGGGCCGGCCGTGCGCTCGGGGCCGGCCGTGCGCTCGGGGTCGGTCACGAGCACGGCGCCGGTCGGGAGGCCCAGGGCCGCGTCCGCCGTCATGCCACCGCTCCGCTGCCGGCCGCGCCGATGAGCGCGATGACCTCGGCCCGACGGACCGGGTCCGCGAGGACTCCGCTGCTCGCCACGGTCACCGTCGAACTGGCCGTCTGCCGCTCACCACGGGTCGTCACGCAGGCGTGCACGGCGTCGAGCACGACGAGCACCCCCGGGGCGTCGAGCCCCTCGGCGATGGCCGACACGACCTCGGACCCGAGCCGCTCCTGCAGCTGCGGCCGCGAGGCGATCGCGTCGACCACCCGCGAGAGCGTGCCGAGCCCGATGATCCGCTCGCCCGGCACGTACGCCAGGTGGGCGACCCCGAGGAACGGCAGCAGGTGGTGCTCACACACCGAGCGGAACCGGACGTCGCGCACGATCACGACCTCACCGAGCTCGTCCGGCTCGGCCGGCACCGCCCCACGTCGCACGATGTCGGTCGCGTCGACCCCGAGGCCGCTGAAGAACTCGGCGAACGCGTCCGCCACCCGCGCGGGCGTCGCCTGGAGGCCCGGACGCGTCGGGTCCTCACCGACACCGGCGAGGAGCTCGCGCACGGCCGCCTCGACGCGAGCCCGGTCCTGGCGTCCGTTCACCGCCCCATCATCACACCTGCTCGCCGACATCGGCGGGCAGGGCCTCGTGGTGGGGCGCCCCGTGGGTGCGGCGCTGTTCCTTCATGCGGGCCTCGAAGAGGTGGCGACGGCCGCCGGCCAGCTGCTCGCGGGCCTCCCGTTCGGCGTCGCGGACGACCGACCAGTAGTCGTCGTCGTAGTCCTCGACGATCTGGAACGTCCATCGGCCGGCGATGACGTTGCGGCCGACGACGTCACGCTCGATGCGGTCGGCGACGTCGTCGTGTCCGGCCTGGCGGAACAGGTCCACGGCTTTACCGATCGCGAGGTCCGCCGTGCCCGTGAGGCGGTGGAAGCCGTACAGCAGGCCGCGAGCGTGCTCGAGCGCCTCGAGCCCCTCGGACAGCTTGCCGAGGGCGTCCACCGTGGCGTCGTCGACCCCCTCCGGGATCCGATGTGCTGCGTCGGGCCCGTCGGTGTCGGGACGTTCGTTCGTCATGGTGATCGTTGTACTCGGGCGGCTGCCGGTCACCCCCGGGGCGGTGTCCCCCGGCGCGTTTCCCTGGCGCATGGTGCCGCGGTCACGCCATGCGACGGAGCGTGTTCACGTTCCGCGTCGTCGTCATCGCGCGGAACCGCGACGTGGACGCACGCTTGGCGAACGGGGTGTCGGTGCTCGACCCCTTCGGGCACGCCCAGTAGACGACGCCGTCGCCGACGGCCACCCGGTCCGGCGGGTCCACCGGGTCGGCGACGAGGGCCTCGAGGGCGTCCTGGTCCGACGAGAACACGACGTACGCGTGCGTCGCCGCGTCGACCGGGAACGGGAACGCGTCGACGAGCGCCGCCAGTCGGTCCTGTCGCACGAGCACCACGGGCACCGGGCGGCCGAACCGGTCCTGGAGGCCCCGCTCGAGCCGGTCCCGGAGGGTCGCCTCCGCAGCGTCCTGCGCGAGCGCGTGCTCCGGTCCGGCGTCGGGCGCCGGGGCCGTGAACACCACGTTGCCGCTCGCGAGCACCGGTCGGACGTCGGTGCCGCCGATCCCCGCGACGACCGCGGTGAGTTCGGGGTTCCGGACGGTGACCCCGCCCACGTTCACGCCGCGGAGCAGGGCCACCCAGCGGGTGCCGACGTCCGCGTCGGCGGCGACCCGGCGTGCACTCACGACGGCTGCGCCTCCACCTCGTCACGCTCGAGCGAGATCGTCGGGATGGACGCGGTGATGACCGACCCGTCGGCGCGGAGCGTGCCCTGGATGTCGCTCGTCGTCGGCGCGTGCGCCTCGAGCCGCGGCCCCTGGTGCCCGAGCTCGACGACGAGCGGGTGGTCCGCCGAGACGAGGAACTCCTCGTTGTGCACCCACACCGTGACCTCGGTGCCGTGCTCGATCGTGAAGGTCATGCGATCCGGTTCGAGCTCGACGCGCATCCGGTTCCCCTGCACGGTGAGCCGGAAGGTCAGGCCGGGCCATGTCTTCGGGAGCCGCGGGTTGAACGTCAGTCGGCCGCCGTGGTCGCGCATGCCGCCGAAGCCGTTGACGAGGGCACCCCAGACGCCGCCCGTCGAGGCGACGTGGACGCCGTCGGACGTGTTGCCGTGCAGGTCGGCGAGGTCGACGAACAACGAGGTGAGGAAGTACTGCTCCGCGAGCTCGTGGTACCCGACCTCGGCCGCGATGATCGACTGGACGACCGCCGACAGCGTGGAGTCACCCGTGGTCAGTGCGTCGTAGTACTCGAAGTCGCGGCGCTTCTCGGCGGGCGTGAACTCGTGGCCCTGCAGGAACAGCGCGAGCACGACGTCCGCCTGCTTGAGCACCTGGAACCGGTAGATCACGAGCGGGTGGTAGTGGAGCAGGAGCGGGCGCTTCGACTCCGGCGTCTTCTCGAGGTCCCAGAGCTCCTTGTCGAGGAACTGGGCGTCCTGCGGGTGGATGCCCCGGTGCGGGTCGAACGGGATCTCCATGGCCTCGGCCGCCGCGGCCCAGCCCGCGATCTCCGACTCGTCCAGACCCGTACGACGGACCATGCGCGAGAACTCGACCGGGTCGTCGGCACGCAGTTCACGGCACGCGTTCACGGCGAACCACAGGTTCGCGCGGGCCATGACGTTCGTGTACATGTTGTCGTCGACGACGGTGGTGTACTCGTCCGGGCCCGTCACGCCGTCGATGTGGAACTTCCGGTCGCCGTTCCGCCGCCAGAAGCCGAGGTCCTCCCACAAGCGCGCGGTCTCGACGAGGATGTCGATCGCCCCACGCTTGAGGAACTCGCGGTCACCGCTCGCCCGGACGTACTGCATGAGCGCGTGGGCGATGTCGGCGTCGATGTGGTACTGCGCGGTGCCGGCCGCGTAGTACGCGCTCGACTCCTGACCGTTGATCGTCCGCCACGGGAACAGGGCGCCGCGCTGGTTCAGCTCGCGAGCGCGGTCACGGGCGGCGTCGAGCATGTTGTAGCGGAACCGCATGGCGTTCCGGGCGACGATCGGTGCCGTGTAGCTGAGGAACGGCAGCACGTAGACCTCGGTGTCCCAGAAGTAGTGGCCGCCGTACCCGGAGCCGCTCACGCCCTTCGCCGCGATGCCGTGGCCATCGGTGCGGGCGGTGGCCTGCGCGAGCTGGAACAGGTTCCACCGGACCGCCTGCTGCAGGCCGGGCTCGTGCGGGATCTCGACGTCGCTCCGGGCCCAGAAGTCGTCCATCCACGCCCGCTGGTGCGCGAACATGTCGTCCACGGAGGTCTCGGCCGCACGGTCGAGCGTCCGGTCGCAGCGATCGGCGAGCTCCCGGGCGGGGACCCCGCGCGACGTGTGGTACGTGATGGTCTTGACGAGGCGGATCGGCTGTCCGGCCTTGGCCGTGATCCGGTACACGTGCTTGGCGAGGTCGTCGTCGATCTGCGCGGTGTGGTCCCAGGTGTTGTCGGTCTCGAGCCGGTGCTCGGCCCCCACGCAGATGGTCATGCCCGAGCTCGACGTCTGGTAACCGAGCAGCGACCGCTCGCCCGTGTTCCGCCGGAAGCGCGGTTGCAGGACCCGGTTCGTGAACTGCTCCGCCTTGCGCGGGTCGAACATCGGCGCCGCGGTCTGCATCATCGCGTGGTACTCGTCGGGCACGTCCTGGCGGTTGAGGATCTGGCTCGACAGCAACACGGAGGCATCGTGGTCGAGCATCGTGACCTCGTAGTCGACGACCGCGAGGTGCCGGTCGGCGAACGACACGAGTCGGCGCGAGCGGATGAGCACGCGCTTGCCCGAGGGCGTGCTCCACTCGGTCTCACGGAGCAGGTAGCCGTCGCGGAACTCGAGCCGTCGCGTGTACCGGAGGATGTCGGCCTCGGCGAGGACCAGGGGTTCGTCGTCGACGTAGAGCCGGATCACCTTGGCGTCCGGGGCGTTGACGATCGTCTGTCCCACCTTCGCGAACCCGAAGGCCTCTTCGGCGTGACGGATCGGCCAGGTCTCGTGGAACCCGTTCACGTAGGTGCCGTACGAGAACCCGCCCCGGCCCTCGTCGAAGTTCCCCCGGAGGCCGAGGTACCCGTTGCCGACCGCGAACAGCGTCTCGGCGACGCCCTGCTCGTCGGGGGCGTACTCGGCCTCTTCCAGCGCCCACTCGTCGATCGGGTAGCGGGTGCGGTCGAGGGGATCCGCGGTGATCGGGTTCATGCGTCCTTCCCGGGAGCGTCCGTGGGGTGGGTGACGGTGCCCGGAGCCGGCAGGTCGTCGACGAGGTCGGCGAGGTCGGGCACGACGACGTCCGCGCCGTGCGCGCGGAGGGCGTCCGCGCCCGCACCGCGATCGACGCCGACGACGAGTCCGAAGGCCCCGGCGTGGCCGGCCTGGACCCCGGCGAGGGCGTCCTCGAACACGACGCACGACGCCGGCGTCAGTCCGAGGCGGTGCGCCGCGTCGACGAAGGTTTCGGGAGCCGGCTTGCCGGCCAGGTGGTCGGCGATCGCGACGGCGCCGTCCACCACGACGGGGAAGCGGTCGAGGATCCCCGCGGTGCGCAGGACCGACCGGGCGTTCGCGGAACTCGAGACGACCGCGACGAGGTACCCGGCAGCGATGGCGGCGTCGAGGAACCGCGCGGAGCCGGGGTACGGCAGGACGCCGTTCTCCTCGAGCTCGGCGTTGAACGCGGCGTTCTTCCGGTTGCCGAGACCGCAGACCGTGTCGGCGTCCGGGCCGTCGGACGGGTCGCCCTCGGGGACCTGGATCCCCCGCGCGACGAGCAGGGACCGGACGCCGTCGTAGCGCGGCTTGCCGTCGATGTACGCGTAGTAGTCCTGCTCGGTGTACGGGGCGACCCCGTGCTGCTCGAGGTACGGCGTGAACAGCCGTGACCATGCGCGCATGTGGACGTCCGCGGTGGGCGTCAGGACGCCGTCGAGGTCGAAGAGGAGCGCACGCTGCTCGGCGAGTCTGCCGGGCACGCGTGTGGACGGGGTGGTCATCGGGCGATCGACCTTCCGAGGGGTGTGGCGGGGTGGGGTGGGGTTCCTGCGACTGGCCAGTGTAGGAGTCCGACCAGGGCGTGTCCGCTCAGCCTCCGGGCCGGGTCCGTGCACGGCTGCCCAGGGGCACCGGTCGTGGGATGCCGATCGCGCTCACCCCGGGCATGGACAGCCAGGCCGTGGTGCCGTCGTCGACCACCGTGGCGAGGACGTCATCGCACTCGGGGCAGCGGAGGACCGTGCCCGCCGCATCGGCCAGGACGACCACCGTGGCGACGACCCCGACCGCCCCGCAGCCGGAGCATCGGACCCGTGCGGTGGTGGTGTCCGTGCCGAAGACGTCGGCCAGGACCCCGGCCGCCGCGTTGCCGTCGAGTCGGGTCGTCATGCGCTGCCTCCGAACCGCTCGGCTCGCACGCCCCGGGTGTCGTACCCGAGCTCGCCGAGCCACGTGATGACCTGTTCGACGAACGGCGTCGAGCCGCAGACGTAGATGCGCGGGTGGGCCGCCGCCGGCACGATCGCGGCACCGAGGCGGTCCCGCGTCAGGCGGCCGGGTGCGGTGTCGTCGCCCGGGGGCGTCCGTCGCGAGTACACCGTCGTCAGTGTGAAGGGAGCGTCCGCGTCGAGCGCCGCCCGCAGTTCGGGGCGGAAGAAGACGTCCTCCGGCGTGCGGACCGCGTACAGCAACCGGAAGGGCGTGGGGTCCCCGGCCTCCGCGTGCGCACGGACCATCGCGACGAGCGGGACGACGCCGGATCCGCCCGCGATGAGCTGGACCGGGCGCGGTTCCGGTTCCGTCGGTGGCCGCCAGACGAACCAGCCGCCGAGCGGTCCGTGCACCTCGAGTTCGTCGCCCACCATGACGTCGTCGACCAGGAAGGGCGAGACCTCGCCGTCGTCGACCCGGTCCACCGCGAGCTCGACCCGGCTGCTCGCCCCGTGCGAGGCGATCGAGTAGGACCGCGTCGCCTGGTAGCCGTCCTCGGCGGTGAGGCGCAGGTCGAGGTGCTGACCGGCCTCGTTCCCGGGCCAGCCCGCGACGTCGAGCACGATGCGCCGCGCCGTCGGGGTCTCGGACGCGACCGCGACGACACGCGCCACGTGCCACCCCGGGCGCGGGAGTGCGGACGCGGGACGGGAGGTCGGGTCCGCGGGCGCACCCGTCGTGGCCGACACCGTCTGCGCCGATGCGGTCGCTCCGACGTCGACGCTCACCAGTAGCGCTCTTCCTTCCACGGGTCCCCGTGCAGGTGGTAGCCCGCGTTCTCCCAGAAGCCCGGCTCGTCGTTCGCCTGCATCGTGATCCCGCGGACCCACTTGGCGCTCTTCCAGAAGTAGAGATGCGGCACGAGCAACCGCGCCGGACCGCCGTGTTCGGGCGACAGGGGCTCGCCCTCGGCCTCGAACGCGATCCACGCCTTGCCGTCGAGGACCTCGGCCAGGGGCAGGTTCGTCGTGTAGCCGCCGTAACTGTGGACCATGAGGTGGTCGAACGAGGTCTCGACGTCGGCGAAGACGGCGTCGAGCGGGACGCCCCGCCACCCCATGTCGAGCTTGGACCAGTGGGTCACGCAGTGGATGTCGGTCCGGATGTCCTCGATCCCGAGCGCCCGGACCGCGTCCCACGACCACTCGTGCACTGCGCCGGTCTCGGTACGGACGGAGAACTGCCACTCCTCGGGCTCGATGATCGGTGTGCCGCTCGCCGAGAGCACCGGCCAGTCGGCCACGGTGGTCTGTCCCGGTGGCAGCCGCGGGTCCACGTCACGCCGCCGCCCGCCGAACCCCCTGGTGAAGGTCGCCATGTCCCGTCCTCCTCGTGCTCCTGCGCACCCCGCGGCGCGTGCTCCGATGATGGCCGGGAAGCACGCCCGCCGACAAGGTGCCGAGCCGAGATGGTGGACAGCGTTCATGCACCGGCCGATGTGGAGGACGAGCCGGACAGGGCGTCGACACGGCGGTGTCCACGCCGAACGGAACGACGGACGGGACCCGGTCGCCCGGGTCCCGTCCGTCGTGTCCCGCTCGGTCCGCGCGTGGTGCGGACCGAGCGGCGCCTGCGATCAGGCCGGGAGCTGCAGGACCTGCCCCGGGTAGATCAGGTCGACGTCGGTCACGGTGCGCGTGTTCGCACCAGCGAGGCGCGTCCACCCGCCGCTCACGCCGAGCTTCGTGGCGATCGTGTTGAGCGTGTCGCCCGAGAGCACCGTGTACGTCTTGCCGCTCGTCGCCACGGACGGGATCGACGGTGCCGCGGGTGCGGACGGTGCCGCGACGGGCGCGCTCGAGGTCGCCGCGCTCGACGTCGCGGTGGACGAGGCGGCCGACGGCGCGGTGGAGGTGGTCGACGACGGAGCGGTCGAGGTGGTCGCCGCGGGAGCGGACGCGCCCTCGGTGCCGCTCAGACCGAGCCGGGACGAGCACGCCGGCCAGGCGCCCCAGCCCTGCGACGCGAGCACGCGGTTCGCGACCGCGATCTGTTCCGACTTGCTGGCGGACGCCGGGGTCCCGGTCCCGCCGTTGGCGGCCCAGGTGCTCTGGGAGAACTGGAGGCCGCCGGAGTAGCCGTTGCCGGTGTTGGTGGCCCAGTTGCCACTGCTCTCACACTGGGCGATCTGGTCCCAGGTCGACTCGGAGGCCGCGTTGGCGGGTGCCGCCAGGGCGACGCCCGTGACGGCGAGGCCGGCGAACGCGAGCCCGCTGACGAGCGAGCGGGTACGGATGGACTTCTTCATGGTGTGGTGCTTCCTCACGGGGCCGCGCACGCCGACGATCGTCGGACGACCGCTGCCCACCCCGGCCGATCTGCGGTCAGGTCGAGGGTTCCGTCGCGGGGCAGCTGTTCGCGCGCGTCCGGCCTCGTTGGTGCAACCGCCTGGGGGCGGCCACCGTCGTTCCCCACCCCCGGGACGACCTCGGCCACGATAGGTACCGCTCGACGCGGACTCAACCGGGAACGATCGGTCCACCCCTCGGTCGGGCGCGCAGCCTGAGCGGAACGACACCCCGGGATCGCCATGACCGCGCGGATCGGCGGCAATGGGCGCCGCGATCATCCGAATCACCTGGGAACCCCGCATCCGGGGGTCACGCCGACCCTGCCCAGAGTGCAGGACACGCCGTGTGCACTCGGGTGCACACGGCGTGTCCTGCGTTCTGAGCGGGAGGCTCAGAACCCCCGGTCGAGGCGGTGCCACACCTGCTGCACCTTGAGCTCCTGCCGGAACTCGCGGATCGTGGTGTGCTCGTCGATCACCACGAACTCGGTCCCGGCCATCGTCGCGAAGCGCTCCACGACGTCGAGCCCGACCGCGTTCGTCATGACGGTGTGGTGGGCGGCACCCGCGGCGAGCCAGGCCTCGGCGGCGACGGGGAACGACGGCCGGGGCTCCCAGACGGCGCGGCCGACGGGCAGGTGCGGCAGCGGCGCGTCGGGCTCGACGACGTCGACGACGTTGGCCGTCAGGCGGAAGCCGTCGCGGACGTCGGACATCGCGACGACGACGGCCTCACCCGGGTCGGCCGTGAACACGAGGCGCACGGGGTCGTCCTTGCCGCCGATGCCGAGCGGGTGGATCTCGAGCGTGGGGCGTGCGGCCGTCAACGTCGGCGAGACCTCGAGCATGTGCGCGCCGAGGATCTTCTCGCGACCCGGCGTGAGCTCGTACGTGTAGTCCTCCATGAGCGAGGCGCCGCCGGGGAGCCCGGCCCCGGCGACGTTCATCGCGCGGACGAGCACGGCGGTCTTCCAGTCGCCCTCGGCACCGAACCCGTAGCCGTCGGCCATGAGCCGCTGCACCGCGAGGCCCGGCAGCTGCTTGAGCGCGCCGAGGTCCTCGAAGTTCGTCGTGAACGCACCGAACCCACCGGCCTCGAGGAACGAGCGGAGCCCGAGCTCGATCGCGGCACCGTCACGGAGGGACTGGTGGCGCTCGCCACCGCGACGGAGCTCGGCGACGACCTCGTACTCCTCCTCGTACGAGGCCACGAGGGCGTCGACGTCGGTGTCGTCGACGTCGGCGACCGCGTCGGCGAGCTCGTTGACGGCCCAGGTGTTCACCTGGACGCCGAGCGCGATCTCGGCCTCGGTCTTGTCACCCTCGGTGACGGCGACGTACCGCATGTTGTCGCCGAAGCGCGCGAGCTTGAGCGACCGGACAGCGGCCCAGGCGGCGGCCGCACGGGCCCACGCCGAGACCTCGGCCACGACGCGCGGATCCGACACGTGGCCGATCGTCGTGGCGTGCGCGACCCCCATGCGGGCCAGCGCGTAGCCGAACTCGCGGTCGCCGTGCGCGGCCTGGTTGAGGTTCATGAAGTCGAAGTCGATCTCGCCCCAGGGCAGCTCGACGTTCGCCTGTGTGTGCAGGTGCAGCAACGGCTTCGTGAGCGCACCGAGCCCGCCGATCCACATCTTCGCCGGGCTGAACGTGTGCATCCACGTCGCGACCCCGATGACGCGGTCGTCCGCGCTCGCCTCGATGAGGGCGCGGCGGATCGAGTCCGGGTCGGTGAGCACCGGCTTCCACACGAGCTCGACGGGCACCTGCGCCGCGAGCTGCGCGTGCACCGCCTGCGACTGCTCCGCGACCTGGCGGAGGGTCTCCTCGCCGTAGAGCCCCTGGCTCCCCGTCAGGAACCAGATCTGGTATCCGTCGAGTCCGCTGTCGATCTGCGTCATTGCATCGCTCCCTTGGGTTCCTGTCCGTAGACGTTCTGGTACCGGTCGAACAACCGGTCGATGTCGGCGGGGTCGATCGGCAGCGGGTCGCCGAGCTGCCGGCTGATGTGCACGGTGCGGGCGACGTCCTCGGCCATCACGGCCGCCTTGACCGCGTCGCGGCCGTCCTTGCCGATGGTGAACACCCCGTGGTTCTGCATGAGCACGGCGCGCGAGCGGTGCCCCTCGAGCGTCGCGACGATGCCGCGGCCGATCGAGTCGTCACCGATGATCGCGAACGGACCGATCGGGATGGGTCCGCCGAACTCGTCCGCCATCGCGGTGATGACGCACGGGATCTCCTCGCCCCGCGCGGCCCACGCGGTGGCGTAGGTCGAGTGGGTGTGCACGACGCCGCCGACGCTCGGCATCTGGCGGTACACGTAGGCGTGCGCGGCGGTGTCGCTCGACGGACCGTGCTCGTTGCCCCAACCGTCGGCGGGCACGCCGTCGAGGGTGCAGACGATCTGGTTCTCGGGACGGAGCTCGTCGTACGTCAGGCCGGACGGCTTGATGACGAACAGGTCGGCGCCGGGCACGCGCTCCGACACGTTGCCGCCCGTCCAGACGACGAGTCCGTTCCGGGTCAGCTCGCTGTGCAGGGCGGCGACCTTCTCGCGGGTCGCCTGCACGGCGGCACGGACGTCGTCGGACACGGCGTCGCCGGACACGGGAGTGTCCTCGGTCATGGGGTTGCTCCTTCGTTCGGGGTGTCGCCGTTCGCGACGGCGTCGCCGGCGGCGTCGCCGTCACTCGTGCCGGCCGGTGTGGCCGCGACCGCGACCGGCTGCAGGGCCAGGCCGGCCCGGTACCGCTCGAGGAACGTGGCGAAGCCCGCGACGTCCTCGGCCGCCGGCTGCACGACGTCGACCGTGTCGCCATCGAAGACCTCGGTGGCCAGGTACTCGGCCAGGGACCGCTCGTCGGCGGCCTCGAGGTACGCGGCCAGGACCGCCATGCCCCACGGACCGCCCTCACCGGCGGTCGCCCCGACGGCGATCGGCACCCGCAACGCGGCGGCCAGCAACTGCTGGGCCGGCCCGCGCGTCCGGAACAGGCCCCCGTGGGCGAGCAGCTGGTCGACCGCGACTCCCTCGCCCGCCAGGACGTCCATGCCGATGCGCAGGGTCGCGAACGCCGCGTCCACCTCGGCCCGGATGAGGTTGCCGAGCGTGAACCGACCCGCGGGACTGCGGACGAGGAGCGGTCGCCCCTCCTCGACGCCCGTCACCGGCTCGCCGGACAGGTAGTTCGAGGACAGCAGGCCACCGGCGTCGGGGTCCGCGTCCAGGGCCTCCGCGAGCAGCGCCGCGTACACCCGGTCCGGCTCGACCGGCGACCCGGTGACCTCGGCGAAGCGGCCGAACACCCGCGCCCAGGCGGCGAGCTCGCTCGCGCCGTTGTTGCAGTGCACCATCGCGACGGCGTCACCGGACGGCGTCGTCACGACGTCGAGCTCGTGGTGCGCGGCGGTGAGGGGTTCCTCGAGCACGACCATGGCGAAGATGCTCGTGCCGACGCTCACGTTCCCGGTGCGCGGCGCGACCGCGTTCGTGGCCACCATGCCGGTACCCGCGTCCCCCTCGGGCGGGCAGAGCGGGATGCCGTCCTGCAGCGAGTCGGTCGGGTCCAGCAGTCGTGCGCCGTCCGCGGTCAGGTGCCCCGCCTCCCGTCCGGCGGGGAGCACCTCGGGGAGCACGGCCGCGAGGTCGAGGTGCGCGGCCCGCTGTCCGACGCGCTCCTGGACCGTGGCGAGCATGCCGGCGTCGTAGGTGCCGGTGGCGGGGTCGATCGGGAACACGCCCGACGCGTCCCCCACGCCGAGCACCCGACGCCCCGTGAGCTTCCAGTGCACGTACCCGGCGAGCGTCGTCAGCGACGCGATGTCGGCGACGTGCGGTTCGTCGTCGAGGACCGCCTGGTACAGGTGCGCGACGGACCAACGGAGCGGGATGTTGAACTGGAGCGCCTCGGTCAGCTCGGCGGACGCCGCGCCGGTCGAGGTGTTGCGCCAGGTCCGGAACGGGACGAGCAGTTCGTCGTCCGCGTCGAACGCCAGGTAGCCGTGCATCATCGCGGACACGCCGATGGCCCGGAAGCGCGTGGGGCGCACCCCGAACCGGTCCTGGACGTCGGACACGAGGTCCGCGTAGCAGGCCTGGAGGCCCGACCAGACGGCGTCGAGCGGGTACGTCCACCGGCCGTCGACGAACTCGTTCTCCCACTCGTGGCTGCCCGATGCGATCGGCAGCAGGTCGGCGCCGACGAGGGTCGCCTTGATGCGGGTGGAGCCGAGCTCGATCCCGAGGGTCGCGCGACCCTCGCTGACGTCGTCGGCGTGGCGCTGGCGCGCCTGGTCGTCATCGGGCATGGGCGACTCCTTCGTCATGGTGTGATCGTGCCATGTGAGCGCTCACTTCGGCAAGGCCGGGAGGCACGGATCGGGTGGGTGGGCCGGTCACGACCGGCGGTGCGGGCTACGTCGAGGTGCGCACGACGAGCTCCGGCTCGACCGTCCGGTCGGTCACGGCACCACCGGTGAGCACGACGAGGACGGCCTCGAGCACACGTTCGCCGAGCGATGCGAAGTCCTGCCGCACGGTGGTGAGCGGCGGGGTGAAGTGCGCCGCCTCGGGGATGTCGTCGAAGCCGACGAGGGCGACGTCCTCGGGCACGCGGACACCCCGGTCGGCGAACGCGTGGAGCACGCCGAGCGCCATCTGGTCGTTCCCGCAGAACACGGCGTCGACCGTGTCCCGGTCGAGCGCGAGCCCGGCGTCGTACCCGCTCTCGGGCGTCCAGTCACCCGCCAGCACGAGCGGTTCGAACCCGGCCTCGCGGACGAGTCGCTCGTACGTGTCGCGGCGGACCACGGCCTCCTGCGAGACCTCCGGGCCTGTGAGGTGCGCGATCCGGCGCCGCCCCCGGTCGAGCAGGTGCCGCACGGCGAGTTCCGCGCCGGCAGCCTGGTCGATCGCGACCGCGGTCCACCCCGCGACCTGGCCGGCGCGACCGTTCGCGATGACGACGGGGACCGGCGGGGCCACCGGGAGCGCGGCGAGGGCGTCGGTCGCGGTGGAGTCCGCGGCGACGAGGACGATCGCGGCGACGTCCTGCGCCAGGAGGGTCTCGACGGCGTCGCGCATCGACTCCGGTTCCGCCCGGTCGAGCGTCGCGGTGAGCACGTGGTACCCGGCACGACGGGCCGCCTGGTTGAACGCGAGCGCGGTGCTCGTGGGACCGTGCAGGGCCCCGCCCGTGGACACGACACCGAGGGCGCGGCTCGTCCGGCTCGCGAGGGCCCGGGCGGCGGCACGGGGTCGGTACCCGAGCTCGGCGATCGCCGCGGTCACGCGCTCGCGCAACGGCGCCCGCACCGTCGCGTCGCCGTTGATGACGCGGGACACCGTCTGGTGGGAGACCCCGGCGCGCTCGGCGACGTCGAAGATCGTCGGCGAGCGCGTCACGCTCCGCTCCGGGGTTGCTGTCACGTCTGCACCGTACCGTTCCGGCATCGGCGACCGAGCCCTGGCCGGGTGCGGGACCGACCCGCACCCCGCCAGGTCGGCTCAGCCGATGGTCACCGCCGTCCACGACGTCGCCGGCAGCTCGATCGTGAGCGTGCCGTCCTCGAACGTCGCGGTGTCGTTCGTCCGCAGGCCGACGCGCTCGGTGTCCTCGAGCGTGTTCTTGGCGTAGACGTCGTCGTCCCAGATGCCCTGGGCGCTGACCGAGCCGGTCGCACTCGCGCCGAGCCGGCCGAGGTCGAGCGTGACGGTCGTCGCCGCGTCGGTGCTCCGGTTGATGAGGAACACCGACGTGCGCTCACCGTCGGTCGTCGCAGCGGCGTCCACCACGGGGACGGCACCGTAGACCGGGGTGTCGATCGTGTCGCCGTCGATCGCGACCTTGAGCGCCTGGCCCTGGGCGAGCTGCGACGTGAGCGAGAACGGGAAGAACGTCGTCTGCCGCCAGGCCGGGCCGTTCGGCTCGGTCATGATCGGGGCGATGACGTTGACGAGCTGCGCGAGGCTGGCCGAGGCGACCCGGTCGGCGTGGTTGAGCAGCGTGATCATGAGGCCGCCGAAGGCGACCGCGTCGGCGACCGAGTAGATGTCCTCGAGCTGCCGCGGGGCGATCGGCCACTCGTCGATCGTGTACGTCTTCTGCTGCGCCTCCCAGTCGGTGATGTACCAGACGTTCCACTCGTCGAACGAGATCTCGATCGTCTTGTCCGACTTCCGGGCGGCCTTGACGTGGTCCGCGGTCTCGACGACCGAGCGGATGAACTGGTCCATGTCGATGCCGGACGAGAGGAAGCTGACGAGGTCGCCGTCCTTCTCCTCGTAGTAGGCGTGGCAGGAGATGTAGTCGACGTCGTCGTACGTCTGCTCGAGGACCTCGCGCTCCCAGGCGCCGAACGTGGGCATGCCACGGCCCGAGGACCCGCACGCGACGAGGTCGATGTCGGGGTCGATCTGGCGCATCGCCTTGGCGGTGCGCGAAGCGAGCTTGCCGTAGTCGACGGCGTTGCGGTGGCCGAGCTGCCACGGGCCGTCCATCTCGTTGCCGAGGCACCACATGCGGACGTCGAAGGGCCGTTCCCGCCCGTTCGCCTTGCGCTCCTCGGAGCGCGTGGTGCCACCGGGGACGTTCGTGTACTCGAGGAGCTCGATGGCCTCCTTCGTGCCGCGCGTGCCGAGGTTCACCGCGAGCATGAGGTCGCTGCCGACCTGGTCGAGCCAGTGCGAGAACTCGTGCAGCCCGACCTGGTTCGTCTCGGTGGCGTGCCACGCGAGGTCGAGGCGGCGGGGACGCTGGTCGACCGGGCCGACGCCGTCCTCCCAGTTGTAGCCCGACACGAAGTTGCCGCCGGGGTACCGGATCGTCGTGACCCCGAGCTCCTTGACGAGCTCGATGACGTCCTGCCGGAAGCCCTGCTCGTCGGCGGTGGGGTGGTTCGGCTCGTGGATGCCGTCGTAGACGTGGCGGCCGAGGTGCTCGACGAACCCGCCGAACAGGCGACGCCGGACCGGGCCGATGGTGAACGCAGGGTCGAGGGAGAGGTGGACGCGCGGCATTGCGGTGTTCCTTCGTTCGCGGTTACAACGTTGTAGTGGCTCCGAGTGTACGGCGGAAGCCCGAGGGACACAACGCGATCCACGCCGTGCCGCGGGATGCCGTCGCGTCTGCTGGGCAGCGCCGCGTCCGGTGACCCGGGGCGGTCAGTCCTCGGCCGTCACGTGCAGCAGCACCACGCGCTCCGGGTACATCAGGGGCGCTTGCAGCCCCGCCGACGCGAGCGCGCTGCCCGGGAGGACCGTCCCGCGGAACCGACGGACCGTCCCGTCGCCGACGCTGGTCCCCGTGGCACCCGCGGCACCCGTGGCACCCGTGGCACCCGTGGCACCCGTGGGCGTTGCCCCGCCTCCGTCCGTTCGAACCGCGTCATCGCGGGGTTCGTCAGGAAGGACGCGGTTCGATGCGGGTGCCGTGGCGGGATCGGCAGCAGCGACGACCGGCCCCCACCACGATGCCGGCTGCACCCCCGCCTCGGGGTCGCCGACGAGCACGGGGGTGACCCGGTAGCGCGTCGCCGGGTCGAGGCCGGGCAACGTCAGGCGACCCCGCGGTGACACGTCCGACCGCCCGATCGTGGCGACGAAGAACAGGGCCTCCCGCCGCGCGGGGTCGACCACGCCGTACACGTTGAGCGTCGGGTCCACCTGGTCGACCCGCACGAGCTCCCCACGGTGCATGAGGTCCCGGTACCGCTTGTACAGGTCGATCCACGCGCCGAGGTCCCGGAGCTCGAGCTCCGTCGCCCGCGCCAGGTCCCACTCGATCCCGAAGTGGCCGAACAGGGCGGTCCCGGCACGGAACGACAGCTCGTGCCACCGCCCCGTCGTGTGGTTCACGCCCGAGGCCACGTGCGACCCGAGCAGTTCCGGCGGCAGGAGCTGCATCGTCCACCGGTTCATCCGCTGGCGCTCGAGGGGGTCGATGCAGTCGGAGACCCAGACCCGGTCCGTGTGTTCGATGACGCCGAGGTCGACCCGCCCGCCCCCGGACGAGCACGACTCGATCTCGAGTCCCGGGAACCGCTCCTTCAGCGTGGCCATGAGCCGGTACGCCGCCCGGGTCTGCTCGTGCACCGCCGGTTCGCCGCCCGGCCACCGCCCCGCGTCGACGAGGTCCCGGTTGTGGTCCCACTTGACGTACGCGATCGCGTACTCCTCGAGCACGGCCGTCATCTGCCCCAGCACGTGCTCGTACGCCTCGGGGATCGCCAGGTCGAGCACCTGCTGGTTCCGTGACCGGACCGGGAGGCGCGCCCCCGTCTGCATGAGCCACTCCGGATGCGCGCGGGCCACGTCGCTGTCCTCGTTCACCATCTCGGGCTCGAACCACAGGCCGAACTCCATGCCGAGCTCCCGCACGCGGTCCACGAGCGGGTGCAGCCCGTCCGGCCAGACGTCCTCGTCGACCACCCAGTCGCCCAGACCGCGGGTGTCGTCCCGGCGGCCCCGGAACCACCCGTCGTCGAGCACGTACCGCTCCACCCCGAGCCCGGCAGCACGCTCCGCCAGGTCCGTCAGCCGTCCCAGGTCGTGGTCGAAGTACACGGCCTCCCACACGTTGATCGTCACCGGGCGGTCCCGCCGCGGGTGTCGGGGGCGCGAGCGCAGGAACCGGTGGAACCGCCGCGCCTGGTCGTCGAGACCGACCCCGTACGCGCCGAACACCCACGGCGTGCGGTAGGACGCGCCGGGGCCGAGCCGGACCTCGCCCGGCAGCAGGAGCTCCCCACCGCCGAGCACCTGCTCGCCGCTGAACACGCGCTCCGCCGCGTGCCGGTGGTTCCCGCTCCACGCGGTGTGCACGCCCCAGACCTCACCGCCGGCGAACCCGAACCCGGGCGTCCCGACGCTCAACACCGTCGCCGCGTCGGCACCGGTTCGGCCCTTGCGGCCCTGCCGCTCGTGGATGCCCGTCACGAGTTCGGTCCGCTGCGGTGTCCGCTCCGCGCCCCACCGTCCGCCGAAGTCGAGGACCTCGCGCGCTCGCGACGGCACGGGCAGCGTGAGCGTGACGTCGTCGAGTGCGTACTCCTCCGCACCCGTGTTCTCGACCTCGGCTCGCAGCCGCACGAGGCCGCTCTCGAGCAGTTCGACGACGACCACGAGCCCGAGCCCGGCCACCTCGTCCGCCGCGGTCACGGTGACGGTGCCGGCCCCGACCTCCCGGAAGTCGGCCAGCGCGCCCTCGTGCCCCCGGGCCTCCAGGCGGACCGCCGTCGTGCGGAACCGCGGCGACCAGTCCCGGCCGCTCCGATGGCCGCTGATCCCGGGTCTCCCGGTCCATCCCGTCCACCCCTCGGGCAGCACGGCGACGCGCACCGGCTCGTCGACGGCGTTCCCGCCGACCGGCGGGACGTCCGCCTCGGACAGCGCCGCGACGTCGTCCGCGGTCAGCGACCCGAGCGCGGCTCCCCAGTGGACGACCGCGGGCAGGAGGCCGGACGACGCGTCGAGCACGAGGCTCACCCCGCCGCTGCTCAGGTGGACCACCGCGTCCGGCACGGAGGATGCGGTGGCCTGGTCGGGGACCGGGAGGTGCGTCATCGGGACTCCTGACTCGTCGCCCTGCCAGCATCCCGGCTCCGGCCGTGCGCACACAACACGACCCGCGGCGGTACGCCCTCGTGCACACAACACGACCCGCGGCGGTACGCCCTCGTGCACACGCACCGGACGCCCGGGAGCGCCTCCCGTAGTGTTCCCACCGTGTACGAGGACGCCCGCCACTGGTTCCTGCGCGCCGGCGAGCGTGGCAACACGGCCACCGCGGTGCATGCCGACCGCGACGGCGAACCGGCGTGGTCGGAGGGCAACCTCGTCGTGCCGATCGTGCACGGCGCGCCGTACTTCGCCCGGCTGCACGAGGAACTCACCGCGCTGGAGCCCGGCGACCGGGTCTGGTTCACGGACTGGCGCGGCGACGCGGACGAGCGTCTGCTCCCCGACGGGCCGACGATCGGGGAACTCCTCGCGGACCTGGCCCGAGGCGGTGTCGAGGTCCGCGGCCTGGTCTGGCGATCGCACGGCGAACGGATCTCCTCGCCGATCAGCGGCAGGTCGAACGAGCTGCTGGGGCGCGAGGTCAACGACGCCGGCGGCGAGGTGCTCCTCGACCAGCGCGTGCGGGTGTTCGGCTCGCACCACCAGAAGTTCTTCGTCATCCGGCACCGCGACGACCCGGCGCGCGACGTCGCGTTCGTCGGCGGGATCGACCTCTGCCACAGCCGGCGGGACGACGCCGACCACGCCGGTGACCCGCAGGCGCTCTCGATGGACCCCCGCTACGGCGACCGACCGCCGTGGCACGACGCCGCCCTCGAACTCCACGGACCGGTCGTGGCCGACGTCCTCGCCGTGTTCGCCGAGCGGTGGGACGATCCGCACCCGCTCGACCACCGGGACCCCTACCGGATGCTCCTGCAGCGCCTCGCACGGATGCCGCGGCACCCCGAGCCGCTGCCGGAGACCGCACCCCCGCCGCCGCCCGCCGGCACGCACGCGGTCCAGCTCCTCCGCACCTACGGAGTGAAGCGCCCGGCGTTCCCGTTCGCCCCCGCCGGCGAGCGGAGCGTCGCCCGGGCGTACACGAAGGCGTTCGAGCGGGCGCGGCGACTCATCTACATCGAGGACCAGTACCTGTGGTCCACCGAGGTCGCCACCGGCATCGCGGACGCGCTCGAGCGGAACCCGGACCTGCACGTCATCGTCGTCGTGCCGCGCTACCCCGACTCCGACGGTCCCCTCGCCGGACCACCGAGCCGCATCGGGCAGCTCCGAGCCGTGCGGGCCCTGCAGCGCACCGCCCCGGACCGGGTGGGGGTGTTCGACCTCGAGAACACCGCCGGAACCCCGATCTACATCCACGCCAAGATCTGCATCGTCGACGACACCTGGATGACGTGCGGGTCGGACAACTTCAACCGCCGATCCTGGACCAGTGACAGCGAGCTCACCTGCGCCGTGGTCGACGGAGCGGCGCGGCCAGACGACGGCCCGGACTCCTCCTTGCCGCGTGACCTGCGCCTCCAGCTGTGGGCGGAGCACCTGGGGACGACGCCCGACGACCCCCGGCTCCAGGACCTGACCGGCGGACTCGCGCTGTGGAAGGCCACCGCTCGTGCCCTCGACCACTGGCACGAGGACGGCGAGCCCGGACCGCGGCCGGTCGGACACGTCCGGCAGCACACGCCCGAGCCGATCTCGGCGGTCCAGCGGCTCTGGGCCGGAGCGGTCGCGCGGCTGGCGGTGGACCCGGACGGGCGGCCGCGGCGGCTGCGGGGCACCACGCGGTTCTGACCGGTCAGGCTCCCGCACCGTCCCCGCCGCCGGCCACCGCCCCTCCGCCTGCTTCCGACGGCACCGCTGTCGAACGACACCGGCGATGACGCTTCTCGCGCCGCGCGTCGGGTGTCCGAGCAGGCGACGACTCCCCCGCTGTCGAACGACACACGTGCAGTCGGAAGGAGGCGGGAGCCACGGACGAGCCGGTCCGTCCCGTGGCCGTGGTTGTATGACCGGATGCGCCTCCACGTCGACGAGCGCGGCAGCGGACCGGACACCGCCGTGTTGCTGCACGGGATGATGGGCTCCTCTGAGAGCTGGTGGCGTGTCGTGCCGTTGCTCACCGATCGGGGGTACCGCGTGCTCACGATCGATCTGCCGGGCCACGGGCTGTCGGAGCGGGACCCGCACCTGACCGTCGAGCGTGCCGCAGCGGCCGTCGTGCACGCCGTTCGCGCGACCTCGCAGCGTCCTCCGGCGCTCGCGATCGGCCA
The DNA here is from genome assembly GCF_003234515.1 of Curtobacterium sp. MCBD17_034. Taxonomy (NCBI): domain Bacteria; kingdom Bacillati; phylum Actinomycetota; class Actinomycetes; order Micrococcales; family Microbacteriaceae; genus Curtobacterium; species Curtobacterium sp. MCBD17_034. The sequence continues at coordinate 272,805 of NZ_QKTN01000001.1, read as the reverse complement.
CTCCTTCGGCGGTCTGGTCCTGGCTGCCGCTGTGCAGGAGCTCCGCCCCGACTGGACCGTGTACGTGGAGGCCCCGTTCAGCAGCCGCGGCGGCTGGGACCGCGCCACGGTCGAGCTGGAGTACGAACGTGACCGACGTGAGCGGACCGTCCAGGGGCTCCGCGCCTCCCGGCCGTACTACGGCGACGAGGACTGCGTCGTCGAGGCGCGCGCTGCGGAACGGTTCGACCCGGCAACGGCGGCATCCGTCGCGGCTGCGGCCGGCGGCACCTGGATGCCCGAGCGCGGGTCGATCGTCGTGCGGGCGGAGCCGAGCGACGTCGTCGACGACGAGCTCGTGGAGCTGCTCACCGCCAGCGGTGTCGCCGTCCGCGGCGTCCCGGGAGCAGCGCACGCGCTGTGGTACAGCCACTTCGACGGGTTCGTCGGGGCACTACCCGAGGTGTTCGGGCCCGCCTGATCGCGTGCCGCATCACCACCCCCGGCACCACCCCGGGGTGGTGCCCCAGCCGCGCGGGGATCGCGAGGCTTGCCGCATGACGATCACTGACTGGCTCATCGACGGCACCCTGCTCGGACTCGTGGTGCTGCAACTCCGCGGACGACGGCTCGGCATCGTGCAGCTCCTCCTGCCGATCGCACTCGTCGCCGTGGCCGTGCTCCACTACGGGCACGCACTCCCGACGACCGCGGACGGGGTCCTCCTCGTCCTCCTCGGACCGGCGGTGGGTGTGACGCTCGGGATCGGCGCCGCGGCTCTGACGCGCGTCTGGCGGAAGGACGGTCACCCGTTCGCCCGGGCCACACCGGCGGCAGCCGCCCTGTGGGTGCTCGGCATGGGGTTCCGCCTGGCGTTCCAACTCTGGGCGAACTCGGCTGCCGGGCAGATGCACCTCACCACCTTCAGCGTCGAGCACCGGATCGAGGAATCGGCGTGGGTGGACGCGCTCCTGCTGATGGCCGTCGGTGAGGTGCTCGGGCGGACGGTCGTGCTCTTCGTGCGGGGCCGCATCGTCGGAGCCCGGCGTCGGCCCCAGATGATCGGAGTGTGACTCGTGCGGTGGCAGCGACCCTGCCCTCACAGGCGACATGGGAGCGGTCGCGCCTCGGCGATCCGGACGCCGTGTGCCATCAGCACGACACCGACCGCTCCGGCTCGGTCACCTCAGGAGTGGTCGCGCGCCTGCAACACGACGATGTGGTCATCCGTGACGGAGTAGACCAGCCGGTTTGGGGATCAGGCCTCCGTGTGCCCGAGGTCCGCGGAGCCCCGGAACACCGCATCGCGGCGGGCGGCGGCACCGAGCTCGAACACGACGACCTCGTTGCGGCCCGCGCGGACGACGGGCGCCGGCACGTACAGCGTCCGCTGGGGGCCACGCGACCAGTACCGCCCGAGGCAGAACCCGTTCACCCAGGCGACGCCCTTGCCGAACCCGTCGAGCGCCAGGTGCAGGTCCCGCACGGCGTCGAGCTCGACGGTCGCGAGCGCGAACGTCGGCCCCGCGAGCGTCGGGGCCGGGTCGGGCCGGGCATCGCGGAGCGCGGCGACGACCGGGAGGGCCGGGGTCGGCGCCGTCAGCACGGCCCCTTCCGTCATGTGCTCGCCGAGCAGGCCGTCCGCGGCAGGGGACACCGCGGCGGCGGGCTCCGCAGCCGGGGACACTGCGGCAGGCTTCGCGGCGCCGTCCGACGGGTGATGGCCGAGCGATGCGACGGCGGCGGGGACGGCGGACGCGGGCTGCGGGACGGACGCGTGCCGGGCCTCCCGGCCGTCCGCGGGCCCGGCGACGGCCGCGACCAGGTCGAGCGGCGTGACGGACCACCGGGCCAGCGGGGCGCCGTCGACGGTGACCGGGCCGACCAGGCCCTTGGGCTCCCCGATGCGGACGCCGTAGTCGACGCGTCCCTGGTCCTCGACCAGGACGTCGAGCACGGCACGGCCCACCGGCGGCAGGACGAGCGCGTGGTCGTGGTGCTCGCGCTCGAGGACGCCCACCGGTCGCCCGTCGAGGAACACCTGGGCGCGGTCGCGGACCTCCTCGACGGTGAGGACGCCGCCCGCGGGCAGGTCGACCTCGGTGCGGTAGAGCACGAAGCCGGCGCCGCTCCCGAGTGCGTCGACGGTCGGGACGTCGTCGTGGTGCGTCCACGTGGCGATGTCGTCGACGGTGCTCCAGAGCGACAGGGCACGGTCGAACCGGAGTGCGACGTCGGGCACCGGGGCCGGGGCGGGTGCGTCCGGGGCGAACTCCGGCGGCAGGTCCGGCACGGGCGCGTACCGCTCGATGACCGATCGGAACGCGTGGAACTTCGGGGTGGGCAGCCCGGCCTCGTCGAGCGGTGCGTCGTAGTCGTAGCTCGTCGCGATCGGTCGGTAGACGCCCTTGTCGTTCGCACCGTTCGTCAGGCCGTAGTTCGTGCCGCCGTGGAACATGTAGACGTTGACGGACGCCCCCGCGGCGAGGAGTGCGTCGAGTTCCCGGGCGGAGTCGGTCGCCGAGGTCGTGTGGTGGTGTTCGCCCCAGCTGTCGAACCAGCCGTCCCAGAACTCCGAGCACATGAGCGGGCCGGTCGGCTGCACACCTCGGAGGGTCGCGAGTCGCTCGGACGCGCGGGACCCGAACGAGCCGGTGGCGTGGAGACCCGGGATCGTGCCGTCCTCGAGCATCGTGCCCATCGGCTGGTCGACGCTCGTGAACGGAACGGTGAGCCCGATGTCGCGGTGCATGGCGAGCAGCGCGCGGAGGTAGGCCGGGTCCGAGCCGTAGGCGCCGTACTCGTTCTCGACCTGCACGAGCACGATCGGGCCGCCGGCGTCGATCTGCCGGGGCACGAGCACGGGGGCGAGCCGCTCGAGGTACGCCTGCACGGCCGCGAGGAACCGGGGCTCGTTCCGGCGCACGCCGACGTTCGCGTCGGCGAAGAGCCACGACGGCAGCCCGCCGTTCGCCCATTCGGCGCAGATGTACGGACCGGGTCGGACGATGGCGTGCATGCCCTCGGCGGCGACGAGGTCGAGGAACCGGCCGAGGTCGAGCCCGCCGGTCAGGTCGAAGGTGTCGGGCGACGGCGCGTGGGCGTTCCAGGCGACGTACGTCTCGATGGTGTTGAGGCCCATGAGCCGGGCCTTGTGGATCCGGTCCGCCCACTGGTCGGGGTGGACGCGGAAGTAGTGGAGCGCTCCGGAGAGCACGCGGTGGGGTTCGCCGTCGAGCAGGAAGTCGTCGGGGCCGATGGCGAAACGCATGAGCGTGCCTTTCTTCGGATGGGAGGGGACGGTGCCCGGGCGACGCGCGCCCGGGCACCGTTCGGTCACTTGGACGAGACCGTGAAGCCCTGCTGCTTGCCGTACTTGACGAGCTGGCTCTGCCAGGACTGCAGGCCGCTGTCGAGCGACGTGTTGTTCTGGTAGGACTGGCCGACCGTGTCCGCGAAGACGCTGTTCGCGTAGACCTCGTAGGGCAGGTAGGTGAAGCCGGACTTGACGTTCTTCGACGCGTCGACGAGGACCTCGTTGATCTTCTGGCCACCGAAGTACGACGGGTTGTCGTTGAGGAACGACGACGACTCGAGGTCGGCGGTGGTCGACGGGAACCCGCCGGACTTGGCGAAGATCTTCGTGCTCGCGCTCGACGAGTTGAGCCACTTGAGGAAGCCCGCCGCGAGCGCGGGGTTCTTCGACTGCTTCATGACGACCTGCGAGCTGCCCCCGTTGTTCGCGGTGACGGCCTTGCTGCCGTCGTAGGTGGGCATCGGGGCGACGCGCCAGTCACCGCTGCCGGCCGGGGCGCTCGCCTCGAGGTTGCCGGGCATCCAGGCGCCGGTGATGAGCGAGGCGATCTGGCCGTTGCCGAGCTGCTTGAACCAGTCGTCGCTCCAGGCCGGCGTGGTCGAGAGGAGCTTGCCCTGGACGAGCGGGTTCCAGGTCGACGTCCACTTCTTGCTCCCCGCGTCCTGCAGGTCGATCGACACCTTCGTGCCGTTCGTCGTGAACGGGGTGCCGCCGGCCTGCCAGATCATGCTGGTCGCGAATCCGGGGTCGCCGTTGTCCGCGGTGATGTACTCGCTGGGGTTCGCCGCGTGCAGCTTCTTGGCGTCGGCGACGTACTCGCTCCACGTCTTCGGGACGGCGAGGCCGTACTGGTCGAAGATGCGCTTGTTGTAGAACAGCGCCATCGGGCCGGAGTCCTGCGGCAGACCGTAGATCTTGCCGTTCATGGCGACCGAGTCCCACGTGCTCGCGGAGTACTTGCCCTTGAGCGAGCCGAACCCGTACGAGGTGAGGTCGGCCAGGGAGTTCGACAGCGCGAACTGCGGGACGGCGAAGTACTCGACCTGCGCGACGTCGGGCGCGCCCGAGCCGGCCTTGATCGTGTTCTGGAGCTTCGTGTACTCGTCGGTGCCGGTGCCGGCGTTGACGAGCTTGACGTGCACCTTCGGGTACGCCTTCTCGAACGCGGCGACCTGGGCCTTGGCGGACGGGGTCCACGACCAGTACGTGATCGTGCCGCCCTTCTTCAGCGCGGCGGAGACGTCGCTCGCGCTGCCGCCCGAGGCCGACGAGCTGCCGCTCGCGCAGCCGACGAGGGCGACCGCGGCGGAGACGCCGATGGCGACGGCGGCGAGGCCGCGCCGGAGACGCTTGTGCATGGTGATGCCTTTCACTTCGTTGTGGATCGCAGGGGTGCGGTGGTGCTGGGTGCTGCCCCGGGCCTCCCGGCCGACGGGGCGGGAGGTCACGCCTTGACGGACCCGGCCGCGAGGCCGGACTGCCAGAAGCGCTGGAGGAAGAGGAACGCGGCGACGATCGGGATGATCGTGAGCAGCGAACCCGTGACGACGAGGTTGTAGATCGGCTGGGCTGCGGCGCCGGTGGCCTGCGCGTTCCACTGGTTCAGGCCGACCGTGAGCGGGTACCAGCGGGGGTCGCTCAGCATGATCAGCGGGAGGAAGTAGTTGTTCCACGTGGCCACGACCGCGAACAGCAGCACCGTGACGACGCCGGGCATGAGCAGTCGGAGCCCGATCGTGAAGAAGATCCGGAACTCGCCGGCACCGTCCATGCGGGCGGCCTCGATGAGCTCCATCGGGATGGCGTCGATCGCGTACGTCCAGATCAGGTAGAGCCCGAACGGACTGGTGAGCGACGGCAGGATGATCGCCCACGGCGTGTTCGTCAGGCCGACCTGCGAGAACAGCAGGAACGTCGGGACGGCCAGCGCCGTGCCCGGGATCGCGACCGCGCCGAGCACGATGGCGAACACGGCCCGGCGGCCGGGGAACGCGTACTTCGCCATGCCGTAGCCCGCGACCGTGGCGAGGAGCGTCGCCCCGCCGGCACCGACGACGACGTAGAGCAGGGTGTTGCCGAACCACTGCAGGAAGATCCCGCCGTTGTAGGTCAGCGTGTCGTGCAGGTTCTGGATCAGGTTGAAGTGTCCGCCGAACCAGAGACCGAACGTCGACAGGAGCGACGACTGCGTCTTCGTGCTGTTGATCACCAGGTAGGCGAGCGGCGCGAACGAGTAGACGGTGAACACCACCATGACGGCGGTGAGCAGCCCGCTCCGGCGCGGCCTGGGCGAGCCGGCGCCGGTCCTGCGACCCGGACGGGAGGCCCGGGGAGCGCGGGCACGCGGGTCGCGGCCGCGTGTGCCCTCGGTCGCGATGGTGACGGGCGGTGGGGTCTGGACGGCGCTCATCGGTTCTCCGCTCGCGTGCCGCGCACCTGGACGACGTAGGCGATCACGGCGGTGATGACACCCATGACGATCGCGACGGTGGCGGAGTAGTTGAACTGCTGGCCGCTGAAGGACAGCGAGTAGGCGTACATGTTCGGGGTGAATGCGCTGCCGATGACGTTCGGGGCGAGCGTCTTGAGCAGGTTCGGCTCGTTGAAGAGCTGGAAGCTGCCGATGATCGAGAAGATCGTGGCGATGACGATCGAGCCGCGCAGCGCCGGGATCTTGATCGACATGATCGTGCGGAGCGGTCCGGCGCCGTCGATCTCGGCCGCCTCGTACAGCTCGGTCGGCACCACCCGGAGCGCGGAGTAGAAGATCAGCATGTTGTAGCCGAGGAACTCCCACGTGACGACGTTGCCGATCGACGCGAGCACCCAGTGCGGGCTGAACGGCTCGAACAGGTCGATGCCCAGGGCCTTGTTCGCGGCGCCGGTCAGGCCGAACTGGTTGCCGTAGATGAAGCCCCAGATGAGCGCGGCGACGACACCCGGCACGGCGTAGGGCAGGAACACCCCGATGCGGAAGAACGCCGAGCCGTAGAGGCGACCGCTGTCGAGTGCGAGTGCGGCGACGAGTGCGAGGACGAGCATGACCGGCACCTGGACCACGAGGAACAGGACGACGCGCAGGAACCCGGCCCAGAACTTGGCGTCCTGGAACAGCTGCAGGTAGTTGGCGAACCAGACGAACTGGTTGCCGCCGATGAGCTGGTCGCGGAACAGGCTGAGCCAGAGTGCGTAGCCGATCGGCACGATGAGCATCGCGACGAGCACGATCATGAACGGCGCGACGAACAGCCAGCCGGTCCAGCGCTGGCGGGCTCGGCCCTTGCCCCGGGCGCCACCACGGGCGCCGTTCCGGCCGCCGGGTGACGTTCCCCGGCGCGCGGTGATCGCGGTCATACGACTCCTTCGTCCAGACGGTGCTCCGTAGATGTTGACGTCAACATCGCGCGGTTCACCGTAGCATGGCAACGTCAACATGCAAGCGCCGACGCAGAATCGTGACCAGAGGCCCGGTTCGTGCGATGATGCGGCCGAACGAGGTGGACCCGGCCGATCGCGGCGGGCCAGGAGGGGACCCCGATGAGCACGGAGACCCCGTCCGAGATCCGCAAGGCCCCGTCATTGGCCGCGGTCGCGCAGGCCGCCGGGGTCTCGATGCAGACCGTGTCCCGCGTCGCGCGCGGGTTCGACAACGTCAGCGACGACACCCGGGAGCGCGTGCGTCGTGCGATGGCCGAGCTCGGGTACCGGCCGAACCGTGCCGCCCGGGCCCTCCGCTCGGGGCGGTTCCGCACCATCGGGGTGATCCTGTTCACCCTGGCGTCGTTCGGCAACATGCGGACGCTCGAGGCCATCGCCGAGGCCGCGGGCGCAGCCGACTTCACGATCACCCTGCTCCCGATGGCCCGGCGCACCGAGGCAGGGGTCCGGTCCGCGTTCACCCGGCTGTCCGAACAGGCCGTGGACGGTGTCGTGATCATCATCGAGTCGCACGTGCTCGACGCCGCCGAGGTCGCGCTGCCCGACGGCGTGCCGGTCGTCGTGGTCGACTCCTCCGCCACCGCCGAGCACCCCACGATCGACACCGACCAGGCCGAGGGCGCCCGGATCGCCACGCAGTACCTGCTCGACCTGGGCCACGACACCGTCTGGCACGTCAGTGGACCCCGCGCGTCGTACTCCGCCATGCGCCGGGAGGCCTCGTGGCGCGCCACGCTCGAACGGGCCGGGCGTCCCGTACCCGACGTCATCCGGGGCGACTGGACGACCGACGCCGGCTACACCGCCGGGCAGCGGATCGCCGCCCGGCCGGAGATCACCGCCGTCTTCGCCGCGAACGACCAGACGGCGCTCGGCATCCTCCGTGCGTCACACGAGGCCGGGCGTGCCGTTCCCGGGACCCTGAGCGTGGTCGGGTTCGACGACATGCCCGAGGCCGACTCGTTCTGGCCGCCCCTCACGACGGTGCACCAGTCGTTCGACGAGGTCGGGCGGCGCGCGGTGTCCACCCTCATCGCCGAGATCGAGGGGCGGTCGGCGCCCGACCACGGGGGGCTCGTCCCCGTGTCACTCGTGGAGCGGGCGAGCGCGGCGCCGCCGAACCGCTAGCCGCCCTGCGTCCCGGTTCTCGAGAACGCCGCCTGTTCCCGACACTCGCTGTCGTTCGACACCGGTCGAGTCGCCTGATGCGGCTGCATCCGACGCACGAGCATGCGTCGACGGTCCCGCGGTCGAACGACAGCGGCACCGTCGGATGTCACGGAAGCCGGGCAGCCGGGCGGCGGGCGCCCTCGCTCAGCCGAGCACCTCGGTCAGGAACGGGTTCCGGAACCGCCGCTCGGGGTCGACCCGGTCGGCGAGCGCCGCGAACTCCCCGAGGCGCGGGTAGACCACGTGGAGCTGCTCGGCCGGCATCGCGGTGACCTTGCCCCAGTGCGGCCGGGCGTCGAACGGGGCGAGCGCCGCGTCGATCAGGGGCAACACGGCCGCGACGCCATCGGGGTCGCGGTGGAACGTGAAGTGGAACGCGACCGAGTCCCGCTCGCTGCTCGGGGCGAGCCACGCGGTGTCGGCGGCGACGCGACGGATCTCGGAGACGTAGAGCACGGGCGCCATGGCCTCGCCGATGCCGCGCAGGGCCTGGATCGCGGGGACCGCGTCCGACGCGGGCAGCAGGTACTCGCACTGGATCTCGGCACCGGCACTCGGGGTGAACGAGGATCGGAAGTGCGGGAGCCGCTCGTGCCACGGGCCGGGCACGCCGGCCTGCTCGGTCACGCCGGCGTTGTCGGACCCGGGGACGGGGTGCAGCGGCGAGGTCGAGGGCATGGCGCCGAGGTCCTCGAGGTCCACCACGGGGTCGTCACGGTCGACACGGCGCTTCGTCCACACCTGCCGGATGCCGTCGTGGACGTACCCGGTGAACATGCTGACGCTGTACCCGGCGGACATGACGTCCTCGAAGCGGGCGTCGACGACCTCCCACGGCAGGCCGGTGTGGATGCGCTGGGCCACGTCGAACCGGGGCTCGATCGCCAGGTGGACGGCGGTGACGACGCCGAGTGCGCCGATGCCCACCCGGTGGGCGTCGAGGTCGGGGTGGTCGGCATCGAGCACCTCGACGTCGCCGGACGCACGGACGATCTCGACACCGACGACGCTCGACGCGAGCGACGCGTTCCGGACGCCGGATCCGTGGGTGCCGGTCGCCACGGCGCCCGCGACGGAGATGTGTGGCAGCGATGCGAGGTTGGCGAGGGCGAACCCGGCCTCGTCGAGGGCGGCGGCAGCGCGCGCGTGGGTCAGACCGGCGGCGACACGGGCGACCCGCCGCTCGCTGTCGATCTCGATGACCTCGGGCATCGCGCCGAGGTCGATCTGCACGCCGTCGGTGTCGGCGACGAGGTTGAAGGAGTGCCGCGAGCCGAGCGCCGTCACCCGGGGGTTGCTCGTGACGGCGGTGCGGAGCTCGTCGAGGGTGGTCGGCCTGACCACCTCGCGAGCCCGGTAGGTGACGTTCCCGGCCCAGTTCGTGCGGAGGTCCGCGCCGGTGGTCTCGATGGTGCTCATGCCGCTCCTCCGCGGGTCGGGCGTCGCGGGTGAGCGCTCACCCGCGGTGGTGCACACGGTAGTGCAGCCGCTCCGACGCTCGCCACCCCGACCGCCACACGTGGAGGAACGTCGCGGCCGGCGCGGTCGCGGTGACGGTCGGAGGCCAGGACCAGCGTTTCCTGGATGATCGACGCCGGTCCCCGCTCATCACGGACAGGCGGGGCACGCGCTCAGCGCTCGTCCCTACCATCGGGGGCGCACCGCACACCCCACACCATGACGCCTCCTCCTCTGAACACCACCATCCTCGAACGGCAGCTCCGCTCGAGGCTCCTGTCGAGCGCGGACCGACTGTTCGACCGGAGCGGGTTCGGGCCGGTGTCGGTGGGGCGGATCGCTCGTGACGCCGACCTGCCGCTCGAGACGCTGCGGCGCGAGTTCCCGACGAAGCACCAGCTGGTCGTCGCCGTCATGGAGGCCCGGCACCGTTCCTGGGTCGCGGACCTGACCGCCGCGGTGTCCGTGTTCACCGACCCGCGTGACCAGATCCTCGCGGTGTTCTCGTACCTCGAGGCGACCTTCCGGCAGCGCTCCTACCGCGGTTGCGCCTTCATCAACGGCTACGGGGAACTCGGCCGGCGGAATGCGGACGTCGCGCAACTGGCGGACGAGCACCTGACCTGGTTCGAGCGGTACCTGGCCGAGCTCTGCGACCGGGCGGGGCTGCCGGGTCACCTCGCGCACGCCGTGTCCCTGCTCGCGGAGGGCGCGCAGGTCGAGGCGGCCATCCACGGGTCGGTCCGTCCCGCGTCGTCCGCTCGGTCAGCGGCCGCGATGCTCATCGCCGTGTACACGGTCGAGGGTCACTGAGGCGCTGAGCCCGTCGGACGCGCCGTGCGTCCTCCCGGGGCGATGGCCGGCTGTGCGGCCCGTCCGCGCTCTTCGGACAGCGTCGACGAATTGTTTGCATGCATGTGCGACACTGCGCGCGGTGGATGATGACTGACGACCGCGCATCCCGCGTGCGCAAAGACCTCCGAGGAGCCGACCTCGACGAGGCACGCGACGTACTCGCTGCGGAGTACGCCGGAGCATCGTGGCGCGCTGAACGCACCGCCGACGACTTCGACTTCCGGTACAGCGTCGTCGGCGACGACCACCTGACGTTGCGGAACGTCCGCTTCCACGGCCGCCTCGAGGGCGAGATGCCGCGCGGGGACGACTACGTGGTCCAGTGGATCACGTCCGGTACGGGCAGGCTCGACCTGGGGCGCGACGAGGTCGACCTCCTGCCGAACCGGCCCCGCATCTGGCCGTCGGACCGCCCCTTCCGGTTCGCCTTCGAGGACTACGACCAGAAGCTCGTGCAGATCAAACGAACCACCGTCGAGGAGGTCGCGGCCGAGCGCGGGCTCGACGCGCCGACGGTCCGGTTCGACCACACGGCGGAGCCGAGCGACCGGGCGATGCAGCTCTGGCGGGACACGGTGTCGCTCATCTCGAAGACGGTCCTGGACCGCGAGGCCAGCCCGCTCCTCCAGGCCGAGATGGGTCGGCTCGGAGCGGTCTCGTTCCTCGAGCTGTTCCCGCAGCAGACGGACGGGCTGCCGCGCGATCTGCTGCTCCCCCGGAACGCGCACATCCGCCGCGCCGTCGAGTACGTGCACGAGAACGCGCACCTGCCGATCACGAGCACCGACCTGGCGCAGGAGGCCAACCTGAGCCTCCGGGCGCTGCAGCAGGCGTTCCAGCGCCAGTTCGACGTCACCCCGAACACGTACATCCGGGAGGTCCGCCTCGACCGGGTGCACGCGGAGCTCCGTGAGCGGAGTGCCACGACGACGACGATCGCCGAGGTCGCCAACCGCTGGGGCTTCCTGCACCTCGGCCGGTTCTCGGCGGCCTACGCGGCGCGGTTCGGGGAGTACCCGAAGGAGACCCTCCGGCACTGACCGGCCCGCTGCCGGCACCACGCCGCGGGAGCCCGGCGTCGGCCCGGGAGCCACCCGCGCTCGTGGGTCCACACGCTCGCGCGCCTGCGTCCGCGCGGCACGCTCCGCGAGCGGCGGGCGTCGTCGCGCCCGCCGCTCGGAGAACCTGAGAGATCCCTGGCATTCGTCGACCCGCTCACGAGCCGGAGTACATTCCCTGACAACCACTCAGTCGTGCGCAGCCAGATCAGGAGGTGAGCGCATGGACAAGCCGTTGCGCGCACCCAGGATCGCGCTCGTCCGGCTCGCCCTGCTCGGCACCGTCGTCGCAGCGGCCTTCGTCGTGCTCGGACTGCTCCTCGGGGCGAAGCCGGCCTCGGCGGCCGAGACGACCCCGGGCACGACCTCGTCGCACTCCCTGCTCGGCGCCGTGGGGAACACCGTCAGCGGTGTGGTCGACGGCGTCGGCACCGCGGTCCAGCCCGTGACCCGCCCCGCAGCACCGGCTCCGGCCCCGGCGGCGCCCGCTCCCGCAGCTCCTGCGCCCCGCCCGGCAGCTCCTGCGCCCCGCCCGGCAGCCGCCGCGCCCCTCCCGGCAGCCCCGGCCCCGAGTGCGCACAGTCCGGCCCCCAGCACCCCGGCCCCGAGCACGGCGGTCCCGATCAGCTCCGCGCCGAGCAGGTCCGCGGGCAGCACGCCCGCTCCGGGCAGCACCGCGGCATCGACCACTTCCGGCGCAGCGACGACCCCGAGCAACCGGCCCGCACCCGCCGGCGCGAGCACGCACACCGGTACGAGCACGACGCCCACGGCCGACCGTGGGACGCGCGGCACGCTCGGCGCGACGGCCGGCACCCTCGACGGGGCCCTCCGGCCGGTCGCGGGTGTCCTCGGGTCGCGGCCGGTCGGTGCGCTGCCCGTGGTCGGACCCGTCCTCGGCGACGGCGCCCTCGGGTCCGTGACCGCTCCCGTGACGGGCCTCGTCGACGGCGCGCTCGGAGGCGCCGGCGCGGCTGTCAGCGGACTCCCCGGTGCGGTCGACCCGGTCACCTCGCCGGTCCTCGACCCGGTGGTCGGCCCGGTGCTCGGCGCGGTCTCCCCCGTCGTCACACCCGTCCTCGGGGGCATCGGCTCCGTGGTCGATCCCGTGCTCGGCGGCATCGCCCCGGTCCTCTCGCCCGTGACGTCGACCCTCCCGCCCGCGACCACCGTCCTCGACCCGACGACCCCGGTCGTGGGTCCGGTCCTCCCCGTGGCACCCGGCCAGGGTCAGCCCGGTGACGGCCAGCCCGCCCAGGGTCAGCCCGGCAGCGCGACCGACTCCGCCGTGGCCGACAGCACGCTCGTCCGCTCGGGCGCGGGCGCGGGAACCTCGGCCTCCAGCGCATCGGGGCTCGGCACGACGGACTCCGTCCCGACCGTCTCCACCGCTGGCGGGACCCGCCCCGGCGACGCGACCCCGGTCCTCCCGGCAGCGCCGGCCGCACCGACCGCCCCCGCGGCCCCCACCGGGACCACCGGTGGCAGCAGCGCCGCCGCCGGTGGTGCGCCCACCACCCCGGTGGCGACCATCTCGACTCCCGCGTCCGTCGTCCTGGCGGCCGGCCCGATCCTCCCCACCGGTGACGACGTGCTCCCCGCATCCGTCGTCGCCGGCCACGACGTCGCTCCTGATTGAGCCCGACGCACCTGCCCCGCTGGCAGGACGCGTCATCGCCGCACACGCGGCGCACCAGTCTCGATCACATCAGGAGCACGACCATGAACAAGTACGTCTCGAGAGGGCTGTGGTTCACCCTCTTCGTCAGCGGTCTCTCGCTCGGGGGCGGGCTCGCCGCCCACGCCGCCGAGACCACGGGGACCGACGGCATCGCCTCCGGCACGCAGGTCGCAGGGAGCTTCGGCCTCCCCGTCTCCGTCACCGGTGACGCCGTGAGCGTCCTCGGGGACGCGACCAGCACCTCCACCGCGCCGGCGGCGTCCGCTCCGGCTGCGCCCGCACCGGCGGCGCCCGCATCGGCTGCGCCCACGTCCTCGTCGGCGTCCACCTCGGGCTCCGGTGGCATCGCGTCCGGCACGCAGGTCGTGCCGACCGTGAGCGTTCCGGTGGACCTCGGCTCGACGGCGGTCGCGGTCGGCGGTGACGCGACCAGCGCACCCGCTCCGGCCGCAGCCCCGACTCCGGCGGCCGCCTCCGCGTCGGGGGCGACGGCTCCGGCGGCTCCCGCCGCCACCACCTCCGGTTCCGACAGCGTCCTCGGCGGCACCCAGGTCGCCCCCGACGTCGCCGCACCGATCACGGCCACCGGGGACAGCATCGCGGTCCTCGGGGACGCCACCGGCACCAGCTCGGGAGGCTCGGCACCGGCCGCGAACGCCGGGTCCACCCCGGCGTCGGGGTCGGGTCCGACCACCTCGGGTTCAGACGGGACGGCCTCGGGGACGCAGGTCGCACCCGTGGTCAGCGCACCCGTCACCGTCGGCGGCAACGGGATCGCGCTCCTCGGCGACGCCAGCTCCACCGGCACCTCGGGCAGCGGCACCTCCGGCACGACCGGCAACGGTGGCAGCGGTGCCAGCGGCAGCACCACAGGGTCCGGGTCGACCGGCGGGAGCAGCACCGCCACCTCCGGCTCGGACGGGACGGCCTCGGGGACGCAGGTCGCACCCGTGGTCAGCGCACCCGTCACGATCGGCGGCAACGGGATCGCGCTCCTCGGCGACGCCCGCTCCACCGGCACCTCGGGCAGCGGCACCTCCGGCACGACCGGCACCGGCACCAGCACCAGCACCAGCACCGGCAGCACGGACACCGGCACGACCCGCGGCACCACCACCTCCGGCTCGGACGGCACCGCGTCCGGCACCCAGATCGCCCCGGTGATCAGCCTGCCGGTCACCATCGGCGGTACCACCGTGGCGGTCGGCGGCAACAGCACCACGACGCCGGACCCCACCACGCCTGCCGAGCCGACGAACCCGGTCGTCACGGATCCGACCAGCCCGGCCGATCCGACCAGCCCGGCCGACCCGACCAGCCCGGCCGACCCGACCAGCCCGGCCGAGCCGACCAGCCCGGCCGAGCCCACCACGCCGGTGGGCACCACGGACCCCGCTGACGGCACCGACCCCGTGTCGACCACGTCGGCCGGGAACGACCCGACCGCCACGACGGGGGACGAGGGCACGGTGACCGGCCGTGCCGCGGGCATCGTCCCGGCCACGGTGGTCTCGACGGCTCCGGCCGCGGCGATGACCGGCACCGCCTCCACCACCGGCACGGTCGCCGCGGTGGCGACCACCGCCTCCACGGCAGCGCTCGCGTACACGGGGTCGACGGGCATCGCGGTCTTCGGCGGGATCGGACTGCTGGTCCTGCTCGTGGGACTCGCGCTGCTGTTCCTGCACCGCGAGTCGGTGATCCGCAGCCGCCGCTGAGCCGCCGCTGAGCCGCGGCGATCCGCTCGAGTCGAGCCGCGATTCGGACTCCGAGCCGGGGAACGTCCCGGTTCGGAGTCCGATTCGCGGCTCAGACCCATGGGCTACCGTGCTGCCATGAGGGCCAGCGCGGGCGCGAGTGGATCCGGACGGCGGTCCCCCGCGGTCCTGGTGGTCACGATCGTGTCCGCGTTGCTCGTCGTCGCGGCAGCGGCGTTCGCCGGGCCGCTGCGGTTCGGCGGACCACGATGGTCCCCGACGATCGCGCTGCCGACCGCCACGACCGCACCGGGACCGACCGCGGCGACCACCCCGACGGCGCAGCCCGGCGCCGCCGGACACCGCTCGACCCTCCACGTCGACCTGACCTGGCCACTGCTGATCGCCGGCCTGGTCGTGCTCGCACTCGTCGTGGTGCTCCTGGTCCGCCTGCTGGGACGGCGGCGACGTGGCGGAGCCGAGCCGGGCCTCCCCACCGGCCTGCTGACGGACGACGTGTCGGACGTCGACGTCCCGACCACGGCGGCCGCGATGCGCACGGTGCACCGCGGCCTCGCGCGCGCGCTCGACGTCATCGACCAGGACCGACCGGCGTCGGACGCGATCACCGCCGCGTGGCTCGGCCTGCAGGAGGCCGCCGAGGATGCCGGCTACCGGCGGCAGATCGCGGAGACCCCGACCGAGTTCACCGCGCGGGTGCTGCTCCGGCTCGAGCTGGACCGGAACGCCGTCGGGACGCTCCGGGACCTCTACGTGATGGTGCGGTTCGGCACCACGCCGGCCGGGCCGACCGAGGTGCAGGCGGCCCGCGTGGCGCTGCGGACGCTGCAGGAGCGGTGGCCGGGCGGGACACCCACCGCGGCCTCGGAGCAGCGCCGGTGAGCGGCCCGGCGGTGGGACTGCCCGCTCGGCGCCGGGTCGTCGAGGTGGTCGTCGTCGCGGTCGTCGTCGGTGCCGCAGGGTGGTTCTTCGGACTCCCGGTGCCACAGGCCGTCGTCGTCGCGGCCGTGATCACCGCGGTCGGGTTGACCTGGTCGGCGGTGCGCGACGACGAACGGCTCACGTGGCCGGCGCCGCCCACGGAGGTGGTCCTCGGAGCGCGCCGCGATGTCCAGGCGCTGGCGTGGTCCCTGCGCTCACGCGGCGGGGTGCCCGAGCGACCCGTCGTGCGCCTCCGCGCGGCCGCAGGCCACCTGCTGCTCGTGCACCACGGGGTCGACATCGACGACCCGGAGGCCCGACCCGCGGTCGAGCGCCTGCTCCCGCCCGACGTCGTCCGCGTGCTCCTGAGCCCGCGGCACCCCGAACTCGACCTCGCCACGTTCTCGTCCCTCCTGATCGCCGTGGAGGCGCTCGGGGAACCGTCCGGAAGGCTCCCGTGACCGATCAGACCGCCGACACCACCACCCCCAGCCCGCTGTCCGTGGCCGAGGTCGCCCGGCTCAGCGCCGCCGTCCTCGACGCCGTCGGGACCGCCGTGGTGGGCATGCGGGAGCCCCTCGAGCTGGCGTTCGCGAGCATCCTCGCCGGCGGGCACGTCCTGTTCGAGGACGTGCCCGGGCTCGGCAAGACCCTCGCGGCACGGTCCCTGGCGCAGGCGTCCGGGCTCGACTTCCGGCGCCTGCAGTGCACGCCGGACCTGTTGCCGGCGGACATCACCGGCTCGTTCGTCTACGCCCCGAGCACGGCGGAGTTCGTGTTCCGGCCCGGCCCGGTGTTCACGGGGCTGTTCCTGGCCGACGAGATCAACCGGACGTCGCCGAAGACCCAGTCGGCACTGCTCGAGGCGATGGCCGAGGGGCAGGTCACCGTCGAGGGTGACCGCTTCCCGCTGCCGCGGCCGTTCCACGTCGTGGCGACGTCGAACCCGATCGAGTACGAGGGCACCTACGCCCTGCCCGAGGCGCAGCTCGACCGCTTCATGGTGCGTCTCGCCGCTGGCTACCCGAGCAGGACCGAGGAGCAGCGCGTGCTCCTCAACCGCGTCGACCGCCAGCGCGAGGTCGCGACGGTGCCGGCGGTGATCAGCGGGGCAGATCTCCTGCGCATGCAGGCGACGGTGGAGCAGGTGCACGTCGACGAGGACATCGCGCTGTACTGCGTCGACCTCGCCGTCGGCACACGGGAGCACCGCGACGTCCAGGTCGGGGCCTCGCCGCGCGGTGCACAGGCGCTCCTGCTCGTCGGACGCGCCCGCGCGGTGATGGCCGGCCGCGACTTCGTCACCCCCGAGGACGTCAAGACCGCCGCCGTCCCGGTGCTCGCCCACCGACTCTCGCTCACCCCGCAGGCCTGGGCCAACGGCGTCGATCCGGCGACCGTCGTCCGGACGGTGGCCGGGCAGGTGGCGGGGCCGCCCGCGGTGGCCTCGGGTCGGGGCGCCGGCACGGGTGGCGGCATCGGCACGGGTCGGGCGACGGACGCCACTGCCGGTCGGGAGGCCCGGTGAGCGACGACGACGGATGGCACCTGCCCGTCGGAGTCCCGTCCGGAGCTGTCCCGTCCGGAGGGGCGCCGTCCGGAGCGCTGCTGCCCGGAGGGGCGCCGCCCCGGTCCTCGTCCGCCGCCGGGCCCGAGGACGCCACGCCCGGCGTGCGCTCGACGGACCAGGCGTACCGCGTGCGGTGGGTGCCGAACCCGCCGATCACCGCTGCGATCGCAGCCGCGGTGTTCCTCGCCGGGCTCGCGCTCGTGACGGCCCGCGTCGAGTTCGCCCTCGTGGCCGCACCGCTGCTCGTGATCGCCGCGCTCGGGCACGACCCCGCTCGCGGCCGCGCGGGTGTCATCCGGACCCGAACCGCGGTGCGACCCGAGGACAACGGGCGGGGCGTCGTGGTCGACGTCGAACTCCGGGCACCCCAGGTCGCCGAGGCGGTCGCCGTCGTGGCCACCCTCGCCGACGGATCCACCCGGCGTGTCCTGGTCACGCCGTCCACCGCGGCGGCACTCCGCGGGCCGGTCACGGTCCTCCACTCCGGGCCGCAGGCCGTGGTCCGGCTCGACCTCGCGCTCATCGCGCAGGGCGGCACCGCGGTCACCCTGCCGGAGGAGGGACCGACGCTCCGCGCGGTCGTCCCGCCACCGCGCCTGCGGATCGAACAGCTGCCCATGCCGCACCGGCTCGTCGGCACCACGGGGACCCACGAGTCGAGCAGCCGCGGCGACGGCGGGGAGTTCCGCGACCTCGCGCTCTTCGCCCCCGGGGACCGGCTCCGACGGATCGACTGGCGACGAACGGCACGACGAGCGCAGCAGCCCGGCGAGCTGTACGTGCGGCGCACGTCGTCCACCGCCGACGCCGTGGTCGTCATCGTGCTCGACGACCGTGACGACGTCGGGCCGGACGTCACCCGCTGGTCCGGTACCGCGGGACCCGAGCGGAGCGCGACGTCGCTCGACCTCGCCCGCGAGGCCGCCACCACCCTGGCCTCGGCGTACATCGGCGCAGGCGACCGAGTGGGCTTCCGGGACCTCGCCGGTGCGGTGACGGGCATCGAACCCCGCGGAGGCGTGCGGCAGCTCGACCGCCTCCGCTCAGCGACGGCACGAGCGGTCCCGACGAGCGACACCCCGGGGGCGGTGCGCGCGCCGACCGTGCCCGCGGCCTCGCTCGTCGTGGTGCTCTCGACCTTCCTCGACGACCATCCCGCAGCGATGGCGATCACCTGGGCGGCGACCGGCCGCCGCGTGGTCGCCGTCGACGTGCTCCCGCCGCTCGATCGCTCCGACGCGGACCGGCAGGAGCGCGTCGCGTCGCGGCTCGTCGAGCTCGAACGCCGGGTCCGGTTCGATCGGATGCGAGCGGCCGGGGTGGAACCGATCACCTGGCGGACCGCCGACGGGACGCCGCCCGCGGTCGCCGTGCGGCTGCTGAGCAGAGCGAGGCGGCGGCCATGAGTGCGGAGGCGAGCCGGGCCTCCCGGTCGTTCCCCCATGTCGGACGTGGCCTGCCGGCGTGGGTGTTGACCGCGCTCGGTGTCGTCGCGGGCCTCGGTGGGGCGTGGGTGGCCGTCGGTCCGAGCGGGTGGTGGTTCGCACTCGCGGTGGCGCTCGTCGCCGCGTCGGCGGTGTTCCCGCGCGGCCCGTTCACCGCCGGACTGGTCGTGCAGCTCGCAGTGGCCGCCGTCGCCGGGGGTGCCGGGGCTGGATGGGGTCCGCTTGCAGTCGTGCTCCTCAGCACGCACCTGATCGTCGCGGTCGGCATGGTGGCGTCGGTCGCACCCCGGCGAGCCCTCGTGCAACTGCGGGCACTGCGGCCGTCGGCACTCCGGTTCGTCGCGGTGCAGGCGGGGACGCAGCTCGTGGCGGCCGTGGTGCGCATGGTCGGGGTCCGTGGCGGCGCCGATGACGGCATCACGTGGATCGCCGTCCTCGCGGCGGTGGCGATCGTCGCGGTCGCGGTCGCGGTGCTCGTCCCGGCGCTCGGCGGGAGTCGTCGGTCGTCGGACGGCTGAGGGTCGCCCGCGTCGTCCGGTCATGCCCGGAGCTGCCGTGCCGCCGCCTCCAGGGTCCGCCGCAGCGCTCGGAGCGCCGGGGAGCCGGCCCCGGCTTCCCGCTGTGCCGTGAAGACGGTCCGCTGCGGACGCCCGGGGAGCGGCACGAGGCGGCAGGTGGTGCTCCGGCCGGTCCACACGAGGTCCGGCATGAGCGCGACCGCGTTGCCGGACTCGATGAGGCGGATCTGGGTCTGCAGGTCCGGCGTCTCGTACCGCACGTCGGGTTCGAACCCCGCTGATCGGCACACCTGCTCCGCGAAGTGTCGTGATGCGGCCCCGCGCGGCTCCATGACCCACGGCATGGCGGCTGCGCCGAGCAGGTCGTCCACCGACTGGTCGAGTGCGTCGACCGGCGGGAGCGCCAGGCGCACGGCGTCGCGGGTCAGGTCCTGGCGGTCCAACCCGGCGTGCCACGCGGCGGCATGCGCCGGGTACTGCTCGGCGATGACGAGGTCGAAGTCCCGGACCCACGTGGCGCGCAGGGCGCTCTCCGGTTCGTGCTGGACCATCTCCACGCGGACGTCGGGGTGGGTGCGGGCCATGGCGCGGAGGGCCGGCGGCATGAGGGCGAGCGCCGCGGACTGGAACACCGCCACGCGGACCCGCCCCTGCACGCTCGGAAGTGACTCGTCGAGCGCACCCTGGGCCCGTTCGAGCACGTCGAGCACCTCGCTCGCCGCGGCGACGAGCACCTCGGCCTGCGGGGTGAGCTGCAGACGCCGCCCGGCGGGTCGGAGGAGCTCCAGGCCCGTTTCGCGCTCGAGGGCGTTCAGCTGCTGGGACACCGCCGACGGCGTGAAGGACATCGCCTCGGCGACGGCGGCGATCGTGCCCCGGATGGCGAGTTCGCGCAGGATCACCATGCGCCGGACGTCGAGCATGCGGACTCCTCGTGTGGGTGTGTGGACCGTGGGATTTCACTGTCGCTGGATCGCGACCAGTGCGTGGGGCCACCTGTCACGCCTGTGGATAACCCGGTAGGAACGCTACCGATAACCGTGAACCAACCGTCACTGGTGCTACCGCAACCGGAGCCCGATACTGGGCGCATGACCGACCTCGCCACCCCACGGCACGACATCGACGGCGCCGCCGCGGATCCCCTCGTCGACGCCACGATCGTGCTCGTCCGTCGGTGGCTCGCCGAGGCCGACGGCCACCCCGTCGACGGTTCGGCTGCTCAACTCGCGGGCGTGCTCCGCGACCCCAAGGGCCTCGCGTTCACCGTCGGCTTCGTCGACGGCGTGGTCAGGCCGGAGGACCGGACCGTCGCCGCCCGGACGCTCCGTCGGATCGCGCCGGACGTCCCCACGTTCCTCCCGGCCGCCATGCGTGCGCTCGTGCGCGCCGGTGGCGGGCTCGCCCCGGTCCTGCCGGACGTCGTCGTGCCGATCGCGCGCCGCGTGCTCCGGCGGATGGTCGGGCACCTGATCATCGACGCGTCCGACTCCGCGCTCGGGCCGGCGATCCAACGGGTCAAGCGCGAGGGCGTGCGCCTCAACATGAACCTGCTCGGCGAGGCGGTCCTCGGCGAGCGCGAGGCCGCGCGTCGACTCGAAGGCACCGAGCGGCTCCTCGCCCGCGACGACGTCGACTACGTGTCGATCAAGGTGTCGTCGACCGTGCATCCGTACTCGCCCTGGGCCTTCGACGAAGCCGTCGCCGACGTCGTCGCCAAGCTCCGCCCCCTGTTCGCCCGAGCGTCCGCCGCCTCCCCTCACAAGTTCATCAACCTCGACATGGAGGAGTACAAGGACCTCGACCTGACGATCGCGGTCTTCACGACGCTGCTCGACGATCCGGCGTTCCTCGACCTCGAGGCCGGGATCGTGCTCCAGGCGTACCTGCCGGACGCGCTCGGCGCCATGCAGCGGCTCCAGGAGTGGTCCGCGGCACGCCGCGCCCGCGGTGGCGCCGGGATCAAGGTCCGGCTCGTCAAGGGCGCGAACCTGCCCATGGAGCAGGTCGAGGCCTCGATCCACGGCTGGCCCCTGGCGACCTGGCACACCAAGCAGGACTCCGACACGAACTACAAGCGCGTGCTCGACTGGGCCCTCACGCCGTCGCGCATCGCCAACGTCCGGGTCGGGGTCGCCGGGCACAACCTGTTCGACATCGCGCACGCCTGGCTCCTGGCCGGGGAGCGCGGGGTGCAGAGCGGCATCGAGTTCGAGATGCTCCTCGGCATGGCCCAAGGGCAGGCCGAGGCCGTCAAGCGGACCGTCGGGGGTCTCCTGCTCTACACGCCGGTGGTGCACCCCAGCGAGTTCGACGTCGCGATCGCGTACCTGATCCGTCGCCTCGAAGAAGGCGCCTCGCCGGACAACTTCATGTCCGCCGTGTTCGAGCTGTCGACCTCCGAGGCGCTGTTCGAGCGCGAGGCCGACCGGTTCCGCGCGTCACTCGCTCCGCTCGCCGAGTCCGGCGGCCTCGAGGCTCCTGCTCCGCATCGGGTCGCCGACCGGTTCGCGGCAGTTCCGCGGCCGACCCTCGGGCACTTCGAGAACACGCCGGACACGGATCCGTCGGTCGCCGAGCACCGCGTGTGGGCGCGCGGCGTCATCGAGCGGATGTCCACGAGCACGCTCGGCGTCGACGCCGTGCAGGAGGCCCGGATCACCGAGCCGGACACCCTCGCCGCCGCCCTGCAGCGCGTGCGCGAGGCAGGCTCGACGTGGGGATCGTGGTCCGGCGAGGACCGAGCGAGGGTCCTGCACGCCATCGGTGCGGCGCTCGAGGCGCACCGCACCGAGCTGGTCGAGGTCATGGGGGCCGAAGCCGGCAAGACGATCGACCAGGCCGACGTCGAGGTGTCCGAGGCCGTCGACTTCGCGCACTGGTACGCCGAACTCGCGCGGTCGCTCGATGAGGTCGACGGTGCCCGGTTCGTCCCCGCTGCGCTGACGCTCGTGACGCCGCCGTGGAACTTCCCCGTCGCGATCCCGGCCGGGTCGACGCTCGCGGCGCTGGCGGCCGGATCGGGAGTCGTGCTCAAGCCCGCCGGTCCGGCCGAGCGCTGCGGCGCGGTGCTGGCCGGTGTCATCGGCGATGCACTGGCCGCCGCGGGCGCGCCCGCCGACGTGCTCGCGCTCGTGCAGGTGTCGGAGGAGGACCTCGGCCGAGACCTCGTCGCCTCCCCACTCGTCGATCGGGTGATCCTCACGGGCGCGTACGAGACGGCGGAGCGCTTCCGGTCCTTCCGGCCCGATCTGCCGCTCCTCGCCGAGACGAGCGGCAAGAACGCGATCATCGTGACGCCGTCCGCGGACCTCGACCTCGCCGTCAAGGACGTCGTGCAGTCCGCCTTCGGGCATGCCGGGCAGAAGTGCTCCGCAGCGTCGCTCGTCGTACTGGTCGGCTCGGTCGCCCGGTCGAAGCGGTTCAAGCACCAGCTGCTCGACGCGGTGTCGTCCTTGACCGTCGGGTACCCCTGGGACCCGACGACGCAGATGGGCCCGATCATCGAGCCAGCCAGCGGCAAGTTGCTCACGGGCCTGACCGAGCTCGGCCCTGGCGAGACGTGGCAGCTCCGGCCCGAGCAGCTCGACGATCGCGGTCTGCTCTGGAGCCCCGGGGTGCGCGGTGGGGTCCGGCGCGGATCGGACTACCACCGCACGGAGTACTTCGGGCCGATCCTCGGCGTCATGACCGCGGACACCCTCGACGAGGCCATCGACATCGTGAACGAGGTCGACTACGGACTGACCTCGGGGCTGCACGCGCTCGACCCCGCCGAGATCGGCGCATGGCTGTCGCGGGTCGAGGCCGGGAACCTCTACGTCAACCGGGGGATCACGGGCGCGATCGTCCGGCGGCAGCCCTTCGGCGGGTGGAAGCGATCCGCCGTCGGGCCGGGCACCAAGGCCGGGGGTGTCAACTACCTCATCGGTCTCGGTTCGTGGGAGCCGACCGCGGCGAGCGCCGGTGATGCGGTGACGTCCGCGGCCGTGGCGCGCCTCCAGGCTGATGCCGGTGCTGGGCTGTCCGAGCCGGACCGTGCGCTGCTCGCGCGCGCTTTCCGGTCCGACGCGCACGCGTGGTCGACGCTGTTCGGCACCGCCGCGGACGTCTCCGGGCTCAGCGCCGAGCGGAACGTGGCCCGGTACCTGCCGTGGCCGGAACCCGTGCTCGTCCGGCTCGTGGCGGGTGGCAGCGTCGCGTCGCTCGTCCGCGTGGTCGGTGCGGCGGCTGCCGCGGGGGCGGTGGTCGCGGTCTCGGTCGACCCGGAGTGCACGCTCCCCGAGGCCGTGCGGACCGCACTCCGCGCCGAGCCCCACGTGGGATCGGTGGCCGTCGAGTCCGCCGAGGCGTTCCACGCCCGTGCTGGCCGACTCGGCGGCGGGCGGATCCGGCTCATCGACGGGGACGCCGAGGCCGTGCGTGCCCTCGCCGTCGCGACGAACGGGAGGCCCGACCTCGCCGTGTACGCCGGACCGGTCACCGAGGCGGGCCGCATCGAGCTGCTGCCGTTCCTGCGAGAGCAGTCCATCGCGATCACGGCCCACCGGTTCGGGACGCCGAACCACCTGTCGGACGGGCTCATCTGACACGCTGTCGCTGGCTCCCCGCGCCCGAGCGGAGAAGCCGTGCACGAGAGGATGGCCGCAGAAGGAGTGTGTGCGATGGAGATCCGTTCGTTCGAGGACACCGACACCGAGGCCGTGGTGGCGCTCTGGAGTGAGGCCGGGCTGACCCGCCCGTGGAACGACCCGCACGAGGACGTCCGCCGCAAGCAGACCGTGCAGCCCGAGATGTTCTTCGTCGCCGAGGACGCCGGGCGGATCGTCGGCGCGGTGATGGCGGGGTACGACGGGCACCGCGGCTGGATCAACTACCTGGCGGTCGGAGACGACCAGCGCGGCACGGGACTCGGTCGCGCGCTCGTCGAACGCGCGGAGGGGGCGCTCCTGGCGCTCGGGTGCCCCAAGGTGCAGCTCCAGGTCCGGCCCGACAACACCGGGGTCGTCGACTTCTACGAGCACCTCGGCTACGCCCCGTACGAGGCCGTCAGCATGGGGAAGCGCCTGATCGAGGACTGAGTCGTGCGCGATCCTCGCGACACCGGCCGAGCCGTTCCCCGCTCGGCCCGTTCCGGCAGCGTCCTGGTCGCACTCGGCGCCGCACTCTGGGGCACCGGTGGGGTCGCGGGCACGATCGTGGCCGCGGACAGCGCAATGTCCTGGCCGGCGATCTCGGCGCTCCGTCTGCTCGGCGGCGGAATCGTCATGCTCGCGGTCACCGCGGCGATGGGCGGCCTCCGGCGCGTGCCGCGCAGCCGGGAGGCCCTGGGGCACGTCCTCCTGACGGCCGTCCTGACCGGCGTGTACGGCACCGCGTACTTCGAGTCGGTCTCGCTCGTCGGCGTCGCGGTGTCGACCGTCATCTCCCTCGGGGTCGCGCCCGTGGCGGTCGCGGTCGCCACGGCACTGCACGAGCGCCGGCCGCCCCGCGCCACGGTGGTCCTCGCGCTCGCCACCGCGGTCGTCGGGCTCCTGCTCGTCAGCGACGTCTCGGGCTCCGAGCCCGGGGCCGGCAGCGCGAGTGTCTCCGGCGCCGGCGTTGCCGTCGGGTCCTCGAACACGGTCGGCGTGCTGCTCGCGCTCGTGGCCGGGCTGGCGTTCGCGGGGACCTCGATCGTGAACCGGCGTGTGATCCCGGGTCTCGGGCCGTCGACGCTCATCGCCGTGTCGTTCACCCTCGCCGGGGTGCTGTCCGCCGTGTTCGCGCTGTGCACCGGGTTCCACCTCGCGAGCGCGGGGCCCTCGGCGTGGGGCGGGGTCGCGTTCCTGGCGCTCGTGCAGACCGTGCTCGGGTACCTGGCGTTCTACGGTGGACTCCAGCGCGGGGTCGCGGCGACGACCGCGGCGGTGCTGTCACTCGTGGAGCCGCTGGTGGCGACCGTGCTGTCGGTCGTGGTGCTCCAGGAGCCGCTCACGGTCGCGGGTGTGGTCGGCATCGTGCTGCTCCTCGTCGCGGTGGTGCTGGTCCGCCCGCCGCGCTGACCTCCCCAGGAACCGCTGGTTCCCGCGGAGCCGGTCGCCGAGAACAGGCGGAAGGGCTCGGGCTCGGGCGGGCGGCGAGCGGCGAGCGGCCGAAGGGCTCGGGGGCCGGAACCTGCCGGCGGCTGAGGGAGAATCGAGTGCCCGCAGCATCCGGAGGTCCCCATGCAGCTCTCGCACCGCGCCCGCGCCGTCGCACCCTTCTACGCGATGGAGTTCGGCAAGCAGGCGGCAGCCCTCGAGGCCGAGGGCCACGACGTCGTCAAGCTCAGCCTCGGCGAGCCCGACTCCGGCGCACCACCCGCCGTCCTGGAGGCCCTGCGCCAGGTGGCCGACGGACGGCCACTCCCCTACACGGCCGCGTTGGGCCTCCCGGCGCTGCGCGCGGCGATCGCCGCGTTCTACCGGACGCAGCACGATGTCGAGATCGACCCCGCGCGGATCGTCGTGACGGCGGGCGCGTCGGCGGCGTTGCTCCTCGCGACGGCCGCGCTCGTCGACGCCGGTGACGAGGTGCTCATGGCGGACCCGTCGTACCCCTGCAACCGCGAACTGGTCGAGACGTTCGGGGGACGGGTGACCCTCGTCCCGACGACCGCCGAGACGCGGTTCCAGCTCGACGACGACGCCGTCCGGGCGAACTGGACGGAGCGGACCACAGGCGTGATGATCGCGACGCCCTCGAACCCGACGGGCACCTCGATCCGTCCCGAGGACCTCGCGGCGATCTGTGCGACGGCGCGGGAGCGCGGCGCGTGGCGGATCGTGGACGAGATCTACCTCGACCTCAGCGACCCGGACGAGCAGGGTCGGCGTCCGCGCAGTGTGCTGTCGATCGATCCCGACGCCATCGTCGTCAACAGCTTCTCGAAGTACTTCGGCATGACGGGGTGGCGTCTGGGTTGGTGCGTCGTGCCCGAGGAACTCGTGCCCGTGACCGAACGCCTGGCGCAGAACTACTTCCTGTGCGCGTCCGCCCCGGCGCAGGCGGCGGCACTCGCGTGCTTCACCCCGGAATCGCTCGCCGTGGCGGAGGCGCGGCGAGCGGAGTTCGCCGCGCGGCGGGCGGTCGTGCTCGACGGCCTCGCGCGGATCGGCCTCCCCGTGCCGGTCCCGCCGGACGGTGCGTTCTACGTGTACTTCGACGTGACCGGGACCGGACTCAGCTCGTGGCAGTTCTGCGAGCGGGCGTTGCACGAGGCGCACGTCGCCCTGACGCCGGGCCGCGACTTCGGAGTCCACACGGCGGAGTCGCACGTCCGGTTGTCGTACGCGGCGTCGATGGACGCACTGCACGAGGGTCTGGCGCGCCTCGGCCGATTCGTGTCGTCCTTGGGCTGATCGGCGGCACCGGCCCGCGACACAGCGGGCACCCGGGCTTTCGGGACGGCAGCGAGGACCGATCGGGGTACGGGCGAGCCAGGCCGACTCAGGGCGCATGGACAGCGAACGCGCATCTCGTCCCCCTACGTTGACGCCAACCTCGCACCCGCGGGGGAACCCGCAGGAGCCGGCCGAAGGGCCGCTCCCCCCACGGAAGCAGTCGCCCTGACGACCACCGATCCGACCGTGCCGCGCATCGTCCGCACGCGTCCCCGCTCCGGCACCACCAGCGGCACGTCGACGTACTCCTCGATCCTCGCCCAGGTCAAGGAGCAAGGCCTCCTCGGCCGCCGCATCGGTTTCTACTGGGCGCTGTTCGGCGCCCTCATCGGGTCGCTCGGGGTCGTGTGGGCCGCGTTCGCGCTCCTCGGCCACTCCTGGTTCCAGCTCATCGTCGCGGCCGCGCTCGGCGTCCTGTTCACCCAGTTCGCGTTCCTGTCGCACGAAGCCGCGCACCGGCAGGTGTTCGCATCGCACAAGTGGAACGACCAGGCGGGCCGGTTGCTCGGGACCTTCCTCGTCGGGCTGAGCTACTCCTGGTGGATGAACAAGCACACCCGGCACCACGGGAACCCGAACACGGTCGGCAAGGACCCGGACATCGCGCCGGACACCATCCGGTTCCGTCCCGAGGACGCCGCCGCGGCGCGCGGTCCGCTCCGCTTGCTCGTGCGGGTCCAGGGGTACGCGTTCTTCCCGCTCCTCACCCTCGAGGGCATCAACCTCCACTGGCTCGCGGTCCGCTCGGTCGTGACCGGCGCCGCGACCAAGGCGGACGCCCGACACCGCTGGATCGAGGGCGGTCTCCTGGCGGCCCGCTTCGGCATCTACCTGACCGTGGTGTTCTGGTTCCTGCCGCTCGGCATGGCGTTCGCGTTCCTCGGGGTGCAGCTCGCGGTGTTCGGCGTGATGATGGGCGCCTCGTTCGCCCCGAACCACAAGGGCATGCCGGTGCTGGCGCACGACGCCCAGGTCGACTTCTTCTCGCGACAGGTGCGGACCTCCCGGAACATCCGCGGCGGCTGGTGGGTGTCGTTCCTCATGGGCGGCCTCAACTACCAGGTCGAGCACCACCTGTTCCCGAGCATGCCGCGGCCGGCGCTCAAGCAGGCGCGCCTGTTGGTCCGCGATCACTGTGCGACGCTCGACGTGCCCTACACCGAGACCACGCTCGTGCGGTCCTACGGCATCGTCGTCCGGTACCTCAACGAGGTCGGCCTCGCCGCGCGCGACCCGTTCGCCTGCCCGCTCGTGGCCGAACTCCGGGTGCGCTGACCGCCCTCGGGTTCACTCCCCGAACAGGATCTCCAGCAGGGCGACCACCACGACGCCCGCGATCGGCACGCCCGCGATGAGCAGTCCGGCGCGGACCTGCGTCCGGTGGATCGTCCTCCGACCGCCGGACGCCTGGGCGACCTGGGTCGCGGCGACGAGCTCGGGTGCCGCGGCGGGCGGAACGGGCGGCGGAGCAGGGCGGTCGTCCTCGAACGCCGGGATCTCGATGACGACCTCGGCGGGATCCACCGCCGGCGGCAGATGCGCGAAGCGTGCGACCTCCTCGGGCGCCGGTGCGCGATCTCGCTCGTCCTCGGCCATCGGTCGCTCCCCTCGTCAGCCACAGCGTGCCAGGTCCTCCACACGCTCGTCGAGTGCCGAGTCGATCCACATCCGCGCCGATTGACCCTGCCGGAGCGACCCGTTCCTCCCCTATGGTGAGTGCCACCGCCGCACAGGCGCGGGAGCCAGGGGGAGGGCGACGACGTGATCGACGTTGCAGGACTGACGAAACACTTCGGCGCGACGACGGCCGTGCAGGACCTGACGTTCACGGTGCAACCGGGGCTCGTGACCGGGTTCCTCGGGCCGAACGGCGCGGGCAAGTCGACGACCATGCGGCTCATGCTCGGGCTCGACCGTCCCACCGCGGGCTCCGCCACCATCAACGGCCGTCGCTACGCCGACCACCGCGCGCCCCTGCACGAGGTCGGCGCGCTGCTCGACGCCAAGGCCGTGCACCCGGGGCGGAGCGCGCGAGCACACCTCCGAGCCCTCGCCGCGACGCACGGCATCTCGCAGGCCCGCGTCGACACGGTGATCGGCCTGACCGGGCTCGACAGCGTGGCGGGCAAGCGCGTCGGCGGGTTCTCGCTCGGCATGGGTCAGCGCCTCGGGATCGCGGCTGCGCTGCTCGGTGACCCGGCCGTCGTGATCCTGGACGAGCCGGTCAACGGCCTGGACCCCGACGGCGTGCTCTGGGTCCGCGGCCTCGCCAAGCACCTGGCGTCCGAGGGCCGGACCGTGTTCCTGTCGTCCCACCTCATGAGCGAGATGGCGCAGACGGCGGATCGCATCGTCATCGTCGGCAAGGGTCGGCTCCTCGTCGACGAACCCATGGCGGCCCTGCTCGCGCGATCCGGGTCGTCCGTCGTCGTCGCCGGCCCGGCGCTCGATCCGCTCACCGAGGCGGTCGCGCGGGGCGGCGGACGCGTCCAGCAGGTCGCCCCGGACCGCTTCGAGATCACCGGGCCGGACGCGGCATGGATCGGCGACTTCGCGGCGGAGTACCGACTCGTGCTGCACGAACTCACGCCACGCTCCGCCTCGCTCGAGGAGGCCTACCTCGCGATGACCCGAGACGAGACCGAGTACGTGTCAGGAGGCGCGCGATGAGCGGCGTGGAGATCGGGACGTCCACCGAGCGGGCAGCGTCGACCGCTCCCCGCTCCGGCGTCGCCGCCCGGTTGACCTTCGGCGGTCTGCTCCACGCCGAGTGGATCAAGCTCTGGACGCTCCGGTCGACGTACTGGTGCTTCCTCATCGCGGTCGCGCTGACAGTCGGGTTCGGTTTCCTCGTCGCGATCGCGATCTCGAGCACCGGGATCGGCGACACCGGCAGCCGCGCGGGAGCCACCTCGGCACTCGCGCAGGCCGCGACCGGCGGCACGAGCATCGCGGAGCTCGTCGTCGCGGTGCTCGGCGCCCTGATCGTGACCGGCGAGTACGGCACCGGGATGATCCGTACGACGTTCCTCGCCGCGCCCCGCCGGTTCGACGCCCTCGGTGCCAAGGCGCTCGTGTTCGTCCTCGTCGCGTTCGGGGTCGGGATCGTCGCGGTCGCGATCAGCACCGGGATCGCGATCGCCGTGGTCACCGGCGCGGGCCTCCACCCGGACCTCGGCGAGCCGGGTCTGTGGGGCGCGTTGCTGGGCGGAGCGGGAGCGCTGGCACTCGTGGGGCTGCTCGCCGTCGGGATCGGGATGCTCGTCCGGAACTCGGCCTTCGCGATCACGCTCTCGGTCGGCATCCTGTTCGTGCTCCCGATCATCATGAGCATCCTCAGCGGTGTCACCCAGGCGCATTGGGTGACCGACCTGATCGCCTACCTGCCGAGCCAGGCGGCCTCGACGATGTCGTCGTACGACCCGCACGGCCTCACGTCGTCGCTCGACCCCTGGCAAGCCGCGCTCGTACTCGGGCTCTGGGCCGGGGTGTTCGTCGGTCTCGGCGTGCTCGCCGCCGAGCGCCGAGACGCCTGACCGGAGCTGCCGGGCTGTTCGAGCCGGTCGTCCGGTCGGGCCTCCGCTCCCGCTTCGTCACCGACGCGATGACGCGCGCCCGCTCCGCCGCATGATCGCCCGGCGGATCTCCCCCACGATGACGGCGAACGCGGCCGCGCAGAGCGGTCCCGCCACGACGTCGCTCGGGTAGTGCACCGCCAGGACCACACGCGACACCGCGACCACCCCCACCACCACGACGCCCAGGCCGATGGCGACCCGCCGCGCCACGGGCCGCTCCCGGAGCGTCGGCGCGAGCAGGACCAGCACGCCGATCACGAGCGCGGTCGCCACGGCGGCATGACCGGAGGGGTAGGACCACGTCGACGGGGTCGAGATCGCCGCGACGCCCCGCACGGCTGGACGCGGCCGCTCGACGATGAGCTTGAGCGCCTCGGTCGCCCACCACGGCACGACGGTGAGCGCCAGGGAGGTCAGCACCGCCTCCGACCGGCGCCGAACCGCCCACGTGATCGCCGCGATGACGAGGACGATGACGGTGGCCCCACCCGGGGCGAGGGTGTTCCCGATCACCAGCGCGATCGCGTGCGCCCACGGCGGCGCGCCGTCGATCGCGGCCTGGTCCACGGCGAGCTCGGCGGCGTGCCAGTCGGCGTCGTGCGTGATGACGACGCCGACGAGGACGAGCGCGACGAGCACGGCACCCGCGGTGGCGACGCGTGCCCGGCTCGAGGCGGTCCGGCGGCGCGTGTCCATCGGCTCATCCTGGCCGAGCGCGCCCGGGAGCCACCCGGGAGCCCCTCCCCGAGCCGCCCGAGCCCCACGAGCCACGAGCCACCCCGAGCCACCCGAGGCGGCAGCCGGAACCCGCGACCCACCTTCGAGCGGCAGCCGGACTCGCCAGCCATCCGGGAGGCGCGCCCACCGCAGCAGCGGACCTCCGTCCGACGCGGGCTCAGTCGACGAGCGTCTGCGTCCCGAGCACGATCGCGAGGGCGAGCCGCTCGGCGTCCTCGGTGCCGGGCTCGGCCGTGTAGAGCATGATGCGGACGTCGTCGGTGGCCACGACCAGCACGTCGCAGTCGAGCGCGATCGGCCCGACGGTCGGGTGCTGCACGACCTTGCGCTTGACGGTGCCACGGTCCCCGGCGACCGTCTCGGCCTCCCAGAGCTCGACGAACCGGGCACTCCCGGCGGCGAGTTCGGCCACGAGGGCCTGCACGGACCGGTCGGCCGGGTAGCGGCTCGCGGTACGGCGGAGTTCGGCGACCTGTCCGGCCTGCAGCGCGGCGAGCTCCTCGGGGCTGTGCACCACGCGGGTGCCGGGGCCGATCAGGTTGCGCCAGACTGCGTTGCGCTCGATCCCGCGCCAGGTCGAGGTGGGTCCCATGAGCGCGTCGTACGGTGCGTTGGCGACGATGAGCGTCCACGTGGCGTCGTACACGGCGACCGGGGTGGTCGCGAGCCGGTCGAGGAGGCGCTGCACGCTCGCCGAGATCCGGGACGGCACGAGGTCGGGGCCGGGTGCGGCGTGTCCCGCGAGGTCGTACAGGAGGTCGCGGTCGGCGTCGGAGAGCCGGAGGGCTCGGGCGATCGCCTCGACGACCTGCGCCGAGGGCGAGGTCGCCCGCCCCTGTTCGAGCCGGGTCAGGTAGTCGGCGGAGATCCCGGCGAGCGCTGCGAGTTCCTCGCGCCGGAGGCCCACCGCACGTCGGCGGCCGCCCACGGGCACGCCGACGGTCTCGGGCGCGACGCGGTCTCGCCAGCGCCGCACGGTCCGTCCGAACTCCCAGGTCTGCACCCGTCCAGTCTCCGCGACCGGCGCGGCGGTGTCCTGGGTCCACCGGTCCCAGGACGCCGCGGACGACGCCGGCGCCGCAGCCGACCGCGCACAGCACGGCGCCGCAGCCGACCGCGCACAGCACGACGACGCAGCCGACCGCGCACAGCACGACGACGCAGCCGACCGCGCACAGCACGACGACGCAGCCGACCGCGCACAGCACGACGACGCAGCCGACCGCGGGCAGCACAACGACGCAGCCGCATCCGTCCCCGCCCGCAGCACGACGACGCAGCCCCGTCCGACCGCACTCAGGCCCGGACCGCCGTCGCTCCCGTCGGCCCCACCGTCCGCGGCCGCAGCGCCCCGGAGGCCACGAACGCGGCGACGAACGCGGCCGCCACGAGCCACAGCGCGGTCAGGACGCTCGACCGCTCGGCGAGGAGCCCGATGGCCGGCGGACCGGCGAAGTTCGCGAAGTACCCGATCGACGCGACGACGCTGACCCGCGCGGCGGGGTCCGGGCCGGACTCGGCCGCGGCGGACATGCCGAGCGGGAACCCCATCGACACCCCGACCGCCCAGAGCAGCACCCCGACGAGCGCGATCCACCAGGTCCCGCCGAGGATGAACGCGACCGCGCCGAGCACCCCGAGCGCCGCCGTCACGCGGACGGTCCACACGCGGCCGAACCGGTCGACGAACGGGCCGCCGAGTGCCCGGGTGGCGGCCTCGGTGAGCGCGAACACGGTGAAGAACAGCGCGGCGACCGCTGCGGGTTCGCCGTGGTCGTCCCGGGTGGCGAGGGTGAGCCAGTTGTTCGCGGACCCCTCGCCGAGTTCGACGCCGAGCATGACGACCCCGATGAGCAGGAGCCGCCAGTCGGCCCATCCGCGCAGCCACTCGAGCACCTTGCGGCCGGTGGTCTGGGGCTCCCCCGGCTCCTCGGTCCGGGCGCCGGCCGGGATCGAGCGGGTCAGGACGAGGCCCGCCACGGCGATCGCGACCGCCTCGCCGACGAATTGGACCGACGGTGCGATGCCGAGCGCCGCGCAAGCCGCGCCGATCCCGGACCCGAGCGCCGCGCCTCCCGACCATGCCGCGTGCATGAGTGGCAGGAAGGTGCGGCCCATCGCGGCCTCGACAGCGGTGCCCTCGACGTTGATCATGACGTCGAGGGACCCGATCCCGAGCCCGGCCGCGACGAACGCGACGGCGACCAGGGGAACGGACCCGAGGGCGGCGGCGAGGCCGATGACGGCGAGCGCGACGGCGACCAGGAGGATCGTGCTCGCGATCGCACGTCGGCTCCCGAGCGTCCGCAGCAGCGGGGTGGCGAGCAGCAGCCCGGCGACGGACCCGACGGTGACGGCGGCGAGCACGACGCCGATGGTGCCGGTCGTCACGTGGAGCTCCGCGCGGAGCTCCGGCAGGCGCGGTCCCCACGCGGCGAGGGTGATGCCACCGATGCCGAACGCGACGATGATCGCGGTCCGCCATCGGACGAGGACACGGCGGTCGACGACGGCGTCAGCACCGGAACGGGAGTCGGTCATGTTCCGGATCGTAACGGCGCCGCGGGACGCGCCGGGGAAACTACACACCGGAAGGTATTGCGTGTAGCGTCGTCCCGATCCTGTCGACGACGCCGGAGCATCCCACGGCCGCGACGGGTGGACACCCCTGCCAGGACCGAAGGAGTTCCGAATGCCCACCACCTCCGTGCAGCTGTACTCGCTGCGGGACGCCGTCGCGGCCGACCTGGACGCCGCCGTCGCGCGGGTCCGCGAGATCGGCTACGAGCACGTCGAGCCGTACGCGTTCCAGGAGCGCGTCGACGACTACGAGCGCGCGT
This sequence comes from Curtobacterium sp. MCBD17_034, assembly GCF_003234515.1. Classification (NCBI taxonomy): domain Bacteria; kingdom Bacillati; phylum Actinomycetota; class Actinomycetes; order Micrococcales; family Microbacteriaceae; genus Curtobacterium; species Curtobacterium sp. MCBD17_034. Next base: position 239,098 of record NZ_QKTN01000001.1, on the reverse strand, counting down.
TCGCCGCGACCGGCCTCACCGCGCCGTCCGGTCACGCCGCCGTGATCGACTCGGAGGCCCCCGAGGCCGTGTTCGAGGCCGCCGTGCGCCTCGGCATCACGACCGTCATCGACCCGTTCATCCCGACGGACCGGTGGCAGACCGCTGACGACGCGAAGCGCCTCGCCGAGCGCGTCAACACGCTCACCGAGCAGGCGGCGGGATCCGGTCTGCGCTTCGGATACCACAACCACCAGTGGGAGTTCACGAACAAGGTCGACGGTCGTCCGATCTACGAGCTGTTCGTCGAGCAGCTCGCCCCCGAGGTCGTCCTCGAGGTCGACACGTTCTGGGCCACCGTCGGCGGTGCCGACGCACCGGCCGTGCTCCGCGGGCTCGGCGACCGCGTCGTCGCGATCCACGTCAAGGACGGCAAGGTGACCGGGGACATCGCCACGGCCCTCCCGTCGAGCGAGAGCGCGCTCGTCGTGCCGGACGCCCTCAAGGCGGCGTTCGAGAACCAGACCCCCGCCGGTCAGGGCGACGTCGACGTCGCCGCGATCCTCGCCGCGGCCCCGCAGGCCCTGCGTGTCGTCGAGTTCGACGCCTACAAGGGCGACGTGTTCGAGGGCATCGCCGAGTCCCTGGCCTGGCTGCGCGAGAACGACCACTGAGCTGAGCTCGACAGCGGGGCCGCACCGGATGATCCGGCGCGGCCCCGCCCCGTTCCCATCGGCAGCGCCGTCCCGATCAGGCAGCCGGCCCCGGCGGCACGATCGACTCGAGGAGCCGGAGGACCCGCGCGCCGTCGACGGCTTCGGGGTCGAGCAGCCACTGCACCTGCAGCCCGTCGGACGCCGCGATGCTCAGCGAGGCGAGGTCCTGCGCGTCGAGGTCCGCGCGGATCCGCCCGGCCTCCTGGTCGCGTCGGATGAGCTCGGCGAGGTCGTGGCGCAGCGATCGAAAACGCTCGCGCATGAACTCCCGCGTCCCCGGGTGGCCCTCCTGCACCGCGTCGGCCGCGAGCGTCGTGTAGAGCTGCACCAGCCCGGGCACGGACCGGTTGCGGTCGGTGCTCTCGCGCATGTCCCCGATCGCCGAGGTCGGGGGTTCGGCCGCCGAGACGGTGCGGACCTCGTGCTCCCGGTACACGGCGACGAGGAGTTCGTCCCGGGACGAGAAGTAGTGCCGCAGCGCCGCGTGCGAGATGCCGAGCGCGTCCGCCACAGAACGGATCGACGACGCGTCGACCCCCTGCTCGGCGACCATCCGGATCATCTCGTCGAGGATCTGCGCGCGCCGCTCCGCCCCCTTGCGGTACCCGCGCCGTGGGGCGTCCTCGGCGGCTCCAGCGCTGGTCACGCCCCCAAAGTAGCGCCAGCCGGGAGGGCCGGGGGCACGTTCGCGAGATCGGCCGCCGGTCGGGTTGCGCCGGAGCGACGGGGAGGGCAACCTGCTCACCGTGCCACACGTCCCGCGGCACGCACCGCCCCACGAGGCCCCGGAGCACGATGACCGACCACCGCCCCACCGTCCTGTTCGTGTGCGTCCACAACGCCGGGCGATCACAGATGGCCGCGGGCTACCTGCAGCACCTCGCGGGCGACCGCGTGACCGTGCTGTCGGCGGGCAGCGAACCGGCGGACCACATCAACCCCGTGGCGGTGGCGGCCATGGCCGAGGACGGCATCGACATCACCGCCGGTCGGCCGACCGTGCTCGAGACGGACACCGTCCGCGCGTCCGACGTCGTCATCACCATGGGGTGCGGCGACGCGTGCCCGGTGTTCCCCGGCAAGCGCTCCGAGGACTGGGAGCTCACCGATCCCGCGGGCTTGCCGCTGGAGCAGGTGCGGCCCGTCCGTGACGAGATCCGGCGGCGCGTCACCGCGCTCGTCGCGGAGCTCGACGCCTGACCCGTCCGGCGCGATCGACGGCACGGTCGCTTCTGCGGCACGGTCGCTTCTGCAGCCCGACCGCTCCCGCGGCCCTACCGCTTCCATCGGCCCGCGCCTACGCTGTCCTCAGATCGCCCGGAGAGCAGGAGTCGACGATGACCGAACGCAACGCTTCCGACGGCACCCCCGGCAACGTGGTCCGCGGTGAGGTGATCATCCTGCAGCTCGACCCGGCGGAGCTGCTGAGCGAACCCCCGACCGACGCGGAGTTCGTCGGCGTCCTGCTGTCGAGCACCGAGGGGCGGCCGTCGTACTTCGCCGGGCACCGCATCGGCGGCGAGGCCTACGACCGCGTGTCGATGAAGTTCAGCGACCGCGAGCGGGTGTGGGTGAAGGTCGCCGACTCGGGCCCCGACGTGACGTACCGGCTCATCACGGCGAACCAGTACGCGACCGGGCGTCCCTGACGGCTCCGCCCTGCGCGCCCGGGCCCCCGCGCCCGGGCCCCCGCGCGAGGTCGGCCGAGCACGAGTCGCCCGCGCGCGGCTCGCCCGGGCGCGGCCCGGGGTGCATGATGCCGTCATGACGATCGGCTTCGACCGCGACTCCTGGGACGCCCACTGGCGCGACGCCGACGGCGACGAAGCCGAGGGGCCGACCACTCCGACCCCGTACCTGGTGCAGGCGGCGGAGGCCGGGCCTCCCGGCTCCGCGCTCGACGCGGGGTGCGGCACCGGGACGGACGCGGTGTGGCTCGCCGAGCACGGCTGGCACGTGACCGGCGTCGACATCGCGCCGACCGCGCTCGAATGCGCCGCACGGCGCGCAGCCGTGGCGGAGGTCACGGACGCGGTGACCTGGGTGGCCGCGGACCTGACCACCTGGGAGCCCGAGCGCCGCTTCGACCTGGTGACGACCGCCTACGCGCACGCCACGATCCCGCAGCTCGCGCTCTACGAGCGGATCGGCGGGTGGGTCGCGCCCGGCGGCACGCTGCTCGTCGTCGGCCACCGACACGGGTCGCACCACCGGCACGACGCCGCACCGCCCGAGGAGGCCACGGTCGGTGCCGCCGACGTCGTCGCCCTGTTCGACGGACCCGCCTGGCGCGTCGACCGTGCGGAGGAGCCGCGACGCGAGATCGTGCGCCGCAGCGGCCCGGTCGTGCTCCACGACGTCGTGGTGCGCGCCACGCGCCTGCCCTGACCAGACGGCCCACGCGGAGGGTCCACGCGGAGGGACCCGCGGGGTGAGGCCGTGACGGCCCTCCCCACCGGGTGTGCTGCGGGGACCCTCCACATCCCCGTTCTGGGAGGACCGCGGCGGATGGCACGACTGGTAGCGTTCCCGGGCCGACGAGGGGGAGCACGTGACCTACTGGACGACCGGGGAGCATCCGGGGACCACCGAACGCCGCACCGGGGGTGTCCTGCTGCTCATCGTGGTGGCGGTGCTCGCCGGGCTGATCGGTGGGGCGATCGCCGCGTTCACGACCGGGCCGGTGATCGCGCACCGGTTGGTCCTCGGCGAGTTCACGAAGGCCGTCCACTGGACCGCGTGCGGTCACGACCGCTGCGCCGCCGTGGAGGCCCCGCTCGACTGGGAGGACCCGGGCACGCGCGCGATCCACCTGGCGCTCATCGAGCACCGCGCCACCGGCAAGCGCCTCGGCACGCTGCTCGTCGACCCCGGCGGGCCGGGTGAGTCCGGCGTCGACCTCGTCGGGAGCAGCGTGCGGAACGCCGTCACGGCCACGGTCGCGCGGCACTACGACGTCGTCGGGTTCGACCCCCGCGGCGTCGGGTACTCCAGCGCGGTGCGCTGCGGTGGCGCCGCCGAGCTCGACCGGTACCTCTACAGCGTCCTCCCCGGCACCATCGGATCGAGCACGTGGCTCGCCGCGGACCGCGAGCGTGCCCGGACGTTCGCCCACGACTGCGCCGAGCACACCGGAGCGCTGCTCGGGCACGTCGACACGGTGAGCGCCGCCCGCGACATGGAGCTCCTCCGCGCCGATCTCGGCATGCCGCGCCTCGACTACCTCGGGTACTCGTACGGCACCGAACTCGGCAGCGTCTACGCGTCCCTCTACCCCCACCACGTCGGCAGGTTCGTGCTCGACGGCGCCGTCGACATCTGGACCCCGACCTCCACCGACGGCGTCGTCGCACAGGCGAAGGGCTTCGAGGGCGACCTCCGCGCCTGGGCCCGGGCCTGCGTCCGCGGATCGGAGAGCGCCGTCGTCGGCGACGCCACCTGCCCCTTCACCGGCTCCGTCGACCACGCGATGGGCCGGATCCGTCACCTGCTGCACGCGGCCGACACGGATCCCCTGACGGCGAGCGACGGTCGGCGGCTCGACGGGGCGACGCTCTCGACCGCGATCGTCAACGACCTGTACAGCACCACCCAGTGGCCCGCCCTGACCACCATGCTCCGCGGCGTCGCGGCCGGTGACCCCGCCAAGGCGTTCCACGCGGCCGACGCCTACAACGGCCGGCGATCGAACGGGAAGTACTGGGACAACGCGACCGAGGCGTTCACCGCGATCGGCTGCCTCGACGGCGGCGCCGACGACGTGACCGCGGACATGCGCCACGAGGCGAAGCAGCTGGCGCAGGCGGCACCGACGCTCGGCCCCTACCAGGCGTACGGCGACGTCACCTGCGGGCAGTGGCCGGACGGCATGGTCGCGTCCCCGCCGCCCCCGACACACGGCGGGCAGGACCCCGTGCTCGTCATCGGCTCGACCGGCGACCCCGCGACCCCCTACCACCAGGCGAAGACACTGGCAGCGCTGTTCCCGTCCGGGCACCTCGTCACCCACGTCGGCGAGGGGCACCTGGCGTACAACTACGGCGACGAGTGCGTCGACGACACGGTGGACGCGTACCTCGTGCAGGGGCTCGTGCCGAGTCGCGATCCGCGGTGCCGCTGAGCCGGTGAGCCGCTGAGCCGCTGAGCCGCTGAGACGCTGAGCCGGGGGCCTGCCCGCTGGCCTCGGAAGTGACAGCAACGCTCCCGTTACTGTCACTTGTCGCTCGTAAGTGAGAATAGCGGCGCCGATACTGTCAGTTACGGGCCACAACTGATAGTTTGACCCTCGCTGATGTCAGTTGTGTGCAGGAGGGAGACGTGGTGTCCTGGCCCGCGCGGACGTTCCGGACCGTTCCGTGGACTCCGTCCTCACGGCGTGGGTCCTCTGCCGATCGGCGCCTGACCGAGGTCGACGTCTCGGTGCCACCGCACATCGCCGGGCTCCCCTTCACGGCCGTGGCCTCGCGAGAACTCGAGCGCGCGATGCGCGAGGTGCGGACGCTCGAGGAGACCTACGCCGACGTCCTCCGACCGCTCGCCGGGTTCCTCGTCAGGACTGAGTCCGTCGCCTCATCGAAGATCGAGCACGTCACGGCGTCCGTCGAGGACTTCGCGCGTGCGTTGGGCGGGGTCCGGTCGAACTCGTCGGCCGTCTCGATGGTGTCCGCCGGTCGCGCCATGACGAAGTTGATCGACACGGCGCACCCGGCGATCACCCTCGACGCGATCCTGGCCGCGCACCACGCCCTGATGTCGGAAGATCCGTCCGAGCGCGTCTCCGCCGGGCGGCTCCGTGACGTCCAGAACTGGATCGGCGGCAGCGACCACAGTCCGCGAGGCGCGCTCTACGTCCCGCCACCGGCCGAGACCGTCGACGACCTCATGACCGACCTGATCACGTTCGCGAACGCCGACGACGTCCATCCCGTGGCGCAGGCCGCGATCGTGCACGCGCAGTTCGAGACCATCCACCCGTTCACCGATGGCAACGGCCGCATCGGACGAGCGCTCCTCGGTGCCGTGCTCCGCCGTCGGGGCGTTGCCCGGAGCACGGTCGTGCCGGTCGCCTCGGCGCTCTCGGCCGACACAGAGCACTACTTCGACTCGCTCACTGCCTACCGGGATGGCGACGCGGACCGCATCGTCGAGGACATCGCGCTCTCCACGCAGATCGCCGCCCGTGAGTCGGAGCACACGGCCGCGCTGTTCCGCACCCTGCCCTCCGATTGGCGTGCCGCCGCCAGCCCACGCCGGGGTTCGGGCGCGGAGGACGTCATCGACCATCTCCTCGCGCTCCCGGTGTTCACCGTCGAGCAGATGGCCCATGAGACGCATCGCGACGAGCAGACGGTGTTCCGCGCTGTCGCTCGACTCGAGGACTCCGGCGTGATCCACGAGGTCACGGACCGGAAGCGTGACCGTGTGTTCGCGGCGCGCGACGTCCTCGACGAACTCGACGACCTCGACCTGCGCATCCGGAACGCCATCACGGCAGAGCGCCGCGGGTAGTCGGAACGCGTCCCGACCCTGCCCCTGTGGAAACGTCGTCCGCGCCGCCTGTCGATTTCCGCACACCCCGTTCGACAAGGGAGTACCGGTGGAACCACCGGCGACGACGACGGGAGACGACATGACCCAGTACGCGATCCTCATCTACCCCGGTGCAGGTCCGGCCACCGCCGAGGACCTCGCCGAACACGACCAGCACGCGGCCGACCTCATCGCGTCGGGCGCGCTCGTGGCGGCCTTCGCACTGACACCGCCCGAGGTGACCACCACGGTCCGGGACGGCGTGGTCAGCGACGGCCCGTTCCCCGAGACGAAGGAGGTCATCGCCGGTTTCGGCATCATCGAGGCGCCCGACCTCGACGCCGCACTCGCGATCGCCGCCCGCAACCCGGCCACGTGGCAGGGCGGCGCGGTGGAGGTCCGGCCGGTGGTCGGCGGATGGGTCCGCGGCGACGTGGGAGCGGCCTCCGGGCAGGCTCCGGGCGTCCCCGCCGCCGACGGGGCATGACGGGCACGACCCCGGCGGTCGTGCGCGCAGCGCTCGAGGAGGCCCACCGCCGCGGGTGGGCGGGCCTCCTCACCGCCACGGCGCGGGTGACGCGCGATCTCGACCTGGCCGAGGAGTGCGTGCAGGAGGCGTCGGCCACGGCGATCGAGGCCTGGTCGACCGGCGGCGTGCCCGACGACCCGGTGGCCTGGCTCGCGACCGTGGCCCGGCGCCGTGCACTCGACGCCGTCCGCCGGGCGATGACGCTGCGACGGAAGCTCCCGTTGCTCGTCGAGCCCGATCCGTCACCATCCCCGTCGGAGCCGCGGGACGCCCCCGATCACCGCCTCGACCTGGTGTTCCTGTGCTGTCACCCCGCGCTCGCCCCCGAATCGCAGCTCGCGCTGACGCTCCGCCTGGTGTGCGGGATCCCCACCGCCGACGCCGCGCGGCTGCTCCTGGTGCCGGAGGCGACCATGGCAGCCCGGCTCACCCGGGCGAAGCGGAAGGTCCACGACGCGCGGATCCCGTTCCGCACCCCGCCGACCGCCGAGCTCCCGCACCGGCTGCCGATGGTCCTCGCCACCGTGCATCTCGTGTTCACGGCCGGCCACACGGCTCCGTCCGGTGCGGGACTGCTGCAGCCGGACCTCCTGGACCGGGCCGTCGAACTCGGCCGGATGCTCGTGGCGGCGCTGCCCGACGACCCCGAGGTGCAGGGCCTGCTCGCGCTCATGCTCGCGACCGACGCCCGACGCAGCACGCGGGTCGACGCCGCCGGCGCGCTCGTCCCCCTCGCCGACCAGGACCGAAGCCGGTGGGACCGCGCCATGATCGAGGAGGCCCGTGACCGCGCACTCCGCGCGCTCCGGCCCCCGCCCGGACGCTTCGCGCTGCAGGCCGCGATCGCCGTCCTGCACGCCGAGGCGCCGTCCACCGCGGCAACGGACTGGAGGCAGATCCGGGCGCTGTACGACGCGCTCGCCCGCGCGTGGCCGTCCCCCATGGTCCTGCTCGCCCGGGCGGTCGCCACCGCCGAGGTCGACGGCCCCGCCGCCGCCCTCGTCGAACTCGAGCGGTTGCGGGACGACCCCCAGCTCGCCCGGAACCACCACCTCGCGGCGACGCGCGCCGAGTTGCTCCACCGCAGCGGGCGGCCCGAGGAGGCCGTGGCCGCGTGCGATCGCGCACTCGCCCTGGTCGAGAACGCGGCCGAGCGCGACCACCTGCTCACTCGGCGGGCGGTCTACGCGGGGGTCGAGACGTCGCGGAGGTGAAGCGCGCCGAGGTAGTCGTCGAACGTCCACGGGCGTTCGGTCTCCGTCCTCGAGTCGTCGGCGAACTTCAGAACCCTGGCCGCCCAATCCTCGATCAGGGTCGAGAGGGGGAACGTGCGCGTCCCGAACGCGACGGGCTGATCCAGATCCGTGATCTTCACGCTCACACATCCCTGAGCTGCCGCTCGAGATCCCATCCTTCTGGTGGACCCTCGCGAGACCACCAAGGCGCACCAAAATCAAGCCAGTTCTGCCGCCATCGGTCGTAATCGATGCCCCTGTCGTCATCCGACACTCCGAACTGATAGCCGCAACAGGGGCAGATATCGAACGAGGGAAGACCGTACCGATTACGCGCCGGCTCGTACAAGCCGGGATATCTGCACACAGGACAGCGGTACATCGTCACCATGTCCACCACCGTCCCCTGTCGATCATCGCAGCAGCTCTCGCGCTCCGGCACGCGATACGTCCTCGTGCAACCGCCCGGATTCCATGCAGTCCCCTCCGTCCTCAACGGTCCAGCGCTCTCACCTGCATCGTCCAGCCGTGGTAGCGCACCCAAGTGAGGCTGACCCAGCATCCTCGACCGGAACGCGGCACGGTATCGGTCACGATCTCGATCTCGATCTCGATGCCGTCGGTGAGCCTGCGGTGATGCGCGACGACACCTGGCGCCCGGCCGGCATCACCACAGATCGACCAAGAGTGACGCACCCATGCTGAAGCGCCCCCGCTCGCGGTCCGGGCGTCAGCGGGGCAGGACGATGTGCGTGGTCCGCCCGCGGCGCCTCAGCGGGACCACGGAGCTCCGGACTCGGCCGCGGGCGGCTCCGTGGCGCGGACCGCGCCGGCCGATGCCTCCGGGCCCGTGACCGTGGAGGACCACGCGCCGCCCGGACCAGTCGGCGTCACCGGATCGTTCGCGCCGTACGAATACTGGTCCGACTGCGGCACGCCCGTCGGCCTGGGGTCGGGTCCGGCTCCGGCTCCGGCTCCGGGAACGGTCTGGGGCGCGAGGTACCGCCCGAGCGCGGAGTCGAGGACCCGCGGTCCGACCTCGGTCAGCCCCGTGGAGCTCGAGGTCGGCTGGTCCAGGAAGCCGTGGTCGGAGCTCCAGCCGGCACCGCTGCTGACGGCGACGCCGAACGGGTCGAACCACCGCCGCACGACCGCGCCGGTCCTCGAGTTGCTCTCGAGGTCGACGGTCCCGTCGACGTCGGCGTCGAGCAACCAGACGGTCGCGGCACCGGTGCCGTCGGTGTCCCGTTCGGCGACGGTGATGCCCCGGACGGAGTACGTGCGCGACGCGGTCACGGTGGTCGACCCCGGCGCCTGGTGGAGCTCGGTGTCGCCGACGACGAGGGAAGCGCCGTCGACGCGGTCGTCCTGCAGCAGCAGGCGGCCGTTCGCGTCATGGACGTCACCCTGCACCTGGCCACCGTCCGCCGCGGTGATCGACTGCACCCCGCCGTCAGCGTCGTACGCCACAGCGCGCCCGTCGAGGCTCGTGGTGTCACCGTCCGCGTCGTAGGCGAGCTGGTCGGTCGTCGTGGTGGTCCCGTCGGTCGTGGTCACCGACTGTGCGGCGTGGGGCTGGTTGGAGCCCGCTGCCGGGTAGGCGTACGTGCTCGTCGTGTCCGGACCACCGGTGGTGGAGTGGTCGGTCTCGGACAGGCGGTTTCCGGTCGCGGTGTCGTAGCTGTAGGTGTGCCAGTAGGGTGCAGCGCCGCTGAGGCCGGAGGCCGTGGGCGCAGCGGAGCAGGAACCGGATGCGGGCGTCCACGCGTCGGTGAGCTCCTGGAGCGCGTCGTGTCCGTAGCACTGGGCCTCGGACCCCGCCGCGCCGGTCGTGACCGCCGAGGTGATGACGCCGGCGTCGTTCCGGTGGTAGGTCCGGTCGGCCTGGACCACGGTGGCGGATCCGGTGCCGGTCATGTCCTCGATGCCGGTGAGCGCCCCGGTCGCTTCGTCGTACGAGTAGGCGGAGGAGTTCGCCACGGTCCCGCCACGGTCGATCTGCGCGACCTGGCCGAGCGCGTTCACGAGGACGTCACCGTAGTCGGCCGCGCCGCCGATGCCGACCGGGTCGCCCAGCGCGCTGTAGTTCGTGACGACCTTCTCGGCCGCGAGGCCCCCCATCGCTCCGTACGTGGTCGCGAGGAGCGAACCGTCCACCGCATACCCGTAGGCGAGCGTGTAGGTCGTGCCACCGAACGCGGGTGCTGCCGACGGGATCGAGATCGTCTCGCCCGTGGGCTCGTCGTACGCGTTGTACCCGGAGTAGGACGTCGTGTACGCGGCGCCGGGGACACCGGGCACCGAGCCCGTGTAGCTCGACGAGGACGTCAGCTGACCGACCTTGCGGCTGTCGTAGGTCCACGAGTCGAGCAGCGCGCCGCTGGTGCTGCCGTCGTACTCGGCGGTCCTCCGGCCGTCGTCGTCGTACGTGTACGCCACCGTCCGTCCCCGCGCGTCCGTCCGGGTGAGCTGCTCGCCGTCCAGGTCGTAGGTGGCGGTCGTCGTCCCGGAGTCGGGGTCGACGGCGGACACCTGGTCGCCCTGGAGGTCGTAGGTCCACCGCGACTCGTTGCCGGCCGGATCGGTCATCGACGTCATCTGCCCGGCGGCGTCGTACCCGTACGTCGTCGTGTCGGCCCCCGTGCTGCTCGACGGGGTGCTGCCCAGGTACTGCACGAGCTTCGTCCGCCGCCCGAAGGAATCCGTGGAGGTCGCCGTCGGGATCCCACCGCTCGGCGGCGTGGTGACGACCTCGTCGCTCCCCGGGTAGGTGTCCGTCGTCCGGTACAGCTCCTTGCCGAAGGACCGCGTGGCCGTCACCAGCGTGCGGCCGGCCGCGTCGTACTGCGTCTGGGTCGAGGACTGGATCTGCTGCTGGTTCGCGGGCACGAACAGCTTGGCCGACGGCGCCACCGCACTCGCCCAGTAGTCGTGGTCGACGACGACCACGCGCCCCTGGGCGTCGTACTGGTCGTCGGTGACGATCGAGCCGCCGGAGGGCGACGGGGCCTGCGTCTGGACCTGCTGCCCGAGGCCGTCGAACAGGGTGTCGGTCGTCACGCTCGTCGTGGCGTTCAGGGTCGTGGTGGCGACCGCGGACGGCGCGGTCTGCGACTCGGTGTAGGCGTAGGCCGAGGACGGCGACGTCGGGTACGTCGCGCGCGGCCGACCGGGCAGCCACACGTCGGTACGGCGCCCGAGGGCGTCGTACGTGGTCGTGGTGAGACCGCCGTCCGCCGCGGTCTGCGTGAGGACCTCACCGCGCGTGCCGTCGTACCCGGTGGTGCTCGTCCAGCCCATCGGGTTGGTCGTGGTCACGCGCGTGACCGGCCCGCCGACCGCCGGCGTGTACGCGGTCGTGGTCGTCCGACCGAGCGCGTCACGGGAGCTGGTCCGCCGACCGAGTGCGTCGTACGTGCTCGTGTCGGTCGTCGTCCACACGGGTGTGGACCCGCTGTACGACGTGACCTTCCGGGTGGACGTCGCGTCGCCGACCGTCGGCACGGCGCCGAACGCGTGCCCGTCATAGCTCGTCTCGGTGTCCGACACCACATCGGCCGGGAGGCCCGGGTCGCCACCGCAGGCAGCGCCGGTCTCCGTCACCTCCTGTGGCAGGTCGACGATCCAGGCGTCGGTGTTCGCCGGCGCGTAGGACGTCGTGACACACGTGGTGCCGGCGTCCGACGTCGCGGTGGTCACGGACGTCGGGTCCCCGTGGGCGTCGTAGGTCGCCGTGGTCTGGGTGGTGCGGCTCCCACCGGACGCGATCGGCTCCGTGGTGGTGCTGTTCCCGTCCGCAACGACCCGGGCCGTGTCGAGACCGTCGTCCGCTTCGACGCTCCCGGCCCACGGTGTGTGCACGGTGTCGGACAACAGCGAGCCGCCGACCCCGTCGAGGTCCTTCTCCTCGTACACCCGACCCGCGAACCACCGCGAGTCAGGGATCGTCCTCCCGGTGACGGCGACGGTCTTCGTCCCACCGCTGGCGGCAGCGCGATCGCCGTCGAGGCCCCGGAAGAACGTGTAGTCCGTGGTCTTCTGGGCCGCCGGTGTCGTGGGCGCGCCCTCGCGCACCTCGACCCGGTCGAAGCCCGCCGGGACCGACCACGTGCGCTGCGCGACCGGCGTCGACGGACTCGTGTCGTACCTCCAGGCCGGTGTTCCGGTGTAGACGTAGTCGGTCTCCTGCGCGGGGTCGTTCCCGCCGCCGGTCCTCGGGTCGCGGACGACGCTCGTGACCACGTACTCGTGGAACAGGTCCTGGCGCGCTGCGGCCGCCGGCACCACGGACGATGCCCACGGCTGCGGGAAGCACCGCTCGTCGTTGCTCGCCGCTGCCGCCTCGATCGCCGATGCCTGCGCTGCGGTGCACTGCTGTGCGGAGTAGTTCACCGAGGTCACCGCGCCCGTCGCGGCGGTGATCGACGAGATCCGCCACTTGTCGAGCGGCGCCAGCCCGCCCGTCGCGGACACCCGGTTCTGCATCCGGACACCCGCGAACCTGGTCGCGGGCTCACTGATGCTCGTGCTCCCGGCGTACCCGGTGTGTTGCACCTGGGTCAGCCAGAGGGCCGCGCTCGTGCCGTCGCCGGGCGAGGGGAACGAGTGCGACAGGGTCCACTTGTCGACGGTCGCGGAGCCCGAACCCGAACGGACGCTCGTGGTGACGGTGTCGAGCATCGCGTCGGTCCAGAACGTGGGAACGCGGTGCGCGGAGCAGCTGGCGCTGCACGACTGGTCCCAGGGCACATCGGGGTAGGCGGAGGCGGTGGCCGGCTTGGTCGCCGCCGCGGTGATGCTCTCCTTGGTGCACGTCTTGTGCGTGGTGTCGCTGCACCGGCCGTAGGCGTCGTAACCGAACGAGGCCCGGGCCGTGGCCGCGTTCGACGAGTACACCGTGCTCCTGGTCAGGCCGTAGTCGACGTGGTCGAGCTGTCCGCCGCGGATGTACGAGGTGGTGCTGCTGCCGTCCTTCCCGTAGCTGTTCGTCTCGGCGTCGTAGTAGTACGCCTCGGCGTTGCCGTGCGTGTCGACGACGTAGTCGAGGTTCCACCGCCACGCCTGCATGCACGAGGACGACGCGAAGGTCGACGCGTGGCAGGGCTCACCGGCGCCATTCCCGAACACGGGGACCGTCCAGGCGGAGTTCGTGGTGGCCTTGCCCTTGGCCCAGCCGGGCAGCTCGTTCAGCCCGAACCAGTACTGGGTGCCGTCGGTGGTCGTGAGGCGCCAGCAGTCGGTGTCCGACGTCCCGTTCGCGGCGCAGCCGTGCGCCGTCCCGACCAGGTGCTCGAGGCGGGACCCGTCGTCGGCCTGCAGGTGCCACGCACCCGTCGCGCTGTCGCGGACCAGGGGCGTGCTGTGACCGTCGAGCTCGAGGGTCGCGTTGTCGGTCCTCCAGCAGAGGTCGCCGGAGGTCGCGACGGCCGCGCTGTCGTCCCGCGAGCACGAGACGTACTGTCGCTGGATGGAGCCGCCGCCGGTGAGGCTCCAACCGTCGCCGATCGCCGAGGGCTGGTTGTTCGTGGAACCCGTCTCGCGGTCGACCGACTGCGAGTCGTAGGCGAGCGCGAGGTGCGGGGTCGGGCCCGCGGCCGCAGGCGGGACCGCCATCGGGTAGGTCCACGAGAGGGACCCCGTCTGCGCGGCGACGTCCGGGGCGGCGGACGCGACGGACGGAGCGGACGACGGGACGGTCGCGGCGGAGGACGCGTCGGACGGAGCGGACGACGGGACGGTCGCGGCGGAGGACGCGACGGACGGAGCGGTCGGAGCGGAGGACGGCACGGTGGGGGCCGAGGACGGCACGGTGGGGGCCGCGGCGAACGACCCCGTGCCGCTCGCCGACACCGGTCCGCTCGTCGCCGCGACCGTGGTCGCCGTCGTGGTGATCTTCGGGGTGAGCACGACGGAGCCCGAGCTCGCCGTCGTCGTCACCGGCGTCGCGTTCGTCGCCGAGAGCGCCGCTCCGGCGGGCAGGGTCACCCAGGTCGTCCGGTCCGCGACGTCAGCGCCGCCGGCGTTCGTCAGCAGGCTCCTCGGCACCTGGAGCTGGACCGCCCCGGACCTCGTGGTGCGATCGGTCCGCTTGATGTCGAGGGCCAGGCCGTCGAGGTGTCGCGTCTGGCCGGTGGTCGAGCTCACGACGCTGATCGAGACGCTCCGGACCGCACTGGACGAACTGCCCTGCGACTTGACCTGGATGCCAGTCCCGCCGACCGCGGTCCAGCGCCTCGCGTTCAGGGCCACCGTGTACGTCCCGGAGAGCCGGCTGACGGCGGGCGTGCTGACGCTCGTGGAGGATGCCGGCGCGGCGGCGACGAGCGCCGGGCTCGCGACGTGGCCGGTGACCGACGTCCCCGGGGCCGCGCTGAGCGACGCGGCCGTCGCCGGTGTCGCGGTCAGCGCGGCTGCGACGACCGCCATGACTCCGATCGTGACGACGGCAGCCCGACTCAGAGATGCTCTCGAGCGCAGGCCACGTCCGTGGTGGCTCATGCGGCTGACGCCGATAGCCGATACGCCCGCGCCACGATGCCGGCCATGCTTCCCCCAGAGTGCGATCGGTGAGAAGTACGAGCGACTCTCACTCAGGCGCGATGCTAGCGAGCAGCGTGACAGCGCTGGGCACCCCTGTCCGAGGGGTGTGCGATGTTTCCGGGGGTCGAGGGACCCGTTACTGTCAGGACCCTCATCCAGCCGAAGTCATGGCGGGCCACGGAGCCCCGCTCCGGCTCACCGCGCCATCGCGAGCACATCCCCCACCAACCGCACCGCGTCCTCCTCGCTCACCGGCAGGGCGAACACCGTCCGGTAGTACAGCGGTGCGATCACGTGGTCGAGGACCTGGTCGACGGTCGGCGGCGCCTCGCCACGGGCAGCGGCCCGGCCGATCACGGCGGCGGCCTGCTCACGCCGCCGCTCGGTGACGGCGCAGTGCACGACGAGATCCGTCCGCGCCGACACCATCGCGCGCAGGAACCGTGCGCGCTCGATCCGGCCGATGTCCCGGACCACGGCGGTGGCCCAGCCGATGAGGTCGCCGTCGAGCGACCCGGTGTCGGGGACCGGGTCCCCCTCACGCGTGAGTGCCGCCACCGTGGCTTCCTGCAGGAGTGCGCCGACGTCCGGCCACCGTCGGTACAGCGTCGTTGGGTTCACGCCGGCCCGCTCGGCGACGAGCGGGAAGCTGACGCGCTCTGCGCCCTCGCCGACCAGCTGGCCGACGGCCGCGTAGACGGCCTCGAGGACGCGCGCGCTCCGGCCGCCGGGACGGCTGACCGGTTCCGAGGAGGGCATGCATCCATTGTCGCAACATCCGTTGCTTTTGCGTCGGTCCTGACCTACCGTTCTTATCGCAATGATCACTGCGTTAGGGAGGGCCGCCCCCATGCCGTCTCGACCCGTCGCGTTCGCCATCGCCGCTGCGGCCGGCACGGCGATCCTGACGGCCGCCTCTGCCCCCGCGCCCCTGTACCCGACGTACCAGCGGTTGTGGCACTTCTCGACCTTCACCCTCACGGTCGTCTTCGCGGTCTACGTCGCGGCACTGCTCGTCGCCCTGCTCACGGTGGGCGCCCTCTCGGATCGGGTCGGTCGCCGTCCGGTGGCCTCGGCGTCCCTGCTCGTCCTCGCCGTGGGGATGCTCGTGTTCGCCGGCGCCGACGGGACCGGTGCGCTCATCGCAGCCCGGGTGCTCCAGGGTCTCGCGGTCGGCGCGGCCACCGGCACACTGACGGCCATGATCGTGGACGCAGCCCCGACCTCCCGGTCCGGCGCAATCGTGAGCAGCGCGGTGCCCTCGCTGGGCATCGCCGTCGGCGCCGTGCTCGCCGGCGGCCTGGTCGAGTACGCGCCCCTGCCACGCCAGCTCGTGTTCTGGGTGCTCGCCGCGGTCGACCTCGCGCTCGCGGCGCTGGTCTGGAGGGTCGGCGAACGAAGCGAGGACCGTCCGGTACCGCGCGAATCGCTCCTCCGGTCGCTGCTGCCGACCGCGGGCCTCCCCCGGGAGGTCCGCCCCACGTTCCTCGCGCTGCTCCCGCTCATCTGTGCCGCGTGGGCGCTCGCGGGCCTGTACCTGTCGCTCGGGTCGTCCGTCATCGGCGGCGTGCTCGGCGTGGAGGACCACTTCGTGGTCGGGGTCGTCCTCGCCGTCTTCTTCGTGGCCGGGATCGCGGGGACCGCACTCGCCTCGACCGTCCCCGAACGGCTCCGCTCGGTCGCGGGGGCCGCCGTGCTCGCCGTCGGCGTCGGTGTCACCACGGCCGCCACCCTGCTCGGCGCCCTCCCGCTGTACGCCGTGGGATCGGCGATCGCCGGCATCGGCTACGGCGCGACCTTCCGGCAGATCATCGACGCGCTCGGTCGGGAGGCCCCGGGGCACCAGCGCAGTCAGGTCTTCGCGACGATGTACATCGTCAGCTACGCGGCGTTCAGCGTGCCGGCGCTCGGCGCCGGGCTCGCGGTCGGCGTCTGGGGCCTGCAGCGGACCGCTGTCGCGTACGGTGCGCTGGTGGTGGCGCTCGTCGCCGTCGCTGCGCTCGTGCACTTCCACGCCGGCAAGCGGACGGCTGCGGTGACCGGCTGACCCGCGCCGAACGCCGAGGCCGGCTCCTGCGTGCCCGTGCCGCACACGTCATCAGGCTCGGTGATGAGGGACTGCTGCAGGTTCAGTTGACTCTGACGTGCCCTACTGCCCGGTCACCCGTTCCGCTGTGGAGGCCAGGCGGGGATGGGTGTCGTGCTCCGACCGATGCGCTACCCGACTTGCTCATTGCGACAGCTCGCGATCGAGACGATCGAGGAGACTTTCGAGTGAGACCTCGAACTCCTCGTCACTCCGGTCCTCGCTGAGCAACGCCCGGAGTCGACGGACCTCCGGCGCGGTGTCCAACGACATCGATCCATCTCCCTCAGGGACCGTGGCGCCTCCTTCGTCCAGGGGTTCCTCAGCGGGCCCTGCTTCGGCTCCGCGGACGACGGACTGCAGCAGCAGCTGCCCGAGCAGGAAACTGCTGAAGGCACGGTAGGCGTTCACGGCCTGTGCATCGGTGAAGCCGTTCCTGGTCAGCGCGGTCAGGAACGTGTTGACGACCTCGATGCTCCGAAGCGGTGGACGCAGCCACGGTGCTGCCGGGTGGCGCGTGGCCACGAGCGGGAACGCCTTCGGGTGGCTGTCGGCGATCCGTCGCACCTCGTGCGCGACCGTCTGCAGGAAGACCTGCCAGTGCTCCCCCTGCGCTTCCTCGAGCTGCGAGGTCAGTTCGCTCATCAGTGACGCGACGACCCCCTCGAGGAGGTCCTCTTTCCCGTGGACGTACCGGTAGAGGGACATCGCCTCGACACCGAGTTCCTGCGCGAGGGATCGCATCGACAGGCCCTGCGTGCCCGACCGGTCGATCTGCACGAGCGCGGTCTCGACCACGAGGTCGCGACTCAGCTTCGGCGCTCCCGATCCTGACCGGTTCGTCCTCGGATGCTCTGCCACCGACACGTCTCCCTGCTGGTTCACGATCCCGCGCCTCCCGGTCACCGGGAGGCAGCGACCGGTCCTGGTGACGCTACCCGCGCTTACGGCGTAAGTTCCGACGTGGCTTACGGCGTAAGCCGGACGAGCGCGCTAGGTGCGCCCACCTCGAGACCTCGCCTCGGCCCACGGGCGACGGCGCCGTTGACAAGGAGAAGCACGTGATCGACAACAGCGGCATCGACGAGCTCATCGGCGCCGACGTTCCCGGGGCCGACGACGTGAACCTCGAAACGGTCGCCCAGGTCGCCATCGACGACGAAACGCAGCGCGCCGCGTGGGTCACCATCCGCACGGACTTGTTCGGCTCCTCCGAGTCCTTCGCGCCACTGGACGACGCAGGCTTCGAGGGCGGCGTCCTCCGGACCGGGTCCGAGAAGCCGTCTGTGAAGGACGTGCCGCGCATCGCAACGGCAGAGCGGGGCAACGCTCCGCGGAGCCCGCAACGCTCGCGGGCTGCAGCTCCCCGGGGCCAGACACAGATGCTGTTCGGCATGGCACTGCGGTCCATGCGCATCGTGTGCTGCCGCTCCGTCTGGCGCGATCACCACACGCAAAGAGGAAGTGTCGGATGAAGTTGGGGAACTCGGAACTCGATGCCTTGAGGCGGTCACCGCGGGAGTGGCGACGCCGAGGGCTGACGCCTCCGAGTGAACTCGCGGCGATGATCGAAGCTCGCCTCCGCGAGGACAGCTCGATCACCGTCAGTCCGCAAGCCGGGGAGGCGATCGAGGACCGCGGCGAGTACGTGCCGCCCTTCGGTGTCACGGGGCCGAGGTACGCCGACTTCTTCAGGTGAACGACAACCTCAGCGGGAACACCAGCAGGCGGCGGCTACTGTCGGGGACCCGAGTCGCCGTGAACCGGGCTGGACCGTCGACTGGGACCCCGGAACTCAGGTCCGCGCCTTCCGGTCGCGCCGGTCGCTCGATGGCGAACGCCGAAGGATGCAGGGCATGACCACGACCAGTGGGAGCCACGCGCCGGTCCGATGAGGAGCAACCAGGAGATCGAACCCTGCCAGCAGGATGAGGATCATCGAGACCGTGGGCACCCGACAGAAGAGCCCCCGGCCGAGGCCGAGGGCTCTTCTGGAGACCGGTCTGCAGATCGATCACGCTGGCGGTACCGGTGGGACCTAAACCCATCCGTGAGCCTCCGAGCGACCCCCATCGAGCGTCCGATCCCTGTGACCCCGGGGATTTCCCCGACCGGTCAGGCGAGGCTGAGCCACGTCGAGCCAGGTGGCGATGCGCCAGGATGCACCACGAGCGCACCTCCATGACGTTGCCATCAGGCAGCCGCGATCGCATGTGTCCGACCCCGACGGGCGTCCGTACAGCGTCCGATCACCGAGAATGCTTGCGGACCACCTAGATGAGAGAGGCGCCGCGAGCTGTGCCGGTGCGACCTGGCTCGTACGCTGAACGACCGGCTATCGGACGTTCGACGACAGCCCGTTCCGGTCTAAGGACCGCGGCCGCGACTTCCGGCCCTCGGTCGCGATGGACTCGCCGGCTCGTGACTGCGGCGTGGTCGTGGGCGCTGCGGCCAGGATTACGAGCACTCCTCCGATGAGTCCGAGGCCCACCCACCCCGTGATGGTGAGGTGTTCCCCGACGATCACAACGGCGAGGATCGCAGCGACCGCTGCCTCGATGAGCGTCAGCGTCGTCGCGGTGCTCGCGGAGACTTGCGAGAGCCCGTAGCCGAACAGGAGGTAGCCGAGGAACATCGGCACGAGCGCCATGTACGCCCCCGTGGCGAACGCTTCCCGCGTTGCGAGGAGCGGCCCGCCGGTGAGGAACAGGACGGGGAGAAGGAGCGCCCCTCCGCCACCGAACACAGCCCCCATAGACGCGGACCGGCCGAGGCCGTCATGCATGAGGCGGTGCGCGGCCCACGAGTAGCCGGCGTAGGTGATCCCGGCGATCAGTCCGAGCACGAGGCCTGCCAGCGTCGAGGTCAGCGCTCCGCTGTGGGCATCGAGCTTGGACAGGCACAGAAGCGCACTGCCGACGACGCCCAGCGCGGCAGCAACCATCCAGGGTCGGCTGAGCGTAGTGCGGTCGATGACACGTTCCAGCACTCCCGATGCCAGGGGTGCGGAGGCGAGAGAGACCACGGAGCCGATCGCGACCCCCGCGAGGTGCATCGAGCTGTAGAACGCCAGCGGGTAGATCGCCACGGCGATCGCGCCGAGCGCGACGATCTGCCAGCGGCGTCGCAGGGCGCGCCGCGCACGGCGCAGTGCCGGCACCGCGATCACGGCTTGTAAAATGCCGCCCAGGCCCAGAGACACGGCACCGATCGCGAGCGGGCCCACGGCCGGGGCGAACGTCGCCGCTGTGCCGGTAGTTCCCCAGAGCAGCGCCGTGACAACGATCGCGCCAACGCCGATCGTCCGGGTGTTCACAGTCCTGCCACCAGCGCTCCGGCGAGGCTTCGCGCGCGAGCGAGTCGCGTCGAGTCGCCTTCCAGGCCTGCCCGCGCCATTGCCCCTTCGAGGAGGAACGAGCAGTGCTCGGCCACCGCGGTCGCGTTCTCCGGCGACGTCACTTCCGTGAGGTGGGACACCAAGATCGACTCGACCTGCTCCTTGTGCCGGCGCACGGCCTCACGGCCGGCAGCGCCAACGGGCAGCTCTGCGGCTGCGTTCAGGAGGCCGCACCCGCGGAACCCATGCTCGTACCCGAGCTCAGCGTGATCGATGTACGCATCGAACACTGCAGCGACCCGCTCGGCGGCGGTCGCTGCGCCACTGACGCGGGAGGCGTAGAGGCCCAACCACTCCTGGTGTCTGGCCTCGATGTAGGCGCTCACCAACTCGTCCTTCGACGCGAAGTTGTTGTAGAGGCTCATCTTCGCCACCCCCGCAGCGGTGGTGATCGAGTTGATACCCGTCGCCTCGATTCCGTGAGCGTAGAACAAGCGCGCAGCAGCACCGAGCACTCGGTCACGAGCAGACATAGCGACCGCAGACATAGAAGAACCTCCTGCTAGGTAGGTCAGTCTACCCACCTTGCGGCTTCTCTCGTGTGGCTCGATAGACGATCCGCTATCGAAACGTGATCACGACACGGCGCTGTGAAAAGGCCGACACCGACCGAACTCGCTCGCAGTGGAGTCGCCGACCGCGCGCGGACGTACGAACCAGGTCATCCCGTCCAGATGACGGCGGTCTACGGACGTGACCAGAGCCGATTAGACGTACTGGCGGCCGCGCCGAAGATTGATCGGTGGTCGCCGCTACTGTGCGAGGCATGAACGTCACCTCTGCTCGCGTCAGCGCGCTCGTCGGCCCACTCCGCGTCATCAAAATGGACCAACCGGACAAGCAGCAGGAGACCCGCGCGAGGCTCCGTGCTCTCGCCCGTGACGTCCGCGACACAGGCCGACCGTCACTCATCCGGTGGGTAGATGAAGCCGAGCGGTCGGTGGATGGCCAGGCGGACGTCCCGCTGTCCGAGCTCGCCAGGATCTTGTATCAAGAGGAACAGAACGCCGCCTCCTGACCTCGCGCGGTAGCGAACCTTCGTCCGGTAGCCGATCGGCTAACTGTGATGTCCAGGCAGGTTGTGAGTCTGCTGATGGGTGGGGCGCCGATGGCGGAGTGGGTCCTGTGGTGATTGTAGAAGTGGAGCCAGCCCGGCAGGGCTTGGCGCCGTTGGGTTTCTGATCCGTAGAAGCGGGCGTAGGCCCACCCCTCGCCGAGGGTGCGGTGGAATCGCTCGATCTTCCCGTTCGTCTGCGGCCGCTAGGGGCGGGTCTTCTTCGGTGTGATTCGGAGCACCGTGCATGCGTTCGTCCAGGCGTGGGACTTGTAGGCGGAGCCGTTGTCGGAGAGCACTCGCTCGATGGTGACGCCGCGCGGGGCGAACCACGCAACAGCATGTTGCAGGACACCGATCGCGGTGGCGGCCTTTTCGTCGGCGTGGATCTCGGCATAAGCGACGCGGGAGTGATCGTCGATGACGGTGTGCACGCATGCTCGACCCATCAGCGGATCACGGGTTGCCGAGCGCGGCTTGCCTGGTGTCGCTGCCCGGTTCCGGTCGCCTTGCTGTTTCCCGACGGACCGCCAGCTGCCGCCATCAGGGATGTTGCCGAACTTCGTCACGTCCACGTGGATCATCGCGCCGGGCTTGTCGTGCTCGTAGCGGCGGATCGGCTCACCGGTGACCCGGTCGATGTGGGAGAGCCGGTTGATGCGGCACCGCACCAGCACTGCGTGCACCGTCGATGCGGGCAGGCCGAGCTCGCCGGCGATCTGCACCGGCCCGAGGCGACGCCGCCACCGTGCTTCCACGATCTGTTTCACCAGTTCCTGCGACGTCTTCGCCGGCATCCGGTGCGGGCGGCTGGATCGGTCCGTCATTCCGGCGGGGCCTTCCGTCCGGTACCGGGCAGCCCATTTCTGGGCTGTGACGGGTGAGACCATGAACATCTTCGCTGCCGTGGTCGGGGGCCACTCGGACCCGAAACAACCACCGTTGCAACGACCCCTTGAGACCACCATCGGCTATCGAGACGGCGTGACGGGCGACATTGAGCGGGGTCGACGGTGCCTAGGAAGAATCTTTCCCATTGTCGGCGGGCGCGTGCAGTCCGAGGGTGGGGCCATGCAGAAGGTCACTTTCACGCGTGACGGGCTGGCGCTCGTCGGTAACCTGTTCACCCCCACCAACTTCGACGAGAACGGCCACTACCCGGCCGCGATCGTGCAGGGCTCGTTCACCTCCGTGAAGGAGCAGATGGCGGGCACCTACGCGCAGAAGCTCGCTGAGCAGGGCCTGGTCACGCTGGCGTTCGACTACGCCCACTACGGCGAATCCGAGGGCACGCCCCGCCAGCTTGAGGTCCCTGCCGAGAAGTTTGCGGACCTGCAGGCCGCGGTCACGTTCCTGCTCGACCTGCCGTACGTCGAGGCTGTCGGCATGCTCGGCGTGTGCACCTCCGCCAGCAACGCCACGTTCCTCGCCGCTGGCGACGACCGCGTGAAGGCACTCGCGACCGCCGCGGGGTTCCTCGTGACCCCAGCCGTCCTCGACGCCACGTACGGCCAGGACGGCATCGCTGAGCGCCTGGAACAGGCTGCCGCAGCGAAGCAGAAGGCGGACCAGACCGGCGAAGAGACGTTCATCACGGTCTACAGCGAGACCGAACCGGACGCGGCGAACTACGCCCCGGTCGAGGGCGCGTACGACTACTACAACAACCCGGCTCGCGGCGGCGTCCCGGAGTACACGAACAAGCTCAACGTGCAGTCCTGGACGACGTGGCTCGACTTCGACGCCCTCGCCCGCGCATCGGAGATCACGATCCCGACGATCGTCGTGCACTCCGACGAGTCCGCGATGCCCGAGAACGCGAAGGCACTCTACGAGGCCGTGCAGGGCGAGAAGGAACTCGCCTGGGGAGACGGGAACCACTGGGACTACTACGACTCCGACAAGCAAGTCAGCTTCGCCGTCGCGAACATCAGCCGCTTCTTCCACAAGCACGTCACCGCGTAGCGTCACACCCGCCGGTGCCGCGTCCGGGTCTCCCGCCCGAACGCGGCACCTCCATCTCTGCAACGAGACGCGATCGGAGGGACCGTGGCAGCGAAGAACCCGCACCTGGGAGAGCTTGGCCTGTTCCTCAAAGCGCGACGCAGCGAACTCACCCCCCAGATGCTCGGGCTCGATGCCGGGGAGCCGGGGTCTCGTCGCGTCAGCGGACTCCGACGAGAAGAGGTCGCGGCCGCCGTCGCGATCAGCGTCGACTACTACACCCGAATCGAGCAAGGACGCCTCGCACCCTCCGCTCCCGTTCTCGGCGCCCTGTCGAGCACCTTCCGACTGACACCGGTCGAGCGCGAGTACGTCGAAGGACTCGCGCAGCACGCCGATCAGCGCGTCGCACCGCGTCCCCGGCAGATCGCGGTCAGCCCACAGCTACAACGGCTCCTCGACCGGTTGGACGGCACGCCCGCGTTCGTCGTCGGGAAGTACCTCGACTACCTCGCCTGGAACCCCCTCGCCGGCGCGCTCCTGCTCGACCTCGAACACCGTCCGCCGCAGGACCGCAACTACGCCCGCATTCTCTTCACCGACCCGCGAGCAAGAGACCTTTACGACGACTGGGAGAGCATGGCCCGGACCGCCGTCGCCCTCCTCCGCACCCAAGCCGCCGACAACCCACACGACCCACGCCTGGCGGCGATCGTCGGGGAACTCTCGGTCGGGTATCCGCAGTTCCGAGCGTGGTGGGCCGAGCGCCACGTTGCCGGCGGCGGGCAAGGCACCAAGACCGTCCACCATCCAGAAGTCGGCGCACTCACGTTCGACTGGGACAGCTTCCAACCGCTCGGCGTCCTTGACCAGCACATCACCATCTGGACTCCGGTAGCGGGCACGCCCACCGATGACAAGCTCCGCATCCTCAGCTCCTGGATTGCATCCTCCGACGCACGAAGTCCTTCAAACCAAGTAGCGCCGGATGGCGCGCCCACCTAGGGATCGCCTACCGGGTCCAGCCCAAGCCGCTCAGTTGCGCGACTCCGCGGGCACGTGCTCCTCGGGCAACAGCTCGGTGCCCTTGTCGATCACTGTACCGGGGAGGCCGTCGTCGGATTCCGAGATGGTCGCCGGTGTGAGCGTGTCGCCCTGGGGGTGATGCGTTGCGCTGGCGTCCACGGGATGACGATATCGGACAGGGTGAGCCTCCCAGGGCATGCGCGCAGCGAACCGATTCGGGCACGAGCGTGCAGGTGGGCTCCTTGCCGACAGCCGTCACGTCGTCGTCGATGACACCGGATCGCCCCGCTTAATCCGCGACGAGTGGCGGGCGACCGCATCAGCGGCGGGTGCTCCCTTTGTGCTCGTGTGGATGCAGGTCAGTCCGGAGTTGCAGCGTCAACGGGTCTTGGTGAACAGGGCTGAGCAAGTGCGACCGGACGTCACGGACGCAGTGCTTGCAGAGCACGGCGCGAGCTTCGAAGCACCGGGGGAGGAAGACCCCTTGATCGTCGACGCAACCTCGTCGCGGCCGATCCTGCGCTCCTTCTTCCCCTCGTGTTGATCTCAGCGCCACCAGAAGAAGTAGGCGACCACCCCACCGATGAGAATCCCGCCATAGGGACCAGGTAGATCCAGTCGCTCTTGATCGGCCCCTTTCTCGGCATGTAGTCCCGCTGGAATGGTGCGACGGGATTCCCACTCACTCCGACCTGAAGAACCCGAACGCCAGCACTCCGTTGATTATCCCCCGGGGCAGAACTTCGATGCACTCGCCGCTGAGCAGGGTCAGTATTTCTACGGCTGCTTAGCACCATCGGATGGCACGATGCTGTACGCATGATTACTCATGCACTAAGTCGCACACGACGTCTACTCACTGGAATCCTCGTGGTGGGGGCGCTCACTATGGGCTCCCTCGCCGGAGGAGCTGAGGCCGCATCGGCGCAGGTTCCGGATCCGTCGCTGACGCTGGCGGGCAGCCTGGACTTGAACGACTACGCCAGCAGCCAGGTCTCAGCGGACTACAACCGCCTCGTTGGGGCGCTCGAAGACCTTTCTTCGGTGCGGTCGTGGGACGGCGGATTTCAGACGCAGAACGGAGGTGGGCATGGCGCTATCATCACTGCTCAGATCACGGCCCACGATAGCAGCGGGAATCCGCACGCCCTCACTCTCTACTTCCACGCAGAGAACCTTTATCTGGCGGGTATCCGCCGTGCCGGGGACCCCGCTGCTTACTTCTTCAGCGATGATCAGGGGTGGGGCGGAGGATATGTCAGCATCGGCCTCGCGGGTAATTACAACGCACTGACGCAGGCCGCGGGTCGCGGCCGGTCGGCGATGCCAATCTCTTGGAACGACATCAACGCATCGGTCCTGCAGCTTGCGACTGCTCCTGGCAATTACTCCGCTGGAATTGTACCCAGGCAGGCCACCGCACGGTCCCTGCTCCTGCTCATCCAGATGTTCAGCGAGGCCGCTCGGTTCCCGGCCATCCAGGCACACTTCGCCAACGCCCTATACAACAACTCGCGTACGAATGGACTGACGCTCGGTGAGGAGCATCTCGAGAACAATTGGTCGGCGCTTAGCTCATACTCCTACGCACAGCACCACAATCAGAACCCCGCCCCGATTACTATCACCGGCAACAACGGTTCGACGTACGCTTACATCAACACGGCGAATGCGGTGCGGCGGTACGTCCGTATCCTGCTCGGATCGTCAGGATCCGCGGCTTCCAGCTCGAACCCGAGCCGCGCAGAACTTTAGAGTTAGACGTGGAACTTGCGCAGGTGCCTTCCTGATGGGCTCCGTATAAGCCGTTCGACGGCGCGAAGGCGACACGCGAGCCGACGGCAGCGGTGATATGCAGCCTTTAAATGTGCTCACTCTCGACGTCCACGCCAGCCGCACGGCTTATTCCGTCCATCCAGTATTGCTTCCCCAGTCGCACTGATCGAGGAACGCTGTAGGCGCTTGCTCTCGATATCGTTGGTAGGCACAAGAGTCCCATGTCAGCCAAAGTAAAAACAGCTGGTCACCCTGCGGGGTGACCAGCTGTTTTTGGGGTCTTCTGCCCCACTGGTGCTCAGCGGCGCTGAGCCGGTGCCGCTGAGCACCGGCGAGTTTGTAATTGAGACGAGTGCCTCGTTCGATTTCGCTAAACTTGGACGGAACGGTGCCGAGGACAGGCGCGGCTGAGTGAGGGTTCGGCGTTGCTGTTGGCGCAGATTCGACCGGTAGGCGCCGCACAGGACCGGAGCCACACTACGGCTTGGTCGGTGTCCGATAGCCGATCGGCAAGCGGACGTGCTGTCCCAGGCGGGGGTGCGCCACGGTCGAGGACCGTGATGGTTCCAATCGTGAAGTGGATTTCGGTCGGGTCAGCGATTGATTGTGCTCATAAGGCGTCGCCGGTCGACGGGGGCTACGGGGTCGGGGTGGAGCTGCGTCTCGAGCGCGGCAGCGATGGTGCGGAGCTGTTTCAGTTGTTCGGCGGAGAGCACGTCGACGATCAGTTCACGGACGAGGCGGTCTTGGTGGGGCATCGCCGCGGTGAGTGGGTCCTCGCCCTTCTGAGTCAGGGTGACGATCACGGCTCGGCCGTCGCTTTCGCAGGGTCCTAGGAAGAAGCGAGACTGGGGGGAACGACGAGGACAACCAAGGTCGGCGCCCCGTACCGGAACTCCTCGGAGATGCTCTTCAACGTGCAGAACGACGGCGAAGTACAGGTCGCTATGTCGGTCTCGTCCGGCAGGATGCACCCAGGAGGTACCCGCCATGACTGGTCCTGATGACGCTGCCACAACGATTCAGCAACTCCGCGAGAAGGTTGCGTCGACACGGAAGCAGCGGATGGATGCCCAGCGGGCAGCGCTAGTCGCGC
Source organism: Curtobacterium sp. MCBD17_034 (assembly GCF_003234515.1). Classification (NCBI taxonomy): domain Bacteria; kingdom Bacillati; phylum Actinomycetota; class Actinomycetes; order Micrococcales; family Microbacteriaceae; genus Curtobacterium; species Curtobacterium sp. MCBD17_034. The sequence goes on along the minus strand of NZ_QKTN01000001.1, from coordinate 212,191 downwards.
CGGTTGTCGAAGTCGCGCTCGATCGCGCGGCGCGCGATCGCTCGAGTCGCGCGACGAATGAGACGGACGCGATTCGCGAGGAGATCGTAGGGCTCTGGGATCAGATCCTTCAAGAAGTACGTGGAGTCGACGGCGTGCGCGAACTCTTCGCCCGCGCCGACGTCGCCTATCCGGACTTCCCCGCGCGGCCACGTCTCGTCGCTGAGCTGAACGCTGAAGCCCGTTGGCGCGCTTCGCTCTCCCATGACGCCCGAGCCATTGCACTGCGCCTGGCATTCCCTCCCGTCGAGGAAATCATCTGATGGCTCGCGGCAAGCACAAGATCCGAGCGGATGGTCGACGCGGTGCGCAGCAGGAAGCAGCGATTCAGCTACTTGAGACAGAGCTAACGGCGGAGCGGGCGGCTCTCGCTACGGCGGAAAGCACGCTGGCCAGAGTGCGCCAGCTACAGCTTGATGTCGAGCAGGAAAAGAACGCCCTGGCCGATGAAGTAGCCCCCGTTGCGGAGGGGCTTCGCTCGGAGCGTGACTACCTCCGGTCAGTACTCGCGGACGTGCGGGCTCACCGCTCGAAAGTTCATGAGGCATGGACAAAGTTCAGCTCCGCAGCCATCGACGCCTCGCCGGGTACTACGGGCCTTGAACGAATAGAGGCGTTCAGCGGGAACATGGGCATGCCTGCCTGGCTTGCCGATAGCGACCAAAGGCTCAGTGCCGAGCAGGTGACTCGTATCCAGCGCGCCCGAGGCGAGCGACACGCGGCCTCGACCCTGTCACACGCTGCTGCGCAGCGTTCCCACCTGACGACCCTGCTCGACATAGGCGTGGTCGCACCACACCTGATCACGCCCCGCCACCGTCAAGCGCTCATCGAGCAGGGTGTGATTGCGGTCGACCAGCGAGGGACTCATCAGGTCATCGCGGCAGACGCGCTCAATGTGGAACAGATCGAGAGCCTCGAAGAGGCTCTCGATCTCGCCAACCGCGTCTGGAACTCTCGCGCTGCGGACCTCGACCCTGCTGCCGTTCATGCATGGGGGTCAAGCCCAATCGTTCGGTACGGGGAGGCCTCGGGCGCTGCCCTGCGGTCGCTCGGTTGGATTACGCGGCAGAAGGAGGAAACTGCACCAGCCGGGGAGAACCAGCTACTCACGATCGAGCTCCCTATGCCCAGCACGTCTGCGGCCACGAGGACAGAGCTTGCTACCTACGGTGCCGAGCGCATGCTGACGGTCTGGCGAGAGGTCATGAACACGCGACAGCGCGTCGCCAAGACGCTGGAACTCGCTAGCCACCCCTTCGCACAGTTGAAACCGCACCCACATCCGGGACAGGGCCTCGCCACCCAGAACTCATACGCGCTCGCCGCGTTCGCGCGCTGGCTTGACAGGCCGGGCGACACCGCGCTGGGGCAAACTGCCGTCGGTCTCACAGCATCTGCTACATACTGGCTCCCTGCCGGGCAAACCGCCTCATTCGCGGAGTCGGAGCCGCTGACCGAATCAGACCGAGCCGAAATGGTCCTGCCGTTCCCGAACGTATTCCTCGCGTTCGCAGAGCCGCTCCTGCTCGAGCGCTCCAGGACGCCGTCCCCCGCCGAGGCCGAGCGGTGGAAGCAAGACTCTCAGATCACACACGATGCGCTCCATCGCGACGAGCCCATCCGCGATTTGGTCAACGCGCGGAGCCGGGCCAACCACTTCGACTCGCCCGTTCCTGATCTCGACGAGATAATCGCTTCCTTTGGCGCGCAGGTCGAGGGCGTGCTGCTGCTCGCGGACAGCCTCGGACGTCCTGACGACATGTTTGCGTGGTGCCTCACGGTCCGCGGTGCCTACGGCGCATCCCTCGGGCGCTTCGTCATTCCTGCTTCCCGCGCCCTGACCCAGTACCGTGATGTCATCGACAACCTCACGGCGGTCGTCGCTTGGGCGCAGTGGCATGAGCCGGACAGCAGCACAGAGATTCCGCTCGGGATGGCACCGGCGGACGTCGACACACTGATCTCGACGCCAGCATTCAAGCGAGACGCCAAGCGGGCCGGGGCCGGCATCAGGGTTGTCAACGTCGGAGCTACGTACCGCGGCGGGAAGGCGCGGCGTGCTGTCGAGGCGGAAGCAGCCAGCCATGTCAGCCCACACATTCGCCGTGCGCACTGGCGTCGCCAACGCTTCGGACCGGGCCTGGAAGCGAGCAAGCGGATTCGCATCGCCCCAGTGCTGGTTAACGCGCACCGCGGCGATATCGGGCTCTTCGCAGTTGAGGGGGTAGCAGCCGGGGTGTGACGGCTGGCGCGTCGAGTCGGGGAAGTAGGTCGAGGCCTTCCAAGATGAAGGTTCCTACACCGGCCACCCGAAAGACCTCGACGTGCTCCACGCTACCTTCGCAACCCCTGACTTGACGACGTTCTGCCGTCTCAATGAACTCGGCCTGACCGCGGTCGGTCAACGACTCGACCATGACGAAGCGGTCATCGAGTGCCGACTCACCACCTCAGATCCGTGGTGCCACCGGTGCGGTGCGGAAGCGACATCACGTGGGACGCTGACGCGGCGGCTGGCGCACGAACCGTTCGGACACCGTCCCACGACACTGCTGGTCCGAGTGCGCCGGTATCGGTGCGAGCACTGCGGACGCAGCTGGCGAGAAGACACCTCCCGGGTAGCGCCGGAACGAGCGAAGCTCTCTCGCGGTGGGCTGCGGTGGGCCCTGGCCGGCATCGTGATCGACCATCTTCCCGTGAGTCGGGTCGCTGCGGGACTCGGGGTGTCCTGGCACACAGCGAACAACGCCGTCCTCGCCGAAGGACGCCGGGTCCTGATCGACGATCCGGGCAGGTTCGAGGGGGTCACCACGATCGGTGTCGACGAGCATGTTTGGCGGCACACCCGTCACGGCGACAAGTTCGTGACCGTGATCATCGATCTCACCCCGAACCGCACCAGGACCGGGCCGGCGAGGCTGCTGGACATGGTTCCCGGACGGTCGAAGCAAGTGTTCAAGATCTGGCTCGCATCCCGGCCGCAAGCCTGGCGGGACCGGGTGGAGGTCGTGGCTATGGATGGCTTCACCGGGTTCAAAACCGCCGCCGCGGAAGAGCTCCCGGACGCGGTCCCGGTGATGGACCCGTTCCACGTCGTCCGCCTCGCCAGCGACGCGCTGGACCAGTGTCGCAGGCGGGTACAGCAACACCTGCACGGGCACCGCGGCCGAGCCACTGACCCGCTCTACCGAGCACGCCGGACCCTGCACACCGGGGCCGACCTCCTCACCGAGAAGCAGCATGCCCGCCTGCACGCCGTGTTCCGCGTCGAGGAGCACGTTGAGGTCGAAGCGACGTGGGGCATCTACCAACGCATGATCACCGCCTACCGCCACCCCGAGAGGAACACCGGGAAGCAGCTCATGGAAGCCGTGATCGACGCCGTCGCACACGGCGTCCCAGCATCGTTGGTCGAGCTGCGCCGGCTCGGCCGAACCCTCACCCAGCGCGCCGTCGACGTCCTCGCGTTCTTCGACCGCCCCGGCACCTCCAACGGCCCTACCGAGGCCATCAACGGCAGGCTGGAACACCTCCGTGGAAGCGCGCTCGGGTTCCGCAACCTGACCAACTACATCGCCAGAAGCCTGCTCGAATCCGGCGGCTTCCAACCCCTGCTACCCCCTCAACTGCGATGAGCCCGATATCGCTCCGCGCGTGTATCGACTCCGCCCACGCGAAGCGACTGACGGTGAGACGACCAAGCCGACCAACAGATAGCCCGGAGCTCGATTGCCAGCAATTTGTGCGGCAGACCCGCGGCGTCGCGAAGCTCGGTCATTGGCAACTTCGTGAGGTCGAAGTTTGCGAAGTTGCACCTCAGCACGACGCAGACCTCGCGCAAGAAGAGCAAGTGCCAGGCGCCGCGAAGCGGTGACTCACTGGCGCGAATCCGGGAAAGGGTCTCCGCCAGTGCTCTGCGCGGTCGTCGGACGGCATGGCTCGCCGTCGCCGTCAGTGGGCGTCTTACGCGGCGGTGGATCGTGGTCGTACCTGGACCGCGTCGCTCACCCTGCGTCGACCGACATCGGTGTACGCGAACTCGATCTCCTCCACCGGGGTCAGGGCCTCCTGACTTGTCACCAGGCCCACGCGCACCTGCGCCCCCGTCGTCCGACTCCTCCGGACCTGCGCCACGCCATCGGTCGGCGGGATGAACTCATCACCCCACTGGCCCATCGCCGCGAGGACGAGCAGCAACTCGCTGCCGGCCTTCGTGGCCCGGTACTCCGCACGGGGGCGGGAACCGGGCTCCTGGTACTCGCTGCGCTCGAGCACACCCCGGTCGGTGAGGAGTTGGAGACGTTTCGCGAGGACGTTGGTGGCGACGCCGAGCTTGGTCGCGAGGTCACCGAATCGCGTGACCCCGAGCGTGAGGACCTCGCGGAGGATCAGGATCACCCATCGGTCACCGATGAGGGCGGCCGTGCGCTCGATCGAACAGAAGGCGTCCTCAGCCGGCGTGCTTACGGCCGTAGGTGTCGCAGGAGGATCGAACTCGTTGTCGAGCTTCGGGACTCCTGCGGTCGCGGCCATGCCACCACCCTCCCACACTTGCCCGCAGCAATCCAGATGCGCTGTCTTGCTTTTCGCAAGCCAGCCGCTATGCTCGGCGACATGACACAGATCAGCCTGATCAAGACGAGCCCATCCCTGTGGCGTGCCACGTTCCACAACCCACCCGTGAACCTGGTCGACGCGCACACGATCATCGACCTCCGCCAGCTCATCGACGCCGCCGAGGCGGATCCCGAGCTGGCCGTCATCGTGTTCGACAGCGCCGACCCCGATTACTTCCTCGCACATTGGGACCTCACGGACGATCTCAGCGCTCTGGCTGACCAGCCGAGTCCGTCAATCGTCGGACAGCAGCCCTACAACGACGTCCTCATCCGGCTCAGCAAGCTGCCGGTCCTGACCGTCAGCCTGATCCGCGGCCGCGCTCGCGGCGCTGGCAGCGAGTTCGTGCTCGCCACCGACGTCCGGTTCGCAAGTCGGGAGCGTGCGGTCCTAGGTCAATTCGAGATGGCTGCCGGCAGCGTCGCTCCCGGCGGTGGCGCGCCAGCACGCCTACCGCGCCTTGTCGGGCGCGGGCGGGCGCTGGAGATCCTCGCGGGCGCGGACGACTTCGACGCGGACACCGCTGAGCGATACGGGTACGTCAACCGCGCCCTCCCCGACGCCGAGCTCGACGGGTTCGTGACGCGGTTCGCCGAGCGCGTCAGCAGCTTCGATCCGAAGGCCATCGGCGAGATGAAGGGCTGGATCGACACCATCACGCTTCCCGACGACGCGGAATTCCCGCCGCAGGCCCATGCGTTCGAGGCGCGCGTCGCCGGACCCCGCGTGCGCGGTTGGGCCGAGCGCGCCATCGCCGCGGGATTGCAGCAGCCCGGCGAGCTCGAGGAGCGCCTCGGCACCCTCGCGGTCGGTATCTGACCACGCCGACCGCGGCGCGTGCCCGCGCCCGTCGACGCACCACACCTCCGCTTCCCGACCGGAAGCGAAGGACAACCATCGAACAAGGAGTGAACAGGATGAGCGAGAACACCACCGCTGGGACGTGGCCCCCGGCACCGGCGAACGGCATGGTGGGCGACATCGTCTTCGAGGCCGCCGCGCTGGCAACCCCGATCGTCGGCGTCGAGCCGGTCCAGGCCCTGATGAAGGCGGTTTCCGGCCTCTACGCCCGGCTCGAGCTGGGACCCGAGACCGTCGACGGCGTCACCACCTACTTCCAGTGGGAGGCAACGCTGCCGTCGGGCACGGAGGTCAAGGGCGCGACCGTCATGACCCGGAACGCCGACGGCCTCCTCGAGCACGTGGCGGTGCACCAGCGACCGCTGAACGCCCTCCACGAGTTCTCGACGAGCCTCGGCGAGCGACTCCAGGGGGTTCCCGGCATCGACCCGAGCATCTTCTACCAGGGAGCCTGATCGAGTTCCACCAGGAGCTCTGATCGAGCAGGGCGCCGCCCGTGTGCACCGCACGCGGACGGCGCCCTGCTGTGCAACGGGGGAGCCCGGTCGACCGAGCTGCCGTCAGACCGCGACGACCACGACGGCTGCGCTGTACCGTTCTCAACCCGAAGCGACATAGGCAGCAATAATACGGCTATGTCGCATGCGTGGGTTGGGCGGACCAATCCAACGTGGTACCGTCACCAATCCGGGCACGGCGCCCAGCACCCACATCAGTCCGCGGGCACGTCCCGTCCTTCACGTTTCCCACACGAGTTCCGGAGCAACCCCTTGTCCGATATCGCAATACCGTCCCGTTCACACCGCCCCTGGCCGGCGATCGTCGCAGTGGCATCCGGCGCCTTCGCCGTCGTCCTCGGTGAATTCGTCCCCGTCGGGGCGCTTCCTCAGATCAGCACGACGCTCCACGTCCACCAGGGCGTCGCCGGCCTGCTCGTGACCGCTCCCGCCGTGGTCGGAGCGGTGGCGGCACCGGGTGCGGCGATGCTCATCCGCCGCCTCGACCGACGCCAGGCCATCGTCTGGCTCACCCTCCTCATCGCCGTCTCGACAGTGCTCGCGGCGATCGCCCCTGACTTCGCCACCATGCTGGTGAGCCGCCTCCTCCTGGGCGTGAGCGTCGGCGGGGTGTGGGCCGTGTCCGTCCCAGCAAGCGCTCGGCTGGCTCCCGCAGGCCAGGAACACACCGCCTCCTCCGTGATCTTCAGCGCAATCGCCATCGGCGCCGTCGTCGCCGTCCCGGCGAGCACGTGGATCGCCGCGACGTCGAGCTGGCGATGGTCGTTCGTCGGCGTTGCGGTCGTCTCGCTCCTGGCGTTCACCGCGCAACTCGCGACGGTTCCGCCACTGCCCTCGGACAATGCCCTCGATCCGCGGCACTTCGTCGCCCTGGTCCGGGAACCGCAGATCACCGCGGTCCTCCTCGTGATCCTGGCATCGGTGTTCGGCCAGTTCAGCGTCTTCACCTTCGTGGTGCCGGCTCTGCGGGCGAACACCGGGTTCAGCGCAGCGGAGGCGAGTCTCGCGCTGCTCGTGTTCGGCGTCCTCACGGTGATCGGGAACTTCGGAGGGGCAGCCCTGCTCGGGCGCGCACTGGTTCCCGTCGTCATCATCACCTTCCTGGTGCTCGCTGCCTCGGTGACACTGTTCGCTGCGGCGGGCGCGTCGACCATCGCGGCGTGCCTCGCCCTGGCCGGGTGGGGCCTGGCGTGGGGGAACACGCCGGTGTCGCTGCAGGTGTGGCTCGCGTCGCGGACCCGCGCACGCGCTCAGTCCTTCGAAGCTGCCAACGCGGCCATGACCGCCACCACACAGCTGTCCATCGCGCTCGGCTCCTTCTTCGGCGGCGTGATCCTGGACCACGCCGGACTGGCGGGCTCGACCTGGACCGGTGCGATTGCCCTCGTCATCGCGTTCGTCGTGGTGGTCTTTGCCATCGCGACCGGACGCCAGCGTGCCGCCCGCCCGGAGACGGCCACCACGACCATTGCGACCGCCACCGCCGCGGACTGATCGGGGCTCGCTGCCGCACCACCGGTAGTCGCCCAGGAGCACGAGGGCCGGAAGGCCCGGGCGGCTGGCCGCGCCGGGCCTCCCGTCTTCGGGCCGCTCGTTCGCCGCCGTCGGGCGGCGGGTGCGTTCACGTGTTCTCGCACCGACGGGCGGACGGGATCGGCGTCCCCCACCGGGACCCGTCCGCCGCCCGGTTCATCGCCGTCCGCTCCGGATCCCGACGAGACCCACCACACCGCCGCGAGGAGGAGCGCAGCCATCACGAGCAGGATGCGGTGGAAGCCGCCGGTGTCGAGGCGGCCACCCGCGATCGTGCCCACCAGGGCGACCATGACGAGACCAGCGACGCGCGACACTGCGTTGTTGAGCGCCGCGGCAGCTCCGGCATCTTGACCGGGAACGGCGTCGAGGACGACGGACGTCAATGGCGCGACCATGATCGCGAAGCCGAGCCCGACGAGGAGCAACCCCGGCAACATGGTCGTCCAGTACCGCTCATCGGCGGAAGTGGCGAGCATGAGCAGCATCCCTGCGGCGGACAGGATCGGCCCGCCGCCCATGAAGATCCGCGGACCGTACACGGAGGAGATCCTCGCGACGCGACCGCTGAGCACCATGAGCAGCACGGTCGGGGGCTTCCCGGCGACCCCTGCGAGGGTCGCGGGGAGGTCCCACACCTGTTCGACGAACAGCGTCACGGCGAAGCCCATGAGCCCGACTGCCCCGTAGATGAAGGCAGTGGCCACGTTCCCGACGAGGAAGTCGCGCAACACGAGGAGGTGCAGCGGCACGATCGGGTTCTGCGCGTGACGCTCCTGCGCGACGAGGGCGGCGGCACCGACGACGCCCACGGTCCCCGCCACGATGACCAGAGGGTGGCCCCAGCCGACCCGACCCTGCTCGATCAATGCGGAGACGACGCCACCGGCCGCGAGCACCGCGAGCACCGATCCCAGCGCATCGAAGGGGGGCCGCTCACCGCTGGAACGGCTCATCGGGACGGTGCGGACGAGTGGGAGCGCCACGAGGACGCAGGCGACCGTGACCAAGAACACCGAGCGCCAGCCGAGACCGTCCACGAGCACCCCGCCGATCACGGGTCCCGGCGCGAACGCGCATGCGAGGGTCCCGCCGCCGAACACGAGCAGCCCGCCGACGAGGACGCGGCCCCTCCCGAGGCGGTCGGAGATCCCTCCGGCGGTGAGGAGCAGCGCGGACAGCGTGAGGAGGTACGCGTCGACGACCCACTGTTGAGACACGAGTCCTCCGCCGAGCTCTCCTCCGATGCTGGGAAGCGCCACGGTCACGATCGAGCCATCGAGGCCGACGACCGCCGAGGACGCGACCGCCGCCCAGAGGATCGACCGTTGCGTGGGACGTTGTGCCTGCGCAGAGTTAAGGTCCAGGAGCGCAGGTGGCATGGTTCCTCGGTCCTCCGAGGCGACCCGGCGTGTGCCAGCGAATGTGGGTTTGGTAGGCAAACCCTAGCGCTCCTCGTGCGCGCCCCGCCCGGTGGCGAAGGCAGAGCTCACGCCGGCCGACTCGTGGAGGGACTGGAGCCTCCTAGCGAGGACCCGTCTGCGGCAAGGACCTGGAGCGCCCCTGGGATGCGTTGTCAAATCCACTTGGTCGGACTAGGGTCGCGTGGTGCGTACCGAACGTGTTGCCGACCCGCGAGTCTGCTCCATCGAGCAGGCGATGAGCGTACTCGGAGCGAAATGGGCAATGCTGGCGGTCCGCGAGCTGACCTTCGGGCAGCACCGTTTCGATGACATCGTGCGGAACACGGGAGCCCCGCGGGACGTCCTCACCGAGCGACTTCGACAATTGGAGGACGCCGGCCTCGTCGAGCGCGTGTTGTACAACGATCGACCGAAGCGGTACGAGTACCACTTGACGTCGGTAGGCGAAGGCCTGTTCGGCATCCTCCACGCGATCCGCGACTGGGGCGACGGCGCCGTTCGCCACGACCCAGAGAACGTGGTGCAGTTCGAGCATCACTGCGGCCAACGCCTTGAGGCTGTGGTCGTCTGCAAGGCATGCGGCGAGGAACTGCACGACGGCGACGTCCGCGCGGAGCGCGAGCTCCACCGCTCGGACCTCGAGCCGGCCTCCGCCTGAGCGGTCAGCCCCTCGTCGCCGTCTGATCCCGTCGCCGCGCGCGGCTGCTGAACCTTCCCAGCACTCTCGATGCTGCGTCCGACGGACGCTTGCAAGTCTCGTCCGCACGCCTGGGCTGCAGGACCGGCTCCCGAAGCGGCGCCGCAAGCCTGACGCAGCTTGATGACGACATGCTGGTGAGTGCCACGCACGCCCAGTCGGTGGACGCCACGGTCGCCTCGAAATGGCCAAGGGAGCCCCAAGCGAATGCAGCAGGGCCCGCGCGGCCACGACGCCCGGACCGGCAGCCGCCGACACGGACGCGCTCCGACCGGAGAAGCCGGAGCGCGTCCGTCGTCCGACGGCCGCCGCTACGCGAGTGACGCGACCGCGTAGTGGAGCGACAGTCCAGGCGAGAACGTCGTCTCCGCCACGAACATGGTCGTGTTCATCCACGCGTACTGCTCGTCGCCGGTCTCGACGACGAAGTCGGTCCGGATGTAGTGGTCCCCGGCGCGGGTCTCTGCCTGACCGGAAAGCGCCCTTCCGAACGCCGCGTTCATTTCCATCAGGCCCGAACCCTGGATGTAGAGGAACGCTCCGTCTGCCGTCTCGAAAACGTACCGGATGTCCGCGTGGGCGAATCCGTCGGGCGTCTCGAGGACCCAGTCGCCGCCCTGCAGGAGCCTCCCATCGACTCGCTCCCCACGGATGTTCCCGCTGGCCGCACCGATGTAGCGTCGCCGCCCTCGGGGCGTGGCGCCGATGTCCGTCATCACACCGACCTGGATGTCGATCGTGAACGCGGGTTCGAGGTGCACCCGGTCCCCCTCAGGCCAGGGTCGGGTAGAGGGCACTGAGCGGCGCGCTCAGTGCGCTCCGCACGGTGCGGCTCGTGTCATCGGCGAGCACTTCGTGCTCGCCCGAGGTGACCGCGGTGTAGATCGCCGCGACGATGTCAGCGGGATCCTCCTTGTCCACGTCGAGGTCGGCGATCATCGGGGTGTCGGTGTAGCCCAGGTGCGCTCCGACTACCTGCGTGCCCTGCGGGGCGAGTTCCAGACGCAGTGAGTTGGTCACCGACCAGAACGCGGCCTTGGACGCCGAGTAGCCTCCGGCGACCGCGAGCCAACTCAACGCCGAATGAACGTCTACCAACACGCCGCCACCGTTGGCCGCGAGCACGGGCGCGAACGCCTTGGCCACCCGGAGCGGCCCGAAAACGTTCGTCGCAAACACCTGCTCCACCTCCTCGAGCGTCGACTCGAGCAGCGAATGGGCCCCGCCGATACCCGCGTTGTTGATCACGACCGAGGCGTCGTGGGCGGCCCGGACGACAGCGTCGACGCTCCGCTGATCGGTCACGTCGAGCTCGAGCGGGGTCACCCGTGCGTCGTTCCAGGTCTTCGGCCGGCGCGCGGTCGCGTAGACCTTGGTGGCACCCAGGTCGAGCGCCTGCGCGACGAACTCCGCTCCCAGTCCGCCATTGGCACCGGTGACGAGGACGACAGCGTCTCGGATATCGGTCATGTTCCACTCCTTCTCGATTGCACTACATAGACAGTGAGGACGCTAGCACGTGGATTGCTTTCTCCAACTCACCATGACCGCTCGCGAAGGAGCGGCGAAGACCTTCGACACGGCTGCCGGAGGCGAGATGAGGGTGAGATGGATCGAGGAACCGCGCCACGGTCGCCTGTGCTCGCTTCGCTACAGCCTCCTCGAAGGACGGCATGATGATGCGGCCCCCAGACGAGATGAAGTACCAGGACGGCACGGGCTTGCCGCTTCGTACCGCGACGCCGTCTCGAAGGCCGCAATCGACGCGGTCCACCGGGTCGCCCGGATTGCTCCCCCTCCACCTTCGGCAGGTCGGAGCCGAAGTCGTGCACGAACCGGCTTGTTCAGTTAGTGGTCATGGACGCCTGGCGGGGCGCCGGGCTGCAGAACGGGGGGTGAACAGCGTGGACGCCGACTCGGTGGTCAGGACGGGGTCCGCGCCGCGCTGGCGCACGTCGCACCCACGACCGCCATCCCCACGACGAGGGCGAGTGCGGACGGCGCCCCCAACGACGACACGCGATGTCGGGTGGCCTTCGTCGGACAGCCACTACTGGCCGGCGCGCTCCGGACGTAGGTGAGACTTCGCGCCGTGCTCACGCCGTCGTCACGACCGGGTCCCTGTCGACCGGGCGACGTCCTTGAATCCCCGGACGGCCCCGGCGATGCCGCGCTCCACCGGCAGCCGTTCCATGCTCGATGCCCCGAGGAAGCCGTCGAAGCCCTCGGTACGGTCGAAGACGTATTGCCAGTCCTCGGACGTGGCAATGGGACCGCCATGCGCGAGCACGATGACGTCGGGGTCGATCCGACGAGCGGCGTCGAGCATCGCCTGGCTCTGCTGGACCGCGGCGTCGAGGGGGAGCACCGCGCCGGCTCCGACCGAGCCACCGCTGGTCAGCCCCAGGTGGGTGACGAGGATGTCGGCATGGCCGTCCGCCACCATAGCCTCGGTCTCCTCGACGGTGAAGGCGTACGGCGCGGTGACGAGACCGGCCTCGTTCGCGGCGCGGATCATGTCGACCTCGAGGCCGTACCCCATGCCGGTCGCTTCGAGGTTCTCGCGGAAGATCCCGTCCCAGACGCCGACGGTCGGGAAGTTCTGCACTCCCTGGTAGCCGGCGTCCTTCACCTGGCGCAGGAACCGCGGGATGGACCGGAACGGATCCGTGCCGTTCACGCCGGCGAAGACCGGCTTGGCCGAGACCGGGATGACCTCGGCCGCCATGTCGAGGACGATGCCGTTCGCGTCGCCGTAGGGCAGCAGGCCGGCCAGCGAACCCCGCCCGGCCATCCGGTACTTGCCCGAGTTGTAGACGACCACGAAGTCGGCCCCGCCGTCGATCGCGCTCTTGGCGGAGATACCGGTTCCGGCTCCCGCCCCGACGATGCTCCCGCGCGGCGGTCGCGCCCCCCGGAACGCGTCGAGGATGCTCTGCTTGTCAGTCATCGGACTTCCCTTCTCGGAATGTGTGGATCGCGGCGATGAGCCAGTCGGCCATCGCCTCGCCGAAGGCCGGGTCATCGGCATTCAGCGGGAGCTCGCGGAGCGCGACATGGTCCTCGAGCCCGCTCCGGATGGCGGCGAAGAGTGCGCCGTCGGCCTCCGGGTCGCCGAAGTCGCTACCTGGGCGGTCGATGGCCGAGACTCCGGCGATCGGCAGGAACACCGCCGACGGCGCGTGGGACGCGGAGACGCGCTGCGCGATGCGGCGCCCGAGTTCTCGGTTCTCCTCGATCGTGGTCCGCATCAAGGTCATCGTCGGTGCGTGCTGGTGGAGGTTCCGCTTGCGGAACGCGGGCTGGATGTCCTCTAGCGGGCCGAGATTGGCCATGTCCATCGCGCCCACTGAGACCACCTGCGGAACTCCCGCGTCGGCCGCCGCCGTGAGACGGTTCGGACCAGCCGACATGACCCCTCCGACGAGGTCGTCGACGAGTTCCGTTGTGGTCAGGTCGAGCACACCGACCAGGTGTCCGCTCCTGATCAGCGCTTCCAGCGCCTCTCCACCGGACCCGACGGCCGCGAACACGAGTACCGAGTATCCGGCCGCCTCGAGTCGCGTCCGGGCCGCGTCCACCGCGTGGGTCGTGACGCCGAACATCGTCGCACCGATCAGTGGCCTGTCCTGGTCGAGGCGCGTGGGATCGTCGGGCGCGTCCTGCGCTGCTCCGCTGACCGCGGCGGCGGCGTTGTCGATGATTTCGCGGGTGACCTGGTTCAGCCCAGCGATGTCGAGCACGGAGTGCATCAGCATCAGGTCGCTTCCGCGGACGATCGGCCTGGTGTTGCCCGACGCCAGCGTGGTGACGATCAGCTTCGGCACCCCGACCGGGAGTGTGCGCATCGCGGTCGCAGCGAGCGTCGTCCCGCTCCCACCGCCGAGTGCAACGACCGCGTCCAGGTCACCCGCGTCGTGCAGCTGCTGAAGCACGGTCGCCGCGCCGCGGGCCATGGCCTCGATGCCGGTAGCGCGGTCGCCGGCCGCGACGAGCGTAGCGATCGAGGTGCCCGCGGCGGCCGCGACCTCCTCCCGAGCGACGTCAGCGTTCACAACCGGCGCTCCGAGGATCCCCGTGTCGACCAGGACGGAGCGGAGGCCACGAGCGCGTATGCGACTGGCGAGGTAGGCATGTTCTTCGCCTTTGGTGTCTAGTGTTCCGAGCACCACCACAGTGTTCATCGTCATCCCTTGAGCTCGTGGTCGACATACCCAACAGGCTTTAGCCTATGTCGCATGTGCCCGACTCGCAAGGCAAGAAGCTGCACCGACGAGCATGAGCGAGGCAGCGCCTCACACCGACGGTGTCGACGCGGGTCGCGTTGACACCAAGACGACCGACTTCCCCGCAGAGCCCCCGTGCTCACGGATCATCGCCGGGACGTCCCGGTAGGGGACCTCCTTCCTGACGACCGGGGCGAGTTCTCCGTCGGCCAGCATCCGCGTGAGAGCGACCCACGCCGCCTCGTCCTCCTCAGGGGTGGTGCCGCCCGCGAATACACCGACAGCCGTCACATTCCGCATCAGCAGGTCCATCGAGTCGATCGGCACCGTGGTCCCACTGGCCAGACCGACGACGAGGAGCCGACCACCGCGCCCGAGCGCAGCTGCGGCGGCTCTGGCGACGGCACCACCCACCGGATCGAAGAGCACATCCACCGCGCGGCCGCCGACAGCCTCGCGCAGGTCCGCCTGGAGGTCGGCCGAAGCGGCATCAACGACCGCATCGGCTCCCGCCTCCATGGCGGCCGCTCGCTTGTCGGCAGTGCTGGCGATCCCGACTACGGTCATCCCGATCGCCTTGCCGAGCTGCACTGCCGCGAGCCCGCTGCTCCCGCCTGCACCGAGGACAGCGAGCACCTCCCCTCGCTGCACATGGGTCCGCTCCACGAGGGCGACCCATGCAGTCCGGTAGGCGATCGGGAACGCAGCCGCTCGGACGTCGCTCACCCCGTCCGGCACGAGGGCGCTGGACTGCTCTCGGACGTAGGTGTAGTCCGCGTAACCACCCCAGCCGGACATGAAGTCGGTGATCCCCATGATCCGGTCGCCTGGTCGGTAGCGAGATCCGGGAGCGACCCGCACCACGATGCCGGCGACTTCTTCGCCGAGTCCGAAGCCGGGAGCGGCAAGGCCGGGGAACAGGCCCTTCGCCATCATCTGGTCCGGGAGACCAGCACCCGCCGCGAGGACACGCACGAGGACGTACCCTCCCTCCGGCGCACCCCACTGCGCCGACTCCGACACCACCCCGGTGTCGAGGTCGAAACGCCGGACACGCCAGGCACGACCCGACACCGGGGCCGTGCCCTCGTGCTGACCGAGCCCGGTCAACGTCCTGCCTCCTGAGTCCGAGCCGCATCGAGCACCCGGAGACGGACGAGCGCAGCCTGGATGAGCGGGACAGCCACTCCCTGTCGCGCGGCCGTGGCGACGAGCGCCCCGAGAACGCCCTCGTGCTCGGTCGGGCGCGCGGCGACCGCATCCCGATAAAGCGATGACGTCATCGTCGACGACATGTCCGCCAACAAGCTCGACTGCGCAGCGGTGAACTCGACGGGCAACGCGTGACCCGCCGCATCGAAGGTCGCAGCGATCTCGGCGAGGACGCCTTCCCCCAGCGCTCGCCCGCCGGGAACCCGCGCCACTGCGCCGACCGATCCACCCCCGAGAACGGTCACTGCCCCGACCGAAGCGATGAAGGCCCACTTCTGCCACAGGGCTCGTTCGACGTCCGGGGTGACCAGAACGTGGAAGCCCGCTCGGACGAATGCCGCGCGGATGGTCTCGAACCGCTCCGGCGCCGACCCCGGCTGGCCGAAGACCAACTCGGCCAGCGGTCCGAGGATCTGGACGACGCCGTCGCCATCGAGGGAAGCGACGACGCGCGCGACTCCCATGAGCACCCGCTCGCGTCCGAATCGCTCGACGAGCACCCGATCGTGGGCGACGCCGTTCAGGACCGGCAGGACGAGCGAGTTCGGGCCGACCGCGGACGCGAAGTCCTCGATCGCACGGTCCAACGCGTCACTCTTCACGGTGAGCACGACGAGGTCGAAGAAGCCACGGGCGGGCAGAGCGGGTGCCTGGACGAAGTCGATGGCAGACACCGTCTCGGTGCCTCCGGAACGCAGCCGCAACCCCTGCGTGGCGAGCTGATGCGCTCGTCGCCCCCGCACCAGGAGCGTGACCTCCTCCCCGGCTTCGCGGAGGCGCGCACCGATGAGACCACCGGTCGCACCCGCTCCGACGACGAGTACACGCATCATGTCTTCTTCCTGTTCGTGGGTTCCCCGGCCGGAGCTGGCCCGAGCGTGGATTTGATCACCCAACCTTCTCAGGTGGAGCCGCCCTTGTCAGCCGCAGGACTACCGGAACCTCGGTCTCGCCGACCTGGTCGGCTGGCGCCTGACGTCAGAGCGCCCCTCGGTTGTGGATCGACGCCGGGCGCTGGAGGCACGCTGATCGAGGGTGACGACCGCGATGAGGATCCGAAGTGAGGAGGCGGAGCGGGGACGCCTCGGCGGTCACGATGCCCCCCGGGGCCGGCTTGACCGGTGTGAACGCGGGGTTGGCTGGTCCGCCGGACCTCTCACCGCGTGACGCGTCATGCGCTTCCGCGGCGACCGTCCATCCAGCCGACTCCCGTGCTGGCGGCTGGTCAGCCCTGCGGTGGGCGCGCCTGGCCGGTCGAGGCACTCGTGCCTCCGTCGACCGGGAGCACCACGCCGTTGACGTAGCGAGCGGCATCAGATGCCAGGAACAGCACCACCGGCGCGATGTCGTCCGGTTGAGCGACGCGCCCGAGGGGGACCCGCGATTCGAACAGCGCGCGGACCGCGTCGTTCCTCGTCACGCCGGCGACAGCCTCCGTGTCGGTGATGGACGGTGCCACTGCGTTCACACGCACCCCCCGCGGCCCCCAGTCCAGCGCGAGCGACTGCACGAACAGCGACACCGCTCCCTTGGACGCGTTGTAGACGGGCTGGCCCCAGTCGCCACGCAGCCCCGAGACGCTCGAAGTGGCGACGAACGCCCCGCCGGACCGTTCCAGCGCCGGTAGCGTCGCCTTCGCCAGATGGAAGAACCCGTCGATGTTCGTCTGCCGCAGCGCCTCCCAATCCGCGTCGGACACAGCCGTGATATCTCCGGGGACGTATCCCGCCGCGTTGCTGACCACGACGTCGAGGTGGCCGTGGCGCTCGAGGATCGCCGACACCACCGCCTGCACCTCCCCGGGTCGCCCGATGTCCGCGGTCTCGGTATCCACGGTCCCCGCGATCTCGGCGGCTGCGGCCTTGAGACGCGAGCCGTCCCGCCCTGCGATGACGACGACGGCGCCTGCCGCGGCGAACGCGGTGGCGATCGCACGACCGATACCGCTTCCGCCGCCGGTGACCAGGACGACCTGCCCGCTGAAGTCGAAGCGAGCCGTTCCAGGTGTGCTCATGTGTTCCTCCGTTCCGCACCTGACGCACAGGTGCTGCTCTCTCATTCGTCGTTCATCGGTGAGGACCCTCCGTCATCACCGACGGCCCTGGGGCCGATCCGCGTCCAGCGGTTCGCCGGCCGGATCGACCGGTCGCGGCGGCGTTCGTGCCCCATGCCACTCCAGGAGCGCCCAACGACGTTCGTCGCGCGGCTCGAGGACGGCCCAGCCGGCGTTGTCGAGCGCTTGTTCCTCAACGGTCCGGCGATCCTCGGGAGTGACCCGCGCTGCTACCCATGCGTGGACGGCGGCGCCGTGGCTGACGACCAGGACGTCCTCGACGGCGGACACGCGCAGTGTCTCCATCACCGCATCGAACCTGGCCAGGAAGACGTCGCCGCGTTCGCCGCCGGGCATCCGTAGGTCCGTCTGACCGCGGCCCCACGCGCGGGCTGTGTCCAGGTAGCGGGCAAAGGCCGCTGTACCCGACGCGCCGTCGAGGTCCCCGCCGCTGATCTCACGGAGCCCGGGCGACTGCAGGACGGCGAGGCCCCGCGGTTCCGCGACGACACGTGCGGTCTCGAGCGCGCGCGTCATGGTGGAGGCGACGACGAGACGGATCGGCACGATCGCCATCCGGCGCGCGAGCTCGCTTGCCTGTTCGCGGCCCGCGTCGGTCAGGTGAGGACCCGGTGGGACGGTGTCGATGATGCCGGCGACGTTCGACGTCGTCTGGCCGTGGCGCGCGAGGTAAATCCGCATGGCTCGCCTTTCCGAACGGGTTGCGTGGTCAGTGGGTGGAGGGTTCTCGTTCGACTTCGGGGCGGGCGTCGTCGGACCAGAGGGTGTGGAAGGTGCCGTCCCTGTCGATGCGCTGGTAGGTGTGGGCACCGAAGCAGCCGCGTTGGCCCTGGATCAGCGCGGCGGGGAGCCGGTCGGAGGCGAGGGAGTCGAAGTACGCGAGCGCGGAACTGAACCTGGGTGCGGGGATGCCGGACGCGGCCGCGACACCGACGATCCGCCGCCACGCCGCTTCGCCCTCGGCGACGGCGTTGGCGAAGTACGGGTCGACCAGCAGCGACTCGAGGTCGGGGTCGTTGTCGTACGCCTCGACGATGCGGTCGAGGAACTGCGCCCGGATGATGCAGCCTCCGCGCCAGATCTTCGCGATGCCGTCGAGGTCGATGTCCCACCCGTACTCCTCCGCCCCGGCGATGACGAGGTCGAAACCCTGGCATACGCGACGACCTTCGACGCGTATAGAGCGTCGCGGACGTCGTCCACGAACGTGTCCGGGACATGCGCGATCTCCGGTCGGCTCCGCACGGTGTGCTGCACCGCGGCTCGCTGGGTCGGCCTCGAGGACACCGCACGGGCGAACACGGCCTCGCCGATGCCGGACACGGGAATCCCGAGCCCGACCGCGTTCTGCACGGTCCACACGCCGGTGCCCTTCGACCCGGCCTCGTCCCGGATCACGTCCACGAGCGGCTTCCCGGTGGCGGAGTCCCGCTGCTTCAGGACCTCCCCGGTGATCTCGATCAGGTACGACTCCAGGTCGCCCTCGTTCCACCGCTCGTAGATCTGCACGAGCTCGTCGACGCTGTGCCCACCGGCGCGGCGGAGCAGGTCGTACGACTCCGCGATGAGCTGCATGTCGGCGTACTCGATGCCGTTGTGGACCATCTTCACGAAGTGCCCCGCGCCGTCGGTGCCGACGTGGGTCACGCACGGCCCACCCTCGGCGACCGCCGCGATCGAGCGGAGGATCGGCCCGAGGGTCTCCCACGCCTCGTCCGACCCACCGGGCATGATCGACGGGCCGTGCAGGGCCCCCTCCTCACCGCCCGAGATCCCCGTACCGACGAAGTGCAAGCCCCGCTCGCGCAGGTCGTGCTCGCGACGGATCGTGTCGTGGAAGTCCGCATTGCCGCCGTCGACGATGATGTCGCCCTCCTCGAACCGGTCCGCGAGCTGGCTGATCACCGCGTCGGTGCCCGGCCCGGCCCGGCCTGCACCATGACGATCGCCGTGCGCGGCGTCGACAGCGACGCCACGAAGTCGTCGATGTCCTCGGACCCGATGAACCCGGCCTCCGGGTGCTCGTCGCGCAGCTTCCTGGTGCGGGAGACCGTGCGGTTGTACACGGCGACCCGGTTGCCCTCGCGTGAGGCGAGGTTCCCTGCGAGGTTCCTGCCCATCACCGTCAGACCCACGACACCGATGTTGGCCTGCTGCCGGTCGCCGTTCGCGCTCATGAGACCACCACATCGCTCAGTGCGATCGAGACCAGGGTCGGTTCCTTCTGCACCGCTCCGTGCTCGTCGCGGCTGTACACGACCCGGTCGGTGCCGATGACCAGGCCGTCGACGACCTCGTGGCGGCGGACGTAGTGCGCCCCGGTAGCGCCACCGAGCACGTCGACCGTGTAGTCGCGGCGACGGATGAGGCCGTCCGCGTCGATGTACAACGTCTGCTGAGCGCTGTGGGTCGCGACGCCCGCGGGGTAGGTCACGTGCAGGACGCGCCAGGACTCACCGTCCTCATGCCACTGCCCGCCCTCCTCCACAATCGTGCCCGGCACCCGCAGGGCGACCGGCTCGGCGAGGTAGGTCCACATGGCGTACCCGGCGAAGTACCCGAGCTGAGCTGTGGACCAGGGCGTCTCCAGCACGTGGCCGGCGAAGCTCCGTCGTGGCTCGACCAGCTCCTCCACCAGTCCACCGTTCCGGCCGACGACCCGCACGCGTTCCGGCGTGAACTCGATGCTGTCCGAGCTGGTACCCACCGGCCAGAACCGCACCTGCTCGTCGTGCACGGTCACGCTGACCGAACCGGCGTCCAACAGTCCGTCGACGCGCTTCACGGGCCAGGTCACGCCGCCGAACCGCTTGCGCGCACTGATGGTGAAGGCCTCTCGCCACCGGTCGCCCCCGTAGGCGGCGTGGATTTCGTCGAGGATGTTCATTCGTTCGTCTCCCGTGTTCGGGCGGGGTGCCGAGTCGCGCCGACCACCGTCGGTTCGGTTTTTCGACAACCCGCGCTGGCGACGGTCAGATCTCGATCGAGATCTTCCCGAAGTGCCGTCCGCTCGAGAGGTCCTCGAACGCCTCGGCCAGGTGGTCCAGTCGGTACGTCTTGTCGATGACGGGCCTGAAGGCATCCCGCGCGTCGATGGCGCGCACCAGCTCTCGCTGCTGCCGTCCGTTCCCCACGACCGCGCCGTGCAGGCGCACCTGCTTCATCGTGATGTCGCCGGTAGGAACAGCGCCGGTGAGGCCGGTGAGCATCCCGATCATCGTGATCTGTCCACCGACTCGAACCGCCTTGATCGACTGGCTCAGGGTGTCGGCACCCCCGACCTCGATCACGTGGTCAGCTCCCAGGCCACCGGTGGCCTCCAACACCGCGTCTCCCCACTCGGGCGTGGATCGGTAGTTGATGGTGACGTCGGCCCCGAGAGCGCGGGCACGGGCGAGCTTGTCATCCGAAGAAGACGTGACGATGACCGTTGCGCCCACGGCCTTCGCCAGCTGCAGGCCGAACAGCGACACCCCTCCAGTACCCATCACCAGCACCGAGTCGCCCGCCTTCAAGCCACCCTCGACGACGAGTGCTCGCCAGGCAGTCATCCCCGCCACCGGAAGCACCGCGGCCTCGGCATCACTCCACGTCGACGGCGCCGCCGAGAAGTGGTTCGACGGGACCACCACCACCTCCTGGGCGTACCCGTCGGTGCCGAGGCCCGGCGTCGTCCCGAAGTGGGGCACCGGCGCGCGCCAGTCGTCGTCCCACGTGGGGAAGAACCGGGAGATCACGCGGTCGCCCTCTGCGAACCCGACGACATCGGGTCCGACCGCCTCCACCACGCCAGCCGCGTCGGCCAGAGTGATGAAGCGGTCCGGCACCCCGATGGCCCCCCGAACGACCAGACTCTCGTTGTAGTTGACCGTGCTCGCCGTGATCCGGACCCGCAGCTCGTCCGCGGCCGGCAGACCCGGGTCGGCCAGCTCCGCCGCCTCGAGCCGGGTCTCGCCGTCCCGCGTCCGGATCAGCATCGCCTTCATGCGACAGCACCGCCGTTCACCACGAAGAAGACCTTGCCGTCCCGGCCGCCGCTCCGCGCGCGTCCCACAGCGGCGTCGACCTCGTCGAGCGGGTAGGTGCTGTCGACCCTCGTCGGCAGGACGCCGGCAGCCGCCAGCGCGGCGAGTTCCGTGTAGACGCGGACCACCTCGGAGCGAGGCGTCGAGGTCAACCAGTTGTTCAACCAGAACCCGTCGACATGCAAGTTGCTGAAGTTCAGATACATCGGGTGCACCGCGATCGGCTTCCCACTCAGCGCCGAGTAGCTCACCAGATGCGCCTCGCGAGCCATCAGCGGAGCGAGCTCCTCAGCAGGCGCGCCCCCGACACCGTCGAGCACCAGCGCGAGCTTGTCGTCGCCCAGCACCGCCTTGACCTCAGCGACGACGTCCACCCCGTCTCCGGTGACGACCACGTGGTCCGCACCCGCCGCGGTCGCAGCAGCGCCGCTGCGCTCACTGCGGACGAGCCCGACGGTGCGGACGCCCTTCCGCGCAGCCAGCGCGTACACGGAGGCGGCGACATCGGAGTTCGCCGCGGTGATCGCGACCCAAGCGCCGGGCTCGAGCTCCACGGTCTCCAACACGAGGTACGCAGTCGCGGCGTTGATGCCCACCGTCGCGAGCTGCACGGCGTCGACCTCCCCGTCGACGACGACCACCTCCGAGCGGTGGACGACGAACCGCTCCTGCCAGGTGCGCGGCTCGTCGCCGGGGATGACGAGCACCCGCGATCCGACCACGAGGTCGCTCACACCGGCCCCGACCGCCGCGATACGCCCGACACCTTCCGAACCCATCGGAGCGGGCAGCGGCGGCCGCAAGGGGTAGTGCCCGTCACTGACCATGAAGTCGGACGGGTTGAGCGGCGCCGCCTCGAGCTGCACGAGGACGTCATCCACGCCGACCGAAGGTTCGGGTGCATTGGTCAGGTGGATGGCGTCCGGCTCCCCGTACGCGCTGAACTTGATGGACTTCACGTCTGCTCCCGGTATGGAATGGCGGCGGGGCGAATCCCCGGTCCGACGCAACCGTACCCGTTACGCCTACGTTGTCGCAACCGGCATGTCCACAGTGTTTCCAACGGAGGCGAACGCCATACGCATCTGTCGAATTCGGGACGCAGGTCGTACGATGGGCTGATGTGGTCTTCTACCGTTCGCCAGGGTGTGACACCCGCCCCCACAGGACTCGCTCTCGTGCAGGACTTCCTCAACACAGCCGGCGGGGGCCGGCAGGACCGCCTTCGCGACGCGACCGCCGCGAACAAATGGTGGCGGGAAGCCCGCGCACAGTGGGCCGCCGATCGCGGCGAGGTGGTACCGGACACCGAGTTGGACGACCGTGATGCGCAGCAGCTCCGGACCCTCCGCCATGAGCTCAAGCAGGCGCTCTACGGCCGAGTGACGGAACACGGTGACGACCATGGGAAGCCGCTGGCACGCGTCGCGACACAGCTCGACATCGGTACGGACGGATCCGTGTCCGCCCGACCGACCGGGACGCGGAGCGCTGCCGTCCGATCCGCGCTCGCCGTGGAGATGATGCGAGCGCAGATCGTGGACGAATGGCGTCGCCTGAAGGTGTGCCGCAACACCTCCTGCGAAGTCGTCTTCTACGACCGCTCCCGGAACAACAGCGGCGTGTGGCACGACGTCCTCGTGTGTGGCAACGCCGCGAACCTGCGCGCGTCCCGAGCTCGACGACGCCCGACCTCGACCCCAGAAGGTTGACATATCCAAACTGGACACGGTTATGTTGTCTGCGTCGGTGGCGCTCGCGACCGAATGCTCTCGAGAGGTGAAGCAGATGCAGACAGAACACGAATTCACGATCACCGTCCAGGTGGGTGAGCCGGGTGACATCGGGGCCGGCCCGGGCGGCCTCCGCCGTTTCATCCCCGCAGCCAGCGGCACGGTCACGGGCGACCGCATCAGGGGTCGGCTCCGCACCGGCGGGGGCGACTGGCTCCTCGCTGGGCCTGACGGATTTGCCACGACCGACATGCGGTACGTGCTCGAGACAGAGGATGGCGCGCTCATCTACCTGCAGGGCCGCGGCGTGGTCGAGATGAACGACGCGATGCAGCGCGCGCTCGGTGAGGGTGTCCCGACCGAATTCGCCGACCACTACGTCCGGACGACGTTCGTCCTCGAGACCGGTGACGAGCGGTACGCGTGGGTGAACCGGACCGTCTTCTTGTCGCAGACCAGGTTCACCCCCGGCCCCGCGGTCGAGTACAGCGTGGAGCGCGTGCTGTGACCGCTGAGACGGTCGCGGTCACCGGTGGCAACGGCAGACTCGCACGCGCCACGATCGCGTACGTGCGCCGTGTCTCGCCCGAGACCACCGTCGTGGCAGCGGCCCGTCGCCCGGAAGCCGCCGAGGGCGTGGACGCCGAGGTGCGGTACGCCGATTACGACGACGTCGCATCGCTGCGCGCCGCCTTCCGTGGCGTCAACCGGCTGCTCCTGGTCTCGGGCACCGAGGTCGGGCGTCGGGTCGAGCAGCACACGCATGCTGCTGAAGTTGCGGCGCAGTCCGGCGTGCGGCACATCGCCTACACGAGCGCGCCACGCGTGGACAGCAGCGACCTCGCGTTCGGGCCGGAACACCTGGCCTCCGAGCAGGCCATCCTCGACGTCGGCGTCCCCTACACGTTCCTCCGTGACAACTGGTACCACGAGAACTTCGAACCGCGTATCCGCAGAGCGATGGCAACAGGGTCGTTCTTTGGGAACGCCGGTTCCGGCCGGGTCGCGAGCGCGGCCCTCGTGGAGTACGGCGAAGCGGCGGGGATCGTTCTGACCTCGGCAGGGCACGAGGACAGGGTCTACGAGCTCGCCGGCGATCGCTCCTGGTCGTACGCCGAACTCGCCGAGGAGGTGTCCCGCGCTCTGCGCCGCGACATCACGTACGAGGACCTCAGCGAAGCGGACCACATCGCTCGTCTCGTCGCTGAGGGGAAGCCCCGCGCGATCGCCGAGGTTGAGGCCGCGATCGAGCGGAACACCGCGGACGGTGCGTTGAGTTCCGGTGACGGGTCCCTCTCAGAGCTGCTGGGTCACGAGACGGAGCCCATCGCGGTGGCGGTCCGCCGGATCATCCGCGCACTCTGAGCGCACCGAGGGTGGACGGAGCGGCGACCCGCACGATGTGCCGGTCGCCGCTCGACGTCGTCAACCGACGTTCCTACCGCGGCTGCGGCCCTCGCACGATGGGCACCCGCACCGTGTTCCCCCACTCCGTCCAGGAACCGTCGTAGTTCCGAACACGCTCGAAGCCGAGCAGGTACGTCAACGCGAACCAGGTGTGGCTGGACCGCTCGCCGATGCGGCAGTACGTCACCACGTCGTCGTCCGGACCCAGACCCGCCGCTCGGTACACGGCCTCGAGGCTGTCACGATCGAGGTACCGGCCGTCGACGTCGACTGCCTTCGACCAGGGGACGTTCACCGCCCCCGGGATGTGACCGCCACGCAGCGCGCTCTCCTCCGGGTACTCCGGGGCAGTGGTGCGCTCACCGGAGTACTCCTCAGGCGAGCGGATGTCAACGAGCGCCCCCTGGTGCGCCATCACATCGTCCCGGAACACCCGAGTCGTCCGGTCGTCCCGAAGCGGTACCGGGTACTCCACCTCGGGGCGGGCCGGGACGTCCCTCGAGACCTCGCGACCCTCGGCCGCCCACGCCACGCGGCCGCCGTCGAGCAGTCGCACGTCGGGGTGACCGAAGAGCTCGAACACCCAGAGGGTGTAGGCCGCCCACCAGTTGTTCCGGTCGCCGTACAGCACGATGGTGTCGTCGCGACCGATCCCCCGCGCACCCATCAACGCCGCGAACGCCGTACCGTCGAGGTAGTCCCGCTGGACCGGGTCGTTGAGGTCCGTGTGCCAGTCGACCTGTACTGCCCCGGGGACGTGACCGGTGGCGTACAGCAGCGGGTCCTCGTTGGACTCGACGACGACCAGACCCTCCTCGCCGAGGTGGTCGGCGAGCCACTCTGTGCTCACCAGCTTCTCGGGGTGTGCGTACTCGCGGATCTTCGGGGAGTGATCGAGTTCTACTGACATGACGTCTCCTTGTCTTGGGGTGGGATGAGGGGTGCGGTCGGTCAGCGGGCGAGGTGCCGCTCCTCGGTCCGGCGCTCTGTTCGCTCCGACCAGCTGATGCGGACCAGCGGTTGCGTCCACTCCTCCGCGGCGAGTGAGAAGACCAGGGACTTCCCGGGCTCGAGCTCGTCTCGGGCGCAACCCGTGACGATGCGATCGCCCCGAGCGCTCATCTCGTCGAGCTGCACATCACGAGCAGTCGTGTCGCCGACGTTCATCGCCGCCCACCGTCCGGATTCGAGGGCAACATATGCCCATCGCACGCCGAGGACGGCGGCTCGTCCGAACGCACGGGAGGCGATCGTCAGCGCGGCATCGGCGTCGGACACGGCCTGCTCGGCCATCTCAATGGCCCACCGCGCGTCGTCATCGCTGCTGGACGCCCTGCGCCGGGCCTCGAGCGCTAGCTGCCTCGCGTGGAGCGCGACCGCGTGTGCGCGACGGGTGCGGAACGCGAGCCACCAGGCCCCGATACCACCAATGACAGGGTAGGCCACGACGATCAACATGGTGATCGTCACGGCTCTGTCCAAAGTGTACGAGATGTCATAGTCGATGGACCTGCTGCGGCTCGTGTGCGGTACTGCGTCTGCTGGTCGGACGACGAGCAACCGCCATCACCAGCACCCACAGGGTGCCGCCCGCCACGCCGAGCACGACGATCGTGCCCACCGTGAGGATGATCCAGGCCGCGGTCGCCCAAGCAGGGCCGTGCAGGGCCGCCGACAGCCGCACACCGTAGTTCGTCGCCGAAGCGGCGGGAAACGTGAACACCCAAAAGCTCATGGAGGAGCGAAGCCGGACGTACCGCGGAATCAGCATTACCTGCACCAGCACCATGAGCATGAACACCCCGGTCAGTGCCAGTTGAACCTGATCGAGTTCCCCGTGGTGAAGGCCGATCCACGCGATGCTGGCGGTCGACGGAGAAGCCAGGAACGCGGTAAGCGTCGGCAACGCTCCGTCGGGGAGACCCGAGCCGGACATGAGCCGCTGTACCGCGACCGCGCCGATGATTGCCCAGAAGAACAGACCCACGCCGAACGCGCAGATCGCGAGCTCCGGCTCGCCGATCGTGCCGAGCGCGATGCTCGCGACGAAGGGGCCGGCGACCACCGGGACGAAGAAGCCGGGGTGGACGTCCGTGGTGCTCACCCCACCCTCGAGCCAGTGCGCGGTCAGACGAGCGGCGACCAGTGCGAGCCCGATGATGAACACCCAGCACAGGACCGGACCCGCGGCGCCCAGCCGCGGTGCGTTATGCGCGGACAGCAGCACACCGACGAGCGGAACGAACGAGGCGAAGGGACCGTCAGTGGGATGGTGGAGGTCCGCACGGAACCGTCCCCGCCGGCGTGAGCCCTGCACGAGGTACACGACGCCGAAGACAACCCAGAGCAGCGTCGCCACCGCGAAGAACACCTCGTCCGGCCAAGCCGGTGCGCCCGTGAGCGCCGTGGCCGCCGTCCAGGCGCCTCCGAGACCGGCCAGGCCGAGCGGGATCCCGAACACGTTGAGGGTGAGGTCGAGGGAACGTCGGCCGATGTGCCGTGGTACCGGTTCGATGCGTGTCATCCTCGACCCCTCTCTCAGGACAGCTCGACGTCGTCGACGTCGAGGGTGATACCCGCGAAGTCGTGCAGCCCGACGTTCTCCGCGTTCCGCTGCAGCACCCGTCGTCGCGTCGGCACGAGCAGGCCGCCGAAGTCGTGGTATTCGCTCGTGTAGTGCGCGACCTCGGACCAGCCGTTCACCTCGGCGTCGTAGTTCATCCGCCGCTGGAGCCCGGTTGATGCGTCGATGTAGTACGTCTGGGTGCTGCTGTGGGTGGCGATCGTGTCGGGGAAGGTCACGTCGAGTCGCCGCCAGGTCTCACCGTCCTCCGACCACGGCTCGATCTCACGCGTGGTCACGCCCGGGAAGGTGAACAACCACGGCTCGAGCAGGTACATCCAGGTTGCGTACGAGATGAAGTACCCGGTCTGGGCGGCGGTCCACTTGGTCTCTCCCGCGTACCCGGCCATCGATCGACGGGGGTGCTCCAGGCGGTCGACGACGCTGCCGTCCCCGTCGGTGATGGTGACGACGTCGGTGCCCGCGTCGAACGTCAGGGTCCGTCCGTCACCGAAGGGCGTCATCGAGATGTGCTGCCGCCGCACGTCGGCGGTCACCCGCTCGACGCCGAGCAGGTCGGGGTTCCCCTTGAACTCCCAGAAGGGACCTCCCACCCGGACCGTCGCGGTGACGTGGGATGCGTCCCGCCACCGGTCGCGGCCTCCTCGTGCTGACAGTGCGAGCTCGACCAGGTCATCGCTCATCGTGGTGCTCCTTCCTTGCCGTCCGTCGCCGGACGAGTTGTAATGGTTCAATGACGTTAGACCATTACAACTCGTCGTCACAACGTCGCACGCAGCCCCAGCCCGACTCGTACTCTGGGACGGTGACGTCGCCCTCGACCCCTGCTGGCACCGCGCTGCTCGTCGGTCTCCTGAACACGCGCCCACACGCCGGCGGTGGCGAACTGCTCCGGACGCCCAGTGACGCCGAACGCGAGCTCTCGGTCTCGGACGTCAGCGACGAGGAGCTGGCACGGCTCCGCGAGCTCCGGGACGCGATCTCCGACGCCGTGGGCGGTTCGGCCATCGCCTGGGAGGAGCTCAACCGCCAGTCGGCCGTGACACCGTTCGTCTTCCAGTTCGACAGCGCGGCGGTCCGTGCCGTGCCGTCCTCGCCCGCGCGCATCAGAACCGACGCGATCCTCGCACTGGTCGACCTCGTCAAGTCCGGCAACTGGAACCGGCTGCGGTTCTGCCCCAACGACCAGTGCCAGTTGGCCTTCTTCGACACGACGCGAAACCGGTCGCAGCGATGGGACTCCTACGAAACGTGTGGGAACCGAGCCAACGTCGCGGCGCTGCGCGCACGACGCCGCGCGGCTATCGAGCGCGGCTGATCGCGCGGACGAGCCCACGAGCGTCGGCCTCGGTCGTCCGCCACGAGGAGACGGAGACGCGGAACGCGGCCTGCTGCTGCCAGACCGATCCCCCAAACCAGTACTCCCCGGAGTCCTGCACTGCATGCACGACGCGCGCCGTCTCCTCCTCCGTGGCTCCTCGAGCCAGGACTTGGTTGATGACGACGCGGTTCAGCACGTCGAAGCCCTCCTCCCGCAGACCGCTCGCGATCGCCTGCGCGAGGTCGCTCGTGCTGTCCACGAGCGTGCGCACCCCGTCGCTCCCGAGCGTTCGGAGTGCCGCCCAGATCGCCACTCCACGTGCACGCCGCGAGAACTCGAGCGTCAGGTTCTTCTGCGAATCCGCGGACGCAGACGAGTACGCGGCGTCCGAGTTCATCGCACCGGCGAGCGCGTCCCGGTCCCGGACGATCACCATCGCTGAGTCGTACGGCGTGTTGAGCCATTTGTGGCCATCGGTCGTCCAGCTGTCGGCACCGTCCACACCTTCGGTGAGTTCCCGTCGCGACGAGGCACGCGCCCAGAGTCCGAATGCACCGTCGACGTGGACCCAGGCACCGGCCTTCCGAGCGGCCGCGATCACCGGGACGAAGGGGTCGAAGTCGCCGGTGTTCACCTCCCCTGCCTGCAGGACCACGATCGTGTTCTCATCCAGTTCGGGGAGCTGCTCGACGTTCAAGCGTCCGAACTGGTCGACCGGCACGAACTCGACGTTCCCGAGGCCGAACCCCAGGACCCGCACCGCCTTCTTGACGACGACGTGGACCAGTTCGGAGGTGACGATGCGGACCCGAGGCGCTCCGGCCGTCCCCACTTCGTCGACGTCCCAACCAGCCCGGCGCAGGATGGCCCTGCGCGCTGCCGCCAACGCGATCAGCGTGCCCGCGGTGGCGCTCGTGGTGAACCCGACACCACTCTCACGCGGGAGATCGAGCACGTCGAGCAACCACTGCGCTGCCTGGGCTTCGATCCGAGCGGCTGCCGGTGACGTCAGGTGCATCAGGGCGCCCTGGTCCCAGGCGAGCACGAGGCGATCCGCTGCTGCCGCGACCGGCAGCGTCGCACCGGTCACGAAACCGAAGTAGCGGGGCCCGTTGGATGCGACCGTGGCGGGGCTCCCGACCTCGTCGAGGAGCCGTAGGGTCTCCACCGCGGGCGCCCCAACAAGTGGCAGCGCTTCATCGAACTGCTCCAGCGCTGCGATCGCCGCAGCGTCCGGGAACACGCGGCGCCCCTGGATGCCTGCAGCGTAGTGCTGGGCACGTCGATCAGCGTCGGCCAGGAGGATCAGCTCCGGGTCGGTCGCACCGTCAACAGTCATGGTGTTTCTCCTCTCGGGAATGTCCATGCTGCTGGATTTGAAGAGCAGACCCAGTATCGTTACGTCGCGTGTCGCCGCGCTCGGAGCGGTTGCTCCGTCGAGCGACCCGATTCCTGACCCGACGAACGAAGGAGACACCGATGCCAGATGTCGCATGGACGAGCCGACTCGCGATCGTGCTGCGTGAGGACCTCGAGCCGTGGCAAATCGCGAACGTCACCGCGTTCCTCGCAGCGGGCGTCGCGGCGAGGCATCCGGCCCTGACCGGAGAGCCGTACACAGACGGCGACGGGAACTCGTACGCGTCGTTGCTGGTCGAGCCCACGTTCGTGTACGAGGCCGACGGCACGAAGCTGACCACCATCGCGGGCCGAGGGCGTCGACGGGAGGTCGACCTCGCCATCTACCCCGAGGCGATCTTCGCCACCAACAACGACGCGGACAACCGCGCCACCATCGCGGACGTGCCTGCAGAGGTCATCCCGCTCGCCGGGGTGGCTGTCTACGGCGAGATGCGCGAGGTGGACCGTGTGATCAAGGGTGCGCACCGGCACCGCTGACCGCCGACCCGCTGACGGACAAGCCGATCGGAGCGAGCCAAGGTCGGGGCGACCTCGAGACTCAGGACCGCACGGCCGCCAGCGCCATGTTCCACAGCGCGTCCGCCGTCTCCAGGTCGATGGACCAGCGAGCGACACCGGTCGCGACGTCCGGGCCCCCCTCGACGACCGGCGACTCCTGGTTGTCCTCGAAGTACGCTCCGGTCACGCCGGACACCAGCGGTGATCCGGCGAGCAGAACCGTCGTCGCGGCGCCCTGCTCCGGCGACTTGTAGAAGTCCGGCGTCACAGGGGCGCCCGACTCGTCCATCACCCCGAGCGCGCGCAAGGTCTCCTTCGGGACGTGTCGCTGGATGTTGGTCAGGATGAACCCGGGCGCGAGCGCGTTGGCGACGATGCCGTCATCGGCCCATCGGCGAGCAGCGCCGACGGCGAGCAGAACGTCAGCGGTCTTCGACTGCGCATACGCCTGCCACGGGTCGTACGGGCGGCGTTCGAAGTTGAGGTCATCGAGATCGACACCCGCGCGTAGCTGGGCACCCGAGCTCACGATCACCACGCGTGGCTCCCGCGCGGCCGCGAGCGCGCCCCGCAGACCAGTGATCAGCGCGAAGTGTCCCAGGAAGTTCGTTGCGAGCTGCAGCTCCCATCCGGCCTGGGAGCGTCGCAATTCCGGTACAGCCATCACCCCCGCGTTCGCGACGACGACGTCCACCACCCCGTCCCACCCCTCCACGAACGTCCGGACAGAGGCCAGGTCGGCGAGGTCGAGCGACGCGAGCCGCACCCCGTCCGGCACGTCGGACGCCCCGTGGCCGTTCCGCACCGTGATGGTCACCAGTGCGCCCGCTCGTACCAGGGAGCGCACCGCGGCCGCACCCAGCCCTGACGCCCCTCCGGTGACGAGGATGCGCTTTCCGCTCAAGTCCACGCCCCGGAGCACCTCATCAGCGGTGGCACGCGGGCCGAACGGCGTGATGACCGGCCGAGTCACAGCAGCTTCCACGATCCACTTCTTCCTGTCCAGTGGCCCGCGGACATCGCGAGCGAGGAGCAGTCTGGGCGCCCGGGCCGCAGCACGGCCTCGGTAGTACTACCGATCCCGCAGCATGGCGGTGATCTCGTCAACGACACGCTGCGGGTCGTCCCGGTGGATCGAGTGGCCCGCCCCGTCCGCGATCACGAACCGCTGACGTCGCTCCAGCCGTCGCGCGTGGGTCTGGTCGAAGGACGGCTCCTCCACCCCCGGGTCTGCGCCGAGGACGATGGTGGGCACGCCGTTCGCGGCGAGGTCAGCGGTCCGGTCCCATGCACGGAGGACACGTGAGATCACCGGTGGGTCGACCTGCATCGCGGCGACGAGCTTCGAAGTGACCGTGCCGGGCGACCAACGCGGGTGGGCAGCCGCTACCTCCGCGTGGTCCATCACCAAGCTCCGCGCATTGTCCGCAACCAGGGCGGCGGTCTGGTCATGCCGGAGGACCAAGACCGGATCGAGGAGCACGAGCCGACGCGCCCAGTCACGTTGCCGGCGGAGCCGCTCGACTGCTACCGCGCCTCCGAGCGAGTGGGCCGCGACGACGCTCCACGGCCGCTCCTGTGCGGGCAGTCCGGCCGCCATCGAGCCGACGTCGTAGCCGCTCCGGTGGCCGTGCCCATGCCCCGGAAGATCGACCGCGCACGACGACACCCCCAACGAGGCGAGCGCGCGGCGCACCTCCACCCAGGAATGCGCGGCCGACGTCAGACCGTGCAGCAGGAGGACACCGGCGGCGTCCGCGCCCGCATCCACCCCTCCACCCGGTGAGCGCATGGACATCGTCGCCTCCTCGAACGATACTGGGTTTGAGAATACAACTGACCCGCGGTTGACCGATCCCGACCGGAAGGAGTCCCATGTCCGAGCTCACCTTCCAGGTGCAGGCGTCGCCGATGACGACGGGTGACGGGTCGACGATGGTGTTCCCCGAGCGGCGGCCGCTCTTCCGCGCGACGCTGGAGGACGTCCGGGGTCGCGGGGGCACGACGCTCATCGAGGGCGAGCCGGGCGCGGGCAAGACCGTCTTCCTCGACCAGGTGGCGGCCGCGCTCGAGCGGGACGGTTTCCTCGTCCTCCGCGCACAAGGGGATCCACAGTCGGCAGCACCGTTCAACACTCTCGGCGACCTCACCGGTGCCCTCGTCGAGACCCTGTCGCCGGTACTCGCGCCGGATCAGGCGTCGGCCATCGACACGGTGCTCGGACGACGGTCCCCCACGGACACCCCGGTGCAGCAGGCCGTCCTGCTCTCCGCCGTCAGCGACCTCCTCGCGCTGGCGCTCCGGTCGCGACGTCTGGCCGTGCTCATCGACGACTGGCAGTGGATCGACATCGAGACCGCTGCCGTCATCCGTGCCATGCACGCACGACCCCGGATCCGGACCCGCGTCCCCCTGGTCGCCGCTCGTCGTGTCCCGGACGGCGCCGATGACGACGGCGTGGACGAGGCGTTGTTCCCACCGATCACCCGTCACGCGCTCCCCGCGCTCGGGGCCGCCACCCTGACAAAACTGGTCCGTCGCCGGTTCCACGATCGGCTCGAGCCCATCGACATCGAGGACATCGTCGCCCGGAGCGGTGGGAATCCGCTCATCGCGATCGAACTCGCCAGCCCTCCGTGGGACGGTGACCACAGGACCGGCACGGTCGATCAGGTCCTTCGCCAACGACTTGCACAGTTCTCGGGTCCGACCGTCGCCGTCCTGCAGTTCGTCGCCGCGATCGGTCGGGTGCGTCCGGCGGACGTGGACCTGGTGCCCGGAGGCTGGGCTGCCGTGTCGGGTGCCATGCGCGAGCGCGCCGTCCGGGTCGTCGACGGTGACCTCCGCCTGGTCGACCCGGCACTCGGTGTCGCAGCGCTGGACGCCCTGGACGACCGTGCACGACGTGACCTCCACGGTGCCGTGAGCCGACTCGGCCCGTCCCCGCTCGAACAGGCCCACCACCGCGACCTCAGCATCCCCCCGGGTCCCGACCCAGCCCTCGCCCTCCTGCTCGACCAGGCCTCGGACCAGGCCCTGGCGATCGGAGCAGCCGAGACCGCCCTCTCCCTGCGCACCCGCGCCGTCAACCGCACGAGCGCCGCCGACGGACTCCTCCCCGCGCGGCTCCTCCGCATGGCGGAGGCCGCCGCCACGGTCGGCAGGTTCGCAACCGCCACCGCGGCGCTCGAGCGCCTCCATCTCCCGGACCTCGACGTCGAACTCGTCGACACGGCTGCGACCCTGATCGCATCAGCGCTGTACGTCACAGACGGGACGAATCGCGCTGGTGAACGTCTCCGTCGCCTCGGGGAGCTCGTGCCCGAGGGCGATCCGCGGGGCGTGATCATCCGAACGGTCGCTGCGACGATGGCACCGCACTTCGCAGAGCGAGCGCTCCGCACCGCGGCGCTCCTCCCAGCCGTCGAGCGGATCCCGAATGCGATCCGCACCCAACACGCGGCGATGACCGCACTCCTGGCGGCACAGGTGACGATCGGGACCGGGATCGACCAGACGCTGTTGCGGAAGCTCCGCGCCCTCGAGGGCCACGAGCGCGCACCGGTACTCCTCGAGGACACGGCGGAGGCGTCGGAGGCCCTGCTCGCTTACCAGACGGACGACGTCGACCGCGCAGCGCTCCTCCTGCCGCCCCTCATCGACCGTGCGTCCGAGCGCGGGGACACCGCCGGGGCGAACGTACTGCGTGCGCACGCGACCACCGTCGCGGTCCTGCTCGGGGACTACTCCCGTGCCGTCGCCCTGCTGTCCGCCTACGACGACGAGGCACTGCCGACGGGGTCACCGGCCGCGATGCGGGCCCGTGGGCTCCTCGCGCTCGCGACAGGGAACAGGTCGGCCCTCGACGCAGCCATCGAGACGGAACAGGTCGCCGGAACGCCGAGTGTCGGTGCCTTCACCCGGCTCGGACTCCGCGGGCTCCGCGCCGCTCAGGACGGTGATCACCGTCAGGCGCGCACGCTGCTCATGGCGGCACTCGACCAGGCGGAGATGGTCGGGGAGCGGGAACCCGGTCGCCGCATGTGGATCGACGTCGAGCTCGTGCGTGCGCTGGTACTGGCTGGCGACCACGACCTGGCCGCCGAACGCATCCGCGCCCTCGACGAGGTCAGCAAGCAGCCGAATCGCGTCTTCGCCCGCGCGCAGCAGCTCCGTCTGCAGGGACTGCTCGCCAGCGCCCTCGGCGACCACGACCGAGCAGTCGAGCACATGGACGGAGCACTGGCGAGGCTCGCGCGTTCGACCCGGACACCGGCGCGGATCCAGATGCTGATGGACGCTGCCGCTGTTGCCGACGCCGCTGGCGACCGCTCCTCGCGGAACCGTTTCCGAGATGAAGCGACCACGACCGCGGCAGCCATCGGGGACCTCGTACTCCTCCGTGCGATCGGCGCTCCGACCACGCCCGTGATGTCCGACCTCCTCACGGAATCAGAGCAGCGTGTAGTGGATGCGGTGGTCGGCGGACTCTCGAACCGCCAGGCGGCCGCGCAGTTGTTCCTCAGCGTGCGGACCGTGGAGTCGCACCTCGCGCACGCCTACCGGAAGCTGGGCGTGCACTCGAGGGTCCAGCTGGTGAACCAAGTTCGTCGCGACCAGCAGACCCGAGCCTGATCCGGAGGCGCGCGAGCGTCTTGGACGAGCACGGACGGCTCGGCGCAGACCGCCGAGCCGTCCGTCTGCTGGATGTGTGGGTCACACGATCGCGGGCGGCGGCCCCACGATCTCGATCCCGTAGTTCGCCGCGATGGCCGTGAGCTCTGCCGGGTCGGGCATCCGGATGTCCGCCGGAGCGTGCAGCGATCGCTCGCCGGCGTCCGCGAGGGCGGGTGACCCGGCTTCCGTCACGAACCGGTCGAATCCAGCTGGAGTGTGCAGCGTGATGAACCGCGCTTCCGGGCTGGCGACGACGAAGCCGTGCACGCTCTGCCGCGGGACGAAGATCGCGGCTCCCGATCCGGCGGCGCGCACCTCGCCGTCCGCGGTGAACTGGATCGTGCCGTCGAGGACGAGGAACGTCTCGTCATCGCCGACGTGCCGATGCATCGGACTGTTGTACCCGCGATCACCGGTGTGCTCGAGGACTGCGAGCCGGTCGGCGGTGTCCGCACCGGTCAAGCGCTTCTGGATGAGCGCTCCGAGGAACCAGACGGCGCCCTGCAGAGCCGGGTCCGCGACGACCGGCTCCGTCAGGTCTCGGCCGAGCGGCGTGTGTGGATTGTCGTTGAGCGTCATGCTGCCTCCTGTTTCCCGGCCCGATCCGGCCGATCGCTCCTTCGGTCCAACCGAAGCTAAGACGGCGGCTCACGGCAGGACGACCGTGTTCCTACCGAGCATCACCGGCATCGTGCTCGCAACGGTCCTTGGCTCCGCCGACGTCGCCACTTACAGTGCCCACATGGCACACCCGTCCACCCCGACTCCCGGCGCCGCACCTGGCAACACGGCCGCCGATCGGACGTTCCGAGGCGAGTGGACACGGTACGTGGCCGTGCCGACGCTCGGCGTGGAGGGTCTGCACGCGCGGTTCCTCACCCACAAGTACGAGCGACACACGCACCGCAGCTACGTGTTCGCCTCAGTCGAGGCAGGCGCGCCAATCACGGCGACGGAAGGAGCGTCCTTCGTCACCCCCGCCGGATCAGCCATGGTCATCAACCCCGGCGAAGAGCACGACGGCAGACCACTGA
Source organism: Curtobacterium sp. MCBD17_034 (assembly GCF_003234515.1). Taxonomy (NCBI): domain Bacteria; kingdom Bacillati; phylum Actinomycetota; class Actinomycetes; order Micrococcales; family Microbacteriaceae; genus Curtobacterium; species Curtobacterium sp. MCBD17_034. The sequence goes on along the minus strand of NZ_QKTN01000001.1, from coordinate 176,286 downwards.
ACGCGAACGGCTACACGTACCGGACGTTGCGCGTGGACGCGGACATCGTGCAGGACGTCGCTCGGGAGCTCGGCCCCATGACTGCGGGCGCGATCACCTTCTCGCAGCCGGTGATCCACGACCCGCAGGTCGTCGCGGCGCTCAGACGCGTGCACCGGACGCTGTTCGACGTGCCGGACGACGTGGAACAGGAGATCCGTCTCGTCCAGCTCATCGAGCTCGTCCTGCGGAACCAGCCGCGGGTACGCATTGACCCGCCGAGGCGGTCGGACCATCGTGCCACCGTGGCGCGCGACCTCATGCACGCCCGCTTCCGGGATCGCATCACCGCCCGCGAGATCGCGGACGCGGCGGGGCTCCACCGGGTGCGGCTGAACCAGGTCTTCCGCGAACGCTACGGACTGCCGCTGCACGCCTACCTCAACGCGCTGCGGCTCGAGGAGGCACGCCGGTTGCTCCGCGTCGGCTGGGGAGCCGCCGAAGCAGCTGTGGCGGCCGGGTTCTCGGACCAGAGCCACCTGAGTCGGCGGTTCAAGGGCAGCTACGGCATCACACCGGGCCAGTTCGTCGCAGCACACGCATCATCCGTCCAAGACGAGCGCTGACACCGCCGGGAGGCTGAGGTCGTCCAATCCGACGACGATCAGGAGATCCCGGCATGCTGGAGCACCCCGACTACGATGAGCACGCCCGTGTCGTGTTCGCTCGCGATTCCACGACTGGACTCGATGCCATCATCGCAGTGCACTCGCTCGCGCTCGGTCCCGCCCTCGGCGGAGTGCGCTTCCGCCAGTACCCCGGCCCCGATGACGCACTCGGCGACGCGCTCCGACTCTCGAAGGCGATGTCCTACAAGAACGCGCTCGGTGGCCGACCCTTCGGCGGTGGCAAGGCGGTCATCCTCGGAAGCCCCGTCACCGGGAAGAGCAGCAGCCTCCTCGAGACGTTCGGCAACGAAGTGGACCGCCTCGGCGGCGACTACATCGCTGCCGAAGACGCCGGCGTCACACCCACGGACATCGCGACGATCCGGCACAGGACCGCTCATGTCCGGAACATCGCAGCCGATCGTGGCGGCCCTGCTCCGTACACGGCGTACGGCGTGTTCATCGGGATCCGCACGGCAGTGCGGCAAGCGCTCAACCGCGGTCTGCGCGGCACCACCGTGTCGGTCCAGGGCCTCGGTGGTGTCGGCGACGACCTCTGCAGATGGTTGAGCGACGGCGGCGCGGACCTCATTGTCTCCGACATCGACGCCGACCGGGCGGAAGCGGCCGCGCGACGGTACGGGGGCCGGGTCGTCGAGCCCGCGATCGCACACTCGGTCGCGGCTGACGTATTCGCGCCGTGTGCCTTCGGAGCCGGCCTGAACAGCACATCCATCCCGCAGATCGGAGCACCGATCGTGGCTGGGTCGGCGAACAACCAACTCGAGACCGCGGAGGACGGAGCGCGCATGCACGCCCGCGGAATCCTGTACGCGCCGGACTACGTCATCAACGCGGGAGGCATCCGCGCCACCGAGGCGCCGCACGTCCCCTTCGACCACGCCGCTGCCATGCGTCGAGTGGAGGGCATTGCCGACACGCTCACCACGATCTTCGACGTCTCCACTCGCTCCGATTCAGCGACGAGCGAGGTCGCGGACGCGATGGCGCGGGAGCGTCTCGCCTCGGGTCGGTGAGCGCTCCGTCGGTCCGGCCGGGACACCCGCCGGCGCATCGCGTGACCCTGACGAGAAGCAGACCCTCAATCACCTTGGAAGGTCCGACTCATCTCTGCGGTCTCAAAGCCTGATCGCCGGTACAGGCCGATCCCGTCGGCGCTCGCGTGGAGGTAGGCCGAGGTCGCACCGGCCTCGGCGCCAAGACGGAGGACCGCATCGAGGGCAAGCGTCGCGAATCCCTGTCTCCTCGCTCGCGGTACGGTGGCGACGTTGGCGATGCCGAGCGTTCCTGCCCAGAGGAACCCCATCGCCACAGCCGCGACACCGTCGCCGCCCTGGACCGCAGCCGTCAGCACGTTCGGGGCGCCGAGGAGTTGCGGTGACCCGAACAGGCCCATCACCGCCCTCTCGACACCGAAGCCGTCGGCCATCGCGGCCGCGAACTCGGTGTCACCGTTCCGGTCCGCCGCTCGGACCACGGCCTGGGCTCCGTCGTTCCGGGCCTCCAGAGCGAAGCCCACCAGGCTGCGGACGAGGAGCGGACGCAAGTCGAGCCGTGTCAGTCCGCGGGACTCGACCGCTCGCCGCACCAGGTCCGAGCGGTTCCGCACGGTCACGGCCCAGGGGCCGCCTGCCTCGAAGCGCAGGACCGCTGCAGCAAGGGAGGCGGGATCCGACGACTCCCGGACCGCCATGAGCCCGTTCACTGCGGCGACGGGGACCGGGGACCACAGTCGGACGTGGTCGCCGTGGTCGACCGAACCGCCGCCGGAGGCGAGCGCCATTTGGCACGTTGCATGCTCCCACCCGCGGAGCGCGTCCGCCAGGAGGGGGTGGCCCCCGATCATCCCAACGTGCCCGTCCAGTGTCCGTCGGGTGGCGGCGACCCTGAGCGTCGGAGGAGCTCCAGCCCACCGCGGATGTCGGACTGCAGCGCCGTCGTCTGTCCGTCGTCGAACTCGAGCGTGATCAGGTGGCTTTCCTCATAGATCTGGCCGTCGGTCCGCTCTGGTATGACCTCGATGTGGAAGGCGACGAGGTGGGCCCGGAGTTCGCGGATGCGTTTCCCGAACTCGTCGAGGGTGAGGACCTCATCGCCGTGTTCGTGTCGGTACGAGGGTGCGAACCAGGTGTGCAGGTCATCCTCCGGCCGCGGCATCGTAAGCAACGCTGTGAGGACGTCGCTCCAGCGAGGAGGGCGCTTGCCGGTCACCGGGTGATCCACGTTCGTCATGTGCAAAAAGCCCCTCGTTCATCGCATCAGTGGGCGGGTCATTCGATGGTCCGCCCACACGGGGCGGGATGCGACCGAAGAACTACGGAAGGGCCGCGCCGACACCGACCACCTCGACTCCGCGGTGTCGATCTGCCCCGTGGTGACTGCCGTAGTCCTACGGTCGGCATCCCCGCTCTCGAGCGGGATCTTGAGACGAGAGCTGGACGTCCCGCCCGGGGACGAGGACCGGGAGCTCAGCGACGAGGAGGACCGCCATGGACTTCGTGACGTGGGACCCTGCCACGATCGATCGGGTGGTCGCGCTCCTCGCGCCCCTGTCGCCGTTCGGCACCGAGCACCGCATCCGTCCGCGCCTCCTCGCCGGTGAGGTCCTCAACGCCGTCACCGAAGTCGTCGAGGACGAGGACGGGCACCCGATCGGCGTGGTCCACCTCGCAGACGATCCCATCTTCCCGAGCAACGTAGACGTTGCCCTCGCAGTCCACCCATCGCATCGTGGACGGGGGCTCGGACCCGCGTTGGCCGCTCGCGCGCTGGAACTCCTGCGGACCCGGAACCGCGGCCGGCGGCCGCTCGTGGTGCTCCGGGAGGAGCTCGAGGACGGGCGGCGATTCGCAGAACGCTGTGGCTTCCACGTCGCGTCTCGCAGTGTCGGATGGGAAGCGCCGCTCCCGGCGGGCACCGCCGCGACCCATCGAAACGCCCTGGCTCAGTTGAGCAGCGAGCAGCACGTGGACGTGACCGTGGTCACACTGCAGACCCACGGGGAGCAGATTGCGTCCGTGTCGGAGCGGGCGACCACGGGTCTGCCGCGGGTGAGCGGCGAGGAAGACGAGATCGACGCGTCGGCTGCGTGGGCGTACTTCTTCTCGCCGAACAGCTCGATCCTGCTCGCTACGATCGGCCGCGAACCGGTTGGCGTCTCCGTCCTCGCTCCTGTCGAGGGCTCGACCAGTTGGTACATCGAGTTCACCGGCGTCGATCCGGCTGCCCGTGGCCGTGGTGTTGCGCGCGCCCTGAAGCACTCCCAGTTCATGGTCGCTGCAGACGCTGGCGGCACAGAGATCGTGACCTACAACGAGGAACACAACACCCCGATCCTCAACCTCAACCGCTCGTTCGGGCTGACCCGGCGACCCGGTTACACGGGTCTGACCCTCTGACGCGCGATATCGGGAGACAATCAGTCGCGGCGACAGCCAACCTCTTCCCTCAGCGCCTCAGGAAGGCGAACGTCCTGGGCAATCCGACGATGCCCTTGAGGCTGACCTAGGTGGGCTCCGCGGCATACCAGGAGCGTCGTCGTCCGGGCGACTTAGCGCCGTCCTCTCAGCTGAGCAGCTATCTCTGGCTCGCCACTACCCCTCACGGAGAGGGCGCTCCACTTGCACCGCGCATGACCCAGGCCCTACCACTCCCACCCGAGATCACAGAACGGACCACGAATGGTGCGGACGCCGATGGCCGGCCTGTCGCAAGCACGAGCGCAGCCCCACTCACCCCACGGGAGGGCTCGATGGCACCGCTTCGACTGGCGGCTGTTGTTATCTCATGAGCGCCAAGGGGCATCACGACACCGCACGCGAGAGCCGTGTGTTCCCGCTCCTGACTGCCCGTCACGGTCCCGCCGTCAACGTACGCCTGTCCGAGCCAACCAAGACACCGTGAACAGCGAATGGCTCGATCCTCCGCCGAGTGCACGGGGGCGTTCGTCGTGTCCGAGCCCAGGGCCGACATCGTCGTCACGGTTTCCGGAGCGAGCACAACCGTCGTTTTTGACCTTGCAACCCGAGAGCTCGTCATAGCGCAGACTGGCGACGAGCCCGACCGATGCGGCCAACCGAGTGGGGCGAGCCGTCGCAGCTGCGAAGGACGAGTTCGACCGCGAAAGGCCCCCGACCCCCGACTTCCGCTCACGCGCTTCGGCGCTCGATGGATAGCGGCTGCGCTGACGCCGAGTTCGACCGCTGCGGTCGCCATCGGTTTGCCGGCGCGGACGACCGCGACGGCCCGTCGACGGAACTCCGGTGGAAACGGTCGTGGCATGATTCGAGCCTCTTAGAACGGGCCCGATCCTCAGACGATTGCGGGTAACCAAACCATGGGGCACGTCAAGTCAACTAGACCTGCAGCAGTCCCGAGCGTCGTGCGACTGCGTTAGGGCGGGTGTGGGAGGTGCGAGCAGCGTCCGGCGGACGACACTGCCATGAAACGTTCGGACCGCGACCGTGACCCAGGCCACGACAAGACCGACGTAATAGATGACGGCGAGCACCTGCATGACTGAGAGGTCCGTTCGTGCGGCGAGGCCGTTCAATCCGGTGACGCACGTGCCAATCGGGAAGGTGAAGGACCACCACGTCAGCGAGAAGGGCAGACGCTTACGCGCCGTCCGCATCATGATGCCGGCAGCGATGGTGGTCCACATCAGCGCGAATCCGAGCATCGGGAAGCCGTACAGCAATCCGAACACCTGGAGAGCGTGGGCGGTTCCGGCCGCCACAGCGAGGTGCACGTTCCCGCCCAGCAGGTTGGCAGCGGTGATGGACTGTCCGACCGGGCCGAGCACGATCCAGAGTGTCGGCACCATCGTCGCGGGCCCCACCTTGTGCTGCGTGAGACGCCCCCAAATGAGGGAAATGACGATCAGTGAGGACACGAGGCTGAGACCGAACATGGCGAAGCAGCCCCACAACAGCGACTCGCGGACCTGACCTACCGTGACGTACGGGATCAGGAGCGCCCCGGTGCTCGCCGACACCATCGGAGGGACGATCGGCATCAACCAGCCGCCGAACGCGCTCTCCGGGAGCAATTCGATCCGCGTGAAGGCCAGGTACGGCACCGCGATCGCGCTGACCAGGCCGAGGACCGTCCCGATCACCCAGAGGATCCAGTCGATGTGCACCGCAGCGGTCAGCCCGATCCAGTCCCGGCCGACGAGGAGCGCACCCGCGCCCACCGTCAGGAACGCCATCGGCGGCGCACCGTAGAAGTGCGCGATGACGGGGTGCGTATGATGCGTGCGGGCGGTGCCCCGATACCACAGCCAGTGCAGCCCGGTCGCGACCGTCAGCGCGACCAGCGCCACGGCAGCGATCGCCCAGACCACGGCCGCACCCGCGCGGAGGCCCGGGAACTGGAGCGGAAGGGACTCCGCCGCGTTGGCAACGATCCCGGTGCCCATGACCGACGCGAACCAGTTCGGCGTGAGGTTCGAGACAACCTCCCGCGGTGACGTGAGCACCTGGAAGAGATGGTGCGGCCGAGGGAGGGGAAGCGAGGTTGTGGTCACATTCCAAGGGTGCTTGGACGGCGCCATCTGCACTATGGCGTCTTCGTTAGGGGTGCCACAATGCAGTGTTGTGACGGAATCCTGGTGGAGCGGCCGCGTCGACCTGCCGGCCCTCGCCCTACTCACCGCCATCGCCGACCGCGGGACCATGTCGGCAGCGGCGCGGAGGCTCGGCATCACCCAGCAAGCGGCATCGGCGCGGATCCGCCAAGCGAAAAACCGTCTCGGCGTCGAGCTCGCGCGGAGCGGGCCGACCGGTACAACCCTCACCCAGGAGGGACGCCTCGTCGTCGAGTGGGCGGCTCCCGTCCTGGAAGCCGCACGTCGCCTTGACCTCGCGCTCATATCACTGCGGCCCGGAACGGACCTCGTCATCGCCGCCTCGCAGACGATCGCCGAGCACCTCCTCCCCGAATGGCTCGGCACGCTTCGCCGCGACCGAGAGGCCGACGCGATTCCGCGCCTGATCTCCGGCAACAGTGCCGGCGTCCTCGCCGCAATCTCCGCCGGCACGGCGCAACTGGGCTTCATCGAGACCCCCGACGTGCCCACCGACCTCTACCGGGCCCAGCTCGGCGCCGACAAGCTCGCGGTCGTCGTGTCACCGACGCACCCGTGGGCGACAGCGGGTGCCGTGACCGCAGCGGACCTCGCACGCACGCCGCTTTTACTACGCGAACGAGGTTCCGGCTCGCGCCGAGCCCTCGAGCGGTGGCTGTCGCAGCGGAACCTGCGGCAAGCGGAGCCAGCTGGCGAATTCGGTACGACGTCCGCGATCCTCGCCGCCGTCCGTGGGGGCACCGGCGTTGCCGTCGTGAGTCGTCGCGCCGTTCAATTCAATGTCGAGCGGAGCACCCTGGCGGAGATCAGGACCGACGCACCGATTGTCCGGGAGCTCACCGCGGTGTGGACCACGCCACGTCTCGCCCCACAGCTTCAACGCCTGCGGCAGATTGCACAATTGGACAGCGATACCTGATCTGCACGGCCTCCGGCTCGGCCGGGCTGGAGCCGCCCTCGATCGGGGCAGCAGCTGCCGTGCATCAGATACCGACATAGTCCTGAAGCAGCCTCGAGGATCACCCGCACGCAGGCGATGAGGTCGTGAAGCGCGGGATCGCTCGCTGATCGAGTGAACCGGTTTCCCAGCCGGCCATCTGCGCCGCGGCGGATCAGGACGACTTTGAAGCGGCAATTCGGCACCGGCTTGAGCGCCTAGGACGAAACCTTGTGGTCGAGTCTGCTCACTGCCCTGAGCAGTCACTCCGCCGCATCCACGCTTCGCCTAGCCATCAGCAATGGAGTGCGCGCGTGGGCGAAGGTGCTGATGGAGGGGCGGCATTGGGTCCTCTCGTTCCGTTCCTGTGACCTGCCTAGGACCCTTCGACGGGGGCGTTCCAGGTGAATGTCGTCGGGTCGCCCACGTGGAGCCAGCACAGTTCCGGAGTCGGAGCCGCTAGCAAGCGGCTATTCTAATCGCATGAGCGGAGAGGGTTGGCGCGAGATGGCAGACTCGCACCCCGCGCCACCGCGCAACTCGGCGCGGCACCACAGCCGTCTTCCGAACGGCGTGCGGCTGTCCGAACTCGCTTCGACGCCGTCGAACAGCGAATGGCTGTCGGCCGGCCGGCTGCCTCCTCGCTGCTTGGTGACGTTCATGGCATCCGAGCAGAGAGCGGACATCGTCGTAACCGTTGGCGCCTCGAGCACCACGGTCATCATTGACCTCGCCACCCGTGAGCGTGTCATCGCAGTTGACGGCGACGACGCGGATCGTGTGGCTGCGCTGCGCGTCGGGCGGGACCTCGCCGCCGCGAAGGACGAGTTCGACCGCAAGTACCCTCCGACCCCACGAATCCCGCTCGCGCGCTTCCGCGCTTCAAGTCCCTCCACGTGGACGTCCTTGCAGTGGCTGGGGGCACTGACGGGGGCACGCTGGCAGGCTCCTCCGGACTGGGGTGGCGAGGGGCGGGCAGCGCTGTGGCGGTGGCTTCGGGAGACCAGACGGGTGAACCGCGCGCTCCACGGCGCAATTTCCGCACGCCCGCATCCCGTGGACCAGAGCGATGAGTAGGTTAGGTCGCCGCTCTCCCTGGCCAGAGGTCCGCGCCGAGGGCGAACTCCAAGCGGGCGATGGTGGCAAGGTCCGGCCATGCTTCGCCGTTCAGGACGTTCCGCAGCGTTTGATGATGCAGTCCGGCCGTGATTGCCACCGATCGGACGCTGCGACCATCCATCGACTCACGGAGGCGGACCACGAATTGCCGAGCGACTTCCCCGAACAGATCCTCGGACACCACGTCGGGCCAGGGGCTGCCAGCCAATTCGACCGGCCGCGACCGCGACGTTCTTCCCATATTGCAAGCGTAGAGCGCGCACGGATCGCCCCCGTCCTCCGCCGCACCACGATCGGCGCGCTATGACCGCATCAAGAGGCGTCATGCCGTATCGCCCGCAGCTACCCGAGAAGATCTGGGTAGCAATCGGACCATACGTGCACGACGTCGTGACGCGGGTGGAGCCCCTTGTCACCTACGATGCGCGGCAGCTCTACCCGGCGGTGACCCGGCTCGTGCACTTCGCGCACGACGAACACGCACCACTCGAAGACGACGTGGTGTTCGACCCGTTCATGATCGGGCGGTTCGTGAACCACCACCTCGCCGGGTACAACCGGGCCAGCCGGAACACCATTCGGGCCCGCCTTCGACGCGTCTCCGAAGCGCTCCTCGGCGAAGCCGCCGCCGGACGTTTCAAGGCGCTTGGGAAAACCGACGCGGTTCGGCCATACAGCGCGCAGGAGCAGGCGGCGCTCGAAGCATGGTCGAGAGCGCAGACCTCCCCGGAACGCCGAACCTCGGCAGGCGCGCTCCTGTCCTTGGGCTTCGGCGCCGGACTCACCGGCGCAGAGATCGTCCGGCAACGCCTCGAGGACGTCCACGTCGGCGCGACCAGTGTTGTGGTGCGCGCCGACGGGCGAGAGGTACCCGTGTCAGCAGAATGGGCCGCACCGCTCGTTGCACGAGCAGCGTTCCTCGGCGGCGCCGGATGGGCGTTCCGCGCCGACCAACGTGGCGAGAACATCAACCTCGTCACCGACTTCGTCTCCCGCACCGCTGCGCCCACGGAGATTCACACCAGGAGGATGCGAGCCACGTGGCTCGTCAGCCACCTCGACGCGGGAACACCCCTCAAGACCGGCGTAGCGGTAACGCCGCCGCCGGCAGAACCGAAGAAGCACCCCGCACACCCCGACGCTTTAGCGCGCCCAGAACTGGGCCTCCGAGCGGACGGGGTGCTTCGGCGCGCCCAAAAACGGGAGACTTCGTCGTCGTAGCCACCGCGGCGAGCGCCCGCACGTCGGTCCGGTCACATCTGCCCGCTCACACGAGCATCAGAACGAGAAGAGCCCCTGGCCGAAGCCGGGGGCTCTTCTCTTTGAGGGTAGTTCTGCAAACCCCGAGGGGCAGGACCTGCAATCGACCCGCTGGCGGTACCGGTGGGATTTGAACCCACGGTGGAGTTGCCCCCACACATGTTTTCGAGACATGCTCCTTAGGCCGCTCGGACACGGTACCGCCGACGATCCTACCGCATGCCGGGAGGCCCGAGGAACGCAGGACCGTCGGCTCGCCGTCCCCAGCGGCACCCGATGCACGGCTGTCCACCGCCCCCGGACGCGGTGACCTGGCGCTGAGGCCGACTGCGTATCGTCCCGGGTATGAAGACGCGCTCTCTCGTGGCACTCGTGTCCTCCGTCGGCGGTGGCCTCGCGGTCGCCGGTGCGGCTGCGCTCGGAGCCAGGGCGGGCGTCCGGGGGCAGCGCGCCGCGGCACAGCGAGTCGTCGACATGCTGCCGGTGCACGCGGACTGGTGGCGGGAGCGCATCCACCACGAGGGGCAGCTCACCTACGTGGCGATCGGCGACTCCGCGGCCCAGGGCGTCGGCGCGACGGTCCCGAGCCGGGGCTACGTGGGGCTGCTCGCGCGGCGGGTCCGGCGGCGGTCGCGGTCGACCCTGCGCGTCGTCAACCTCAGCGTCTCCGGCGCCACGACCTGGGGCGCCCGGCACGAGCAGCTCCCGGTCCTCGGCACGTACACGCCGGACATCTGCACGGTCGTGATCGGGGCGAACGACATCCTGGACTTCCATCCCGACAAGTTCGAGCGGAACCTCCGCCGCATCTACGCCGCCGTGCCCTCGCACGCGATCGTCGCCGACCTGCCGTGCATGTTCTTCCGCGAGCGCGAGCGCAAGGTCCAGGTCGCGAACGAGATCGTGCACCGCGTGGCCGCCGAGTTCGGCCTCACCGTCGCGCCCCTGCACGAGATCACGAAGCGCGTCGGCCTCCGCCGGACCTTCCGCAACACGTACGGCGACCTCTTCCACCCGAACGACAACGGCTACCGCATCTGGGCGAGCGCGCTCGAGCCGGCGGTCGACGCCCGTGTCGACACCCTGATGGCGATCCGCCGCTACCTCTCCGCGCGCGAGGTCGAGGAGCTCGGCCCGCGTGCGGCGGCGGTCGCGGCGGCCCGGGCGGACCAGGACGCCGACACCGCGGACGAGCACAGCCCGGACCTCCAGCACCTGCGGCAGCACCGATCGCACGGCAGCCACGTCGCGGGGAACCCGGACGCGCCGACGGAGCGCCACGACGCCGCGAGCCACCGCGGCGATGTCAGCGGCGCCGCCTAGCCTCGACGCATGGCCAGGGCCCAGACCGCTTACCGCTGCACCGAGTGCGGGTGGACCAGCATCAAGTGGGTCGGCCGCTGCGGTGAGTGCCAGTCCTGGGGCACGGTCGAAGACGCGACCGCCACGCAGGCGAGCACCCGTGGCACCGCGGCGATCGCAGTCACCGGTGGCCGGGTCGCCAAGCCGATCACCCAGGCCGTGGGCGAACGCGTCACCCACTGGCGCACGGGCATCGGCGAGTTCGACCGCGTGCTCGGCGGCGGCATCGTGCCCGGCGCCGCGATCCTACTGAGCGGCGAGCCCGGGGTCGGCAAGTCGACGCTCCTGCTCGAGGTCGCCTCCCGTGCGGCCGCGGCCGGCAAGCGTGTCCTCTACGTCTCGGCCGAGGAATCCGTGGACCAGGTCCGGATGCGCGCCGAACGCACGGGGGCCATGCACGACGAGCTCTACCTGGCGAGCGAGGTCGACCTCGCCGTGATCCTGGGGCAGATCGACCAGGTGCAGCCCGACCTGGTGATCGCCGACTCCGTGCAGACGATCTCGTCGAGTGCGGTCGACGGCATCGCGGGCGGAGTGTCCCAGGTGCGCGAGGTCGCGTCGACCCTCATCCGCGTCGCGAAGGACCGCGCGCTCCCGATCCTCATCGTCGGGCACGTCACCAAGGACGGCACGATCGCCGGTCCCCGGCTGCTCGAGCACCTGGTCGACGTCGTCTGCCACTTCGAGGGCGACCGCCAGACCGCACTCCGCTTCATCCGCGCGCTCAAGAACCGCTTCGGCCCGACGGACGAGGTCGGCTGCTTCGACATGACCGGCGACGGCATCCACGAGGTCCCGGACCCGAGCGGGCTGTTCATGTCCCGGGCCGGCGCCCCGGTCAGCGGCACCTGCATCACGATCGCCCTGGAGGGCCGACGCGCGCTTCCGGTCGAGGTCCAGGCGCTCGTCGTGCCGAGTTCCGCGCCGCAGCCCCGGCGGGTGGTCAACGGCGTCGACTCCTCCCGCGTCGCGATGCTCCTGGCGGTCCTCGAGCGCCGGGCCGGCATCAAGCTGTCGGACAGCGACGTCTACGTGTCGACCGTCGGCGGCATGCGGCTGACCGAGCCGGGCGCGGACCTGGCGATCGCCCTGGCCCTGGCGAGTGCGGCGCGGGACCGCCCGTACCCGCACACGCTCGCCGCCGCGGGCGAGATCAGCTTGGCGGGCGAGATCCGCCCGACCACCGGCGAGAAGCAACGGGTGTCCGAGGCCCGGCGGCTCGGGTTCACGACTGTGCTCGGCGCCGACTCCGAGCACCTGCGCGAGGCACTGCGCGTCGCCTTCGCGATGACCAAGTCGGTGCGCGAGCGCGAGCTCGACGCGGCGTTCTGAGGCGGACGCGAGCCGCGCCTCCCGGCCTACGCGCGCAGCGCCGCCAACAGGTCGGCGGGCTCGGCCTGCATCGTGTTCGGCCCCGCGATGTCGAAGAACACCTGCTCGAGCACGTCCAGGTGCGCGGCGATGAACTCCTCGAGCCGGGCGGCGTCGTACACCATGACCTGCCGGACCTTCTCGTCCGGCACCATCGCGGTGTAGGCGTCGACGGACGAGAACAGCAGCAGGATGCGCTTGTCGGTGCCCTCGCGGCCGAACACCCGCACCTGCTGGTCCTTCGGGCGCCCGGTGACGAGCTTCGGCACGATGACGATGTCGTGCCGCAGGGCGAACGCGACCGCGGCGACGTCCTGCGCGGCGAGCGCTGCCTCGAGCGGCTCGCTCCGGAACCGTTGCTCGGCCATCACTGGAGCACGAACTGGGTCGAGGTGGCGCTCGTGATGTTCCCCACCGCGACGCTGAGGTGGTAGCTGGCGCCACCCGCGGTCACCGACGGCCGGCTCGAGTCGCAGGTCGATGTGGAGGACCGGGTTCGGTCCCACGTGATCGCCGGCGTCGTCAGGGTCTGGCCGCCCTTGATGGTGATGTCCTGGTCGGTGCCGCCGGTCTGGCAGTCCTTGCTCGACCAGTACGTCTCGGTGCCGCTCGTGATCGTGAGGACCTGCTGGCTCGAGCCGAGGTCCATGTGGCAGCTCGTCGACGCGGTGTTCGTGATGGACATCGAGATCTTCGGTTCCTCCGTGGGGCCGTACTGCGTCTTGTCGGTCAGGGCCTTGAGCGTGATCTGCGACTTGCGGCAGGTGGCGCCGTTCTTGGTCGACCCGGCTGCGGGTGGGGACGTCGCGCCGGCGGTGGCCCCGGCCTCGGGGGTGGCGATCGCGGTCGCGGCCGCGGTGGCTGCGGCGCTCGCTCGTGCCGATGCGTTCGCCGCGGCGTCGGCAGCGGCGGCGCGCGCAGCGGCACGCTCGGCCGCGCTCGACGACCGGTGCGCGGACGCGGTCCGGGAGGCGCTGGCCGAGGGAGCGGGAGCGGCCTCCGATCCGCCGCCGTGGCCGAAGACGATGAGGAGCACGACCACGATGACGAGGAGCAGCGCACCGCCGACGATGGCGCGCCGCCGCCAGTACACAGCGGCGGGCTGACCGCCGACGGGGTTGCGGAACGACGACATGCGGACAGGGTAGGTCCGCTCGGCGGGGTTCCCGCGGAGCGACGCCGGACCGGCGCGAGCGGCTCAGAGGATCTTGAGCATCCGGGTGTTGCCGAGCGTGTTCGGCTTGACCCGGGCGAGGTCGAGGAACTCCGCGACGCCCTCGTCCGACGACCGCACGAGCTCCGCGTAGACCTCGGGTGACACGACGGACTCCCCGATCTCCAGGTAGCCGTGCTTCGTGAAGAACTCGACCTCGAACGTCAGGCAGAAGATCCGGCCGATGCCGAGCTGGCGGGCGTCGTGTTCGAGCCCGTCGAGGAGCCGGTGCCCGACGCGCTTGTGGAGCCAGGCGGGGTCGAGCGCGAGCGTGCGCACCTCGGCGATGTCGTCCCAGAACACCGCGAGCGCGCCACAGCCGATCGGCACCCCATCGGGTCCCTCGGCGATCCGGAACTGCTGGATCGAGCCGTACAGGGTGACGTTGTCCTTGCCGAGCAGGATCCGCCGCGCCACGTAGGGCTCGATGAGCCGCTGGATGTGTGGCACGTCCGAGGCGAGCGCCGGACGGACGAGGATCCCGTGCTCGTCGCGCGCGAGTGCCGCCGGCTCCTGGTCGTCCATCCGCTCCACCCTAGCCGGGGTGCCGGGCACACGACGGCCGGGAGGCGCGGGACCGGTCCGCACCGTCTCTCCCGTCCGGTGGATGGAAGCTGGATCCGACCTGACGGCGGGCCCGGGATCTGGCGTAGCGTGCGCGCCATGACTGACTCCAACGACGCAGCACAGCACCCGGCGGTCCCCCTCGGCAGCGAGGGGCGCCACGCAGCGGAGCCCTCGGGCGACACCGCAGCACTCGACCACGACCACACCCACGACTCGAGCCCGCACACGAACATCGGTGCCCTGGGCGACGACTCGGTGGGGCACATCTTCGACCAGACGAACGGCCTGGCGGACGGCCTCTCGGGCGACAGCGAGGAGAACGAGGACCTGCAGGGCAGCGAGAGCAGCACCGGCGACGGGCGCCTCACGTTCGACGACACCGAGGGCGGCGGCAACGTGACGGACGGCGGCGGCTACACGGCCGGCGACGCCCGTGACGGCGAGGTCACCCACCCCTAGCGCCGACGCCCCCGGGCCGGACGACCCGGGGCGGCCCGCCCCCTCGCGCGAGACGCGCGCGCCCAGCACGACGCGATCCCCTCCCCACCACCGTTTCCGGTGGTGCGGAGGGGATCGCGTCGTGTGTGGGGAGGAGGCCCTTACGCCTCGAGCTCCCCGGCCGGCTCGGCAGCCCCGGCGAGCACTTCCTCGCGCCCCGGCTGACGCCCGGTCTCGAACTGGAAGGCACCGTCGGCGAAGTCGACCTTGACGTGGTCGCCCGCCGTGAGCTCACCCTGCAGGATGTGCTCGGACAGCTGGTCCTCGACCTCGTGCTGCATCGCGCGACGCAGGGGCCGGGCACCGAGGGCGGGGTCGAACCCGACCTTGATGAGCTGCTCCTTGGCGGCGAGCGACAGCTCGACGGTCATGTCGCGGTCGAGCAGGCGGTCGGACAGGCGCTTGACGAACAGGTCGACGATCTGCAGCAGCTCGTCCTGCGACAGCTGCGGGAACACGATCGTGTCGTCGACGCGGTTCAGGAACTCGGGCTTGAAGTGCTTCTTCAGCTCCTCGTTGACCTTGGCGCGCATCCGGTCGTAGCCGACGGAGGAGTTGCCCTCGACCTGGAACCCGACGGGACCACCCGCGATGCCCTGCGAACCGAGGTTCGTCGTCATGATGATGACGGTGTTCTTGAAGTCGACCACGCGACCCTGACCATCGGTCAGGCGGCCTTCCTCGAGCACCTGCAGGAGCGAGTTGAAGATGTCCGGGTGGGCCTTCTCGATCTCGTCGAACAGGACCACGGAGAACGGCTTGCGGCGCACCTTCTCGGTGAGCTGGCCGCCCTCCTCGAACCCGACGAACCCGGGAGGGGCACCGAACAGCCGCGAGACCGTGTGCTTCTCACCGAACTCCGACATGTCGAGGGAGATGAGCGCGCCCTCGTCGTCGAACAGGAACTCGGCGAGCGCCTTGGCGAGCTCCGTCTTCCCGACGCCCGTGGGGCCGGCGAAGATGAACGAGCCGGAGGGCCGGTTCGGGTCCTTGAGGCCGGCGCGGGTCCGGCGGATCGTCTTCGACAGGGCGGAGATCGCCTCCTCCTGCCCGATCACGCGCTCGTGCAGGGCCTTCTCCATGAAGACGAGGCGCGAGGTCTCCTCTTCCGTGAGCTTGAACACCGGGATGCCCGTGGCCTGCGCCAGGACCTCGGCGATGATGCCCTCGTCGACGGTGCCGGACGCGGCGACGTCACCCGCACGCCACTGCTTCTCGAGGCGGAGCCGCTCGCCGAGCAGCTTCTTCTCCTCGTCGCGGAGCGATGCGGCCTTCTCGAAGTCCTGCTCCTCGATGGCGGCTTCCTTCTGCCCGCGGACCGTCGAGATCTTCTCGTCGAAGTCGCGGAGCTCCGGCGGCGCCGACAGGATCGACAGGCGGAGGCGCGCACCGGCCTCGTCGATCAGGTCGATGGCCTTGTCCGGCAGGAACCGGTCCTGCACGTAGCGGTCGGCCAGGTTCGCCGCGGCGACGATCGCGCCGTCGGTGATCGACACCTTGTGGAACGCCTCGTACTTGTCGCGGAGGCCCTTGAGGATGTTGATCGCGTGCGGGAGGGACGGCTCGTTCACCTGGACCGGCTGGAACCGGCGCTCGAGCGCGGCGTCCTTCTCGAAGTGCTTGCGGTACTCGTCGAGCGTGGTGGCACCGATGGTCTGGAGCTCACCGCGGGCGAGGAGCGGCTTGAGGATCGACGCAGCGTCGATCGCGCCCTCGGCCGCACCGGCCCCGACGAGCGTGTGGATCTCGTCGATGAAGACGATGATGTCGCCGCGGGTGCGGATCTCCTTCGTGACCTTCTTGAGGCGCTCCTCGAAGTCACCGCGGTAGCGGGACCCGGCGATGAGCGACCCGAGGTCGAGCGAGTAGAGCTGCTTGTCCTTGAGCGTCTCGGGCACCTCGCCCTTGACGATCGCCTGGGCGAGGCCCTCGACGACGGCGGTCTTGCCGACGCCCGGCTCGCCGATGAGGACGGGGTTGTTCTTGGAACGGCGGGAGAGGATCTGCATGACCCGCTCCATCTCCTTCTCGCGCCCGATCACCGGGTCGAGCTTGGCGTCACGCGCGGCCTGGGTGAGGTTGCGACCGAACTGGTCGAGCACCTGCGAACCCTGCTGTGCACCCTGCTGGTTCTCGCCGCCCACGGCGACGGCCTCCTTGCCCTGGTACCCGGACAGGAGCTGGATGACCTGCTGGCGGACCCGGTTGAGGTCGGCGCCGAGCTTCACGAGGACCTGGGCGGCGACGCCCTCGCCCTCGCGGATGAGCCCGAGCAGGATGTGCTCCGTGCCGATGTAGTTGTGGCCGAGCTGCAGCGCCTCGCGCAGGGACAGCTCGAGCACCTTCTTGGCGCGCGGGGTGAACGGGATGTGCCCCGTCGGCTGCTGCTGGCCCTGGCCGATGATGTCCTGGACCTGCTCGCGGACCGCGTCGAGGGAGATCCCGAGCGACTCGAGTGCCTTGGCGGCGACGCCCTCACCCTCGTGGATGAGACCGAGGAGGATGTGCTCGGTGCCGATGTAGTTGTGGTTGAGCATCTTCGCCTCTTCCTGGGCGAGGACGACAACACGACGGGCTCGGTCGGTGAATCTCTCGAACATGTGCTCTCCCTTGGCTCCGAGGGGGTGGAGCCGACAGATGTGCCGGTCCCTGGTGGGCCCGGCGACGTACATCGAGACTAACCAGCGAGCCTCCGCGGGGCTGCCCCTGTTCGCCGTGGGCGTGACCCACGTGCGCGGTCCGTCCGGACGGCCCGGGAGGCGGTGCTCGCCTCGCCTGACCCTGGCCGCGGTCAGGTGGTCACCGCTACCCTCCGGACCATGGAGGCACCACTCGTCGGGATCGTGATGCACCCCTCGAAGGACGTCCGGGCGTCGGTCGAGACCCTGCAGCGCTGGCACGCGTCGGGGCGGGGCCAGCTCGTCGCGCGCCGGATCGACGCCGCGCGGCTCGGCCCGGGGATCGAGGTGCTCGACGACGTCGAGTTCTGCGAGCGGGTCGACCTCGTCGTGTCCCTCGGGGGCGACGGCACGATGCTCGGGTCGATGCGCCTCGTGGCCGCACGTCCGGTGCCGGTCCTCGGGGTGAACTACGGCAACGTCGGGTTCCTCGTCGAGATCGAACCCGAGGAGCTCGCCGCGGCGCTCGAACGGATGTCCGCCGGTGACTACTCGCTCGAGCCGCACCACGCGCTCGAGGCCGTGCTGACGTGGTCGGGTGCCCGCACGAACTACCTCGCGTTCAACGACCTGACGATCGTCCGGCGCCCCGGCGCCGGGCAGGTCTCAGCCGACCTGACGATCGGTGGCCTCACGTACGGGTACTACCGCGCCGACGCCGTCGTCGCCTCGACCCCCGCCGGCTCCACCGCCTACAACTACGCCGCCGGGGGCCCGGTGCTCTCCCCCGCCCTGTCCGGCTCGGTCGTGACGCCGGTCGCCCCGATGGCCGGGATCGACCGCTCGGTGGTCCTCGCGGCGAAGGAGCGCTACCGGTTCGACATCGCCGAGGGCACGCGGAGCGCCGCGCTCGAGGTCGACGGGCTCGTCGTCGGCGAGGTCGCCACCGGTGCGCAACTCGAGGTCCGGCTGCGCAAGAACGCCGGCACGGTGATCCGCCTCGACGCCGAGCGCCACGGGCGGACCGGCCGGGTCAAGCTGAGCCTGCTCGACCTCCCGGTGCGACCGGACCAGCTCATCGAGCTCATCCCCTCCGAGGTGCGGCAGCGGCTGCGGCAGCACGACCGGCCGGAGCCCGAGGAGGGCTGAGGCCGCGCCTCCAGGCCGGGAGGCCCGGTGCAGGACCACCGGAGCGGCCCGCGCGACCGTCGGGACCGACGACGACGGCCCGCCCGAGTCGTGTGACTCGGACGGGCCGTTCCCATCACCCCGCCGGATCGCCTTCCCACAGGACGACCCGACTCCCCGCACCGACCCCGTCCGGGTCGGCCGTGGTCCTGGACCTCAGTCGGTCAGGTAGAGCTGCATGTCCTGGCTGACCGCCTTGGCGAACAGGCGGAGCTTGGCGCGGGACTCGACGCGGCTGACCGCCTGGCGCGTGGTGTGGACGACCTTCGAGATCTCGTCGAGGGTCATCGGGTGGTCGTCGTCGAGGCCGTAGCGCATGCGGATGACGCGCGCCTCGTCCGTCGGCAGCTCGGCGACGATCGACCGGATGTCCCGGTGGAGCAGCGTGCTCTCGGTCATCTCGTTCGGGCTCGCGGCGTCCTCGTCCTCGATGAAGTCCCCGAGCTCGGAGTCGTCCGAGTCGCCGACCACCGTGTGGATCGACACGGGCTCGTGCGAGCGGCCCTTGAGGTCGAGGAGTTCCTCGACGTCCATGCTCAGCTCCTCGGCGACCTCTTCGGGGCTCGGCGCCCGGCCGAGGTCGACGGTGAGGTCGCGCTCGGTGCGCGAGATCTTGTTGATGAGCTCCACGGTGTGCACCGGGATGCGGATGGTGCGGGCCTTGTCGGCGAGACCGCGCGAGATCGCCTGGCGGATCCACCAGGTCGCGTAGGTCGAGAACTTGTAGCCCTGCGTGAAGTCGAACTTCTCCACCGCACGGACCAGGCCGAGGTTGCCCTCCTGGATCACGTCCATGAACGGCAGACCGCGCTGCGAGTAGCGCTTGGCGATGCTCACGACGAGGCGGAGGTTCGAGGTGATCATCCGCTCCTTGGCACGCTGGCCGTCGCGGACGAGCCAGCGGAGTTCACGCTGCAGCTGCTTCGGCACGTCGGGCGTGTTCGCGAGCTTCTCCTCGGCGAACAGGCCGACCTCGATGCGGCGGGCGATGTCCGCTTCCTCCTCGGCGGAGAGCAGCGGCAGGCGGCCGATGTGGCGGAGGTAGTCGCCGACCTGGTCGACCGAGGCGCCGCGGACACCGGCGAGACGCTCGTCGGCCTCGATCGCGGTGTCGACGCTGTCGAGCTCGCGCGGTCCCGCCTCGACCTTCGTGGTGGTCTTGGAACGCCGGGTGGTGCTCGGAGCTTCGGTTGCGATGGTCATGGCTGACTCTCCTTCGCGGTGACGGTTGACGGGGGCCGAACCGGCTGGGCCGGGCCGGATCACGTCGGACGGTGTCGTTCGGCGCTGGTCCTGCTGCCCCTCCATCGGGGCGTGCAACGAGTAAAGCGGCCCGGAGGTGTACCCCACAAATCGTTTCCTGCTTTTCCCAGGGATCTCCGTGCTTCGTCATCGCGGACCCCCGGGTGGGGGTACGGGACCACTCCGCCGACCGGTCCTCCGATCCCGGAGATGCTGGGGGACGAGCCCGGAAATCCGCCGATCGTCGTCCGCGTCCGAACCGATTCCGGGCCTGTACCCCGCCCTGTCACCCGGCGGCGGACACGTTCCGGGGTACGCGTGCGGATGGGGCCCCCGCGGCACGTCCGTACCCCTTTTCGGCAACGATCCCGTAACACGCTCGTCACCCGGGGGTCGATCGGCGGTCACCAGCTCGGTTCGAGCCAGTCCGTGCGTCGCTGGGCTCCCTCCGCTTCGGCGTCGAGGTCGAACTCGTCGTACTCGCTCTCGATGTCCCCGACGAACGAGCGGGCGACGGCATGCAGCAGATCGGTCATGCCGGCGATGCTGACCAGCCCCGACGACGGCGGGGTGAACGGCTCGTGTCGCGGCGCTGACCGCCGGACGTCCGGGAGCGACTACTCCGCGGACTGCGGCGAGGCGGGGACGGCTGCGGGGCGGCTCGGCGCCTGCACGTCACGCGGCCCCGCGGTACCCGCGCCGGGTCCACCGGCGGCACGCTCCGCGGTGAAACGGGCGCGTTCCTCCCGTTCGAGCTTGGCGTAGGTCGCGCGCTCGGTGCGGTCGGCCCGGATGATCGCCCGCATGACGAACCAGAACACCAGGCCGACGACGACGGTCGGCGTCAGCGAGAAGATGATCCCGGTCACGACTCCATGAGGCACGCGACCATGGTACGTCCCGGTGCTCGGGGTGCCGTGCGGGGGACCTGAGCGCACGGCCAGCGAGCGGAGCCCGTCCGCCGTGTGCGCACGCCGACGACGAGTGCGCATGCGCCCGCACGTCCCGTTGTCGTCCGTGTGCGCAGGAGTGCGTCGACTGCCGTGCTCGCAGGCTCACCCGGGGCCGGCGTCGCGCAACGCTGACGCGTTGCCCTAAGCTCCAGCGCCCTTGACGAGCGGGAACAGGATCGTCTCGCGGATCCCGAGGCCCGTGATCGCCATGAGCAGGCGGTCGATGCCCATCCCCATCCCGCCGGACGGCGGCATGCCGTGCTCGAGGGCGCGCAGGAACTCCTCGTCGACGCGCATGGCCTCGACGTCGCCGCCCGCGGCGAGCTTCGCCTGCTCGACGAACCGCTCGCGTTGCACCACCGGGTCGACGAGCTCGGAGTACGCCGTGGCGAGCTCGAACCCGCGGACGTAGAGGTCCCACTTCTCGACGACGCCCGGGCGCGACCGGTGCTCCCGCGTCAGCGGGGACGTGTCCACCGGGAAGTTCATGACGAACGTCGGGCGCTCGAGCGAGTCGATGACGAAGTGCTCCCAGAGCTCCTCGACGTACTTGCCGTGGGTGGCGTGCGCGACCTCGACGCCCTCGGCCTCGGCGAGCGCCTGCAGCTCGGCGAGCGGGGTGTCGGGCGTGATCTCGCGACCGGCCGCGGCGGAGAGCGAGCCGTACATGTCGATGCGGTCCCACTCGCCGCCGAGGTCGTACTCGGTGCCGTCGGCGAGCGTCACGACGAGCCCGCCCGTGACGGCGAGCGCGGCGTTCTGCACGAGCTCCTGCGTCAGGTCGGCCATCTGCTCGTAGTTGCCGTAGGCCTGGTACGCCTCGAGCATCGCGAACTCGGGCGAGTGCGTGGAGTCGGCGCCCTCGTTCCGGAAGTTCCGGTTGATCTCGAACACACGCTCGATGCCGCCGACGACCGCGCGCTTGAGGAACAGCTCGGGCGCGATCCGGAGGTACAGCTCGGTGTCGAACGCGTTCGAGTGCGTCACGAACGGGCGGGCCGACGCGCCACCGTGCTGGGTCTGCAGCATCGGCGTCTCGACCTCGAGGTAGTCGTGGGCGGCGAACGTCGCGCGGAGGGACTGCATCACGCCGGCACGTGCGCGCACGGTGGTGCGCGCCTGCTCGCGGACGATGAGGTCGAGGTAGCGGGCGCGGACCCGGGTCTCCTCGCTCAGCTCGGTGTGCAGGTTCGGCAGCGGCAGGATCGCCTTCGCCGCGATCGCCCAGTCGTCGACCATGACGCTCAGCTCGCCGCGGCGGGACGAGATCACGCGGCCGTGCACGAACACGTGGTCGCCGAGGTCGACGAACTCCTTCCAGCGCGCGAGCGACTCGTCCCCGACCTCGGCGAGCGACACCATCGCCTGGATGCGGGAGCCGTCGCCGGACTGGAGGGTCGCGAAGCACAGCTTGCCCGTGTTCCGCGAGTGCACCACACGGCCGGCGAGCCCGACGACGTCGTCGGTCTCCTCGCCGCTCGGCAGGTCGGCGTGCTCGGCGCGGACCGCGGGGATCGTCGTCGTGATCCCGAGCTCGACCGGGTAGGCCTCGATGCCCGCCGCCAGCAACCGCTCCCGCTTGTCGAGGCGCACCTGACGCTGCTCGCTCGTCTCGGCCGCGGCGGCTGCCTCGGCGTCGACGCGGGCGGTCTCGAGGGCGACGGCCTCGGGGTCGGTGGTGTCAGCGGGTTCGTCGGTCATCGCGCGCGCAGCTCCGGGGGTCGTGGGGGATGCGTCGATGCTACCGGCCCACCACGGCGCAGCCGGCCGGGAGACGCTGGCCGGGAGGCGCTTGCCGGGGACCACGCACCGCTACAGCGCCTGCTGCCCGTCCGCCTGCGCGAGCGCGTTCTCGACGGCGGACCGGACGAGCGCACCGAGCACCCGTCCCGGGTGGTCGACGCCGATCGCCGCCAGCGTCCCGGCGGCCTGGTCGACGATCGCGCTCGAGAAGTCCACCGCGGCCCGGACCGCGTCGGCGTAGGCGGCGCGGTCGGCCTCACGGACGACGACCGGCTCGGCACCCATCTCGACCACGAGCGCCTGCGCGATCGGCAACACCGGCGCGGGCGAGGTCACCGCGCAGTAGGCGTCCCGGAGGCGGGCGAGGTCGACGCTCGTGCCCGTGAACGCCATCGCGGGGTGGATCGCCAGCGGGATGACGCCCTGGGCGGTCGCGGGCGCGAGGACCCCGACCCCGTGGTCCGGGCTCGTGTGCACGACGAGCTGTCCCGCCTGCCAGATGCCAGCGTCGGCCAGACCCTGCACGAGCCCCGGCAGCTGGTCGTCCGGCACGGCAAGCAGGACGAGTTCGCTCCGCTCGACGAGTTCCGGGGTCCCGAGCACGGGCGCGCCGGGCAGGAGCGCCTCGGCCCGGTCGAGTCCCGCGTCGGAGACCGCGGTGATGCCGACGACCGCGTGCCCCGCGTTCGCGAGCGCGGCGCCGAGCACCGGGCCCACCCGGCCCGCACCGACGACGCCGACCCCGAGTCGTCCGGCCCGCTCGCTCATCGTGGTCCTCCGTCCGGTCGTGGCACGTGCTCCCACCCCACGGGTGCGGCGACCGACGCGGGGTCGGCGCCCCGGACCTCCCGGTCGTCACGCCACCGGTGCGAGGTGTCGGCGGCGGCCGCGCGGACGGCCTCGGCCTCGGTGCCGGAGAACAGCCGCATCGCGTCGGGCACGGCGAGCGCGCCGATGCGCGCGACGACCGGACCGTGCACGGTGTGCACGTGGACCTCGGCGAGCCCGAGCGCGCGCTCGACGGGGCCCTGTGCCACCCGGATGCTCTGCACGCGCGGCAGGGGCACGACGACGAGCGACCGCCAGACCGCGCCGAGGCGGAGCAGCACCGCCCCGGGGACGCTCCGGTAGCCGTTGCGACGCCAGGACAGCGGTCGGAGCCAGGCGCCGCGACCGGGTGACCGCGTGAACCCACCGGCGTCGCCCGACCCCGTCAGGCTGCCCTGCACGACGTCGACCGCGGCGGCCGAGCCCTCCTGCAGGCTGGCGAAGGAGGCGGCGGGCCCGGCGACCGCGGTGCCGACGAGCTCCGGCAGGATGATCTCGAGCACAGCACGGACGTCCGCGGTGTCACCGACGGGCAGCACGACCGAGGACGTCTGCTGGTTCTGACGGGAGCCGCCGGCGTGCGAGGCGCGGTTGACGCGGACGTCCCACCAGCCGAACGGACGCCACAGCAGCGGCTGCGTGACCGCGACGGCGTGGATGCGCCCGGGCGGCAGGGTCTCGTTCGAGGTCGACACGAGGCCGTAGCCGATGCGGATCCCGTCCGGGGTCGCCGCGATCGAGTACTGCAGCGACTTCGTGAAGCGGCGGACCGTGACCCCGACGGCGCCGATCATCGCCGGGAACAACGTCACGAGCAGGAAGTACTGGCCCGTCACGGCGACGCTCACGATGATGCCGACCGCGGCGAGGGCGAGCACGACGGTCGTGTTCGACAGGAGCACGGAGCCGATGAGCCGCCCGGTGTGCACGCGCACGACGCGCGTGGCGCGCACCGCGGCGGGGTCGAGTTCCGGGGCCAGGAACTCCGTCATCCGCTCGTCGACGAACCGTCCCGGCGGCCGGGAGGCCCGGGACCCGCCCGGCACGTCGGCGCGGGCACCGCTCGCCAGCAGCAGGATGCGCTGCCGCAGGTCGTCGGCCGGCCGCGAGCCGAGGTACGCCAGCTGCACGTTCGCGTCGTTGCCCGCCTGCGAGATCTCGAGCCGGGCCGTGCCGACGAGCCGGGCCACGAACGGGCGGACGACGTTGACGGCCTGGATGCGGTCGAGGCGGGCCTTGCGGTGGTTCCGGAACAGCACGCCCGAGCGGACCTCGACGACCTCGCCGGTCACGCGGAAGGTGTGCATGCGCCAGGACAGCGTGAACAGGCCGATGAGCACGAGGATGAACACGAGCACCCCGAGGAGCGCGACGCCCACGTAGTCGTGGCGGACGACGTAGTCGATCGGGTCGCCCTGCTCGCCGCCCCGAGCACCACCCGGGATCACGAGGTCGAGCAGCCGCTCGCGGAGGGTGTTGACCACCCACCCGAGGATCACGAGCAACGCGATCCCTCCGCGGAGCAGCGGCGTCAGCGGGTGCAGGCGGTGCCACGTCCCGTCGGTCAGGTCGGCGGCCGCGGCGGCGTCGCCCTGCCGGTGGGGCTGCGGGAGCGGCGGCAGCGGCGGGCCGGACGGCCGGGAGGTCACAGCCCGACCCGTCGGCTCTCGGCCATCGCGACGAGTTCGTCGCGCAGGCGGTCCGCGTCGGCCTCGGGGAGCCCGGGCAGCCGGACGTTCGTGCTCGCCGCCGCCGTCACGAACCGGAGGTCGCTCAGACCGAGGGCACGACCGAGCGGCCCGCGGCTGATGTCGACGAGCTGCATGCGGCCGTACGGGACGGCGATGAACCGCTGGAACATGAGTCCGCGCCGCACCACGAGGTCGTCGTCGCGGAGGGCGTACCCGATCGACCGGATCCGCCGGGGGGTGAAGGCAGCGACGAGGGCGGTGACCACCGCGGCGGCGAGCCCGATGAGCGTCCACACGAGCGCGGTCGTCGGTGAGGACCCCCGGAACGCCACGCCGATGAGGAAGCACCCGGCGGTGATGACCACCCCGACGACGAGGACGGTGACGAGTTCGGTCCAGACGAGGCGCGGCGACACCCGGCTCCAGGGGATCCCCGGCAGGTCGAGACGTTCCCTCGGCATCGGTCCCCCTGTCGTCGGCGTCGCTGCTGCCGGGTCGGTCAGATCGCGGTCGTCCCACCCGGGTCGGAGTCGTCGTCGTCCCGGGGCGGCACCGTGCACATGTGCTCCGCGACGAGCGCACACACCATGAGCACCAGACCACCGAACACCGCGACGACGCTGGGCAGGATGGAGCCTAGCGCGGGGACGACGGCCCGCGTGAGGACGAACGCGAGCCCGCCGCCCGTGAACGCGCCGAACAGCACGCCGCAGATGCTCGAGGCCTTGGCGAGGACCACCACCCGCGTGGCGTAGAAGGCGTCGACGGGGCGGGTCGCGGTGCCACGGGCGTGCCGACGGACCGGGATCGCCATGAGCACGAGCGCGATGCCGATGAAGCCCAGGGTCAGCCCGAGCGCCGACGAGAGCACGATGACGGGCCGCTGCCGGGACGCCAGAGCGGCGTCGAGGGCGAACCCGGCGACACCGGCGACGATCGCGACGCTGATCAGGGTGGAGGCGCGGGTGTGTCTCACTGGGGTGCTCCCGGGAGCTCGGACGGACGGGACGCGAACAGTCGGGGTTCCTCGACGCGGACGGTGTCGTCGCCGACCGCGGCGAGCAGCGCGGCGACCGGACCGGCGCCGGGGAGGACCGCGTCGGGGTCGGCGTCGAGCCAGGGCGCGAGCACGAACGCCCGCTCGGCGGCCCGGGGATGCGGGAGCGTCAGGTCGGCGGCGTCGAGCACGACGTCGTCGACGGCCACGATGTCGAGGTCGAGCGTCCGGTCCCCCCACCGCTCGACGCGGACCCGGCCGTGGGCGTCCTCGATGTCGTGCAACGCGGCGAGGAGTGCGTGCGGCTCGAGATCGGTGTCGACCACGACCACCCCGTTGCGGTACCGGGGCTTCGTCTCGTCGGGCCCGGAGAGGGTCATCGCGACGGACTCGACCTCGTGCGATGCGGCCACCGGGCGCACCCCCGGCACCGCGAGGATCGCCGCAGCGGCCTCGCGCAGGGTCGACCCCCGGTCGCCGAGGTTGGCGCCGAGGGCGATGACGGCGCGCCTCACGGGTCGACCCGCGCGGAGCGGTCCCGGCGGATGGTGATCGACACGTCCGCGAACGGCACCGTGATCGGCGCCTGGGGCTTGTGCACGGTGACCTCGGTGGCGAGTGCCGCCGGGTGCCCCAGGACGACGGCGGCGATGCGCTCCGCCAGGGTCTCGATGAGGTCGACCGGGTCGGACTCGACGGCCGCGACGACCTGCTCGGCGAGCACGCCGTAGTGCACCGTGCGGTCGAGGTCGTCAGGGCCCGCGGCGGCACGGGCGTCGACCTCGACGGCGACGTCGACGACGAAGTCCTGCCCGTCGGCGCGCTCGTGGTCGAAGACCCCGTGGTGACCGCGGGCCCGGACCCCCGTGAGGCGGATGACGTCGTTCACGATCGCGCGGCCCTCCAGGCGTCCCAGACGTCGAGCACCGCGCGGTTCGGGGCGGGGTCGTGGACCCGGACGCCCCAGGCCCCACGCTCGGCGGCGAGCAGCGTGATCGCCGCGGTCGCCAGGTCCCGGTCCCGGGGTGCGGCGTCCGGATCGCTCCCGACGCCGGCGAGGAAGCGCTTGCGTGACGCCGCGACGAGCACCGGGAGCCCGAGCGACGCGAAGCGCTCGTACCCGGCCAGGATCTCCCAGTTCTGCCGACCGTGCTTCGCGAACCCGAGCCCCGGGTCCACGACGACCTGGTCCGGGTGCACACCGAGCACGATGAGCTCCGCGACCCGGAGTTCGAGCTCGCGGCGGACGTCCTCGACGGCGTCCTCGTACATGGCGTTCCGGTGCATCACGTCGCTGTGGCCGCGCCAGTGCATGACGACGAAGCCCGCCCCACTCGCGGCGACGACGCGGGCCATGTCCGGGTCGGCCAGCCCGCCGGAGACGTCGTTGACGATCGACGCCCCGAGCTCGAGCGACCGCTCGGCCGTCGCCGCGTTCAGCGTGTCGACGCTCACCGTGATGCCCTCGGCGACCAGGTCCTGCACGACCGGCAGCACGCGACGCTGTTCCTCGTCGACCGGCACCCGCGGCGCACCCGGCCGGGTGGACTCGCCGCCGACGTCGACGAGGTCGGCGCCGTCGGCCACGAGCCGGCGCGCGTGCGTCACGGCGGCGGCGCGTCGGTGGTGTTCGCCGCCGTCGCTGAACGAGTCGGGCGTCACGTTGAGGATGCCCATGATCCGCGCACGGCCCGGCGTCGATGGGGCCGCGCCCGCCGCACGCGCCGACCGGCGACGCGTCGCCGCCTCCTGCTGCAGGGCAGGGAGGTCGATGGCGACGGTCGCCGGTTCGGCTGCGGCGGCGCGGGCGCGGCTCGCCTCGGAGATCCGGCGCTCGCGCCGGCTGGGGAGGTCGGTCATCCCGCTGGCCTACGCCGGCGCGATACCGGGGTTCCCGCGCGGGGCCCGTGCCCGACGCGGCTTCGCCGGGGGCTCGGAGTCGATGCCGCCGTCGACGGCGCCCTCGTCCACCGGCGCCTTGACCGGCAGCGAGATCGCGGGCAGGTCGCTCACGGGGCGGCTGTCGCTCGAGAGCCACTGCGGGCGCTCGGGCAGCTTCCGGACGTCCTTGAAGATCTCGGCGAGCTCGTTCTGGTCGAGCGTCTCCTTCTCGAGGAGGGCGCCCGCCAGGTGGTCGAGGATGTCGCGGTTCGCGTTGATGACCTGGTAGGCCTCGTCGTGCGCGGACTCGAGCAGGGCACGGACCTCGGCGTCGACGGTCTCGGCGATGTTCTCCGAGTAGTCGCGCTGGGCGCCCATGTCGCGGCCGAGGAACGGCTCGCCCGACCCCTGGCCGAGCTTGACCGAACCGACCGCCGTGCTCATGCCGTACTCGGTGACCATCTTGCGTGCGGTCGCCGTGGCCTTCTCGATGTCGTTCGACGCACCCGTGGTGGGGTCGTGGAACACGATCTCCTCGGCGACACGACCGCCCATGGCATAGGCGAGCTGGTCGAGCAGCTCGTTGCGCGTGACGGAGTACTTGTCCTCGAGCGGGAGCACCATCGTGTACCCGAGGGCACGACCGCGCGGGAGGATCGTGATCTTCGTGACGGGGTCGGTGTGCCGCATGGCCGAGGCCGCGAGCGCGTGACCGCCCTCGTGGTACGCGGTGATGAGGCGCTCCTGGTCGCTCATGACGCGGGTCCGGCGCTGCGGACCGGCCATGACGCGGTCGACGGCCTCGTCCAGCGCGCGGTTGTCGATGAGCTGCGCGTTCGAGCGCGCGGTGAGCAGCGCGGCCTCGTTGAGGACGTTCGCCAGGTCGGCACCCGTGAACCCGGGGGTCTTGCGGGCGAGGACGTCGAGGTCGACGCTCGCGGCGAGGGGCTTGCCCTTGCCGTGCACCTGCAGGATCTGCTTGCGGCCGATGAGGCTCGGGGCGTCGACGCCGATCTGGCGGTCGAAGCGGCCCGGCCGGAGGAGCGCGGGGTCGAGCACGTCGGGACGGTTCGTCGCGGCGATGAGGATGACGTTCGTCTTGACGTCGAAGCCGTCCATCTCGACGAGGAGCTGGTTCAGCGTCTGCTCGCGCTCGTCGTTGCCACCGCCGATGCCGGCACCGCGGTGACGACCGACGGCGTCGATCTCGTCGACGAAGATGATCGCGGGAGCGTTCTGCTTGGCCTGGTCGAACAGGTCACGGACGCGGCTCGCACCGACACCGACGAACATCTCGACGAAGTCCGAACCGGAGATCGAGAAGAACGGCACCCCGGCCTCGCCGGCGACGGCGCGGGCGAGCAGGGTCTTGCCGGTCCCGGGAGGGCCGTACAGCAGCACGCCCTTCGGGATCCGCGCGCCGACCGCCTGGAACTTGGCCGGCTCCTTGAGGAACTCCTTGATCTCCTGGAGCTCCTCGATGGCCTCGTCCGCGCCGGCGACGTCGGCGAAGGTGACCTGCGGGTTCTCCTTGTTGTTCATCTTCGCGCGGGACTTGCCGAACTGCATGACGCGCGAGCCGCCGCCCTGGGCGCTCGACAGGAGGAACCAGAACACCAGACCGATGACGAGGAACGGCAGGAACGTCAGCAGGAGCGAGACGAACACGTTCGACTGCTGGACGGTGTCGTTGTAGCCCTTCGACAGGTTCGCCTTGTCGACCGCCGAGACGACGTCCGGCCCACGCGGGGTGGAGTAGTAGAACTGCTCCGTCTGGTTGCCGTCCTTGAGCACGAGGTCGACGCGCTGCTCGGTGGAGTTGATGGTGGCAGAGGCGACCTTGCCGTCACCGAGCTGCTCGAGGCCCTTCTGCGTCGTGATCTGCGACGTCCCGGACTGACTGATCACGGCCCAGCCGATCCAGATCCCGATGACCGCGATGATCACGTACAGGTACGGCCCACGGAAGATGCGCTTGAAGTCCATGTGATCCGGGCGACACGCCCGACACCTTTCTCTGCCGATGTTGCGTGGGAGTCAGCATACGGCCGGGACTCTGTGGGGCGAGTGGGTGTCCTCCGAGGGCGAACTCGACGTCCGGAGGGCCGTTCGTCAGGAGTAGACGTGCGGCGCCAGGACCCCGACACCACGCAGGTTGCGGTAACGCTCGTCGTAGTCGAGGCCGTACCCGATCACGAACGCGTCCGGGATGTCGAAGCCGACGTACTTGACGTCCACCTGCACCTTGGCCGCCTCGGGCTTGCGGAGCAACGCGACGATCTCGACGCTCGCGGCCCCGCGGCTCACGAGGTTCTGCCGGAGCCAGGACAGGGTGAGCCCGGAGTCGATGATGTCCTCGACGATGAGGACGTCGCGGCCGTGCAGGTCGGTGTCGAGGTCCTTGAGGATCCGCACGACGCCGGACGACTTGGTGCCGGACCCGTAGGACGACACCGCCATCCAGTCCATGGTGATCGGGAGCTTGAGCTCACGCGAGAAGTCCGCCATCACCATGACCGCGCCCTTGAGCACGCCGACGAGCAGCGGGTCGCGCCCGGTGTAGTCGGCCTCGACCGCGCGGGCGAGCTCGGCGATCCGGGCGTCGATCTGCTCGGCGGTGAACAGGACCTCGCTCAGGTCGGCCTGGACGTCGGTGAGTTCCACGGGGGCGTGCCCTCTCTGGTCAGTGGTGCGCCGGGTCAGTGGTGCGCCGGGTCAGTGGTGCGCCGGGCCGGTGCCGCCCGGGTCTCCCAGGATACGGCCGGGCGACCCCGGCCCGGACCCGGACACCGGCCGCCCGGACCCGGACACCGGCCCGGACGTCGTGCTCGCGAACAGCAGGCGGTCGCCCTCGCGCCGCACGCGGACGCCGGGCAGGTCGATCGGCCCCTGTCCCGACCAGTCCGTCACGAGCCGGCACACCTCGAGCGTCTGGAGCCGCGAGAGCACGACGCCGAACTCCCCCTCGACCGCGAGGCGCACGAGTCGCTGCCGCAGGGCCGGCGGGTTGGCCGCGAGTCCCGACACGGACACGGCGATGCCCGCCTCGGCGTGCTCCGCGAGTTCCTCGGCGAGCTCCTCGGCGAAGTGGTCGAGCGCGCTCGCGTCTTCGCGGATCTGGTCGGCGGTGCGAGCCAGGGCCTCGACCACGCCGTCGCCGAGCTCCTCGGCGAGCACCGGCAGCACGCGCGCGCGCACCCGGACCCGGGCGAACGCGGGGTCGTTGTTCTGTGGGTCCGTCCACGGCTCCAGGCCGCTCTCGGCACAGGCCGCGACGGTCGTCGCCCGCCGGACGCCGAGCAGCGGGCGGGCGAGCAGCGGCCCGGGCGCCACCGGCGCCGGTGACCGCGCCGGCATGCCCGACAGGCTGTCCGGACCGCTGCCACGCAGGAGGCCGAGCAGGACCGTCTCGGCCTGGTCGTCCATCGTGTGCCCGACCAGGACCAGCGGCGACCGCTCCGCCGCGGCGACGGCCGCGATCGCCCGGTACCGGGCCTCCCGGGCGGCGGCCTCCGGCCCACCCGCGTCACCGACGCGGACGTGGTCGACGACGACGGGCGTGAGCCCGAGCGCCTCCGCCTGCCGGGAGGCCGCGCTCGCGACCGCCCCGCTGCCCGCCTGGAGGCCGTGGTCGACGACGACGGCGCCCGCGCGGAGGCCCTGCCTGGGCGCCTCGAACGCGGTCGCGGCCGCGAGTGCGAGCGAATCGGGGCCGCCGCTCAGCGCCACGAGGACGAGGTCACCGGAGGCGAGGGCGCCCGCCGAACGGGCATCCGCGAGGGACGTCCGCACCGCGCGGCGTACGGCGGCGACTGCGGGTCCGAGCCGGGGCCGGTGCATGTCCACCCTGTAACGTTATCGGCGCTGTAGGACCGCAGAACCATCCACATCGAGGAGTGCCACATGGCCGCGTACGACGTCGTCATCGAGATCCCCAAGGGCAGCCGCAACAAGTACGAGGTCGACCACGAGACCGGTCGGGTGTACCTGGACCGCGTCCTGTTCACGTCGTTCGTCTACCCCACCGACTACGGCTTCTTCGAGAACACCCTCGGGCTCGACGGCGACCCCGTGGACGCCCTCGTCCTGCTCGAGTACCCCGCGTTCCCCGGCGTCGGCGTCAAGGTCCGCCCGGTCGGCGTGTTCAAGATGAGCGACGAGGCCGGCTCCGACGCCAAGGTGCTCTGCGTCCCGGCGAAGGACCCGCGCTGGCAGCACATCCAGGACATCGCCGACGTCGACGAGCAGACGAAGGCCGAGATCGCCCACTTCTTCGAGCGCTACAAGGACCTCGAGCCGGGCAAGTTCGTCAACGCCGAGGGCTGGGGTGACGCCGCCGAGGCCGAGGAGATCGTCGCGGCGGGCTTCGCCGCGTACCAGCCGGGCCACTGAGTCCGTCGCGTCCCGAGGCGCGGCGCTGGCCAGGCGGCCGGTTGGCAGAAGTGAAGGCGGCGGGTGCCCATGGGGCGCCCGCCGCCTTCGTCCGGTGACGACCCCACCCGAAGGGGTCGGCACCGTCATCGGCTCGGAACCCCACCCGAAGGGGTCCCGGCCGGGTCATCAGAGCGAGCCGGTGGGGCGCGCCACGTAGGGGACGATCTGGTACGTGTACACAGCGTAGTTCCGCACGCTGAGTCCCGGCTTGGGGGCCTCTACCATCCGACCGCCGCCGGCGTAGATCGTGTCGTGGTACATCCCCGCCGGGTTCGTGCCCGTCGTCGAGTAGAAGATGATGTCGCCCGGCTGTGCCTGCGACAGCGGCACGAGTCGGCCGAGTGCGGCGAAGTGCTCGTACTGCCAGTCGACCCGGTGCCCACCGACGGCCACGCCGACGCTGCTGTACGCGGCCATCACGAGCCCCGAGCAGTCGTAGGAGTTCGGACCGGCGGCACTGAACACGTACGGCTTGCCGATCTGGGCGGACGCGAACGCCAGCGCGGCGGAGCCCTTGGACGGTGAGGACGAGCCGGTGCTCGACGTCGGCGGCTTCGGCGCGGGCGCGGTGACGGGCTTCGGCGCAGGCGCGGTGACGGGCTTCGGGGCCGGCGCGGCCGGTTTGGGCGCTGCGACGGGCTTCGGGGCCGGCGCGGCCGGCTTCGGCGCAGGCGCGGTGACGGGCTTCGGGGCCGTGCCCGTCCCGGTCGGCTTCGACACCGTCGGCTTCGAACCGGTCGGCTTCGACGCCGCGGGCTTCGACGCGGTCGTCCCGGTGCTCCCGGTGGCGGCGGCCTTCGTCGTGCCGGCGCTCCCACTGGTCGTCGAGGTCGCGATCGCCCGCTCGGCTTGCTTCGCCTGCTGGTCGGCGAAGTACGCGGCCTCGGTGCTCGCCGTCGTTCCCTTGAGGTACGCCAGCTGGTCGAAGAGCGTCGACTGCTGGTCCTGCACGCTCTTGAGCCGTCCGGCGGCGCTCGCGGCCTGGTCGTTCGCGTCGGACAGCGACGTCTTGGCGGCCGTGGTGGCCTTGCCGAGCGCGGTCTCGGCCGAGGAGGCCTGGTGCTGCAGGGCGTCGACCTGCCGCTGGTCGGCCTCGGCGTCGGCGAGGATGCCCGCCGAGCGAGCCGACAGGTGCGACATCGTGCCGACCTGGTACAGCAGGTCCTTCGCGTCGGCGCCGTCGACGAGCATCGCCGTCGACAGATCCCCGCCGCCCGTCCGCGAGAGCTCGACCACGAGGCCGGCGACCTGCTGGGCGGAGACCTTCGCCTTCGCCTCGGCCTGCTTCGACTGGCGCGTCAGGGTGTCGACCCGGGTCTGCGCCGCCTGCTGTCGCGATGCCGCCCGCTGGTACGCCTCACCGGCCTGCTGCTCGGCGACCGAGGCCCGCTCCGCCTGGGTCTGCAGCGCGTCGAGCGACGAGGTCAACGTGTCGACCTGGTGCTGCGTCGCCGCCTGGGACTGCTTCGCCGCCTGCACGTCGGCCCACGAGGGAGCGGACGGACTGGCCGACGCCGGTGCGGCGACGGTGAACGTCAGTCCGAGCACCGCGAGGGTCGCGGCGCCTCCGATGAGGACGCGTGCTGGCTTCATGCGGGTCAGTGCCTCCTGGGCGCGCTCGTGGTCATACCGAGATCCCCCGCGCAGCCATGAAGGGGACCGGGTCGACGGCAGCGCCGCTCACCCGGGTCTCGAAGTGGAGGTGGCAGCCGGTCGACCAGCCGGTCGAGCCGACGAGCGCGATCTGCTGTCCCGCGACCACGGTCTGGCCCGCGTGGACCAGGAACCCGCCGTTGACGATGTGGCCGTACGCCGTCGAGATGCCGCCACCGTTGTCGATGATGACCTCGTTGCCGTAACCCCCGCCGTTCGCGGCGAAGGTGACGGTCCCGCTGTGGGCGGCGTAGATCGGCGCACCACAGCCCGGCGCGAGGTCGACCCCGGCGTGCAGGGCGTACGCACCGGTGTAGGGGTCGACGCGGTAGCCGTAGGGGCTCGTCTGGTACCCGGCGGACGGGCGGACCCAGCCCGACCCGTTCGGCGTCGTGGTGGTGGCGCCCGTGCTCGTCTGCGCGCCGGCGCCCCCGGTCCGGGCGGAAGCGGCGGCGCGAGCGGCAGCCGCCCGGGCAGCAGCAGCGGCTCGCGCGGCAGCGGCGGCTCGCGCGGCAGCAGCGGCCTTGGCGACGGCGACGCCCTTGTCGTAGTTCGCCTGCACGTTCTTGGCGTTCGTCGTCAGGAGGACGAGCTGCGCCTGCAACCGCGCCTGGTTGTCGTTCTGGTCGTCGAGAGCGCTCTGTGCGGCCGTCGCGGCGTCGTTCGCGTCGGCCAGTTTCTGCTGCGCGGCGTCACGGAGTGTTCCGAGCGCCTTCTTCGCCACCCCGGCCTGGTCGGTCAGCGCCTGCGCCGTGCCGCGGTCCTGGCTCGCCTGCTCGTAGATGCCGTCGGCCTGCTCGGACAGCTTCGACATCGCGCCGAGCTGGTAGAGCAGGTCCTTCGCTCCGGACGGGTGCGCCAGGAGGTTCGAGGTGACGTCGTTGTTCGACGAGCGTCCGAGCTGCGCGGCGAGCTGCCCGGCCTGGCGCTCCGACGCGGCCGCGGTCTTGCGGGCCTCGTCCGCCTGCGTCCGGAGCTTCTGCTCCTTGAGCGCGGCCTCGTCGTACTCGGTCTGCGCCGTCTGGTAGGCCTCGCCGGCCTTCTCCGCGGCGGCCTGCTTGGCCGACACCTGGGACTGGAGGGACGCGATGAGTCCCTTGATCTCGGTCACCTTCGCCTGCTGGGCGGCCTGGGACGCCTTGGCCGCCTGGACGTCGGACCAGCTCGGGTAGGACGTGGCGGACGCCGACGAGGGCGTCCCGGTCGCGGCGAGGACACCCCCCGTGAGCGCGACGACGACGGCGAGGACGAGGGCACGGGGTCGGCTCGCGGGGACGGCGAGGGCCCGAGCGGCGCGTCGGGGCGCGGATCGGCGGCTGATGGAGGAGGAAGAAGTCATCGGTCTCGATTTCGTAACAGCACGGCGAGGCGCACCCGAGTCACACTGTCAACAGTCGCAACAGTAACAACAGGGGTGTCGGACACTCCACCCCCCTGGCGAGGGGCATGGGGCACCGACGTCGGACCCACGGGGAACGACGGCACGGGGTTCTCTCTGCGGCGAGTGAACCCGGCTGCCCCGGTCACGACGCCCGCGACACGCCGACCGGCGAGGCGGTATCCACTCGGTTTGGCATTCGCGGCGAGCTTCCGTATGCTGGTTCTCCGGTAGCTGTGAAGCATCGCTTGACGGCCCCATCGTTTAGTGGCCTAGGACACCGCCCTTTCACGGCGGCAGCACGGGTTCGAATCCCGTTGGGGTCACTGCAGGCGGGGTGTCCGGCGCCGTCCACAACTCAACAAGCATGGCCCTGTAGCGCAGTTGGTTAGCGTGCCGCCCTGTCACGGCGGAGGTCGCGGGTTCAAGTCCCGTCAGGGTCGCCATGGCGTCCGGTCCTCGGACCGAGTCGTCCCGGGCACCACTCGATCCATCGAGTCGCCCACGGCTGGATAGCTCAGTTGGTAGAGCGTTCGACTGAAAATCGAAAGGTCCACGGATCGATGCCGTGTCCAGCCACCATCGCAAGGCCCTCGCGGGAGCGGGGGCCTTCGTCGTTCCCGACTGCCGCCGATCGGACTCCCGCCGAGCGTTGAACACGTCCTGTCCCGTTGAACACTCGCATCGCGGGGTGCAACAGGACGGCGGGTGTGCGAAGCCGAACGGCGCGTGTGCGAAGCCGAACGGCGGGTGGCGGGGGCGGGACGGGCCTCCCGACATACTGAGCGGATGACAGAGCCGGGCCGGACGACGGGGGCGGCGAGCCCCGCCACGGTGTGGCGCAACGCACCGTTCCTCCGGCTGTGGAGCGGCGAGTCGGCGAGCGCGGTCGGCAGTGAGCTCGCCGTGCTGGCGATCCCGACCCTGGCGGTCACGGTGCTCGCCGCCTCGACGTTCGAGATCGGCGTCCTCACCGCGCTCGAGACGGTGGCGTTCCTCGTCATCGGGTTGCCTGCGGGTGCCTGGGTGGACCGGATGCGGAAGCGCCGGGTGATGCTCGCGGCGGACCTGACCCGCGCGCTGCTCCTGGCGACCATCCCCGTCGCGTGGCTGCTCGGCGCGCTGACGATCTGGCAGCTCATGGTCGTGGCGGCCCTGGTCGGCGCGGCGACGGTGTTCTTCGACGTGGCGTACCAGAGTTACCCGCCGATGATCCTGCCGTCGGCGCTCCTCGGCGACGCGAACGGCAAGCTCGAGGCGTCACAGCAGGTCGCGCGCGTCGGGGGTCCCGCGGCCTCGGGTGCCCTGCTCGCGGCGCTGCGGCCGGCGCTCGTCGTCGGGATCGACGCGCTGAGCTACCTCGCGTCGTTCGTCGCGCTCCTCGGGATCCGGGACGACGAGCAGCCGCGGCCCGAGCACGAACGCCTGCCACTCGTGACCGAGATCCGCGAGGGCCTGGCGTTCGTGTTCCACCAGCCGCTCCTGGTCCGGGTCGTCCTGTGCACGGCCGGCTTGAACCTGTTCTCCGGGATCGGGGGGACGGTGCTGCCGCTCCTCGTCCTCCGCGACCTGCACCTCGGCACGCTCGTGTGGGGCGTCGCGACGAGCGTCGGCGCGGTCGGGGGACTCCTCGGCGCGCTGGCCGCCGGCAGGGTGGCCCGACGCGTCGGCGAGGGCACCGCGATCCCCGTCGCGGCCGTCGCGGCCGGGGTCGGGGCGCTGCTGCTCGCGACGCCGGGGCTGGTGCCGACGCTCGCGGTCCCGCTGCTCGTGCTGGCCGAGTTCCTCACGAGCGCCGGGGTCCTCGTCTACAACATCACGCAGGTCACCTACCGGCAGCGGATCTGTCCGCCGCGCCTCCTCGGCCGGATGAACGCGTCGATCCGGTTCGTGGTGTGGGGCGTGGTGCCCATCGGGGGCATCACGGCCGGACTGCTCGGCACGTGGCTCGGTGTCGAGGCGACCATGTGGGTCGCCGGCGTCGGTGCCCTGCTCGCGGCGCTGCCCGTCCTGCTCTCGCCCCTGCTCGGCATGCGGGAGCTCCCGGCCGAGCCCGCCGCGACGTAGTCACGACGGGCTCGGGAGCAGGGACCGGTCAGGCGGTCTCGACGGGGTGCAGGTCGAGCGTGCAGCACTTGACGCCACCGCCGCCGAGCAGCAGCTCGGACAGGTCGACCCCGATCGGGTTGTACCCGCGCTGGCGGAGCTGCTCGGCGAAGGTCGTCGCGCGGGCGGCGATGACGACGTTGTGGCCGTCGCTGTAGGAGTTGAGCCCGAGGATCGCGGCGTCCTCCTCGGTGGCGATGATCGCGTCGGGGAACCGGCGGCGGAGCTCGGCGAGCGAGGCCTCGTCGAACGCGGACTCCAGGTAGGCGATGTTCGCGACGCCGTCCACCGGCTCGGGGTCGAGGACCGCGATCGCGGTGTCGAGGTGGTAGAACGCCGGGTTGACGAGCTTCAGGGTGACGACCTCGCGGCCGTACACGCGGGCGATCTCCTCGTGCGAGGTGCTGTCGCTGCGGAACCCGGTGCCGGCCAGGATGACGTCGCCGACGAGCAGGAAGTCGCCCTCGCCCTCGTTCGTCTCGACCGGCTCGGCGACGCGGAGGCCGTGCTCGCGGAACCAGTCCATGTACGCGGGACCCTCGGGCTGGCGCTCCGGGTACTGGAACTTCGCGCCGTAGGCGACGCCGTCGAGCACGAAGCCGCCGTTGGCCGCGTAGACCATGTCGGGCAGCCCCTCGATCGGGTCGATGAAGTGGATGTCGAACCCGAGCCGCTCGTACGTGTCGACGAGGGTCTGCCACTGGGCGACCGCCTTCGCGGTGTCGGTCGGCTCCTCGGGGTGCATCCAGGGGTTGATGCGGTAGCTCACCGTGTAGTGCGTCGGCTTGCACATGAGGACGGTGCGCTTGGTCGCCGTGCGGGTGGGCGCTGTGGTGGTGGCGGGGGCCGGGTTCGACAAGGGGGTCTCCTGGGCGGCGGACCCGAGCCTGCCAGGGGACACCGTTCGAGGAGCGCTGGGGTGAGGTGCAGGCTCACTCACCCGTGGACGAGGCGGACCAGGTCGACGCCCCGGCACAGTGTGCCACGCGGCGCTCCCCGCGGACAGACCCCGCCATGGGGGTGTCGCGGCGGCGCCGATCGCATGTGCGTCCGCGCAGGATCCGTGCGCCTGCTCCGGGGCGGACGCAACGACCGCGCGTAGCATGACGGCGATGGATTCGCTCGACCACCGCATCCTCGACCAACTCCGCGAGAACGCCCGCGCCGGCTACGGCGACATCGGCGCGGTGGTCGGGCTCTCGGCGTCCGCGGTGAAGCGCCGCGTGGACCGCCTGGTGGCCGACGACGTCATCCAGGGCTTCACGATCAAGGTCGACCCCGCCGTCGAGGAACGCGGGACCGAGGCCTGGGTCGAGCTGTACTGCCGCGGCACCGTCTCGCCCGACGAACTCCGCGCCGTGCTCGAGAACGTGCCCGAGGTCGTCGACGCCGGAACGGTCACCGGGAGCGCCGACGCCGTCGTGCACATGCGGAGTCGGGACATCGCGTCGCTCGAGGAGGCCCTCGACCGCGTCCGCTCCGCCCCGCACGTCGACCACACCCGCAGTGCGATCGTGCTGTCGCGACTCGTCTCGCGCGAGTCGCTGTGAGCGTGGCACCGCGCACGACCCGGACGCCGGTCCGCCGCTCCGTCCCGCGCTCGCCCGGGAGGCCCGGCACCCGTCGCGCGGGCATCGCTCCGGCCCGCCTCCTGGTCACCGCCGCCACCGTCGCCTACCTCGCGAACTGCGCGTGGGGCACCGCGGTCGCGACCGGCGTCATCCGGACGAAGCGGCTCCGGGTCGTGCACCACGCGCTGTTCGTCGTCACGGCGACCCTGACCGGCGCCGCCGTGACGACGCCGGTGTGGACCCGCTCGCGGGCCGCGGCGTTCCTCCTGCCCGCACTCGTGCCCCTCGCCGTCGCACCGCGCATCCCCGCCCGATCGCGTGCACACTGGAGAGTCGCGGTCGCGGCGGCACCGTCCTACCTCGGCGCCGTGC
This sequence comes from Curtobacterium sp. MCBD17_034, assembly GCF_003234515.1. Classification (NCBI taxonomy): domain Bacteria; kingdom Bacillati; phylum Actinomycetota; class Actinomycetes; order Micrococcales; family Microbacteriaceae; genus Curtobacterium; species Curtobacterium sp. MCBD17_034. The sequence continues at coordinate 137,046 of NZ_QKTN01000001.1, read as the reverse complement.
TCGGACTCCGCGCGGGACGGCCCGAGCGCTCCTGACCCGGGAGCCGGCCCACCCGCGTGCACCGGGCCTCCCGTCCGACCGCCGGGAAGGACAGCGGCAGTGGAGCTCATCGAGGCGATCAGACGGCGACGGACGACGAACGGGGCGTTCCTGCCCGATCCCGTCTCCGAGGAACACCAGCGCCTGCTGATCGAGCTCGCCGGACGCGCGCCCTCGCAGCTCAACAGCCAGCCGTGGCGGTTCGTGCTCGTGGAGGAGCGACCGACGATCGAGCGGATCGCCGCGATCAGCGGCTCGTCGATGACGCGGACGATGGCCGAGGGCACGTTCTTCGAGCGGTACAAGCCGTACTTCCGGTTCTCGAAGGCCGAGATGGAGGCCCGGCGCGACGGCATGCTGTTCGACAAGCTGCCCGCACCGCTCCGGCCGTTCACGAAGCAGGTGTTCACGCCCCGTGGTCAGAAGCTCATGAACACCCTGCGGGTGCCGCAGACACTCGGCGAGGAGAACCGGAAGCTCGTCGCGGGCTCGCCGCTGCTCATGGGGGTGATGCTCGACCGGCACGAGTACCGGCACGAGGAGACGAACGCCTTCTACTCGGTGTTCAGCATGGGCGCGGCGATGGAGAACATCTGGCTCGCCACGACCCAGCTCGGCATGGGCATCCAGTTCGTGTCGTTCCCGATGGAGATCCCGAGCGCCTGGGCCGAGGTCGAGGACGTCCTCGGGGTGCCGGACGACCTCGAGCTCATGGCCGTGTACCGGCTCGGGTACCTGCCGCCCGAGCGCCGCCGCCCGGCGATCGACTGGGTGTCGAACGAGCGGAAGCGGCCGTCGCAGTACGTGTTCCGCGGGACGTGTCGCACGCCGCAGACGGGCTGGGACGACGCACCGCTCGTGACGCCGATCGAGGACGACCCGGCGGCCGACGCGACGACCTCGGGGAGGGACGCGTCGTGACGGGGATCGCTCCCGTCCTGACGACCGCCCCGGCACTGCCCGGCCGCGCGTTCATCCGGCAGGGGTGGCACGACGTCGTGTTCCTGCACTGGCGGGTCGACGTGTCGGCCGTGGCCCCGCTCCTCCCGGCCGGCGTCCGACCGGACACCATGGGCGCGGACGGCGTCGACGACGGGGTGACCACCTGGGTCGGCCTCATCGGGTTCCGGTTCACGGACACCGCGTTCCCGCCGCTCGCGCCGATGCGGCGGCTCGGGACGTTCGTCGAGGTCAACGTGCGGGTCTACACGGTCGACGACCGGGGGCGGCACGGCGTCGTGTTCCTGTCGCTGGACGCGGGCCGGTTCCTGCCGGCGGTCGCGGCGCGGGCGATGCTCGGGCTGCCGTACCACTGGGCGCACGCGGCGACGCGGTGGGGCGCGGACGGGACGCACGGCCGGGGTGCCGCCGCTGGCCGACATGGCGAGGGCGGCCGCGTGGCGTACGCGATGCGGCGCCACGGGTCCTCGGCGCGCTCGCGGTTCGCCGTGCACGTCGGTGCGCCCATCGCCGAACCGTCACCGCTCGAGCAGTTCCTGACCGCCCGGTGGGGCATGCACGTCCACCGCTTCGGGGCGACCCGATTCTGGCCGAACGAGCACCCGGCCTGGCCCCTGCACCACGCGACGGCCGAGTCGGTGCACGACGACCTGATGGGCGAGGTCGGGCTGCCGCGCTCGCTCGCCGACGTCCCGCCGGACTCCGTGCTGTGGTCGCCCGGTGTGACGACGTCGTTCGCCCGCGGGACGGCCTGAGCCGACGTCCGCCGGTCGCGACCAGCGCGACCAGCGCGGCCGGCGCGACCGGTGCGACCGGTGCGACCGGCGCGACCAGCGCGGCCAGCGCGACCAGCGCGACCGGCGCGACCGCGTCAGACCCGCAGCTCCACGAACGCCCGGTCCGGCACCCCGAACCGGTGCGCCGTGATCGTCACGGTCTGCTCGCGGAGGAACGGCAGCATCTCGACGAGTCCGGCCTCGACCACGGGGCCCGCGTGCACCGCGACGTCGATCGAGGCACCGAGGGCCTCCTCGAGCGCCAACGGGTCGCCGCCGAGCAGGCGGATCCGGGCGCCGGGACCGCCGAACGCGGTGTGCGGGACCGGCTCGTACGTCGGCGACAGGACCGCGGCGAGCTCGTCCTCGGGCGTGGGCTCGTCCGACGACCACTGCTCGCGGAACACCGCGCCGGCCGCCGCGCGCCCGAGCCACTCGTCGTCGGACTCGACGACGTGGTCGACGACGTCGAGCGGGGACCGCGGGCCGGCGAAGAGCTGCACGAGACTGCCGGGCATCGGCACCGCGGTGCTGACGAGCACGTGGGCGCGGGCGGCGGTCGCGGCGACGAGCACGCGGACGAGGTCACCGGCCGACGTGCCCTCGGACGCGCGGATGATGACCGACTGGGGCCGGTAGCGGAGCACGTTGCGTTCCATCCCGAGACCGGCGGTGTCCGCCGAGCGGGCGAACTCCGTGGAGCGCGCGACGACGTCGCTCCGTGCCCCGGACCGCACCCGGTCGAACTCCTCGAACGTCAGGCCGCTCCGCGCGGCCTCGATCACGGCCGCGACCCGCGCGGGGACGCCGTGCAGTCGGATGCTCCCGTGCGGGGTGTGCGGCGTGGGCTCCCAGCGGCCGAGTGTCGCGACCGACAGCGGGGCGCCCGACTTGGTGCCGGTGCCGATCGCGGAGCGCTTCCAGCCGCCGGTGGGCTGTCGGCGGACCAGGGTGCCGGTCGTCGCACGGTTCACGAACAGGTCACCCGCCTGCACGCGGTCGAGCCAGCGGGCGACCTCGTCGGTGTCGAGGGAGTGGATGCCCGCGGCGAGACCGTAGTCGGTGCCGTTCTGGATCGCGATCGCGTCGTCGAGGGTCTCGGCTTCGACGATCCCGAGCACGGGTGCGGGCACGGGCGTCTGGTGGAACGTGCTGCCCGGTCGGACGCCGTCGCGGATGCCCGGGGACCAGAGCCGCCCGGAGTCGTCCAGGGGTTCCGGCTGCAGGAGCCACGACTCCCCCGGTCCGAGCTCGGTGAGTGCCTGCCGCACGCTCCCCCGGGGCTCGTCGACGAGCGGTCCCATCTGGGCGGCGGGGTCGTCCGGCCAGGCGACGCGGAGGCTCCGGGTCGCGTCGACGAGCAGCCGGCGGAACCGGTCGTCCTCACGCACGGCACCGACGAGGAGGACGAGCGACGCCGCGGCGCGGTCCTGTCCGGCGTGGGCAAAGGCACTCCGCACGACGTCGCGGACGGCGAGGTCGACGTCGGCGGACGGCGTGACGACGATCGCGTTCGTGCCGGTCGTCGCGGCGGTGAGCGGGAGGCCCGCCCTCCACCAGGCGAAGGACCGCGCGGTGTCCGCCGTGCCCGTGAGGAGCACGCGGTCGACCGCGGGGTGGGCGACGAGGTCGCGGCCGAGCCGGTCGACGTCGAGGTCGACGAGGACGAGCAGCGAGTGCGGCACACCGGCGTCCCACAGGACGTCGGCCACGAGCGCACCGGTCCGCCGAGCGGCCGGCGCCGGCTTGAGCACGACACCGCTGCCGGCCGCGATCGCCGCCAGGACGTCCCCTGCGACGACGGCGATCGGGGAGGTCCAGGTCGGCACGACGACGGTGAGGCGCGGCGGCACCGGGGTCGCACCCGTGATGTCCGCGAGGTGCCGGGCGCGGTCGGCGGCGTGGTGTGCGGCGTCGACGGCTCGGCCGACCTCGGCGTCTGCCTCGGCGAGCGTCAGGCCCGTCTCGGCGACCGCGACCTCGACGAGGTCGCCGCGCCGGACCTCGAGCTCGTGGGCGATGAGGTCGAGCAACTCGGCGCGGTCCTGCGGGTCCTGCCGTCCCCAGTTCACGCCCGCCTGCGCGGTGGCGGCGACGATGCGCTCGAGCCGGTTCCGGTCGGCGACGCCCGCGTTCCGGATCGTCTGCCGACCGAGCGACGATCCCGGCACGCGACGCAGCACCTCGCCGGCCCAGGCGCGGTTGGCGCGGATGGTCGGGTCGGTGCCCTGCGCGTTGTGGAAGTCGGCGACGTGCGGCGGGGGTCCGAGCGGGGCCGTGCGGTCCTGGGTGCGGAACGTCGACGGGACGGGGTCGTCCAGCGCCTCGACCGCGGCCAGGTACCGCTCGCGCCGCTGCTCGGACCCGGCGCTCGCGGTGTCGGTCGTCGTCGAGGAACCCGCGGCCTGCTCGGGGTCCGCCAGGTCGTACAACCGCCGGGCGAGGTACCCGACGGCGGCGTCGTACTCGTCGGGGTCGACGACCGGCGTGACGAGGAACACCGACCCGACGTCGGCCCGGACGGCCTGCAGGTGGGTGCCGTCCACGCCGAGGAGCATGCCGAGTTGGAGGGCATCGACGACACCACGGCGCTCGGCGAGCACGCGGGCGGTGGCGAGGTCGTACAGGTCGTGCCCGAGGACCTCGATCCGGACGGCGTCCGTCCGCGCGGGCGTCAGCGCGGCGTCGAGCAGGCGGAGGGTCGCCGCCTGGATCTCCTGTGTGGTGCCGAACGTGGCCAGCGAGCGGTCGTGGAGCGCGGCCTCCACCCGTTCGACGGGGTCGGCGGCGCCGGCGTCGATCCGGACGGTGATCGGTGATCCGCCCCGGGCGCGGCGGGCCTGCGACCAGGCAGTGAGGTCGTCGAGGGCACGCCGGGTGTCCGGCACCGCGGCGGGCAGGGTGAGGCCCGCCGGGAGCTCGAGGAACTCGGGCCGGTCGAGCAGGGTCCGGAACACCGCGAGCGTCAGGTCGAGGTCGTCGTGGGTGTCCACCCGGAGCGTGACGCGGCTGCCACCCGCCACGGCCGCCCGGTACAGCGGCAGCAGGCGCTCGACTCCGCGGACGACGGTGTCGTCGAACGCCCAGAGCACGGGCTGCGGGAGCGCCACGGCGACCGAGGTGGTGACGCGGTCCACGTCGTCGCGGTCGAGCAGGTCGATGGTGCGCCGGAGCTGCCGGTCGGACTCGTCGTCACCGGACACCGGGCGTCCGAGCGGCAGGACGTCGAGCACCGTGCCCGGGACCGCCAGCTTGGCGAGGGCGGTGCCGAGGCGCGCTGGTGCGGCGTCGACCACGAGGTGTCCGGCCATGCGGCGCAGCACACGGCGTGCCGGTGGGACGACGGCCCACGGCATCATCTGCGCGAACCCACCGCCGACGGTGGCCGCGCCGCGGAGGTGCCAGGCGACGGGGTCCGGGACCTCACGCGCGAGTCGTTCGAGGTGCTGCGCGGCGACCTTCGGGTCCTGCGGTCGGCCGACGCGGTCGATGAACCCGAGCGTGACGTCGAGGCCGCGCTCGTCGCGGAGCACCCCCGCGAGCCGGACGGCCCCGGCGTCCGGCCGGAGCATCGCGGCCGCCGCGGTCCAACGGCGGACGAGGGCGACCGCGTCGTCGGTGCAGTCCTGGAGGCGCGGGTCCGGCATCCTCCGATGGTATTCGGGCGGTCCGACGGGACCTGGGGGCGCGCCCGGCGCGCGGTGGACGCGGGCCGAGTGTCGCCCGTCCCCCACCGGGAGGCCCGGGGCCGCGGCGGGAGGCCCACGGCCGCGGCGACCACGGGTGCGGCCGGTCAGTGGAAGCGGTGGTCCTGGATCGTCATGCGCGGACCGAACGACGGCTTCCGGAAGCCGCTGCCCGTGATGAGCCGCATGACCCGTTCCCGGTGTCCCCGCCACGGCTCGAGGAGCTCGAGCATGCCGTCGTCGTCGACCGGAGCGCCGGCGAGCGCCCATCCCACGACGGCCGGCAGGTGGTAGTCGCCGACACTCGGTGAGTCCGGGTCGCCGTGGGAGCGCTGCGTGGTCTCGGCGGCGGTCCACACGCCGATGCCCGGGATCGACATGAGGCGTTCCGCCACGACACTGCCGCCACGACCGAGGGACAGGGTCCGCTCGAGCGACGCGGCGACCCGCACGGCGCGCATCACCGTCGCCGAGCGGCCGGGCTCGATCCCCGCCCGGTGCCACTCCCAGCTCGGCACCCGCGCCCAGGTGTCGGCGTCGGGCGGGACCGCCATGCCCTCGGGGGCGGGGCCCGGCGCGGGGGTGCCGTACCGCCGGACGAGGGACCGCCAGGCGCGCCAGGCCTGACGGCTCGTGACCTTCTGCTCGAGGATCGCGGGCACGAGCATCGCGACGACGGTGTTCGTGCGGCAGAGGCGTAACCCCGGCTGACGGTGTCGCGCCACGGCGAGGAAGGCGTTGCCGCTGACGTCGAACCCCGTCCAGTCGTCACCCCGACCGAGGAGTTCCGGCGCGTGCGCGATCGCCCACTCGGCGCCGTCGCCCCAGGTGGACACCCGGACCTCGTCGCCGACGGCGCGGACGGCGACGGTCACGGGACCGGCGGGCGTGCGGAGCGCGAGCCAGGTCGTGGCGTCGACCTGACGGAAGGCAGGGTCCCCCGTGCCGCGCATGAGCGGGCGCAGCGTGGCCCGGACGTCGACGTGGTGCCCGGGCCGGTAGACGGTGTCGTGTCGCTGCGCCGGGGGTGCGGCAGGTTCGACGATCACGCGGAGGATCGTACGTGGCGGCGGTGACATCGCCGAACCGGCCGGGGTGGGCCTCCCGGGAAGCGGGGGGATGCCGTCGTCGACCCGGTCCGCGATGATGGGGACCACCGCGCGGCCGGACGGGCCGGGCCCGACACCACGGAGTGCTCCCTCATGCGCATCGGCATCCTCACCAGCGGCGGCGACTGCCCGGGGCTCAACGCGGTCATCCGCGGCGCCGTCGTCAAGGGCATCGCGATCCACGGGCACGAGTTCGTGGGGTTCCGTGACGGCTGGCGCGGCGTGGTGCAGGCGGACGTCGTGCCGCTCGGTCGCAAGGAGATCCAGGGGATCGCCAAGCAGGGCGGGACGATCCTCGGCACGAGCCGGACGAACCCGTTCGAGGGCGAGAACGGGGGCGCCGCGGCGATCGCGGCGAACCTCGACCGGCTCGGCATCGACGCGATCATCGCGATCGGCGGCGAGGGCACCCTCGCCGCCGCGCGCCGCCTCACGGACGCGGGCCTCAAGATCGTCGGGGTGCCGAAGACCGTCGACAACGACCTGAGCGCGACGGACTACACGTTCGGCTTCGACACCGCGGTGCAGATCGCGACCGACGCCATGGACCGGCTCCGGACGACGGGCGAGTCGCACAGCCGCTGCATGGTCGCCGAGGTGATGGGACGCCACGTCGGGTGGATCGCCCTGCACAGCGGCATGGCGGCCGGGGCGCACGCGATCCTCATCCCCGAGCAGAAGACGAGCATGGCGCAGATCGCGGACTGGGTGCGCTCGGCCCACGACCGCGGTCGGGCGCCGCTCGTCGTCGTCGCCGAGGGGTTCGTGCCGGACCAGGAGGACGACGCGCACTCGGAGCGTGGCCTCGACGCGTTCGGTCGCCCGCGCCTGGGCGGCATCGGCGAGCGCCTCGCACCGCTCATCGAGGGCATGACGGGCATCGAGACCCGCGCCACGACGCTCGGCCACATCCAGCGCGGCGGGACCCCGACGTCGTACGACCGGGTGCTGTCCACGCGGCTCGGGATGGCGGCGATCGACTCCGTGGTCGAGGGACGCTGGGGCCGCATGGTCGCGCTGCGCGGGACGGACATCGTGCACGTGTCGTTCGCCGACGCGATCGGCGAGCTCAAGACGGTGCCGCAGGAGCGCTACGACGAGGCGGCGATCCTGTTCGGCTGACCGCATGGCGCTGGCGTCACAGCCGACGTACAATTCTGCGTACGTCAGGAGGTCACAATGCGCATCCTCAGCTACTCGGAGACGCGTTCCCACTTCGCCGAGACCCTCAACGCCGTCACGGACGACCGCGAGGAGGTCGTGGTCACGCGCGCGGGCCACGAATCGGTCGTGCTCGTGTCCCTCGACGACTACGAGTCCCTGAAGGAGACCGCCTACCTGCTGAGGAACCCCGCGAACGCCCGGCGGCTGCTCGCCTCGATCGAGCGCCTGGAGCGCGGGGAGGGCACGGAGCGGGACCTGGACGAGTGAAGTACGTCTGGGACGACGCTGCCTGGGCCGACTCCGAGTGGTGGCAACAGCAGGACCGGAAGATCGTCAAACGGATCAACGGGCTGCTCCGTGACATCGCGCGCAACGGCAACGAGGGCATCGGCAAACCGGAGCCGCTCAAGCACGGGTTCCGTGGGTACTGGTCCCGGCGCATCACGGACGAGCACCGTCTCGTGTACCGCGTCACGGACGACAGCGTCCTCATCGCGCAGTGCCGGTACCACCACGACGAGTGATGACGCCGGACCGCGCGCCGCGGACTACCGTCGTCCCCATGCAGAGTCGCACCTTGGGCAGGACTGGTCGGGACGTGTCCGTCATCGGACTCGGGACGTGGCAGCTCGGGGGTGACTGGGGTGACGTGCCGGAGTCCGACGCGATGGCACTCCTCGACGCCTCGGCCGAGGCCGGCGTCACGCTGTTCGACACCGCGGACGTGTACGGGGACGGCCGGAGCGAGCAGCTCATCGGTCGGTGGCGCGCCGCCAACCCGGACGTGCCGCTGACCGTCGCCACGAAGATGGGTCGCCGCGCCGACCAGGTCCCCGCGAACTACGTCGCCGCCAACTTCCGCACGTGGGTGGACCGCTCGCGCCGGAACCTCGGCCAGGACACGCTCGACCTCGTGCAGCTCCACTGCCCGCCCACCGCCGTGTTCGAGGACGACGCGGTGTACGACGCGCTCGACGCCCTGGTCGCCGACGGCTCCATCGCCGCGTACGGCGTGAGCGTCGAGGAGACCGACCAGGCGCTCACCGCGATCGCCCGGCCGGGTGTCGCGAGCGTGCAGATCATCCTCAACGCGTTCCGCCTCAAGCCGCTCGACGCGGTCCTGCCCGCCGCCCGGGAGGCCGGGGTCGGCATCCTCGCCCGCGTCCCGCTCGCCTCGGGGCTGCTCTCGGGCAAGTACACGACCGAGACGACCTTCGCCCCGCAGGACCACCGGACGTACAACCGCCACGGCGAGGCGTTCGACCAGGGCGAGACGTTCAGCGGCGTCGACTTCGAGGACGGCATGCACGCGGCGCAGGAGTTCGCCGCGGCCGTGCCCGAGGGCGTCTCCGTCCCGCAGGCCGCGCTCGCCTGGATCGTCGAACAGGACGGCGTCACGGCGGCGATCCCGGGCGCCCGGAACGTCGAGCAGGCCCGGTCGAACGCGGCGGCGGGGTCGCTGCCGGCGCTCGGGACGGACCTCGACCGGCGGGTCCACGAGGTGTACGACCGCTGGTTCCGGGCGTCCGTGCACGACCGGTGGTGACGCTCCCGTGACCGCGGGTCGGGCCTCTCGGTGAGCGAGCGCACGCGCGCGGTCGTCGTCCGGACCGGTACCGAGCCCGTCGTGGAGGACCACGACGTCCGCGAACCGGGCCCGGACGAGGTCCTGGTCGACGTGACGCACTCGAGCGTCAACTACAAGGACGGCATGGCCCTGGTGGGTGACCCGGGCGTGCAGCGCGCCGACCCGCTCGTGCCGGGCATCGACGTCGTCGGGACGGTCCGCGCGGTCGGCGACGGCACATCCGCGCCCGCCCCGGGCACCCTCGTGACGCTCAACGGCGCCGGGCTCGGCGAGACCCGCGACGGCGGGTACGCGGGGCTCGCGGTCGTCCCCGCCGCGGTGCTCCTGCCGGTCCCCGCGGGCATCACGGCGCAACGGGCCGCCGCGATCGGCACGGCCGGGTACACGGCCGCGCTCAGCGTGCTCGCGCTCGAGCGGTTCGTCGCGCCGGGCGCCGGTACGGTGCTCGTCACGGGAGCGTCGGGCGGGGTCGGGTCGATCGCGGTCGCGCTGCTGGCGGCGCGGGGACACCGGGTCGCCGCGTCGACGGGTCGGCCGCAGCACACCGAGGCCCTGCGCCGGCTCGGAGCGGCCGAGGTGGTGGACCGCCACGACTTCGACACCCCGGGCCGTCCGGTGCAGCGCCCACGGTGGGCCGGTGCGGTCGACAGCGTCGGGGGTGCGACGCTCGTGAACGTGCTGGCGCAGACCGCGTGGGGCGGCGCCGTGACGGCGTGCGGGCTGGCGCAGGACGCGCGGATGGCCGGGTCGGTCCTCCCGTTCATCCTGCGCTCGGTCGCGCTGCTCGGCGTCGACTCGGTCGCGGCACCGCGCGACCTGCGCGAACGGGCGTGGGCGCTCCTCGCCGCGGACCTCGATCCGGCGCTGCTCGACTGCGTGACCACGGCCGTGGGACTCGCCGACGTGGTCGCCGTCGGCCGGGAGGTCCTGGCCGGGCGGGTGCACGGGCGCACGGTCGTCGACGTGCGCGCCTGACACCGTCACCTCGCCCGCGGGTTCCCCCGCATTGCATGTCAAGTGATTGTGAAATCACCTCCTAGGATTCGGGTACGCGTCCCGACCCTCGTGCCCGAAAGGTCGCCCCCATGCCGGTCCCCCAGCCCTCCGCCGACGCCGCACCGCGCCGCCTGCTCCGCGACGTGGTGTTCGACAAGATGCTCGCGGCGATCCACGACGGAACGCTGCAGCCCGGCGAACGGCTCAACGACGACGAGCTGGTGCGCTGGCTCGGCGTCTCCCGCACGCCCATCCGCGAGGCCATCGCCAAGCTCGTCGACTACGGCCTGGTCGAGATGGAGGCGAACCGATACACGCGCATCGCCACCCCGACCGGTCGGCAGTACCACGAGGCGTTCTCGGTGCTGTTCGGGTTCGCCGAACTCGCCGCCCGCTGGGCGTTCCCCCGGTTCACCGACGAGGACACCGACGCGCTCGACGCCCTGCTCGCGGACGTCCGCACCCACGCCGCGGCGAGGGACCGGGCCGTGGACGACGACGTGCACGCCCTCATCGGGTTCCTCGTCGACCACGCGGACAACGCGCTGCTCACGAAGCTGAGCGCCTCGGTCCTCGCCCGGGCGCGCTTCGTGACCGTCGGCAGCGCCGAACCCGTGTTCGCCGCCGCGGCGGACGCGGTCGCCAGCCTCCGTCACGCGGCCACCGACCGGGACGGCGAGGCCGGTGCCGCCGCCGTCCGCGCCCTCGCCGACGGCATGGCCGACCACCTCGACGCCGTCCGGGCCGCCGACCTCGCGACCGCCGAGCCCGAGGAAGCCGCGCTCGTCATCACCTCCGGTCCCGGGATCTGACCCGGGTGAGCACCAGCACCACCTCCGACAGCCCCCTGGTCGACGCACGGGGCCTCCGCGTCACCCGCGGCGGCCGCGACCTCGTGCACGAGGTCGACCTCGTCGTGCGCGCCGGGGAGCACTGGGCGCTCCTCGGACCGAACGGCGCCGGCAAGTCGACACTGCTCGCCGTGCTCGGCGCGACGAGCCACCCCAGCGCCGGCAGCGTCGACCTGCTGGGACGGCGACTCGGCCGCACCGACGTGCGGGAGCTCCGCGAGCACATCGGCCACGTCGACCCGCGCCACCGGATGCTCACGCCGCTCTCGGTCCTCGACACCGTGCTGACCGGGCTCACGGGCACGACCGACCTCATGATGCGGTGGGAACCGACCCCCGAGCAGCGCGCACTCGCCCTCGAGCACATCGCCGACGTCGGGCTGCGCGACCGGTCGGACGCGTCCTGGGCCGTCCTGTCGCAGGGCGAGCGCGGTCGCACGCTCATCGCCCGGGCGCTCATGTCCGAGCCGCGCCTGCTCCTGCTCGACGAGCCCGCCACCGGCCTCGACGTCGCGGCCCGCGAGCACCTGCTCGAGACGGTCGACGCCCTCCGCCACCGGCACCCCGAGCTCGCGAGCGTCATGGTGACGCACCACCTCGAGGACCTGCCCGCGTCGACGTCGCACGCGATGCTCCTCCGCGACGGCGGAGTGGTCGCCGCGGGCCGCGCGGACGACGTCATCACGTCCGAGGCCGTGTCCGCCTGCTTCGCGTTCCCGCTCGCGATCACGCGCACCGACGGACGCTGGCAGGCACGCCGCGCCGACTGAGCCGGGAGGCGCGGCACCGGCCCGACGGTCCGATCAGCACGACCGCGGTCGCCTGGGTACCCTTCGCGGATGGGTACTCCCGATGTCACGGAACTCCTCTCCGACCTGATCCGCGTCGACTCCGTCACCGGGTCGGCGGGCGAGGGGCTGGTGTTGGACCTGGTCCAGGCGTGGTACGCGGGGCACGCCGGCAGCCGCGTGGTCCGCTCGCCGGCGACGACGGACGGACTCCTCGTGGTGCCCGCACGGCCGTCACCCCGCTCGAGCGGACCGCACCTGGCCTTCTCCTGCCACGCCGACGTGGTGCCCACCGGCGCGGAGGGCTCCTGGACAACGCCGCCGTTCCAACCGCACATCGCGGAGGGGCGACTCCACGGTCGCGGGTCCTCCGACATGAAGGCCGGCCTCGCTGCGGCGATGGTGGCGGTGGCTCGACTGCACGAACAGGGCCTCCCCGTCGTGCTCGCGTTGTCGGTCGGCGAGGAGTCGGGCTGCCTCGGAGCGCCCGTCCTCGTCGACATGCTGTCCGCGGCGGGGATCGACCTCGGTGCCGTCGTCATCCCCGAGTCCACGGCGAACCGGATCGTGCTCGGCCACCGCGGTGCGCTCTGGCTGCGGGTGGAGACGCGAGGGACCTCCGCCCACGGCAGCACGCCGAGCGCCGGGCGCAACGCCGTCCTCGCGATGCGCGACGTCCTGCTGCGCCTCGATGCCGTCCCGCTCACCGCACACCCACGACTCGGCGCGGAGACGCTCAACGTCGGGACGATCGCCGGGGGATCGGTGCCGAACATGGTGCCCGACGTGTGCGTCGTCCGGGTCGACCACCGGGTGACCGAGGCCGCCTCCGCTGCCCGGATCCCCGACTGGTGGCGTGGGCGACCCGACGTCGCGGACGTCACCGTCGAACTCGATCTCGCCCCGGTGTGGACGGACGAGACCGATCCGTGGGTGGCCAGCCTGCCCGGCCGTGTCGCCCGCGAGCCCGCCGCCTACTTCACCGACGCATCGGTCTTCGTGCGCTCGATGCCGGACGTCCCGATGGTGGTCTGGGGGCCAGGCGACCCGACGCGGGTGCACTCGGTGGACGAGTCCGTGTCACTCGACCTCCTGGCGGACGCCGTGCTTGCGTACGTCAGCGCGGGCGTGCGTTGGGCCGCGTCACCGGTGTGACCGCGTCGTCTCGCGGACGACCAACGTGGGCGCGAAGGACATCCGGGTGGCGGGACGGCGGGTGGCGAGGGACGTCGAGGCGACACCGAGGAGCCGGAACGCCTCGGTCGCCATCAGGTCCGTGGGCTGCGCGAGCGTGGTCAGGCCCGGGACCACGTACGCAGCGAAGGTGATGTCGTCGAAACCGGTCACCTGGACCTCGTCCGGGACGCGGACGCCGAGCTGCCGGCACGCCCGGAGGACGCCGATCGCGATGAGGTCGTCAGCGCAGACGATCGCCTCGGGCCGGTCGGCTCCGGCCAGCAGCTGACGCGCCGCGGCCTCACCGCTCTCGATCGTGTACTCGCCGAACTGGATCCACGACTCGCGGACGGTGATCCCGAGACGTGCCGCATGCCGCCGGAACCCCTCGAGGCGCAGGTGGGTCGAGGAGTTCGTGAGCGCACTCGTGACGAACGCCGCGGTCCGGACCCCCGTGCTCGCCAGCTCCTCGAGCACCAGCCGCATCGCCTCGTCGTCGTCGATGCCGATCCAGTCCGTGCCCTCCACGTCCACGCGCCGGTCCAGCTGCACCAGGGGCACGGACAGTGCCGCGGCGCGCAGGGCGGGCACGCTCGCGACCTGGTCGCAGGCGCTGACGATGATGCCGTCGACCTGACGGTGGACCAGGGACCGGAGCTGCTCCGCCTCGACCTCGGGGTTCTGCCGCGAGTCGCAGAGTGACAGCTGCTTGCCCTCCGCGTGGAGGGCACGTTCGACGCTGTCGACCAGGGTCGTGAAGAACGGGTTGAGGATGCTCGGCACCACCATGCCGACGGTGTCCGTCCGGTTCTTGCGGAGCGCCCGAGCGATGCTGTTGCCCACGTAGCCGAGCTCCGTCGCCGCTCGACGCACCCGGGCCTCGACGTCCCGGCCGACGGGGCGGGACGAGGACATCACGCGCGACACCGTGGCCTCGGACACCCCCGCGAGCGCGGCCACGTCGGCGAGCGTCACCATCTCGTCGTCCTCCTCCCCGCGCGGTGTGTGCCGCCCACGGGCATCGTACTCGTTCGATGCGGGCAATCGCTTGCCACGGCGAACGGAGGTTTTACCTCCCGGAAACAGAGGTCGTGCGCGGTCGAAACAATCGCGACGGCATCATGGGTGCACGTCCTTCGGCAACCGATTGCCGAACAGGACCGCCCCGCCGAACGCGCACCCCGACCACCCCCCACCACCCCGCCCTCGAGAGGCCACCCATGAACTCCTCCCGCCGGATCGCCGTGTCCGCCGTCATCGGTCTCGCGGCCGTGACCGCCCTCGCCGGTTGCGACGCCACGTCCACGACCGCGTCGTCGGGCTCAACCAGCTCGTCGAAGGACGCGTCGTCCTCCACCCTGGCTGCCGGCGTCCCGGCGCCGACCGGGGTCCCCACCGCCTGCAAGCCCAAGTCGGGCGACACCTTCAAGATCGGCGTCGTCGACATCGACGAACAGACGTCCTTCTTCACGCAGATGAACACCGGCATCCAGGCGGTGGCCAAGAAGGCCGGCGCCAGCGTCCAGCTCGTCAGCGGCAACGACGACGCGGCGACGCAGGTGTCGGGCATCGAGAACCTGACGTCCTCGGGCGTCGACGCGATCATCGTCGACCCGTACGACGCCAACGCGCTCGTCCCCGCGCTCAAGGCCGCGAAGGCCAAGGGCATCGCGGTCGTCTCGACGGACGGGTCCGTGGCCGACGCGAGCGCCATCGACACCCAGGTCGGCACCGCGAACACCGTCGGTGGTCAGCAGCTCGGCAAGGCGTTCCTCGCGCTGTCCGGTGGCAAGGGCGAGGTCGGCGTGGTCGCCGCCCTCAACAGCTCCATCCAGATCCAGCGGCAGGACGGTTTCCAGGACACGGTCAAGGCCGGTGGCATGACCATCAAGGCCGTCGTCGACGGGCAGAACGTCAACGACAAGGCGCAGACCGCCGCCGAGAACCTGCTCACGGCCCACCCGGACCTCGAGTACATCTACGCCACCGGCAGCCCGGCCCTGGACGGTGCGATCGCCGCGGTCCGGTCGCAGGGCAAGACCGGGAGCACGCAGATCGTCGGCTGGGACCTCGACTCCACCTCGGCGGCCGGCATCAAGCAGGGTTTCGTCAAGGAGGTCGTGCAGCAGGACACCTACGGGTTCGGCTACGCCGCAGCCAAGGCCGCGATCGACCTCGCCTGCGGCGGGACGAAGGTACCGGCAACGATCAGCGTTCCGACGACGATCGTGACCAAGGCCAACCTCGCGAAGTACGACTACTTCCTGAAGGGCTGACGATGACCGACTCCCTCAACCATCAGACGCCGCTCGTCGAACTCCGCGGGATCACCAAGTCGTACGGCGCCGTCGACGTCCTCCGTGGCGTGGACCTCACCCTCGCCCCCGGTGAGGTCCTCGGCCTCGTCGGGGACAATGGGGCCGGCAAGTCGACGCTCATGAAGGTCTTGGCCGGATCCGTGCAGCACGACCGGGGCACGATCCGCATCAAGGGCAAGGAGGTGCGGTTCTCGAACCCCAGCGTCGCGCAGGACGAGAAGATCGGCATCGTCTACCAGGACCTGGCGCTGTGCGACACCCTGAACGTGGCTGCGAACCTGTTCCTCGGACGTGAGCCCCACGTCGGCCCGTTCATGCGGGTGAGCAGGATGCACGACGAGGCGAGCCGTGTGCTCCGGGAGTTCGGCGTCCGCGTCGCGTCCACGCACCAGCTCATCTCGCAGCTGTCGGGCGGTCAGCGGCAGTCCGTCGCGATCGCTCGCGCGGCGTCGATCGACCCCGAGATCCTCATTCTCGACGAACCCACGGCCGCGCTCGCCGTGACCGAGGTCGAGTCCGTGCTGCGACTGATCCGCGAGGTCGCGGCGCGGGGGGTGGGTGTGATCCTCATCACCCACCGCCTGCAGGACCTGTTCCGCGTGTGTGACCGCATCACCGTCATGTACGAGGGCCGCAGCGTCGAGGACGCGGACATCCGGGACCTGAACATCGAGTCCCTCGTCGCGATGATCACCCGAGACGAACGGAAGGACGCGGCATGAGCGCGGCCCTGGCCCTCCCGACCGCCCAGGAACGCCGCCGAGCGGCCTTCCAGCGGATCAACAAGTCGACGATCGTCATGCTCGTCGTCACCGTCGTCGTGTTCGTCGCGTTCGCGGTGGCGAGCCCGGCGTTCCTCACGGTGCACAACCTTCAGAACGTGGCGGTGCAGGTCGCGCCCACCGCGATCGTCGCGGTCGCGATGACGTTCGTCATCACGACGGGCATGATCGACCTCTCCGTCGGGTCGACGCTCGCGCTGGTCTCGGTGATCGGAGCGCAGCTCCTCAAGGGCGGCATGCAGTCGACCCTCGTCATCGTGATCTGCCTGGCCGTCGGGGCGTTCTGCGGCGTGGTCAACGGCTGGTTCGCGAGCTACCAGAAGATGCCGTCGTTCATCGTGACGCTGGCCACGATGTCCGTCATCCGTGGCGTGGCACTCCTGCTCACACTCGGCTACAGCGTCGCCATCTCACCGACGCTGATCTTCGCCCGGATCGGACAGGGCAGCTTCCTCGGCTTCGGGTACCCCGCATGGATCGCACTCGTCGTCGTCGTGCTCGGACTCCTGGCACTGCAGCGCATGCGCTTCGGGCAGTACGTCACCGGTGTCGGATCGAACGAGGAGTCCGTCCGTCGAGCCGGCGTCAACACCAACGCGATCAAGCTCATGGCACTGACGCTGTCGGGCCTCGCCGCCGCGGTCGCGGGCATCATCACCGCCGGCCGACTCGGCTCCGGTGACGCCAACAGCGGCAGCGACTTCGCCCTCAGTGTCATCACGGCGGTCGTCATCGGCGGGACCAACATGCTCGGCGGCAAGGGCAGCATCCTGGGCACGGCCGTCGGCGCGATCCTGACCGGGGTCATCACCGACGGGCTCACGCTCCTCGGTCTCAGTCCCTACATCGTGCCGATCGTGACGGGCGGCCTGCTGATCGTCGTCATCCTCATCAACCTCCGCGGTGGCAACCTCGCCGACTTCATGCGGAAGCGGGTGCTGCGGTGACCTCGGAGCGTCCGGGCGGGACGGCGCCGGTCACGGTTCACACCGTCACCGGGGAGGTCGGCAGTGACGAGCTGGGGTTCACCCTCCCGCACGAGCACCTGCTCAACAGCATCGAGGCGGGCGGCATCACGCCGGACCCCGCGTTCCCGGAGCTGTTCGACCAGCCGGTCACGCCCGACCTCGCCTGGCTCCTCCGCGACCACCCCTACGCGTGTCGTGACAACTGCGCGCTGGACCACCCGGACGACGTCGCCCCCGAGCTCGACCACTTCGCGAGCCTGGGCGGCACGACGCTCGTCGAGGTGACATCGGAGGGACAGGGCCGGGACCGGTCCGGCCTCGCCGCCCTCTCCCGCCGCACGGGCGTGCAGATCATCGCGGGAGGCGGTTGGTACCTCGAACGGTTCCACCCGGAGCGCACCGCCACCGACCCGGTCGACGTCCTCGCCGAGTACCTGTTGTCCGACCACCGGGAGGACCGGGACCCATCCGAGCCGCGGTCCGGCGTCATCGGCGAGATCGGTGTCTCCCCGGCGTTCACCAAGCGCGAGGAACAGGGCCTCCGCGCCGCCTGCCGGGTGCAGCGCGAGACCGGGCTCCCGATGTACATCCACCTCCCGGGCTTCGTACGCCACGGCGGACGCGTGCTCGACGTGGTCCTGACCGAGGAGGGCGTCCCGCCCGCCGCGGTGGTGCTGTGCCACGTGGACCCGTCGGGCGAGGACCCCGACTACCAGCGCTCGCTCGCCGACCGCGGCGTGTTCCTCGAGTTCGACATGATCGGTATGCCGTACCGGTTCACCCTGCCGGGCGAGGGGGACTCCCCCTCCGTCGCGCAGACCGCCCGGGCGATCGGCCGGCTCGTCACCGACGGCTTCGGCGAGCGCCTGCTGTTCAGCCACGACCTCTTCCTCAAGGGCATGCTCCGCAAGAACGGCGGGAACGGGCTCGCGTTCATCCCCGCGGTCTTCCTGCAGCGCCTCATCGACGACGGCCTCGACGCGCACACCGTGCTCGGGGTCAACACACGCAACGTGCGGGCACTCTTCGAGCTCGCCGCCGCGTCCACCTCCCACTGAAAGTCACCCCCATGTCCCGAATCCTCATCGCCGGCGAGAGCTGGATGTCCACCACGACCCACACCAAGGGCGTGGACGAGTTCACCGTGCACTCGTACACCGAAGGGGTCCGCCAGCTGAAGACCGCGCTCGAGTCGGGCGGCCACGACGTCGTGCACCTCCCCGCGCACCTGGTGCCCACCGACTTCCCCGGCGACGCCGAGTCCCTCGGCGCCTACGACGTCGTGATCCTGTCCGACATCGGCGCGAACTCGCTCCAGCTCGCGCCCGGGGTGTTCGAGCACGCGGTCCCGGGACAGGACCGCCTCGAGGCGCTCTCGTCCTGGGTGGAGGCCGGTGGCTCGATCCTCATGATCGGAGGCTACCTGTCGTTCTCGGGGTTCCAGGCCCGTGCCGCGTTCGCGGAGACCGTCCTGACCCGTGTCCTGCCCGTGGACCTGCTGACGACCGACGACCGCGTCGAGCAGCCAGCGGGGGTCGTGCCCACCGTTCTCGCTCCCGACCACGCGGCGCTCGGTGGCGCCGGATCCGAATGGCCGTCGCTGCTCGGCTACAACCGGGTGACCGCCAAGGCCGGCACGGAGACCCTCGCCCGCGTGGGCGACGACCCCCTCCTCGTCGTCGGCGAGGTCGGCGCGGGGCGCTCCGCGGCCTTCACGAGCGACTGCTCGCCGCACTGGGCACCACCCGCGTTCTGCGAGGAGTGGGCTGGCTACACGGCGCTGTTCAACGGTGTCGTCGGCTGGCTCGTCGCGCGATGACGTCGGGCGGATCGGCGGCAGAGCGCCGTTCCACGGCCCTCCTGACACGGAACGCGGGAGCGCTCGCCCGGTCCGCCGAGCGTCCGCTCATCCGCCGGATGGCCGACGGTACCGTGACCGATGCGGAGTACGCCCGCTACCTCGCGATCGAACAGCGGTTCGTCCGGACCGCCGCACGACTGCTCGGCTTCTGTGTCTGGCGAGAGCCCGACTGGGACGCCGCGGTCGTGCACGCCCGGTCGCTCGCGGGTCTCGTCGGGGAGCAGACGGACTACTTCGCGGCGCGGGTCACGGCCCCGGTGTCCCTCCCGGCAGGGGCCGACGCACTGGAGGTCGTGGTCACCGCCGCCCTCGACAGCGGCTACCCGGCGGTGCTCACGTGCCTGTGCGCGGCGGAGACGTTCTACAGCCGCTGGTGCCTCGAAGCCGTGCGCAGCCACGGCGGCACCCCGACCGGCCCCGCCGCCGAGTGGATCCTGCTGCACGCGACGCCGTCGTTCACCGCCCAGGCCACGTTCCTCCAGTCCCGGGTCGACGAGATCGACCCCACCGTCCCGGACGCGCACCTCGACCTCTGGTTCGGACGGATGCTCGCCGCCGAGGACACCTTCCACGATTCCGCCCTCATCAAGGAGGACACGCATGACTGATCCCCTCGTCGACGCCGCGCACCGCGACCTCGTCGACCTCACCGCGAACGGGATCCGCTTCCACGGCAGCCCCGGGATCGAGGCGGCATCCGTCTGGCTCGAGGATCGCCTGACCGCGGCCGGGCTCGCCGTCACCCGGCAGACGGTGACCCTCCCCGGGTGGGAACCCGGGGAGTCGAACACGCTGCGCGTCACCGCACCGATCGAGCGGGTCCTGCCGGTCTGGCCGATGCTCTGGAGCGGATCCTCGGACGGCCCGGTCACCGGGACGCTCCGGCCCCTCGGACCGCAGGGCATCTGGGGGGATTCCATCACCTGGCAGCGCTTCGTGGTGACCGATGACAGCGGGACGGTCGTGGCGTACGTGCATGCGCGGGACGTCGGGCCGGCGGCGCCGCAACCGTTGCCGCACGGGTCGGACCTGTCGGTACCGCACCTCGTCGTGGGTCGGATCGACGGCCTCCAACTCCGAGAGTGGTGCATCGACGGCGGGACCGTCACGGTCGAACTGACCGGGAGCGCCGGGCCGACGGACGAGGCCGCCGCCGCCCGCTCCGACAACCTCGTCGTCGACATCCCCGGGACCGGGACGGGCCACGTCCTCGTCTGCGCGCACTACGACAGCTTCTTCAACACCGTCGGCGCCTACGACAACGGCAGTGGCACGATCGCCCTGCTCCACCTCGCCGAGGGGTGGGCGCGCACCGCGCCGACCCCGTCGGTCCGCCTGGTCTGGTTCACCGCCGAGGAGTGGCACCTCGGGGGGTCACGCCACCACGTGGACACGGCGACCCCCGAGGAGCTCGCCGCCATCGACTTCGTCGTCAACATCGACGGGTTGGGACGCGGGTCGTACCTCGAGACCTTCGCGTCGCCGGAGGTCTTCGGGGTGGTCGCCCACGACGCGATCACCACCCATGCCGCCGCCACCGGTCGGACCCTGCAGACGGAGAACCGGTTCCCGCCGACGACCGGCACCGACGACGCCTCCTTCTACCGGGCAGGCGTGCCGTCCCTGTTCCTGACCTTCAATGACCTGCACCGTCTCCACCAGCCCGAGGACCTGCCGAACGAGGGCATCGCCACGAACATCGTCTGGACGACAGCGCTCGTCCGCGAGCTCGTCACGCTGGCCGCTCCCGCCCGCGTCGGTGCACCGGGGATCCTGTGACCGGGAGCGCTCAGGAGCTCGCGCTCACGCTGTTCCGTCTCGCCCCCGGGCGCAGCGTCGAGGAGTACCGCGCGTTCAGCCTGCAGATCGTCCGCGACGGGATGCTCCGCATGCCAGCGGTCGAGGGGTTCCTCGACCTCGAGGTCACCGGCTCGCTCACCGGCGCAGACGGGTGGGACCTCGTGGAGATCATCCAGATCAGCTCCCGTGCCGACTTCATCCGTGACAACGACACGATCGGAGCCGGTCTCGCTGCCGAGTGGGAGGAGTGGGTCGCCGACTTCCGGGTCCTGTTCCTCACGGACCTCGATCGGTCCGTCACACGAGCGGGTCGGCTCGTCATCGCGCGGTAGCCCGCGCCCGACGAGCCGGGAGGCCCGGCGCCCGTCCGACGGTCCGCGCTACTTCGCGGTCACGCCGCCGAGCATGCCCGAGATGAACCGTCGCTGCAGGAAGAAGTAGAGCACGACGATCGGGAGGGCGACGATCACGCCCGCGGCCGACAGCAGCGAGTAGTCGGTCAGGTGCTGGCCCTGGAAGAACGCGAGACCGAGCGGCGCGGTCCGGTGGTCCTCGCTCGTGATGAGGACGAGCGGGAGCAGGAACTCGTTCCAGGTCCACATCGCCAGGAGCACGCCCATCGTCATGATCGGCGCGATGGACGCGGGGACGACGACCCGCCACAGCAGCCGGACGTCGCGCGCGCCGTCGAGCCGCGCGGCCTCGATCACCTCGGTCGGGAACGTCCGGAACTGGTTCCGCATCCAGAAGATCCCGAACGCGAGCGACTGCGCGGTCTGGGGCAGGATGAGGCTCTCGTACGTGTCCGTCAGGCCCACACCCCGCAGGTCGAAGTACAGCGGGATGATGAACGCCTCGGCCGGCAGCATGAGCCCGGCGAGCATCACGAAGAACACGATCCCGGACCCGGCGAAGTCGAGGCGCGCGAACGCGAACCCGGCGAACACCGCGAGCACCGTCGTCAGCAGCACGACGGACACCGTCACGACGACGCTCGACAGCATGTACGACCCGAAGTGCCCCTGGCTCCACGCGTCCCCGAAGTTCCCGAGGTCGATCCGGGTCGGCAGCGTGAACGAGCCGGTGTTCTCGGTCGCCGGGGTGACGGCCGAGAACAGCACACCGACGAGCGGGACGATCGCGAACAGGGCGAAGAGGCTCAGGACGACGTAGTCGACGACCTTCTCGCGCGTGGTGATCCTCATTCGGTGTCCTTCGGCTGGATCCGGTTCACGAGTGCCGTGACGATCATGATCACGACGGTCAGGGTGACCGCGACGGCGGCAGCTGCGCCGACCTGACCCGTGTTGAACGCGCGGTTGTACGCCTCGAACGCCGGTACGGTCGTCGAGTTGCCCGGACCGCCGCGCGTGGTGATGTACACGAGGTCGAAGGTCTTGAGCGCCGACACGATCGTCAGGGTCAGCGCCACCGCGATCTGCCCGCGGAGCGACGGCAACGTGATGGAGAAGAACTCGCGCGCCGCCCCGGCACCGTCGAGCCGCGCCGCCTCGAACAGCGCGGGCGCGATGTTGCCGACGCCCGAGAGGAACAGCACGAGGCACAGCCCGACGTTGAGCCACGTGCCCACGAACCCGATCGCGGGCAGCGCCGTGCCGTAGTCGCCGAGCCACACCCGCGCCAGGCCGCCGAGTCCGACGAGCCGGAGGACCTGGTTGAGCAGGCCGTCGGTGGAGTAGATCGACACCCAGATCGTCGCGACGACGACCGACGCGATGACCTGCGGCAGGAACAGCACGGTCCGGAACACGCTCATCCCCGGCAGCGCGTTCGCCCGCGAGATGAGCGCCGTCAGGAACAACGCGAGCGCGACCGGCAATGCGCAGTAGAACACCATGAGCACGAGGGCGTGGAGGAACGCCCCGCGGAGCTCGGCGTCCTGCACGACGTCGACGTAGTTCGCGAACCCGGCCCAGGTCGCGGTCGACAGGCCGTCCCAGTCGAAGAACGAGTACTGCACCGTCTGCAGGAACGGCCACCCGAGGAACACCGCGAACACGACGAACGCGGGCAGCACGTACAGGTACGGGACGAGGCTGCGCCTGCGTCGCCGCCGCGGCTGCGTCCGAACGCGGACCGCGGGTGCGGGTGCGGTGACCCGGGGCAGGGCGTCGACCATGCTCAGCCGCGGCTCTTGCCGAACGCCGCGTAGTCCGTCTGCAGCGTCTGCGTGAACTGCTGCGGCGTCGCCTTGCCCGCGACGAGGTCCTGCGCCGCGGCGGTGAGGGTGTCGTAGAACGTCGGGGTCGCGTAGTCGAGGTAGGGCGTGATGCCGTTCGCCTGCGAGATCTCCTTGTACTCGCTCGTGATGTCGCCCGAGATCGTGCCCGAGGCCGGGGTGTCGCTGCTCGGGACGACCGTGGGCAGGTTGCCCGTCTTCACGAGGGTCTCGGACGCTTTCGCGTTCGTGATGAAGTCGACGTACGCGGCCGCGGCGTCCGGGTGCTTCGTCTTCGAGGTCAGCGCCCACGCGAGCCCCTCGCCGCCCATGGTGACCGGCGTGTCCGAGCCCTTCGGGGTGAGCGCCGTGAAGCCGATGTCCTTCGCGGCGGCGGCGGCCTCGAGCGTCGCCTCGTACCAGGTCCCGGTCACGAGGAACGCGGACTGCCCCTTGCCGAAGGCCGCGACGGCGTCGTCGCGCGAGACCCCGTTGGCGCCCGGCGTGATGTAGCCCTTCTCCTGCCAGCCCTGGATCGTCTTCGCCGCGGTGACCTCGTCGGAGCCGGTCCACGAGCCGCGCTCCGACGTGACGAGGTCGTTCACCGCGTCGTGCCCGGCGAGCGCTGAGAGCACGAAGCCGTACAGGTGGATGCCCGGGCTCTTCTCGACGTCGCCGTAGCTGAGCGGCAGCGATCCGGCGGCCTTGACCTTCGCCATGTCGTCGGTGAGCTCGGACACGGTCGTCGGGGGGTTCGTGATCCCGGCCTTCGCGAGCACCGCCTTGTCGTAGTACAGCCCGACGAGCTCACCCGTCTGCGAGACGCCGTACAGGTGGTCGCCCTGCCAGGTCGTTCCGTTCGACGAGAACGAGTTGAGCTTGAGCAGGCTCGACGGGTAGTAGTCGTTCCAGCCGTACAGCTTCGCGTAGTCGTCGACGGGACGGAGCAGTCCGGCCTTGACGAACGCGCCCATGTCCGGGTAGCCCTGGTTCGCCTGCACGACGTCGGGCGGGTTGTCCCCGGAGAGCGCGAGCTTCAGCGTCGTCTTGAGGTCCGCGAACGACCGCGAGACCCGCTTGACGGTGATGTTCGGGTGCGCCTTCTCGAACGCCGCGTTGAGCTGCTGCTGCGCCTCGTCGATGCCGCCGTCGGTGTTCTGGTCCCACACCGTCAGGGTCGTCCGGCCCGATCCGACGCTCTTCGACACGGGGCCGAGGCTCTGGTCGCTCGAGGCGGACGTGCCGCCGGGGGTGCACGCTGCGAGGCCGAGCGCGAGCGCGGTCGCCACACCGACGAGGAGCGGTGCCTTCCTGGTGGTCTTCATGGTTCGTTCCGATCTCCGGGTCGCGGGGAGCGCGGCGGCGGTGGAGGTGGTGGGCGGGTGTGGTGGTGGTGACGGAGCGGGCCGGTCAGGCGGCCGGGAGCAGGGCCTCCCGGAGGAACGCCCAGTCGCCGTCCGGACGGTGCCGGTCGACGAACGCGACGAGGTCGGCAGGTCGGGGTGCGCTCGCGGCACCGCCGAGTCCGGTGACGGACATCGACGCGCACAGCCCCGCGAACCGGAGGCGCGTGCGGAGGTCCCAGCCGCGCGATGCCGACGCCATGAACGTGGCGACGAAGACGTCACCGGCGCCGGTGGGGTCGACGACCGGGACGGTCACGGTCGGGACCTCGACCACCGTACCGGTGCCGCCGTCGACGGCGACGACGCCCGCCGCGCCACGCGTGACGACGGCGAGCGGGACCCGCTCGGCGAGCACGCGTGCGGCGGCGACGGCGTCGTCGGTGCGGGTGTAGCGCATCGCCTCGACGTCGTTCGGCACGAACACGTCGACCTCGGCGAGGCGGTCGAGCACGTGCGACCCCCACTCGCCGGTGTGGTCCCAGCCGACACCGCCGACGACGGTCGTGCCCGCCGCGCGCAGCCGGGCGACCCATGGCGGCAGCTCGTGCGCGATGCCGACGTGCGTCGCGCCGACGGGCCCGAGGTCGTCCGGGAGCTCGAGGTGCCCGAGGGCCTCCTGGTAGGTGATGAAGCTCCGGTCGTGCGCACCGGTGAGGGCCACCGTGACGGGGCTCTGGTGTCCGGGCACCAGTTCGAGCAGGCTCGTGTCGAGGTCCGGCTCGGCGTCGAGCACGGCGCGGACGTGGGTGCCCAGCGGGTCGTCGCCGAGGCGGGCGAGGATCCGCGTGCTCGCACCGGCCCGGGCCGCGGCGACCGCGCGGTTCGCGACACCGCCGGGCGTCACGGTGAACCCGTCGGCGTACACCTCGGTGCCGGGTTCGGGCACGGAGACGCCCGAGAACACGACGTCGCAGAAGACGTCGCCCGCGAACAGCAGGTCGATCGCACCGGGCAGGTCGGCCGCACCGGGCAGGTCGGCGGCGGGGGGCAGGTCGGCGGCGCGGGGCAGGCCGGTGGCGGGCAGGTCCGTCCCGCCGGGGTCGGCGCGCTGGCTGTCGGTCACGGAGGCTCCTCGTCATCGCGGTTCCGCGTCCGGGTGCGTGCTGCACGACGTCGCGGTTCCGCCCGATGTCCTGCAAGCCTGTGCACTCGGTGTTTCCGGCACATTACCGAAGTGACGCGGTTCTGTTAATCCTGTTCATCTCCGGTGCGGTTCTGCTCGGGTTTGCCCGAAGTCGAGCACGGCGTGGTTAGAGTGACGGCATGATCCTGCGCGAACGGCAGAACCGCATCATCAGCGCCCTGCGCGCCGAGGGTGCCGCCTCCGTGCGGGAACTCGCCGCCGCGCTCGACGTGAGCGAGGCGACGATCCGCCGCGACCTCGAGGTGCTCGACCGCAACGGCGAGCTGACCCGCACGTACGGCGGCGCGGTCCTGAAGCCCGGCACGACCGTCGAGGACCACGGCCGCGTCCGCGCCGAGGGGCCGTTCGACGACGGGCGCGACCTCGATCTCAAGGAACGGATGGCCGAGGCCGCGGCCGCGATGGTCGCCGACGGGAACGTCGTGCTGCTCGACATCGGCACCACGACGCCGCTGCTCGCGCGCCGCCTGCACGGTCGTGACGTCACCGTCGTCACCTCGAACCTCGCCGTCTTCGACGAGCTCCGCGACGACCGCGCCGTGCGGCTCGTCCTGCTCGGCGGCGTGGTCCGCCGCAACTACCGCACGCTCGTCGGGTCCCTCGCCGAACTCGCGCTGAGCCAGATCAGCGCGGACGTCCTGTTCCTGTCGTGCACCGGGGTGCGTGCGAACGGGCACGTCGTCGACAACATGGCCGTGGAGGCCCCCATCAAGCAGTCGATGATCGCGGCGTCGGACAAGGTCGTCCTGCTCGCGTCCGAGGCCAAGTTCCCCGGGACCGGAGCCCTCCGGCTCTGCTCCCTCACCGACGTCGACGCCCTGGTCACCACCACGGGCGCCCCTGACGACACGCTCGCACTGTGCCGGAACGCCGGCGGAGAGGTCACCATCGCATGAAGCTCTGCATCCTCGGAGGCGGCGGGTTCCGCACGCCGTACGTGTACCAGGCGCTGCTCCGCGACACCGGCACGCCCCGCGTGGACGAGGTCGCGCTGTACGACGTCGACGAACGCCGCCTCGCCGCCATGGTCGCGATCCTCACCGAGCTCGCGGCCGGGTTCGAGGACGCGCCGCGACTCGTGCCGACCACGGTCCTCCAGGACGCCGTGGCGGGGAGCCAGTACGTGTTCGCCGCGCTCCGCGTCGGCGGCCTGGAGGGACGGCGTTGCGACGAGCACGTCGCCCTCGACCTCGACGTGCTCGGCCAGGAGACCACGGGACCCGGCGGCCTCGCGTACGCGATCCGCACCGTCCCGGTCATGGTCGAGGCGGCCCGGGTCATCGCGGACCTCGCACCCGACGCCTACGTCATGAACTTCACGAACCCCGCGGGCATCATCACCGAGGCGATGCAGACCGTGCTCGGCGACCGCGTGCTCGGCATCTGCGACACCCCGTCCGGTCTCGGGCGTCGCGTCGCGGGCACCCTCGGGCTCGACCACACGCGGGTGCAGATGGACTACGTCGGGCTCAACCACCTCGGCTGGATGCGCCGCGTCCTGTACGACGGCCGCGACGTCCTGCCCGAGCTGCTGGCCGACGACGCCCGCCTCGCCGCCATGGAGGAGGGCCACGTCTTCGGACTCGACTGGATCCGCTCCCTCGGCGCGATCCCGAACGAGTACCTCTTCTACTACTACTTCAACCGCGACGCCGTGCGGACGATCATCGACTCCGGCAAGACCCGCGGTGACTTCCTCGCCGAGTCCCAGGGCGCCTTCTACGACCGGGCCACGGCCGCGGGGAACGGGGTCGCCGATCTCTGGCGCGAGACCGTCGCCCGGCGCAGCGCCTCGTACATGGCCGAGGCGAAGGGCGGCACGCAGGACGAGCCCGTCGACCCGAAGGAGCGCGAGACCGACCCCGCGCACCAGGGCTACGCGGGGGTCGCCCTCGGCGTGATGGCCGCGATCAGCCGGAACGAGCGGCAGACGATGATCCTCAACGTCCGGAACCGCGGCACGATCCAGGGCCTGCCCGACGACGCCGTGGTCGAGGTGCCCACGATGGTCGACGCGAACGGCGTGCACCCGCTGACGACGGAGCAGCCGGACCTCCACCAGATCGGGCTCATGGCGCAGGTCAAGGACGTCGAGCGGCACACGATCGCCGCCGGGCTCACCGGGTCGCGATCGGAGGCCCTGCAGGCGTTCGCGCTCCATCCGCTCGTCGACAGCGTCACGGTCGCGCGCTCGTTGCTCGACGGGTACGTCGCGCGGATCCCCGAGGTGGCGGCCGTCCTGACGCACTGACCGAGCCGGGTCCGGCGTGTGGGCGGACGGGGCCGACCCGTCGGTTCACCCGGCGCGGGGCGGCTCGCCCCCGATCCCCTCGCGCCGGACCGCCGCCTCGAGGAACGCCCGCGCCCGGTCCGCGCCGCGGAGGAGGTCCGGCACCTCGGTCCCCAGACCCGCCACCACGTCGTCGATGCCCGACAGCCCCGCCCGGGCGAGGAGTCGCTTCTCGTTCGTCACCCACTCGCCGCGACGTGCCAGGACGGCGTGCCCGGCGTGGCACGCGGCCTCGCTGATGAGACCCGCGCACTGCGCGACCCGTCCGTGGCGGGCGTGGCCTTCCTTCGCGTAGTGCAGGGTCAGGTCGGCGTTCGTCCACCACACGCCGGGGGCGGCCGTGCGGAGCGCCTCCGGGTACTCCCACCGGGGCACCTGCCCACGGAGGGTGCGGTTCGAGGCCAGTTCCGCCAGGAGGATGGTGCTCGGCAGGCCCGCCTGGTGGAACAGCAGGGGCTCGATGGTGAACCGTCCGCCGACGGCGTCGTCGTGGACCGCGTCGATGAGGTCGAGGTCGCGGTAGTGGATGTCGACGGACCGTCCGTCCACGGTGACCGCGCCGCCACCGTTGAAGATCCTGCCCCAGCCACCGAGTCCGGTCAGGTGCCCGGGCCACCCGAGGTCCCGGACCACCTGCGGATCGAACGCGTCGCGGTGGTAGACCGCCACGTCCCAGTCACTGTCCGGACGGTTCGTCCCCTGCGCTCGGGAACCGCCGAGTGCGACGGCCTCCACGCCGGGGAGCGCTGCCAGGCGGTCGGCGACGTGGTCGAGGAACGCGTCGTCGTCGAGGGTGTGCTGGGGGGAGGACATCGGTCAGCGCTCCGGCATCCGTCAGCCGCGCTCGTCGCCGATGCCGAGCCCGAGCAGCCGCCGCCGGTCGAACTCGCCGGCGGCTCCGCTGAACAGCTCGAATCCGCGCACGACGGCCGCCCGATCCTGGTCGGACAGCCGGGCCAGGACCCGCTCGATCCCCTCGGTCCGCCGACGCGTCACGTCCTCGACGAGCGCGATCGCCCGTCGCGTCGGCACCACCAGGGTCTCGCGGCGGGAACTCGGCGCGCTGTTCCGCCGGACCCAGCCGTCCCGCTCCAGGCGGTCGACCGTCCGCGTGAGCGTCGACGGACTCGCACCGGTCTCCTCGGCGAGGACCCCCGCGCGGACCGGCCCACGCGCCACGAGCACCACGAGGATCCGGAGCTGCGGGACGGTCACCTGCTCGAGCGCGGACTCGAGCGAGGCGGCGACGATCCCGAGCATCGCCCGCGAGGCGAGCACGGCAGCCGACGGCGGGAGCACGGCGGTCAGGTCCTCGGCGGCGGCGTCCATGGGATCCCCAGACTGACACAACGGAGGCGTTCGCGACAGGGCCGGCCGACCCGCGACGGGCGACCGGCGACCGGCCGACCAGCGGCCCGCTCCCGGCCCTGCCTACGCCGACGCGGCGGCAGCGGCCCTGGCGGCGGCGGGCAGGGCCTCCAGGACGCGACCGATGGCGGGGTCGCCGTGCGCGGCCGTCAGGAACCACGCCTCGAACACGCTCGGCGGCAGCGTGACGCCCGCGTCGAGCATGGCGTGGAAGAACGGCGGGTACCGCCAGGCCTCCTGCGCACGGACGTCGTCGTAGGTCCGCGGCGGCTCGGCGGTGAACGCGAACGAGAACAGGTTCCCCGCGCGCTGCACGGTGTGGGCGACGCCCTCGGCGGTCAGCGCCGCGGAGACCGCGCCGGACAGCAGGTCGGCGGTGCGGTCGAGGTGCGCGTACACGGCGTCGTCGGCGGCGCGGAGCGTGGCGAGCCCGGCCGCGACGGCGAGCGGGTTCCCGGACAGGGTCCCCGCCTGGTACACGGGACCGAGCGGCGCCAGGAAGTCCATGACCTCGGCCCGACCGCCCAGGGCCGCCAGGGGCATCCCGCCGCCGACGACCTTGCCGAACGTGATGAGGTCGGGCTGCCATCCGGTGCCGTCGGGGACGACACCGGCGGCCTCGAGACCCCACCACCCGGCCGGGCCGACGCGGAACCCGGTGAGGACCTCGTCGAGGATGAGCAGCGCGCCCTGCTCCTGGACGATCTGCGCGAGCGCCCGGTTGAACCCCGGCTCGGGCGCGAGCACGCCCATGTTCGCGGCGGCGGCCTCGACGATCACCGCGGCGATCCGCTCGTGGTGCTCGTCGAACGCGGCCCGGACGGCGTCGAGGTCGTTGTACGGCAGCACGAGGGTCTGCGCGGCGGTCTCGGCGGTGATGCCGGCGGATCCGGGCAGTGCGAGCGTCGCCACCCCCGACCCGGCCTCGGCGAGCAGGGAGTCCGAGTGGCCGTGGTAGTGCCCCGCGAACTTCACGAGCAGGTCCCGGCCGGTGTAGCCACGGGCCAGACGGATCGCGGTCATCGTCGCCTCGGTCCCGGTCGAGACGAGCCGGAGCTTCTCGATCGGACCGGCGCCGCCGACCCGGACGCGCTGCTCGACGAGTTCCGCGAGCTCGGTCTCGCCCGGCGTGGAGGCACCGAACGAGAGCCCACGGGCAGCGGCCTCCTGCACGGCGGCGACCGTGCCGGGGTGGGCGTGCCCGAGGATCGCCGGACCCCACGACGCCACGAGGTCGACGTACTCGCGCCCCTCGGCGTCGGTGACGTACGGCCCCTGCGCGGCCACGAGGAAGCGGGGCGTCCCGCCGACCGAGCCGTAGGCCCGCACCGGGGAGTTCACGCCGCCGGGGATCGCGTGCTTCGCGCGACCGAACAGCTCGTCGTTCGTCGTCAACGGGTCGACTTCCCCACGCTCGAGAGTTCCACGGTCTCGGCACCGGCCGCCGGGGTGGCGCCGCTGACCCGGCCGCTCGCACCGGACTCCTGGCGCAGCCGCTTCGCCAGGTCGACGGCGAAGTAGGTCAGGATCGCGTCCGCACCGGCACGCTTGATGCCGAGGACGCTCTCCATCGCGGCGGCGTCGCGGTCGATCCAGCCGTTCTGCGCGGCCGCCGTGATCATCGCGTACTCGCCGCTGATCTGGTAGGCCCACACCGGCACCGGCGAGATCGCCGTGGCGGCGGCGAGCACGTCGAGGTAGCTCATCGCGGGCTTCACCATGACGACGTCCGCGCCCTCCTCGATGTCGAGCTCGACCTCGCGCAGGCCCTCACGCCCGTTGCCGGAGTCGATCTGGTAGGTGCGGCGGTCGCCGACGAGCGTCGACGCGACGGCCTCGCGGAACGGCCCGTAGAACGCGCTCGCGTACTTCGCCGCGTACGCCAGGAGGGCCGTGCCCGAGTGACCGGCGCCGTCCAACGCGTCGCGGGCGGCGGCGATCTGGCCGTCCATCATCCCGCTCATGCACACGAGCTCGGCGCCGGCCTCGGCCTGGGCCACCGCCATGTCGCGGTAGCGCTCGAGCGTCGCGTCGTTGTCGACCGAGCCGTCCGCAGCGAGCACCCCGCAGTGACCGTGGTCGGTGAACTCGTCGAGGCACAGGTCGGACTGGACGACGAGCGCGTCGCCCACTTCCTCCTTGGCCACACGGATCGCCACGTTGAGGATGCCGTCCGGGTCGGTGGCGCCCGAACCGGTGGCGTCCTTGTGCTGCGGGACGCCGAAGAGGTTCACGCCGCCGATGCCGACCTCGGCGGCCTCGACGAGCGCGCGCCGGAACGAGTCGAGCGAGTGCTGCTCCACCCCGGGCATGCTCGTGATCGGCACCGCGGCGTCGGCGCCCTCGCGGATGAACATCGGCAGGATCAGCTCGGCGGGGTGCAGACGGGTCTCGGCCACGAGCCGGCGCATCGCGGGCGTCGCGCGGAGACGGCGCGGGCGCACCTGGGGGAACTGGCCGACGGGGGAGTGGGGTGCGGACACGGTCACCTTCCTGGTTGTGTGTCGAGGAGCGGGGCGAGGACCTCGACGACGGCGTCGAGCAACGATGCGGTGGTCCGGGCGGCGGCGACGCCGTGGACGGGGAGGCCGAGCGCGCGGGCGTCGGCGGCGGTCCCGGGCCCGATGCAGACGAGCCGGGTCCGGTCGTCGAGCGGGACGAGCCGGGCCGCGACCTCGCCTGCGACACTGCCGCTCGTGACGAGCACGGCGTCCGGTGGGCGGGGCACCACGACCGGTCCGGTGCCGGTCCCCACGGTACGGTACGCCTCGACGTCGTCCACGTCGAGGCCGCGGGCACGCAGCCCCGCGACGAGCGTCGGGGCCGCGATCGCGCTCCGCGGGAACAGCACCCGGCCCGCCGTGCCCGGCACCACGGCGGCCAGGTCGGCCGCTGACGCCGCGGCCGGCACCAGGTCGACCCGCCACCCGGCGTCGGTACACGCCGCCGCGGTCGCGTGGCCCACGGCCGCCACCCGCGTTCCGGCCGGGAGGCCCGACAACCGCTCCGCCACGCGCCGCACCGCCGTCGCACTCGTCACGACGATCCAGGCGTACGTCCCGGCGGCGAGGGCGTCGACGGCGGCCGCGAACGCGGCGGGGTCGACGGGGTCGGTGTCGGTGATGAGCGGGACGACGAGCGGTTCCAGGGCCCGGTGCCGGGCCTCCCGGGCGACCCGCTCGCCCCAGGTGCCGCCGCGCGGGACGAGCACGGTGGGACGCCGGGCGTCCCGGGCCGCCGGACCGCCGCCGGCGCGCACGCCCGTGCTCGTCGCGGGAGTTCCGGCGCCCGTGTCGCTCGTGCTGGCCGTGGTCGGTGCCTACTCGCTGCTCAGGTGGAAGTCGGCGAGATCGGCGGCGCCGTTCGCCAGGAGCTCCTCGGCGACCCGGCGGGCGACGTCGCGGGCCTCGTCGAGGCGCTCGTGCGCGGGGCCGGGCTCGAGGTGTGCGCCGTGCGACGCGGTGCGGTACTCGGTGCCGTCGGGCCGGTACACGGTCGCGCTCACGAGCAGGAGCTCCGCGTCGACGACCGCGTGCGCCCCGATCGGAGCGGTGCAGCCGGCCTCGAGGCGGGCGAGGACCTCGCGCTCGGCGGTGACCGTGAGCCGGGACTCCGCGTGCTCGATGCCGCGGAGGCCCCGCTCGAGCGCGCGGTCGCCCTGGTCCCCACGGACCTCGATCGCCAGCGCGCCCTGCCCGGGCGCGGTCGGCCAGAAACCGAGGCCGATGAGCTCGGTGGCGTCGGCGAGACGACCGAGGCGCCCCAGGCCGGCGGCGGACAGCATGACCGCGTCGAGGTCGACCCCGACCCGGGCGAGGCGCGTGTCGACGTTCCCCCGGATGTCGACGATCTCGACGTCCGGGCGACGACGGCGGAGCTGCGCGGCCCGGCGCGGCGATCCCGTGCCGACCCGCGCGCCCTCGGGGAGGGTCTCGAGCGTCAGACCGTCGCGGGCGCAGAGGGCGTCACGGGCGTCCGCACGGCGGGGCACCGCGCCGATCCGCAGGCCGGGGTACGGCGCTGTCGGCAGGTCCTTGAGCGAGTGGACGAGGACGTCGACCTCGCCGGCGACCAGGGCCTCGCGGAGCGCGGACGCGAACACGCCCGTGCCACCGAGGGTCGCCAGGGACTCGCTCGTCCGGTCGCCCTCGCTGTGCACGGTGACGAGCTCGACGGGCCGACCCGCCGCCTTGCCGAGCGCGGCGGCCGCGGCCTGCGACTGCGCGAGCGCGAGCGCGCTGCCGCGGGTCCCCACGCGGATCGGGGTGGGTCCCGCCTCGGCCTCGGGGCTCACGGCGCGAGCCCGGCGACCGCCGGCTTGAACCCGGCCCGCACGTTCTCACAGCACCCCGGGCGGCAGACGTCGTACCAGGGGCCGATGTCGGTGAGGTGCGGGCGGTCGGCGACGGGGGTGCCCTGCACGCGCTCGAGCACGAGGTCGACGAGACCGGCGACGTACGCGGGATCGACCCCCGGCGTGGGCGTCCGGATCGACCAGAAGCCGAGCTCCTGCGCCGTCTCCGTGGCCTCCTCGTCGAGGTCCCACATGACCTCCATGTGGTCGCTGACGAAGCCGAGCGGGACGATGAGCACGGCACGGGTGGGACCGCCCGCGAGCTCCTCGTTCATGTAGTCGTTGATGTCCGGCTCGAGCCACGGCATGCTCGGCGGCCCCGACCGTGACTGGTAGACGAGTTTCCAGGCGGGCTTCGACGAGCCCTGGAGCGCGGCGCCCTCGGGCGACGCGAGGAGCTCGGCCCACGCGGCGTCGAGGACGACCCCGGCCACGGCCTCGTGCTGCGCCTCGTACGCGCCGTGCTCCCCGAAGCCCCGGAAGTCGGGGCCGGAGCGTGCCGCGTCGCTCGACGGGATCGAGTGCGTCGAGAAGAGCACCCGGAGTTCCGTCCCGACGTCGAGGCCCTCGTTCTCGGCGATCGCCCGTGCGATGCCGTCGCGGACGCCGTCGACGAACGGCCGGACGAAGCCGGGGTGGTCGAAGAACTGGCGCACCTTGTCGATCCGCACGGTGTCCATGAGCTCCGTCGCATCGAGCACGCGCGCGAAGTCCTCGCGGTACTGCCGGCAGCTCGAGTAGGAGCTGTAGGCGCTCGTGGCGATCGCGATGAGGTTCGTGGCGCCCTCGGCGGCGGCCTCCTGGACGGCGTCCTCGAGGTAGGGCGCCCAGTTCCGGTTGCCCCAGAGCACCGGCAGGTCGATCCCCCGCCGGGCCAACTCGGCCTCGAGCGCGGCCTTGAGCGCGCGGTTCTGCGCGTTGATCGGGCTCACACCGCCGAAGTGCCGGTAGTGGTGCGCGACCTCCTCGAGCCGCTCGTCCGGGATCCCGCGCCCGCGCGTGACGTTGCGGAGGAACGGGATGACGTCCTCTTGTCCCTCCGGTCCGCCGAACCCGGCGAGGAGGATCGCGTCGTACGCGGTCGGTTCGGTCACGTGCTCCGGGCCGCCCGCGGCGGCCGGCGTGGCCGCCAGGACGGCCTGACCGTTCGTGATGCCGGTCGCGCTGGGGGTGTCGGTGATCTCGGTCACGACAGGACCTCCGGGAGTTCGGTGGTTTCGATGCGGCGGCCCGTGAAGAACGGGACCTCCTCGCGCACGTGGCGCCGGGCCTCCGTGTACCGGAGGTCCCGCATGAGGTCGACGAGGTCGACGAGCTCGGGGGACTCGAGCGGCAGGATCCACTCGTAGTCGCCGAGCGCGAAGCTCGCGACCGTGTTCGTGAGCACGCGGCGGAACTTCGCCCCCTGCCGGCCGTGGTCCGCGAGCATCTGGCGGCGGTCCTCCTCGGGCAGGAGGTACCACTCGTAGGACCGCACGAACGGGTAGACCGTCAGCCAGGCCTCCGGGTCCTTGCCGCGCAGGAACGCCGGCGTGTGCCGCTTGTTGAACTCGGCGTCGCGGTGCATGCCCATCGCGTGCCACACGGGAGCGGCCTCCACCAGGAGTGCCGTGCGGCGGAGGTCGCGGAGCGCGGCCTGGATCGCCTGGGCGTCGTCGCCGTGCAGCCACACCATGAGGTCGGCGTCGGCGCGGAACCCGGAGACGTCGTAGAAGCCGCGCACGGTGACGCCGTGCTCGGCCGCCCGCGCGACCGCGGCGTCGAGCTCCGGCACGGCGTCGGCCGCGAAGGGAGCGACGGCGCCCACCGGACGCCGGAAGACCGCCCACAGCGTGTAGGCGGTCAGGAGGGTCTCGTCGATGCCGGAGTCGGACGGCGAGGCGGAGGATTCGGTGCTGTGCGCGGGCGCGCTGGAACTCATGGGATCCATTGTCCTTCGGTCGGATGGTGGTCGCCTCGGCTCCGTTGCCGCACACCCAGCGCACTGCTCCGCGTGTCGCTCACCGCTGCTGTCGCGGTGGCGCGCACGCTGCCCGGGCGCGGGCCGTGTGGGGCGGGTGACCCCGGCCGGTGCCTACCGGCGGCGGATCACCGAGACGACGATACCCCCGACGACCAGGGCGCCCCCTGCGAACGCTGCCAGGTAGGGCACGGGGTGGTCCTCGAACCCCTGCCGCGTGCGGTGCACCGCCACGCCGAGCTGCTTCGGCACGTCGAACCAGTCCTCGATCGCGTCGAGGGTGTCGAACAGCTGCGCGCGGGTGGCCGCCACGCGGCGGTCGAGCGCGGCGAAGTCGGGTCCGTTGTCGTGGGTGTCGCTCACTGGTCGTCCCGTCTCAGAAGGTGCCGTCGACGTCCGGCCGGCGGCTGCTCTGCTGCACCGGCGGCTTCGGCTTGCGGCCCATGCCGCGGACGGCGTTGACGTCGTTCTTCACGCTCTGGATCGTGCGCGCCGGCAGCGGCGGGAGGCCGGTCTTGATCCGGCGGTACCCCAGCAGTCCGAGGACCGCGGCGATGATGAGCAGCACGACCGCGACGATGATCGCCGCGAGCCAGCCCGGCATCACCGTGGCGAGACCGAGGACCGCCGCCGTCAGGAACACGCCGATCGCGTAGAACAGGATCACGACCGCGACGATGAGGAACGCCGCCGCGAACGCGAAGATCTTCGCCTTCTGGAGCATCTCCGCCTTGAGCAGCGCGAGCTCGCCCCTGACGAGTTCGCGGACCAGCCGCGGGACGTCGCTGACCAGGCCGAACAACGACCGCGAGCGGCGTTCACCGCTTCGGGTATCGGACATCGTGCTTGCTCCTTCCGGCACCGGGGTCACGGTGCCTCGGCCGTTCGGACGGTCAGGACTCCGAGGAGCCGCCCGAGCCCTTGGGCCCGGCCTTGCGCACGACCTTCTTCGTGGTCTCACCGATGAAGTCCGCGACGTCGGGCGTCCGGTCGGCGATGAAGTCCTCGATGGTGTGCACCTGCTTCTGCACGCCGTCGCTGTTCCAGACGCGCGTGGTCGCCGAGCGGATCTGCTCGTACCGCGCACGTCCGGCGCGGGCGCCGAGCACGTAGCCGACTCCGACGCCGGTCAGGAAGATCAGTCTGCCTCGCATGTTGGGACCTCTCGGTTGTGGCATGCGCCGAGCGGTATGCATCGGCGAACGGACGGGACTCCGCCCACAGTAGCCCCCGGCCGCTCTGCCGGTTCGGTCAGGCGTCGAGGATGCCGGCGGCCACCGACCTGCTCGTCGCGACGACACCGGCCAGACCCCGGCCGACGCTCGCCTCGCCGACGCCGAGCACACCCTCGGCGAGGCCGGCCGGCTCGGTGTCCGGAGCACGCCAGCGGACCCGGGCGGCGCCGATCACGACGCCCGCGTCGATCGGCACCCCGAGCAGCGCGGCGGCGTCCGCGGTGGCGGTCTCGGCGACGGCGCTGTCCGGGTCCACCGCCAGGCTCGTGCCGACACCGATGGCGTCCGCCCCGTCGCGCGCGGACAGCGCGTAGCTGAGCCGGAGGACGTGCCGTCCGCCCGCGCGCTCGGCGAGCCAGGGCCACTTGACGGTCGCGTGCGTGATCGCCTTCGCCCGCACGCGCTCGGCGTCCGGGTGCACGAGCATCCCGGTGCCGCGGGGCGCCGCGTCGAGGTCCGGCTGGTCCACCACGAGGGTGACGAGTTCGATCGCCGCGTCCCGCTGGCCGACGAGCCGGGACGGGTCCGCGACGTCCGCGACGACGTGGTCCGCCACCAGCCGCTCGGCCGGACCCGGGCGTCCCGTGCCGCTGCCGTCGTCGACGGGGACGACGTCCACCGCCGTGCGGTCGATCCGGACGGCGCGGGTGCCGAGACGGACGTCGACCCCGTACGTGTCGAGGTCCGCCACGAGCTCGTCGACGAGCCGGGCGATGCCACCACGGATCCCCGCGACCGCCGACCCCGCCGGCGCCTTGGCCCGCTGCGCCAGGACCGCCCGGCCGAGCGACCCCTCGCGCAGGAGGGCGGCGCGGAGGCCCGGCGCGACGCGGTCGAGGTCGAGCTCGTCCGGGTGCGTCGAGTGCACCCCCGCCGCGACCGGCACGACGAGGTCGTCGAGGACGCGGTCCCCCATGCGTCGACGCACGAGCTCGCCGAGCGTCCGGGCCTTCGCGCCCACCGGTCCGGGCAGCAGCGAGTCCATCTGCGCGCGCAGGGCCCCCGACGTGCCCACGACCGCGATGACGTCCGCCGCCGTCGGGCTCCCCGGGATCCCGAGGAGGCCCGCCTGCGGGAGCGGTGCCACCCGTCCGTCACGCGTCATGAGCCAGGCACCGCGGGGGTCCGGGGTCACGATCTCGTTGCCGAGGCCGAGCTCGATCGCCAGCGTGCCGACGGTGTCCCCGCGGGTCGCGAACGACTCCGCGCCGAGGTCGAGCTCGATGCCCGCCACCGTGTGCCGGTCGACGATCCCACCGAGCCGGTCGGACGCCTCGACGAGCACCACGTCGGCGCCGCCCTTGGCGAGGTCACGCGCGGCGACGAGGCCGCCCACGCCGCCGCCGACCACCACGACGGCGGTCATGCGCCGAGCCCCTCGTGGGCGCTGCGGCCGTCGCCGGTCGTGCGGCCGTCGCCGAGGTCGTGCACGAGGCCGACGACGCGCGTCAGCACCGTGGGGTCCGTCTCGGGTGGCACGCCGTGCCCGAGGTTCACGACGTGCGCACGCGCGGCACCACCGCGCGCCACGACGTCCCGCACGTGGGCCTCGAGCACCGGCCACGGCGCGGCGAGCATCGCGGGGTCGATGTTGCCCTGCAGGGTCACGTCGGCGCCGGCCACGCGGCGCGCGGCGTCGTCGAGGGGGATCCGCCAGTCGACGCCGACCGCATCGGCCCCGACGGCCGCCATGTCGGCGAGCACCTCGCCACTGCCGACACCGAAGTGGATCGTCGGCACACCGAGGTCGGCCACGTGCGCCAGGGCCCGCGCGGAGTGCGG
The DNA here is from genome assembly GCF_003234515.1 of Curtobacterium sp. MCBD17_034. Classification (NCBI taxonomy): domain Bacteria; kingdom Bacillati; phylum Actinomycetota; class Actinomycetes; order Micrococcales; family Microbacteriaceae; genus Curtobacterium; species Curtobacterium sp. MCBD17_034. The sequence continues at coordinate 98,466 of NZ_QKTN01000001.1, read as the reverse complement.
CGCGACCCGCGCCGTGTAGTCGGCGCGGGACAGCGACCCGACCCAGGAGTCGAACAGCTGCGCCGCGGACGCGCCGGCGAGCACCTGCGCGCGGAGGAACACCCCCGAGACGTCCGCTGCCCATCCGAGCAGGCGGTCCCAGGTCTCGGGGTCGGCGTGCATGAGGGTCCGCGCGCGGATGTGGTCCTTGCTCGGGCCGCCCTCGACGAGGTAGGCGGCGAGCGTGAAGGGGGCCCCGGCGAACCCGATGAGCGGCGTCGTGCCGAGCTCCGCGACGGTCCGGGCCACGGCCTCCGCGATCGGGGTGAGGGCACTCGGGTCGAGGGACTCGAGCGCCGCGACGTCCGCCGCGGTGCGGATCGGCCGGCCGAGCACCGGACCCCGACCGGGGACGATGTCGACGTCGACGCCCGCGAGCTTGATCGGGACGACGATGTCGCTGAAGAAGATGCCCGCGTCGACGCCGTGGCGCCGGACCGGCTGCAGGGTGATCTCGGACGCCATCGCCGGGTCGAGGCAGGCGTCGAGCATCGCGGTGCCGACACGGAGCTCCCGGTACTCGGGCAGCGACCGCCCGGCCTGCCGCATGAACCACACCGGCAGGCGCTCGGGGCGGTCCCCGCGGAGCGCCCGGACGAGCGGGGCATCCGCGGTCCGGCCGTCGGCGAGCGGGTGCGTCGGGGGCAACGCGACGGTCGTGGAGTCGATCACGCGCCCAGTCTCCCACCCGCTCGCCGTGCACACCTTGCCGTGTCCTCAGCCCGGGGGACCCCCGCTGACCCCGGCCGTCGGCGTGCCGCGGTACCATCGAGTACGTGCTCATCTGTCTCACGGCGTCGCATCGCAACGCCAGCTTCGACCTCCTGGAGCGACTGAGCATCGGGGCACCGGCTGCCGCGGACGGTCTCGTGAGCGGATCGGACGTCCTCGACGGTGCCGTGGTCCTGGCGACCTGCAACCGGTTCGAGGCCTACCTCGACGTCGCGGGCGACCGCGACTCCGCCGTCGCGGCCACGATCGACGCGGTGAGCGCCGCCAGCGACCTCGCCGCCGACGACGTCCGCGCCTCCGTCCGCGTGCTCGACGGCGTCGACGTCGTCCACCACCTCTTCGCCGTCTCGAGCGGTCTCGAGTCCGTCGTCGTCGGCGAGACCGAGATCTCGGGTCAGGTGCGTCGCGCGCTCGAGGGCGCCCGTGCCGCCGGTACCACGACGTCGGACCTCGAACGGCTCTTCCAAGAGGCCGCCCACACCTCGCGCGGCGTCAAGACGCGCACGCGCATCGGTGCCGCCGGTCGCTCCATCGTCCGTCTCGCGCTCGAGCTCGCGTCGTCCCGCGTCACGGACTGGGCCGACACCCACGTGCTCCTCGTCGGGACGGGCCGGTACGCCGCCACGACGGTCGCCGCCCTCCGCGACCGTGGCGTCGCCGACATCGCCGTGTACTCGCCGTCCGGGCGCGCTCCGGTGTTCGCCGCCAAGCACGACCTGGTGCCCGTCGCGGACCTGGCGGGCACGGCCGCGGCGAGCGACGTCGTCATCACCTGCACCTCGAGCGAGGTGCCCGTCGTCCACGCCTCGGACCTCGACCACCCCGGGCGTCGGCTCGTGATCGACCTCGGGCTGCCGCGGAACGTCGACCCGGCGGCCGCATCGGTCGACGGCGTCGAGCTGCTCGACCTCGAGACCATCAGCCTGCACGCCCCGCTGTCCGAGCTGAACGCCGAGTCGGAGGCCCGCGCGATCGTCGACGACGCCGTCACGCGCTTCCACACCGCGGCCCTCGAGCAGTCCGCCACCCCCGCGCTCGTCGCGCTCCGCAAGCACGTGTTCGACGTCCTCGACGCCGAGATCGCCCGCGCCCGGGACCGCGGCGATTCGTCCGACCGCACCGAGCAGGCCCTCCGACACCTGGCCGGCGTGCTCCTGCACCGCCCGTCCGTCCGCGCACGCGACCTCGGTCGGCAGGGCCGTGCCGAGGACTTCACCGCCGCGGTCGACGCGCTCTTCGGCATCGAGCCCGAGGCACCGGCGGCGCCCGTCGTGCCGTTGAGCGAGCGCGCCCGCGACCTCGGCGACCACGCGGCGGACGCGTCCTGACGACCGACCCGGGCACGGCCTCCCGGACGCTGCGCGTGAGCGCGGTGCTCGTCGTCCGCGACCGCCGTGTGCTCATGGTGCGGTCGCGCGGTCGCGACGTCCTGTACCTGCCCGGCGGCAAGGTGGAACCGGGCGAGACGCCCGTCGACGCCGCCGTCCGGGAGGCCCGTGAGGAGACCACGCTCGGCCTCACGCCCGCCGACTGCCAGCCGTTCGGCACGGTCACCGAGGACGCACACGGCCAGGCGCCGGGCACACGCGTCGCCATGGAGCTGTTCCTCGTCGCGCCGTCCGCCCTCGTCGGCCAGGAGCCCGTGCCGTCGGCCGAGGTGGACGCCGTCGACTGGGTGACCTCCGCCGACGCACACCGGTGTCCGCCCGCCGGGGTCGAGACCCTCCGCCGCATGGTCGAGGCCGACCTGGTCGACTGAGGGCGGCGCGAGTCACGCCCCGCGGTCCTCCGGGACGTCCGCGTCGTCGTAGGCGCCGATGGGCTCCTCGGTCCGGATCCGGGCTTCGCCGGGGATCTCGGAGTCGTCGTACTCGCCCGCGGGGTCGGTGTCGCCCACCCGCAGCTCGCCGGGAACGTCGCTGCTCACGTACTCCCCCACCGGCTCGGCGTCGGCCTGTGGCTGCTCGCCCGGGATGTCGGAGTCGACGTACTCGCCCGCGACGACCGCGGGGCCGTCCTCGCGTCCGCCGTCGTCGTTCCGGGTCTGCTCGTGCTTGCCAGCCATCGGGAACCGCCCTCCTGGCCGTCCGTGTCGCACGGGCGGCCGTGGTCACCGTCCGGCGTCGTCGTCGGCACCGCGTCCGGTCGGTGCCAGTCTCCCCCTCCCGCCTGGTCCCGGCCTCCGCGGCGCACCAGCGGCCCCACCCTCTCCGCCCTGTCTCGACGGTGCCGCTGTCGACCGACGCCCGCACCGTCGAGAACAGGCGGAAGGGGCGGGGCGAGCTCGTCAGGCGTGGACGTGGTCGAGGATGTCCGCGCCCATCGTGCGGAGCGCCTCCACGACCGCGAGCCGCCGCTGCAGGGAGTCGTCCTCGAACCCGACGGTCACGGCGTAGCTGACGGACGACGACGGCCCGCGCAGCACCCCGGTCTCGCTGCGGATGCCCGGCCCGGTCCCGGTCACCGCGACGAGCTGGAGGCCGTGGTCGAGCCCACGGTGCGCCAACGGATCGAGCCCGAAGGCCCCGGCGACGAGGGTGGTGTCCATCCCGAGCGACACCCAGCCGAGCACGCGGTTGCTCGTCGCCTCGTCGACGACCTCGCCGAGCGCCAGACCCCGCATGAGCCAGCTGAGCTCCGCCGCGGCGGCGACGGCCTGGTCGGGTGCGTCGTCCGGGCCGCGCCGGTCGCGCACGCGGTCGAGCACGGCGCTGCGGTCGACGCCGAGGGACTCGGCGCGGAGCCGGACGGCCTCGATGCCGACGGTGGAGAGCAGCGCGTTCGTCGCCCAGGCGTCGGCGGCCGCTCCGACGAGGGTCGCGAGGTCGGGGACCTGCAGCGTGGGCTCCTGGAGGAACTGCCACAGCCCAGGTCCGCCGGCGGTGTCCCGGGCCATGCGCTGGAGCCGGTCGCCGTGGAGCCGGCCCTCCTCGAGCTGGGCCGCGACCTCGATGAGCAGGAGGAGCCTCCCCACCCCGGCGACCGGGAGCACCACCCGCTCGTCGACCGCGAGCAGGGCCCGCCCCGTCGTCGTGTCGATCACCGACGCACTGACGCGGGCTCCGTCGTACGCGAGTGACCCGAGCGCGTCGACCGTCGCGGCGAAGGCGGCCTCGACGTCACCGCGGTGCCGCCCGGCGGCACGTGACCGTGCCTGGTGCCGCCGTGGCGACACGTCGCGTTCGACCACTGGGCCCACACGCTCCTCGGGACGGGGTTGACCGGTCGCGGCTCGTCACCAGATGGCGACGCGCTGCTCCGGAGCGAGGTACAGGGCGTCGCCCTCGGTGACCCCGAAGGCCGCCGCGAACTCGTCGATGTTCCGCACGATCTGGTTGCAGCGGAACTCGTTCGGGGAGTGCGGGTCGATGCTGAGCAGGCGCGCGGCCTCTTCCGGGCGGATCGCCATCCGCCACGACTGGGCCCAGCTGAGGAAGAACCGCTGAGCACCCGTCATGCCGTCGATCACCGGGGGCTCCTGGCCGTCGAGCGAGATGAGGTAGGCCTTCCACGCGATCGCGAGTCCGCCGAGGTCACCGATGTTCTCGCCGATCGTCAGCGCACCGTTGACGCGGCCGTCCGGGACCTCGGTCGGCACGAGCGCGTCGTACTGCGCGATGAGGGCCTTCGTGCGCTCCTCGAACGCGGCGCGGTCGGCCTCCGTCCACCAGTTGCGGAGGCGTCCGTCGCCGTCGTACTGCGAGCCCTGGTCGTCGAACCCGTGCCCGATCTCGTGTCCGATGACGGCTCCGATGGCCCCGTAGTTCGCCGCGGCGTCGCGCTGCTGGTCGAAGAACGGGAACTGCAGGATCGCCGCGGGGAACACGATCTCGTTGAACCCGGGGTTGTAGTAGGCGTTGATCGTCTGCGGCGTCATGAACCACTCGTCGCGGTCGATCGGCCTGCCGATCTTGCCGAGCTCGCGGTCGACGTTGAACGACGCGACGGCGCGGACGTTCCCGAGCAGGTCGTCCGGCGTCACCTGGAGCGCCGAGTAGTCGCGCCACCGGACGGGGTAGCCGATCTTCGGCGTGAACTTGGCGAGCTTGTCGAGCGCACGCTGCCGGGTCTCGTCGGTCATCCAGTCGAGGCCCGTGATGCTCTGCCGGTACGCCTCGACGAGGTTCGCGACGAGGGCGTCCATGGCGGCCTTCGCGGTCTCGTCGAAGTGCTCCTGCACGTAGATCTTGCCGACGGCCTCACCCATCGCGCCCTCGACGAGCGAGACGCCGCGCTTCCAGCGGTCGCGCTGCTTCGGCGCACCGGTGAGTGCGGTGCCGTAGAACGAGAAGCTCGTGGCCGAGAACGCCGTGGTCAGGTAGGGCGCCGAGGACCGGATGACCTGCCAGCGCAGCCAGTCCTTCCACGCGCCGATGGGCCGCGTGCGGAGCTCGTGCGCCAGCCCGGTCAGGAAGCCCGGCTCGCGGACGACCACCGTGTCGAACACGTCGACCGGCGCGCCGACGGCCTCGGCCCACTCGGACAGCCGGACGCCCTCGGCGAGCGCCTCGGCCTCGGCCCAGCTCATGCGGTTGTAGGTCTTCTGGCTGTCCCGCGTGGTGACGTTGTCCCAGTGGGACGCAGCGAGCGCGGTCTCGAGGTCGATGACGTTCTGGGTGCGGATCGCGCCCTCGTCGAAGCCGGCGAGCGGGAACATGGCCCCGACGAACTCGCGGTAGCGACCGCGGATGTCCTCGAACCGGTCCTCGCGGTAGTAGGACTCGTCCGGCAGCCCGAGCCCGCCCTGCTCCAGGAACACGACGTAGGCCTCGGGGTCACCCGGGTCGTTGTCGACGAACAGCTGCACGAAGCTCGAGACCCCGAGGCGCTCGAACCGGCCGACGAGTCGCAGCACGTCCGAGACGTCCTGCACGAGGTCGATCTCGCCGAGCAGGGGGTCGATGGGGCCGCTGCCGAGGACCTCGAGCGCCTGCTCGTCCATGAAGCTCGTGTAGAGGTCGCCGACCTTGCGGGCCTCGGTCCCCGGGAGGGCCTGCTGCGACCGCTCGATGATGGAGCGGACGGCTTCCTCCGCCGCCTCGGCGAGCACGGTAAACGAGCCGTACCGCGCCTTGTCGTCCGGGATCGGGGTGTCGGCGATCCACCGTCCGTTGACGTACCGGTAGAGGTCGTCCTGCGGCCGGACCGTCGCGTCGATGTCGTCGGTCTGGATCCCGGAGGGGCGCTCGCGCTCGGCAGTCATGCCGACCACCATAGCCACGATCCCATGGCGTTCCCCCGGGCTGCGGCCCGGCCCCGGTAGGGTTCGGCCATGCCTCTTCCCTGGACGCTCCACGGGGACGGCCGGACGGTCTCCGCCACCACCATCGTCGCCCCCGAGGAACGCCTCAGCTGGGGTCGGACGGTCGGCCTCGGCGTCCAGCACGTCGTGGCGATGTTCGGTGCGACGTTCCTCGTCCCGCTCATCACCGGGTTCCCGCCGTCGACCACCCTGCTGTTCAGCGGCATCGGCACGCTGCTGTTCCTCGTGGTGACGCGCAACCGGCTGCCGAGCTACCTCGGGTCGTCCTTCGCGTTCCTCGCCCCGATCGCCGCGGCGACCAAGGTCGGGGGCATCCCGGTGGCCCTGTCCGGCATCGTGCTCGTCGGTGCGCTGCTCGCCGTGGTCGGGGTCGTGGTGCACCTCGCGGGCTCGCGGTGGATCGACGTCCTCATGCCACCCGTCGTCAGCGGGGCGATCGTGGCGCTCATCGGGTTCAACCTCGCCCCGACGGCGAAGGCGGACTTCACGAAGTCCCCCGTCATCGGGCTCGTCACCCTGGCGGCGATCGTGCTGTGCACGGTCCTGTTCCGGGGCATGATCGGCCGACTCTCGATCGTCGTCGGGGTGGTCGTCGGGTACGTCGTCGCGGTCCTGGCGGGCCAGATCGACTACTCGGCGGTCGCGCGGGCCGCGTGGGTGGGCCTCCCGACGTTCACCGCGCCGCGCTTCGACGGCGGGCACCTCGCCGTGTACCTCGGGTTCCTCCCGGTCGTGCTCGCCCTGATCGCCGAGAACGTGGGGCACGTCAAGGGCGTGGGGCAGCTCACCGAACGGGACCTCACCCCGCTCACGGGGCGTGCGCTCCTCGCCGACGGCGTCGCGACCGTCATCGCGGGACTCGGCGGCGGCTCGGCCACGACCACGTACGGCGAGAACATCGGCGTCATGGCCGCGACGCGCGTGTTCTCGACGGCGGCGTACTGGGTCGCGGGGATCGTGGCGGTCCTGCTCGGGCTGTCGCCGAAGATCGGCGCCGTCATCGCGACCGTCCCGACCGGGGTGCTCGGTGGCGCGACGACCGCGCTCTACGGCTTGATCGGCATCATCGGCATCCGCATCTGGGTCGAGAACCGCGTCGACTTCGCCCGGCCGAAGAACCAGCTCACGGCGGGCATCGCGCTCGTCATGGGCATCGCGGACTTCACGTTCGGGGTGGGCGGCGCGACCTTCGGCGGCATCGTCATCGGCACCGTCGCCGCGATCGTCGTCTACCACCTCATGGACCTGATCGGTCGGGCACGCGGGACGGACGCGGTGGGCGCCGCCGACGTCGCCGACACGATCGGGAGGCCCGACACCGGTCCGCGGGACGCACTCGGTGTCCCCACCGGCACCGGCACCGGCACCGGCACCGGCACCGGCACCGAGAGCGGACCCGCGACCGCGCCGACCGCGCGGAACACGCCGACCGACCGGCGGTGACGCCGGACCCCGGCCCCGAGGACACCGCCCGCTCGGCCACCGCCCGCTCGGCCACCCCGGGACGTCCGCCACGGGGCGGGCGGGGCCGCGCCTCCCGGGTGGACCGCGACATCGTCCGGCTGGCACTGCCGGCCCTCGGCGCGCTCGTCGTCGAGCCGCTGTTCCTCATGACCGACACGGCGCTCGTCGGGCACCTCGGCGCGACACCCCTGGCGGCGGTCGGGCTGGCGTCGAGCGTGCTGCAGACAGCCACCGGGCTGCTCGTGTTCCTGGCGTACTCGACGACACCGGCGGTGGCCCGGGCGCTCGGAGCGGGGGACCGCCGGGGCGCCGTGCACGCCGGCCTCGACGGCATGTGGCTCGCGCTCGGACTCGGGGTCGTCCTGGCGCTCGTCGGGTGGCCACTCGCCCGACCGCTCGTGGGGCTGTTCGGCGCGTCGACCGGCGTCTCGGCCACGGCGACGGCCTACCTGCTCGTGTCGCTCGTCGGTCTGCCGGGGATCCTGGTGGTGACGGCGTCCACCGGGCTGCTGCGGGGCCTCCAGGACACGCGCACGCCGTTGGTCGTGGCCACGGTGGGGTTCGTCGTGAACGGCGGGCTGAACGCGGTGCTCATCTACGGGGCGGGGATGGGGGTGACCGGCTCCGCGCTCGGGACCGTGGTCGTCCAGTGGGCGATGGCGGCCGTGTACGTCGTGATCGCGGTCCGGGGGGCCCGTTCCACCGGCGCGTCGCTGCGCCCCGGGGTCTCCGGCGTGGTGCGGGCGCTCCGCTCCGGCGCGTGGCTGTTCCTCCGGACGGCGTCGCTCCGGGTGGCGATGCTCGCGACGGTCTCGGTCGCCGCGGACTTGGGGGTCGCCGGACTCGCGACGACGCAGGTGGCCCTCACGGTGTTCTCGACCCTGGCGTTCGCGCTCGACGCCCTGGCGATCGCCGGCCAGGCCCTGGTCGGGCACGCGCTCGGAGCACGCCAGGCGGACCGGGTCCGGCTCGTGACGACCCGCCTCGTGGTGCTCGGCGTCGCGGGCGGGGTGCTCCTCGGGCTGCTCACGGCCGCGCTGAGCGGGGTGCTCGGGCCGGTGTTCTCGGACGCGGCGACCGTCCGGTCCCTGCTGCCCGCGCTGCTCGTGGTGACCGCGATCGGGCTGCCGGTGGCGGGGTACGTGTTCGTGCTCGACGGCGTGCTCATCGGTGCCGGCGACGCGCGGTACCTGGCGCTGGCGGGGCTCGTGAACCTCGTCGTGTACCTGCCGCTGCTGTGGGTGGTGTCGCAGGGGGCCGGGTCCCACGGGGCCGACGCGGCGCCTCCCGGCGGCATCCACGCCGGTCCCGTACCGCTCTGGGCGGCGTTCTCGTTCGGGTACATCGGCATCCGGGCGATCACGCTCGGCGTGCGGGCGCACCGGCCGGGGTGGATCCGGCGTGCGATGGCGTCCTGACCGCGAGAGCGGCCCCCGGCACGGCCTGTCGGCGCGGCGCGGCGCGGCGCGGCTCACGCAGCGGCGCGGCTCAGCGCAGCGGCGGCGGCCCGACCGTGTCCCGGCTCAGTGCACCGGCGGCGGCCCGACGGTGTCCCCGACGCGCAGCTCGCTCCGGAAGGCCGCGGGCTCGGGCTCCTCGCCCTCGAGCATCGCCAGCGCGGCCCGCGCGGCGGCCTGACCCTTCTGCACGGCGGGCTGCACGAGTGTCGTCAGGGTCTGGACGGGCGAGCGGTGCAGCAGGCTGTCGTCGATCCGGATGCCGTCGAACCCGACGACGCTGACGTCCTGCGGCACGCGGAGTCCCGCGTCGAGCGCCGCGACGATGACCCCGACGGCGAGCAGGTCGCTCTGCGCGACGACGGCGGTCGGCCGGGACGGTCCCGCGAACAGGGTCGCCCCGGCGAGGCGGCCCTCCTCGACCGCGCTGCCGCCCGCGACGACGGCGGCGGCGTCGGGGAACACCTCGTGCACGCCGCGGAGGCGCTCGAGGGCGATGAACGACGTCGCCCGGCCGGCGAGCTCGGGCGTGAGCGGCCCGCGTGTGCGGTCCGGGTCGATCGGCAGCGCGACGACGGCGACGTCCGTGTGGCCGAGGTCGCGGAGGTACTCCGCACCCCGCCGTGACGCGTCCCGGTTGTCGAGCATGATCGGCACGGCGCCGGCGATGTGCTCGGCCTCGACCGCGACGACGGGGATCTCGCGCCGCCGGAGGACCGCGACCGCGGCGTCGATCCGGACGTTGCAGCCGATGAGCACGACCGCGTCCATGGGGGCGTCGACGAGCGGCCCGAACCCCTCCGCGCCGTCGAGCGGGCTCCGCACGAGCAGCAACGAGGCGCCCGCGGCACCGGCGACCTCGGCGATCCCGTCGAGGGTCTGTACGTTGACCGGGTCACGGAAGGCGTCGCTGAGGCGGTCGTCGAGCACGACGCCGACCACCCCGGACCGGCCGCGGCGGAGCGATCGTGCGCGGGGGTCCGGGCCGTCGTACCCGAGCTCGGCCGCGACGGCGAGCACGCGCTCCTTCGTCTCCGCGGCGACCGGACCGGCACCGCTGAACGCGAGCGAGGCGGTCGACGGTGCCACCCCCGCCGCGCGCGCGACGGCGGCGAGCGTCGGGCGTCGGGCGTCACCACGCGGCCTGGAGGCGGTGCCCACGTCCGACGCGCCGGTCTCCCTTGCCGCGTTGTCCATGGCTCGGTAGCGTAACGACCGATCCTGGGTCGAATCGATTCGAGTGACGAATGACCGCCCGCACCGGATCGACGACGAGGAGGCCGTGTGACCACGCCGACGAGCACCCGGACCCCGGGCACGCGGACCTGGCGCAACGCCGTGTTCGTCGTGTTCACCCTCTCCGGCCTCGACATGGCCACCTGGCTCGGACGGGTGCCGAGCGTCCGCGACTCGCTGCACGCCTCGACGTCCGAGATGGGGCTGCTCGTGCTCGGCATGTCGGTCGGCTCCATCGTGGGGCTGTCCGCGGCGAGCCACATCGTCGCCCGGCTCGGGGCACGACGCGGGATCCAGGTCGCCGCGGTCCTGCTCGTCGTCGGCATGGTGAGCGCGTCGATCGCCGTCTCGGCCGGCTGGGGGTCCTGGGCGATCTGGGGCTGCCTCACCGCGTTCGGGTTCGGCAACGGTCTGTGCGACGTGTCGATGAACGTCTCCGGGGCCAGCGCCGAACGCTCCGGCGGGCGGAGCGTCATGCCGCTGTTCCACGCCGCGTTCAGCGTCGGGACCCTCCTCGGGGCGACACTCGGCTCCGCCGCCGAGGCCGCGGACGTCCCCGTGTGGATCCACATCGGCAGCATCGGCGTCCTCGCGAGCATCGGCATGGTCGTCGCCGTCACTCGACTCCGCGACGAGCGTGCCGAGCCCCACCCCGAGTCGACGGACACCTCGCCCGTCGCCGTCCTCAACCGCTGGCAGGTGTGGGCGTCCCCGGCCACGATCCTCATCGGGCTCATCGTCCTCGGGATGGCCCTGGCCGAGGGTGCCGCGAACGACTGGCTGCCCCTCGCGATGGTGGACGGCCACGGCCTGACCAACGCGGAGGGCAGTGCCGTGCTGTCGGTGTTCGTCGCGGCGATGACGGTGGGTCGCGCGGGTGGTGTGTTCGTGATCGACCGCTTCGGCCGGGTGCCGGTGCTCCGCGGCAGTGCGGCGCTCGCCCTCGTCGGCCTGCTCGTGCTCATCCTCGTGCCGTCGGTGCCCCTGGCGATCGTCGGCGTGGTGCTCTGGGGCATCGGAGCATCGCTCGGGTTCCCGATGGGGATGTCCGCCGCCGCCGACGACCCCCGGAACGCGGCCATCCGCGTGAGCGCCGTCGCCACGATCGGCTACGTCGCGTTCCTGGCCGGCCCGCCCGTGATCGGGTTCCTCGGCAAGCAGTTCGGGCTCCTGCACGCCCTGCTCGTCGTGGTCGTGTTCATCGTCCTCGCGGGGCTCGCGTCGGGTGCCGCCCGCGAGCGCACCCGCCCCCAGGTCGAACCGCGCCCTTCCGGTGGAACACCCGCATCCGGCGGTTCGACCGGAAGGAACCGGTTCGACACGGACGAACCCGCCCGCCGGCGCTGACTAGGCTCGTCGGGTGCGTCTCGTCATCGCCCGCTGCTCCGTCGACTACGCCGGACGACTCTCGGCCCACCTCCCGCTGGCCACCCGGCTCCTCATGCTCAAGTCGGACGGCTCGCTCCTCGTCCACTCCGACGGCGGCAGCTACAAGCCGCTCAACTGGATGAGCCCGCCCTGCACGATCAGCACGGCCGAGCCCGACGAGGACCAGGCGGCCGCGGGCATCACCGAGGTCTGGACGGTCACGCAGAAGAAGACGCAGGACCGCCTCGTCGTCAGCATCCACGAGGTCGTCTCGGACGAGACCCACGACATGGGCGTCGACCCGGGGCTCGTCAAGGACGGCGTCGAGGCCCACCTGCAGCAGCTCCTCGCCGAGCAGATCGAGCTCCTCGGCGACGGCCACACGCTCGTCCGTCGCGAGTACATGACCGCCATCGGCCCCGTCGACATCCTGGCCCGCGACGCCGCCGGTGCCGCCGTCGCGGTCGAGATGAAGCGCAACGCCACGATCGACGCGGTCGAGCAGCTCACGCGGTACCTCGAGCTCATGAACCGCGACCCGCACCTCCGCCCGGTGCAGGGCGTCCTGGCGGCGCAGACGTTCGCGCCGCAGGCCCGCACCCTCGCCGAGGACCGCGGGATCCGCTGCCTCGTCCTCGACTACGACGCCATGCGCGGCATCGAGGGCGGGCACACCCGCCTGTTCTGAACCACGCGCGCTCCGCGAGCGACGCGACGGGGTGGGGACGTGCCTCCCGGCCGGGAGGCCCCACCCACCACGGCCACGCAGCGCCCGTCCCATAGGCTGGAACCGATGTCCAGCCCGTTCTCCGCGATCCTGTTCGACCTCGACGGCACGATCTGCGACTCGGCGCCCGGGATCACGTCGAGCCTCACGTACACGTTCGAACGCATCGGGGTGCCGGTGCCGTCGCCCGCCACGCTCCTCAGCTTCGTGGGGCCGCCGATCCTCGACTCGTTCCGCAGCATGGGGATGGACGAGGACCAGGTCCAGCACACGCTGCAGGTCTACCGGGAGCACTACCTCGCCCACGGCACCCTCGACGCGCGGGTGTACCCGGGGATGCCCGAGGTCCTGCGGCGCGTGCACGAGGCCGGCGTGCCGACCTCGACCGCGACGAGCAAGCCCGAGACCCCGGCGACCTACATCCTCGAGCACTTCGGGCTCCTGCCGTACCTCGACGTCGTGACGGGCGCGAGTGACGACGAGGTCCGCAGCGCCAAGGCCGACGTCGTCGCCGAGGCACTGCGCCGGCTCGCCGCGCGCGGGGTCGACGTGTCGCGGCCGGTCCTCGTCGGCGACCGACACCACGACGTCGAGGGCGCCGCCGCCCACGGCGTCCCGGTCGTGTTCGCCGAGTGGGGGTACGGCTCCCCCGCCGAGGCCGCCGGCACGATCGCCCGGGCCGCCGAGCCGCTCGACCTGCTCCCCATCCTGCTGTGATGTCCGACCGCACCGGCGCCCGGGTCCGCGAGCGGGCCGCGTGGCTCCTGCCCGCGGCGATCGTGCTCATCGCGCTCAACCTGCGCGGTCCCGTCGTGGCGGTCGCCCCGGTCATCGGCGATGTCCGGCACGACCTCGGCCTGACCCCGACGGTCGCCGGGCTCCTCACGACGATCCCGGTGCTGTGCTTCGCGCTCGCGACGCCGCTGGCGTCGTGGGTGATCGCCCGGCTCGACCCGGAGCGTGCCGTGACGGCGTCGCTCGTCGGGGTGCTCGCCGGCACGCTCCTCCGTTCCGCGGGCACGTCGTGGGCCCTCGTCGCCGGGACGGCGCTCATCGGCATCGCGATCACGATCGGGAACGTCGTCGTGCCCGTCGTCATCCGCCGTGACTCCTCACCCGAGCGCGTCGGCATCGTGACCGGCGTCTACACGTCGGCGCTCAACGTCGGGTCGATGATCACCTCGCTCGGCACGGCCCCCCTCGCCGCGGTCGTCGGCTGGCCCGTCGCGATCGCGATCTGGGGCGTGTTCGTGCTCATCGCGGCTGCCGCGTGGTCGCGCGCGGTCGGCGTCCGCGCCGCACTCCGAGGTCCGATCACCGCGAGCGCGGAGCCGCTCCCGGTCACCGGCCCGATCGACCAGGTCCTCGTCCCGGAGACCCAGCGGCACGCCACCGCACCAGCCCCGGCGCGGCGGCTCGTCACGTGGGGCCTCGTCCTGGCGTTCGCGGGTCAGGCGTTCTCGTACTACGCCCTGACCGCGTGGATCCCGACGCTCCTGCACGACGAGATCGGGTTCGACACGGCCTCGGCGGGCGCGAGCTCCTCGGTCTTCCAGATCCTCGCGGTCGTCGGGGCCCTCGGCGTCCCCGTGCTCGCGTCCCGGTGGCGGCCTCGCTCGATCATCGTGCTCGTCAGTCTGTTCTGGCTCGCGATGCCGCTCGGGCTGCTCCTCGCACCGCAGCTGTGGCTCCTCTGGTCGATCTGCGGCGGCGCTGCCCAGGGTGGCGGCATCACGATCGTGTTCATCATCGTCGTGCGGCTCGTGACGACCGACGCCGACGCGCGCCGCATGTCCGCGCTGGTGCAGGGCGGCGGGTACCTGCTCGGCAGTGCGGGTCCGCTCGTCGCCGGGACGCTCCACGAGGCCTCGGGCGGCTGGACCGTGCCCCTGCTCGTCGTCGTCGGTGCGGTGCTCGTGCTCGGGGTGTCGGGGACGATCGCGGCCCGGAACGTCGACTAGCGAGGTCGGTCAGTTCCGCAGCCGCCACACGGCTCGCGGATCTCGCTCCGACTTGCCGATCCACTCGATGAGTGCCTCGGAAGCGAGCGCATCGAGGCGCGCCTTCGTCGCCGGTCTACTCAATCCGACCAGCTGCGAGATCTCCCCCGTTCCCAGGTCTCGATCTGCGGCACGCATGACGTCGAGTACTTCCTGCGAGCGAGCCGGCAGTCGAGCCGCCGTTCGTTCGTCGATACGTGGAAGGGCCAGGAGTGTCAGCTTCACGCTTCCCTGGCTCTGCACGTACACGGGATCCGTCAGGCCGACCCGCCGCATCTCGTCGAACATGCGCCGGATTCCCTCGCCGAGTTCCTGACCGATCCGGAGGTCGGCGCAGACCCTTGCGATCCGCGGGTTCCTGGCGAAGCGACTGATGTCAAGAGGCCGCGCCGGGTCAGCGAGACCGGGGAAGAGGCCCGGACTCTCGATCTCGATCCGGTCCGTGAAGATCTCGACCCGGATGTGGTCACCGCCGAGACTGTAGGAGCGATGGATGACCGCGTTCACGACACCTTCGAGCCACGCATCCTTCGGGACGATGGGCTCGCTCTCGAACAGACCGGAGGCGCGCAGCGACCTCTTCCGCGGGACGAGACGTTCGATCTCCTCAGCGGCCTTGGTGATGGCATAGGGGATCGGTCCCTCGATCCTGAGGTCGTTGGTGTCGTCAACCGACAGGCGAGCGCCCGTGCCACGCTCAGGACCCAGGTATCGGATCACCCGAATGTGCGCTTGAGGGAACTCGTCCTGCGGGTGCTCACCGAACAGCAGATAGCAACCGTTCGTGTACTCGCCGTGCCGCGTCACGAGGCTGCGCGCCTTCAGAAGACGATCGAACGTGCCGGAAGCGCCCGTGGCACTGCGGAACTGTTCGAGGAGCTGGCGGTTGAGGTCGTCCCGCCGAAGACCGAGCAACGGATGCCCGTCCCACTGCGCTTGTCCCTTGTCGTACTCGAGCTCGCGGCGCTGTTCATGGCGGAGCTTCCGAGATTCGTCTCCGACGCGGAGGTAGCAGTCTCCGTTCTTCATCTCGTGAACGACTTCGCCAGGGTCGACGCGGACGACCACCAACGTATCGATCTCGCCTGCGTCATTCACGCAACGTGTCTGATCCACGCGCGCCCGCACGGGTGGCACGGTGTGGTCGATCGCCGTCTGCTGGAAGTCGTTGAGGCGCCCGGCACTCGCTTTCAATCCCTCGACCCGGCCGTCGCTCAGACCGAGCACGATCACGCCACCTTCCGCGTTCGCGAACGCGACGAGATGCTGTGCGAGGTCCTTCGCCTGGATCCGGATCGACTTCCGGTCGAACCACTGGTCCTCGAGGAGGGCACACAGCTTGGGACCGACCTCGTCGCGCGGAGCAGCGAGGGCACGGTCCACGTCGTTCGCGCTCATCGGACCGAGCCTACGGCTTCAAGTAGGTTTCGAGTACCGGCTGCTCACGCCCTGTTGACAGTTGAAAATGCCTGATGAGCGGGGTGATGGAACGGCACCGGTGAGCGCAGCACCTCTTTTGAGTGCGGGCGATCAGCCCGCCGCGAGCACCTCGCGCAGGGACATCGGGCGCCGCCCGGTCACCCGCTCGACGTCACCGCTGACGGCCGCGAGCGCACCCTCGGCGATCGCGGTGTACGTGCTCACCCAGGCGTCCGCCTGCCACGGAGCGGGGTCCCAGCGCGCCCGTGACGCGTACGCCTCGTCGAGCGTCTCGGGGTGGTAGGTCACCGTGCGGCCGCGGACGTCCGACACGACCGCCGCCGCTTCGGCCAGGGTGACGGCCTCGGGCCCGGTGAGCGCGTAGGTCGCTCCAGCGTGCCGGTCCGGGTCCAGGAGGACCGTGGTCGCGACCCGCGCGACGTCCGCTCGGGCGACCGCCGCCATCGCACCGTCCCCGGCCGGACCGCGGATGACGCCGTCCTCGCCGACGAGCTCCTCCACGAAGTCGAGGTAGAACGAGTCGCGGAGGAACGTCCACGTCATGCCGGAGGCGCGGATCGCCTCCTCGGTGGCGTGGTGGTCGCGCCCGAGCGTGAAGGTGGCGTCGGGTGCCGCGCCGACGAACGACGTGTACACGACGTGGCGGACCCCGGCCTCGGCAGCGGCGCGGACGAAGGTGCGGTGCTGCTCGAGGCGGTCCTCCGCCTCGGCCGCCGAGACCATGAGCAGGACGTCGACACCGGCGAGCGCGGCACGAGCGGCGTCCGCGTCGGCGAAGGCGGCCACGGCGACCTCGGCTCCGGCGAGCCGGGGTGCCCGGGCCGGGTCGCGGACGACCGCGCGGAACGGTCGACCGCCAGCGGCGAGCGCCCGCGCGACGGCACCGCCGACGTGCCCGGTGGCACCGGTGACGGCGATGACGGGCTGGGGATCCGCCGTGCTGGGCGTCGTGTCGGACATGTGCCGGTCCTCCCGGTCGGGTGCGGTGGGGGTCAGGTGGTGACGACGAGGTCGGCGCGGTCCGCCGTCGGTTCGATGCGCCGGGCGTTCGCGCCGTCGACCTCGGTCGCCCAAGCCCGGGCCGCCGCGTGGTCGCGGCCGTGCCGCATGTGGCGTCCGACGAGCCGGTCGATCCGGACGGCGTCGTCGGTCCGGCAGAACCAGGTCTCGGTCAGGAGGCCCGGCAGCAGTGCCCACGGCTCGTCCCGGTCGAGCAGGTAGTTGCCCTCGGTGACCACGAGTCGCACGGCGCGTGGCACGGCGATGCTGCCCGCCACGGGCTCGTCGACCCGCCGGTCGAAGTCGGGCGCCCACGTGACGTCCTCGTCGGCGGCGACGAGCCGGCGCACGAGCGCGACGTAGCCGGCGGCGTCGAAGGTGTCGATCGCGCCCTTCCGGTCGGACCGTCCGAGGGCGGCGAGCGCGGTGTTCGCCAGGTGGAACCCGTCCATGGGCACCTGGACGGCGACGCCCGGCCCGTGCGCCTCGGTGACGGCGGCGACCACACGGCGCGCGAGGGTGGACTTGCCGGAGCCGGGGCTGCCCGCGATGCCGAGCACGGCCCTCCCGGCGGGCGGACGGTCGGCGACGAGCGTGAGGGCCCGCTCCACCGCGGCCGCGACGTCGAGGGCGGCGGGGGTGGGCGGCATGTCGCAAGTCTCCCACCCGACGGTCCGGATGCCAGGACGCGGGGTCTGGTGCTCCGGCACGGTCGGAGGGACACTGTCGGCCATGATCGATGCGACGAGGGCGTTCAGCGGGTTCTCGGTGCGGGACACCGCCGAGGCGCGGGCGTTCTACGAGGACGTGCTCGGACTGTCGGTGCACGAGGCGAACGGCATGCTCATGCTCGAGGTCGGCGGCGGGACGCCCGTGCTCGTGTACCCGAAGGGCGACGCGCACGAGCCGGCGTCGTTCACGGTCCTCAACTTCCCGGTGCCGGACGTCCCCGCGACGGTCGCGGACCTGACGGAGCGGGGCGTGGTGTTCGAGCAGTACGAGGGGCTGACGGACGATTCGGGGGTGAACCGCCACGGCGGGCCGCTGATCGCCTGGTTCACGGACCCGTCGGGCAACGTCATGAGCGTGGTGGGGGACAGCTGAGCGCATCGACGGTCGCGGTGGCAAACTGTTCGCAGATCGAACGACCCCGGGGAGCATCGTGTCCGAGCCGACCGCCGACGACGACCGCATGCGTCGTGACGACGAACGCATCGACGAGGCGATCGACGTCGTGGCGGCGTTGACCCGCGTGGAGACGGCGGATGCGGCGCTCCGCTCACGGCTCCGCGCGCGGCTCGGTGTCGGGGGCACGGACCTCGTCGTCCTCCAGTTCATCGCGCGGGCCGAGGCGGTCGGTCGTGCCGTCCGCGTCAAGGACCTCACGCAGCACGTCGGCATGACGAGCGCCGCGACGAGCGTCATCCTCGAGCGCCTGGGGGCTCGCGGCCACGTGCTCCGTGACGTCGATCCGACGGACCGCCGCAGCAAGTTGATCTGCCTGTCCGACACGACGAAGACCGCGATGCGGGAGGCGGTCGGGGGGACGCAGGACGCGTTGCGCGTGGTGCTCGACGAGCTGGGCCCGCGGGACCGCAAGCGCTTGGTGGGCCTGCTCGACCGGGTCGTGCGGGCGCTGGAACTCGGCGTGCCCCAGGGCTGATCCGGGGGCACGGGCCACCGCTGAACGACCGGGGTACCCCGGTCGGATTGTCCAATATTCTTTGCTTTTCCTCCTCCTTCCGCCTATCCTCGTCACTGCGCGGTCTCCCCGACTCGTCGCCCTGCGTCGAGGACCGACGGATGCCCGCGAGCGGCGAGGACACCACGGGAGCGATGGACACCACGACCGGTGCGGCGGCCACTCCCATCCGAATCGAGGCCCACGGCCTCGACGCCGACCGGGCCATGGACGACCTGCCCCGGCTCTACGCCGGCGCGGCCTGGTCCTCGGCACCGACGCGGGCGACGCCCTACCGCTACCGCTACGCCGCGATGGGCGACACGGACCTGACACTCCGGACCTCGCGCATGCACGGCGAGATCCAGGGCGACATCCCGCCGGGCGGCGACTACGTCGTGCAGTGGCTGACGGCAGGGCGGTCGACGGTCGACCTCGGCCACGACGACCTGCGCATGGTCCCCGGGCGGCCGCTGCTGTTCCCGGCGCACCGGTCCTTCGTGTTCCGGTTCACGGACTACGACCAGAAGCTCGTGCACCTGGGACGTGACCACGTCGACCGCATCGCCCGCGAGCAGGGCCTCGCCGGCGAGGACCTGCGGTTCGACCACACGGCCGCCCCCACCGACGCCGCGGTCCGCAGCTGGCAGGGCACCGTGGGACTCGTGTCGAACACCATGCGCTCCGGCCCGGTCAGTCCCCTGCTGTGGGACGAACTCACGCGGATGACGGCGATCGCGTTCCTCGGGCTCTACCCGCCCCTCGCCGACGCCCTGCCGTCCGCGGTGCTCCTGCCGCGGAACGCACGGATCCGCGCCGCGGTGGAGTACGTGCAGGCCCATGTGCACGAGCCGATCGGCACCACCGAGATCGCGGCCGCGGCGCACCTCAGCGTGCGGGCGTTGCAGGAGGGCTTCCGACGCGTGCTCGACACCACACCGCTCGGGTACCTGCGGCAGGCCCGCCTCGACCGCGTCCACGCGGAGTTGCAACAGGGCGTACCGGGGACGACCGTCGCCGGGGTCGCGCAGGCGTGGGGCTTCACGCACCTCGGACGGTTCGCGGGGGCGTACCGCGCGCGGTTCGGGGAGCATCCCCGCGCCACGCTGCGCGGTTGAGCCGGGAGGGACGGGGCGGGACCCGCCACGTCCCTCCCGGCCGCGATCAGTCGCGTCCGGCGACGGCGCGGCGGATCCGCTCGATCGGCACCTTCGGCTCGCGCTCGGCGGTGAGCAGCCCGTTCGTCTCCTGCAGCGTGTCCGTGAACTGCGTGTAGCAGGACCCGGCGAGGAACGAACTGGCGCGGATGCCGTCGTACAGCGCGGTGATCCGGTCGACGTAGTCGTCGCCGTCCACCGCGACGGAGTACCCCCAGGCGTCGTCGCGGTCGGCACCCGGCTGGTAGTTGACCCCGCCGAACTCCGTGAGCATGACCGGCTGGCCGTGGTCCTCGGCGTCGCCGACCAGGATCCGCCGGCCGGCCGGGCCCATCCCGGCGAGCAAGCGGGTGCGGGCGGCGTCGTCGGCGTAGGTCGCGGCGAGGACCTCGCCCGAGGCCTCGTAGTCGTGCACGCTGAGGATGTCCGACGCGGCGTGCTCCCAGCCGTCGTTCGAGATCACGGGCCGTGACGGGTCGAGCGCCCGCGTGACGTCGGCGAGCGCCCGGGCGTACGCCTGCTGTGCTGGTTCGTGCGCGATGTGCTGCACGCCCCAGCTCTCGTTCGCCGGCACCCAGGTCACGATGCACGGGTGGGACACATCCCGTTCCACGGCGTCCATCCACTCCCGCATGAGCCGCTGCACCGCTGTCGGGGTGAACGCGTAGGCACCCGGCGCCTCGCCCCAGACCAGGAGGCCGAGGCGGTCCGCCCAGAACAGGAACCGCGGGTCCTCGATCTTCTGGTGGATCCGGGTCGCGGTGAACCCGAGCTCCTTGATGAGCTCGACCTCACGACGGAACGCGGCCGGGCTCGGCGCGGTGAGGTTCGAGTCCGGCCAGTAGCCCTGGTTGAGCACGCTCCGGACGTCGTAGGGCCGGTCGTTGAGCAGGAACGCCCCCCGGTCGACCGCGACCGACCGGAACCCGAGGTACGACGCGACGACGTCCCCGGACCCGTCGGGGTGCCCGAGCACGACGGTGGCGTCGATGAGCCGCGGGGTCTCCGGCGTCCACACGATCTCGTCGTACGCCTGGCCGTTCGTCTGCCGCGCGACGGGGACGACCACGTCCACGGTCGTGGCGCCCGCCGGCACGACGACGGAGGCGCTGCCGAGGTCCTCGTCACCGTCCTCGTGGCGGAGCGACACCGACAGTGTCGTGCCCGCGGTCACCCGACCGGCGATCCGGACCGTGCCCCGGACCACCGAGCCGGGGAACTCGGTCTCCCAGCGGAGCGCCGCGACCGACACCGGGGGCACCGCCTCGAGCCACACGGTCTGCCAGATCCCCGTGGTGCGGCGGTACCAGATCACGTGCGGGTGCTCGTGCCAGTCCTGCTTGCCGCGGGGCTGCGTGACGTCGTGCGGGTCGTCCTCGGCGCGGACGACCAGGGTGTGCGTGGTGTCGGTGCCGGCGTCGACGTCCGTGCTGGCGTCGAGCACGTGCGTCACGTCGAACGAGAACGGCGTGTGCCCGCCCTCGTGCTCGCCGAGGCGCACCCCGTCCAGCCACACCGTCGCGCGGTAGTCGACCGCACCGAAGTGCAGGAGCACCCGGGACGCGACGGCCGAGCGCCCGGCACGCTCGAGGTCCTCGGCCGAGATGCTGCGCGCGTACCAGACCACGGGGTGGAACCCCGGCTCGTCGATGCCCGACGCGACCGACTCGGGCGGGAACGGCACCGTGATCGTGCGGTCCGTCGCCCCGTGCTCGGGCCGGAAGCCCGCCGACCAGCCCGCGCCCAGGCCCTCGTCGCCGTCGTCGTGGCGGAACGACCACGGCCCGTCGAGGTCGGCCCAGGCCGGACGGACGAGTTGCGGCCGGGGGTGGGTGCCGTCCTGGCGGCTCGCCGGTTCGGGAACGGACATGGTCCGGGGAGCGGCTTCCTCGCCGCGCAGCGTCGTCATGGCGTCCAGTCTGCCGCAGCCGTTACAACGTTGTACAGACGGTTGGCCGGCGCGCCGGTCTCGGTCCCGAACGCCGCTGCCGCCCCGGTCGGGACGCGCTGCAGGGAGCCGTCCGCCTGCTCCTCGAGCCGGACCAGCCCCATGCGGCGCAGCGACGGGGTCTTGCGCCCGCCGAGGACCCGGGCGGCCACGACCTCGTCGGGCACCGCGAACTCCTCGACGTTCCGACCGCCGGACGCGTACGACCAGTCGACGAAGTCGAACAGGGGCCACCAGGTGTACCCGCGCAGGTCCATGCCGCCCGCCACGAGTTCCTGGACCGCGTGGACCGAGTCGCGCACCCAGGCCGTCCGGACCTCGTCCGTGCCCTCGATGCTCGTCTCCGTGACCATCATGGGCAGGCCGTAGCGCGCCTCGAACCCGCGCAGGCTCGTCACGAGCCCGTCGGTCCAGCGGTCCGTCGCGATCTGCACCACGTCGGTGCCGTCGGCGACGAGGGTCCGCGGGGACAGGTCGGGGTAGTAGTTGACGCCGAGCACGTCGATGCGCGCCGGGTCGGCCCGGAGACGCGCGAGCTGCTCCGGTGCGGCGCCGTGCTCGAGCAGCCACCCGTGCATGGGGTGCTGCACGCCGACCAGCCCGAGCACCAGATCCGTCGGCACGGTGCCGATCGCGGTCAGGTGCTCGGCCTCGCCCGCGAGCGCGGGGTCGTCCGTGGCGAACAGGGACGACGCCTCGACGTGCACGATGACCGCGGCCGGGTTGGCCGCCCGGATCGCCGCGACGGACCGGGTGATCCCCTCGGCCAGCGCGAGCGTCACGCGCACCCAGCCGTCCCAGCCGGTCAGCGCCGGCGGCCACACGCCGCGGAGGCCGCAGAACGACGCCGTCGTGACGGGTTCGTTCAAGGGTGTGACGTGGTCGACCAACCCGCGGTAGCGCGCCGCGAACGCACCCGCGAACGCCGCGACGACGTCGGGGTAGCGCGGGTCGGCGAACGAGCCGTCGAGCCAGGTCGGCGTGCCGTAGTGCACGAGATCGGCGATCACCGTCAGCCCGAGCTCCTCGACCGCGAACCGGAGCCGCTCGTCGAGGGTGCTCCAGTCGTAGGTCTCCGGCGCGGTGTGCACGAGCGGCCAGTTCACGCCGTACCGGACCGCACCCGCGCCGAGGTCGCGCGCGGCGGTGAGGTCCGCGCGCCAGTGCTCGGTGTGCTCCGTCAGGTCGTACTCGTCGAGCGGCGCCATCGCGAAGTGCGCCGGCGGGTGGACCGAGGTGTCCTCGATCCCGAGGACCCAGGTGAAGTCGCCCATCACTTCAGTCCACTCGTCGCGACGCCGGCCACGAAGTACTTCTGTGCGAAGAAGAACGCGATCGCGATCGGGACCAGCGAGATGGTCGCACCGGCGAGCAGGATCGCGTGGTCGGTCACGTGCTGGCCGCCGAACAGCGTCAGGCCGGCGGGCAGGGTGAGCATGTCGTTCGACGTCGTGACGACGAGCGGCCAGAGCAGGTCGTTCCACAGGTTCATGCCGTTGAGCACGGCGACGGTGGCGATCGCCGGTTTGGCGAGCGGGAGCACGACCTGCCAGTAGATCCGCCAGTGCCCGGCGCCGTCGATGCGCGCCGCCTCGTCGAGCTCCGGCGGGATGCTGACGAAGAACTGCCGGAACAGGAAGATGCCGAACGCGCTCGTCGCCCGCGGGACGATGAGCCCCTGGTAGGTGTTCAGCCAGCCGAAGTGGAACAGCTCGACGAACACGGGGATCAGGGTCACCTGGAACGGCACCATGAGGGTCGCGATGACGATGACGAACGCGACGTTCCGACCGACGAACCGCATCCGCGCCAGGGCGTAGGCGCACATCGAGTCGAACAGCAGGGTCAGCGCCGTCGTCACGCCCGCGAACACGAACGTGTTGACGAGCAGCCGGACGAACGACAGCTGCTGCCAGACGCCGACGTACCCGTGCATGGTGACGCTCGTCGGGAACAGGCTCGCGGGGTTGTGGAACAGGTCGCTCTCGCTCCGGAACGACCCGGAGACCATCCAGATGAAGGGCACGAGCGCGAACACGACCCCGACGCCGAGGTAGACCCACTTGAGCACGTCCACCGTGCGCACGGCGGGCCGCGGCCCGTGCTGCCTGCGCTGCGTGGGCGTGGACCGGTCGCCGCGGTCGTCGCCGCCGCGTGACGAACGGGAGGTCCGGGGCACGTCCGCCACGGAGGTGTCAGTCGACATCGTTGTACCTGAACAATCTGAGCTGGACGAGCGAGATGAGCATGATGATCGCGAACAGCACCCACGAGATCGCGGACGCGTACCCGGTCTGGTAGTCCACGAACCCGTCGCGGTAGAGCAGGTTGACCAGCGAGTCGGTGTGGAACACCGGGCCGCCGCCGGTCATGACGTAGACGAGGTCGAAGACCTGGAACGACTGGATGGTCAGGATCATCGAGGTGAACAGCAGCGTGGGCCGGATGCTCGGGATCGTGATCGACCACACCGTGGCCCACCGGCCGGCGCCGTCGAGCTGGGCCGCCTCGTACCGCTCGCCGGGGACGCCCTTGAGGCCCGCGACGAACAGGATCATGGCGAAGCCGACGCTCTTCCAGACCGACACGAAGATCACCGTCGGCAGGGCGAGGGTCGTCGACTGGAGCCACCCGATCGAGGGCAGACCGAGCGCCGCGGTGAGGCCGCCGACGAGCCCGATGTCCGGGTCGAGCAGGAACTTCCAGACCAGGCCGATCGTGACGAGCGAGACGATCGTCGGGAAGAAGAAGATCGATCGGACGATGCGCGTCGCGATCCCCTCGCCCTGGAGCGCCAGGGCCGACAGGAACCCGAACACGAGCAGGAGTACGACGGACACGATCGTGAACTCGAGCGTCACGCCGAGCGCGTTCCAGAACTGGTGGTCGTGGAACAGCTTGACGTAGTTGCCGAACCCGACGAACGGCTCCGTGCTCGCCCCGACGGTCCAGTCGAAGAAGCTGTAGTACAGCGACCGGAAGATGGGGAAGATCACGAACACGCCCAGGATCAGCAGGCTCGGCGCCATGAAGAGCCAGGCCGGCTGGAACCGGAACCGACGAGCGGTCGCGCGCCGGCCCTCCCCACCGCTGCGCGACCCTGGGGTGGTGCCGGCCCCGTCGCGCGTGCTGCGCGACGGGACCCGCTCCGAGGTGTGGCTGGTCACTGCGAGCAGCCCGTGAGGCCGTCGATCGTCTGCGCGGCGTCCTTGGTCGCGCTCGCGACCGAGGTCCCGCGCGTGATCTTGCCGATGAGCGGCACGTAGCCGTCCGAGTCGACCTTGGTCGCCTGGGGGACGTGCGGCAGGTACAGGCGGGCGTTGCCGACCTGCGACGCGAACACCGACACCGTCGGGTCGGCCGTGAGCTTGGCGTCGTCGGTCATGTCGGTGCGCAGCGGCGGGAACCCGGTCTTCAGCGAGAACTTTTCCTGCGTCGACTTGCTCGTCCAGTAGGCGAGGAACTCCTGCGCCTGCTTCGGGTACTTCGTCTTGGCCGACACCGACAGCGGCGCGGTCGACCCGAGCGTGACGGACGTGCCGTCGACCCCGGTCGGGATGGTCGCGATCCCGAGGTCGACGCCCGCGCTCTTGTAACCCGGCGCGGCCCACGGCCCGTTGATCTCCATGGCGGCCTTGCCCGCGGAGAACAGGGAGTCGGCCTCGGCACCGGTCTGCCCCACCGGGCTCACCTTGTCCTTCGCCACGAGGTCGGCCCACGTGGACAGGCTCTTCTGGCCGGCGCTCGTCTGCAGCACCGAGCAGCCCTTGCCGTTGACGATGTCGCCGCCCTCGAGCCACTGCAGGACGGGCCACATCTGGATCGTCTGGTTGTCCGCGAGCGAGATGCCGTAGTGGCCGCCGGTCGTCAGCTTCTTCGCGTCCTGCGCGAGCTCGTCGATGGTCTTCGGCGGGTTCGTGATGCCGGCCTGCTGGAACAGCTTCTTGTTGTAGTACAGGCTCAGCGTCGCGAAGTTCGCGGGGATCCCGTAGAGCTTGCCCTTGTACGTGAACTCCTTGACGGTGCCGGGCGCGAGCTTCGACGTGTTGATCTGGTCCTTGCCACTGCCGGTGTCCGTCAGGGCGAGCACCGAGTTCGTCTTGACGTACTGCGCGACCGCGTTCGGGTCGCTCGACACCGCGGCGATGTCCGGACCCTGCCCGGTCAGCCATGCCGACGGGAGCTTCTGCTGGATGGTGTCCCAGGGCTGCACGGTCATCTGGACCTTGATGTCCGGGTGGGACGCCTCGAAGTCCTTGACGATCTGCGCGTACCCGGGGCGGTCACCACCGGTGAACCCGGTCCAGACCTTGAGGGTGACCGGTCCGCTCGCCGACGACGATGACGACGTCGAACAGCCGGACAGGGCCAGGGCCACAGCGGCGGCTCCGGCGGCGACGGCGAGGGCCGTGTTGCGCTTCTTCATGGAACGCTCCTTTGCGTTGTGGACCGTCCTCGGGAGGGGACGGCACGGAGGTGGGATGTGATGGTGGGCAGGGGAACGGGTCTGAGGGGGACGGGGGCCGGCGACGTGCCGGTGGTCGGGCGGTTCAGTCCTCGGCGCGGTGCTCCGGGCCGCAGCCGCACGACTCGCGGACCACGATCGACACCGGGAGTGCGCGGTGGGTCGGACCGTCGCTCGTGCCGTCGACGAGGTCGAACAGCCGCTCCGTGGCCAGGCGGGCCATCTCCTCGGCGGGGACCCGGACGGTCGTGATCGCGGGCGTGGTGACACGGGCGAGACCGAAGTCGTCGAACCCGACCACGGACACGGCTCCCGGCACGTCGACGCCGGCTGCGCGGAGCACCCGCATGCCGCCGGTCGCCATGTCGTCGTTCGCGAAGACGACGCCGTCGAACTCCGTGCCCGCGTCGAGCAGGGCCCGGATCGCGTCCGCACCGGACTCCTCGCCGAGGTCCCCCTCGACCACGAGCGCGTCGACGTCGACACCGTGATCGCGGACGGCGGCGAGGAACCCCTCGCGTCGGTCGAGTCCGGTCTGGTGGTCGAGTGTGCCCGTGACGTGGACGAGCCGGCGGCGCCCGTGTGCGCCGATGAGGTGCTCGGTGATCCGCCGCGTCGCAGCGACGTCGTCGATCCCGACGCTGGCCGCATCGGGCAGGGACGGCGCGTTGCCGATGAGCACGACCGGGAGGCCCGACGCGACGAGCCGCTCCATGTTCCGGTCGTCGATGGCCGCGCTGGTGACGATCACGCCGTCGGCGCTCCGCGAGCGCATGACGCGCTCGTAGGCGGCCACGCCACCTTCCTCGTCCGCGTTGGTCGAGACGATCACCTGCGCGTCGTGCGCGCTGGCGGCCCGGGACATGCCGGTGAGCACGTGCATGAAGTACATGTGCCCGAACACGTGGTGCGAGCTGTTCGGGACGACGAGGGCCACGGCGCCGGCCCGCTGGTTCCGGAGCGCGCGCCCGGCGGAACTCGGCACGTACCCCAGCTCGTCAGCGGCGCGACGCACGGCGTCCCGGGTGGCGGCGCTGATGCGCTCGTGACCGGACAGCGCCATCGAGGCGGCGGCAGCGGTCACGCCGACGCGCTGCGCGACGTCCTTGAGCGTCACGGACTTCGCCATCAGTGCCTCCTCGCACGGCTGCTGGTCGGGCTGCTTTATCGATTAACCGCCCCGACTCCTGGAACTGTAGCGCTGCTTTATCGATTCAACAAGCCCGCCCCGCGGATCGCGAGCCGGCTCGACACACCGGTGGCGTGCCTCCCGGTCTGGAGGCACGCCACAGGCTCGCGACGCGGGCGTCAGTTCACGGTGAACACCTGCGCCTGGTTGCCGTTGCAGTCGTACAGCTGCAGGGCGGTGGCGTTCGCCGTGTTGCCCGACGGGTCGTCGAGGCAGCGCCCCGACTGCGGGTTGAGGATCGACCCGTTGGCCTGCGGGATCCACTGCTGCCCGCCGACGCCGTTGCACTGGTAGAGCTCGACGTGGGTGCCGTTCGCGGTGGCGTTGCCGTCCGCGTCGAGGCACCGGCCGAGCGTGCGGATGGTGTGGTCGGCCTGGTCGACCGTCCACTGCTGGTCCTGCGCGGCCGGCTGCGCGGTCTCGATGGTCAGGCAGTCGTAGAGCTGCACCTGCTGACCGTTCTGCTGCAGGTCGTCACCGGCGACGTCGACGCACTTGCCGCCGTTGCCGATGATCGGGACCGCGACGGTGAACTTCTGCGCCGCGTTCCCGTTGCAGTCGTACAGCTGGAGCGCCGTGCCGTTCGCGGTGTTCCCGGACGGGTCGTCGAGGCACCGCCCGGACTGCGGGTTCTTGATCGACCCGTCGCCCTGCACGATCCACTGCTGGCCGCCGACGCCGTTGCAGTCGTACAGCTCCAGGTGCGTCCCGTTCGCGGTCCCGTTGCCGTCTGCGTCGAGACAACGCCCGAGCGTGCCGAGCGTGCCCGTGCCGTACGCCGTCCCGGACCAGTGCTGGTCCGCTGCGAGCGCCGAGCAGTCCCAGAGTTGGACCACGGCGAGGTTGCCACCCGTGTCGTCGCCCGACACGTCGACGCACTTGCCGCCGGGTCCGACGATCTGCGAGCCCGGACCACCGCCCGTGCTGACGCCCTGGTAGTTCTGCGCGACGATGTTCGACTGCACGGCGTTGTCGGCCGCGTCCGTGGAGTAGCCCGTCGTCATCACGCCCTCGAAGAACGACTGGGTGCCGCGGTTCGAGTTGTCGCCGCCCGCGCCGAGGACGATCGAGCCCTCGAGCTTCATCGGCGTGTAGTCACCAGCGGGCTCCGGGCCCTCGTACCAGGTCGTCAGCGAGCCGGTCTGGCTGTTCCCGCCCTTCAGGGCGAACTTGTTCGTCCCGTTGTTCTTGAGCTCGGCGGTCACGAACTTGCTGTTGTTGCCGGTGTTCGGCGTATAGGTCGGTGTCCCGCCCTGGAACACGCCGTTCTCGAGGTCCGCCTGCACCCACGGCCCCTTGCCGGAGCTGCCGGGCGCGTTGAGCGTCGAGAGGTTCAGGGCGTCCATGTGCCCCTGGCCGGTGTCCTTCTCCTGCGTCTCGACGTTCCCGAAGTCGGAGCAGCAGCCGTTGTTGCTGTTCGTGCCGCTCGCGACCTCGTACATCGACTCGGGGCTCGCGCCACGCGCCGTGCCCTTCGCCGCCGTGCTCGGGATCCGGTACGCGACCTGCGGGGGCATGTACAACCCGTAGGCCTCGTGCCCCGCGACGGTGATGGGCAGTGCGGTCGCGTTCGCCGCGTGGTTCGCCGCACCCGCGTCGCCCGCGGGCGCGACCGTCAGGTCGTTGTGGTTCGCGGTCTGGTCGTAGATCTTCGGGATCGTGCACGTCGTCCCGGCGCAGAACGTGTCCTGCGTCGCGGCGTTGACGTACCCACCGGCCGAGAGCAGGCCGATGTTCGTCGTCGCACCGTCCGAGGCGCGCTGCACCTGGTAGAGCGGCCCGTTGTACGACGCGGACAGCGCCCGCGTCGAGCTGTACGCGGCGACGCAGGAGGTCCCCGCGCTCCCGTAGACGTCGCATGGGAGCGACGTGGCGGCTGCGGCGCCACCGGCGCCAGCCGTTGCTGCGAAGAGCGTGCCCGCCACGAGGGCGAGGGCTCCGAGCAGCGCTGTGGGGATCCGCCTGAGACGGGGGATCCGTGATGACCCGATGTGCATGGTGATGCAGTTCCTTCCGAGCGTCGTTGCTGGAGTGGTTGATCGCGGCGTCGGGTGGGATCGCCGCTTAAACGATTAACCAAGGGAAATCATACTCAGGGGAATGATCCGGCGCATCCCCCAGTTCCCCGTGCCGTTGCGCACAGCTCCGCGAGGGCGCGGAGCACCCGGCCGACCGTGCGACATGTCGTGTGCGACGCTCCGTTCTGACATCCGATCGGGAGTACCGCTGCGGTCCCGTTGGGGATAGGGTCCTCACAGATCCGGAGGTTCTGAGGGCTTTTCGGTTCCGCCGCCGCGTCGGCCCGAGACCTGGCGGCACCGGCGCGTCGGCCCACGACGCACCACCACCGAAACCGCGGATCCGATCCGCCCGTCCCGAAACGGAACCACCCGTGAAGCGTCTCCCCGTCCTCGCAGCGGTCGCTGCCACCGCCGTCGCCGGCGCCGCCGTGCTCACCGGCACCGCCACCGCCGATGCCGCCACCACCGCCGGCGTCAGCCCCCGCCTGCTCGACGCCTCGACCCAGTCGTCGACCTGGATCACGAGCGCCGACCTCCAGACCTACAGCGGCACCGGCGAGCCGCCGACCGGCACCTGGTACACCGGCACCGCGACGGGGTTCACGACGCCGACGTTCGGCCCGTCCGGCCTGACGTTCTCCGGACCGGGCGTGCTCCTGCACTCGACGGACGGCCACCCGGCGAGCGACCTCACGTCGATCACCAGCTCGACCGACACCGACCTCGGCACCGCCGACCTCGTGAGCAGCGACGACGCCGACTTCACCCTCGTGGTGGACCTCGACGGCGACGGCGAGATCGCCGACCAGAACTACGCAGCGCTCGTCGCGGTCACGGGCGGCGACGAGGGCATCGACGGCGAGTACACCTCATTCACCCCGGTCGGGACCATCCCCGCCGGTACCCCGGCCACGCTCGCGCAGTTCCAGGCGCAGTTCGCCGCGACGAGCCCCGACGCCACGATCCGCGAGTACGGCGTCTCCGACGCCACCGGTCCGGCCACCGTCACGGGCATCGCCTTCGACGGGCAGAACGACTACTTCACGCCGCGGCCCTCCGACGCCGGCACGATCACGCCCGTGACCCTGTCGGTGAGCGACTTCGCCACCACCGGCGTCGCGGTCTCCCAGCCGAACGGGTTCCTGCCCGGTGAGCCCGTCGGCGTCGCGCTCGTCGCCGAGGACGGCACGGCCACGGACACCGGTGTCACCCTCACCGCGGGCGCGGACGGCAGCGTCGTCGGCACGGTCACCGACCCCGACGCGACCGCCGGCACCTACGCGCTCACGCTCGTCGGTGAGAACTCGGGCATCTTCGTCGGGTTCGTGCTCGACGTCACGGCAGACCCGGCCGTGACGACGCCGACCACCCCGCCCGCCCCGGTCGCGACGCCGGTCACCACCACGGCGACCTTCACCGGCTGACCCCCACCGCGCACACGCTGATCCGCCGGACGCCCGTCGTCCGGCGGATCAGCGCTGTCCGGCACCACCTCGTCCCCGGAAGGCCCGCCGTGCTCCGCCGTCTCGCTCCCGTGACCGTCGCCGCGGTCACGGCAACGCTCCTCCTCGCCGGCTGCTCCGGTGCCCACCCGCACCACGCGCGTGCCGGTCACACCCCGACACCGACGCCGACCGTCCACGTCGGCGGCGCGCTCGGTCAGCGTCCGACCGCCTCGCCGAGCCCCAGCGCGGACGCCACGGCACCGAGCGCCCCGCCGATCGCGGCATCGGCGACCGTCGCGACGGCGGAGGTCGCCAGCGTCGCCGTCCACGCCGCCGCCGGCGGCGCGGTCACGACGACCCTCCCCAATCCGCAGTCGAACGGCGCCCCGCTCGTGTTCCTCGTCGTCGCGCAGCAGTCCGGGTGGGTCGAGGTCGACGTCCCGACGCGTCCGAACGGCCGTACCGGGTGGGTCCGCGCGAGCGACGTCGCGCTGAGCACCGTCGCCTACCACCTCGTCGCGGTCACCGAGACGAACACCCTCACCGTCTACCGCGCCGGGAGGCCCGTCGCCACCTACCCGGTCGCGTCCGGCACCGGCGGGACCCCCACCCCCCACGGGTCGTTCTACCTGACGGAGCTCCTCAAGCCGACGAACGCCGGGTACGGGCCCTACGCGTACGGGCTCTCCGCGTTCTCCGACGTGCTCACGAGCTTCGGGGGCGGTCCGGGGCAGATCGGCCTGCACGGCACGGACGACGCGTCGAGCATCGGCAAGGACGCCAGCCACGGGTGCATCCGCATGCAGAACGCGGACATCACGGCGCTCACGAAGCTCCTGCCGCTCGGCACCCCGATCACGATCATCTGACCCGCCCCCCACCCCCGGCACCCGGTCCGCTGCCATCCCCACGGCGTATCGAGGGAGCACCGCACCGCACCGCACCACACCTCCGGGAGGCCCCCATGGAAGACCTGCACACCGTCCGCGCACTCGTCACCGGCGGCACGTCGGGCCTGGGCCGCGCGATGGCCGAGGGACTCGTCGATGCGGGCGCCCGCGTCGCCGTCACCGGCCGCTCGGAGGCCCGGGTCACCGCCGCCGCGCGCGAGATCGGCGGCGACACGATCGGGATCGCCATGGACAGCCGCGACGACCGGTCCGTGGAGCAGGGCACCGCCACCGCGTGGCAGGCGCTGGACGGCATCGACCTGCTCGTCAACAACGCGGGCATCGGCATGCGCACCGTGAACCCCGCGTTCATGACGACGCCGCAGGACTTCTGGGAGGTCTCCCCCGACGGTTTCCGGGACGTCGTCGACACCAACTTGACGGGTTACTTCCTCGTCGCACGGGCGGTCGCGCCGCGGATGCTCGCTGCGGGCACGGGCCGCGTGGTCACGATCAGCATGAACCACGGCACGATGAACCGCCGCGGCTTCGTCCCGTACGGACCCTCCCGCGCGGGCGCCGAGGCCCTCGCCCGGATCATCGCCGCGGACCTCGCCGGCACCCCGGTCCGCGCGAACATCCTCCTCCCGGGCGGTGCGACGGCGACCGGGATGCTCGAGGGCACGTCCCGGCCCGAGGCACTCGCCGTCCTCTCCCCCGACGTCATGCGGGCCCCGATCCGGTGGCTCGCGTCGGACGAGGCCGCCGACGTCCACGACGAACGGATCGTCGCGACCGAGTTCACGGACTGGCTGGCGTCGCGCCGGGCCTCCTGACCGACGGCCGGGAGGCGCGGCACCGGCATGACCCGTCCCTCCCGGCCGGTGGGACGAGCGCGGGTGACCCGCCGACCGCTGCTCCGGGCACGACGAGAGGCCCCGCCGGAGCGGGGCCTCTCGAGGACCGGTGGTGCAGGTGGCGTCAGCCCTTGAGGCCGCTGCCGGTCACACCCTCGACGATCTGCCGCTGGAAGATCAGGTACAGGATGATCAGCGGCAGTGCCGCGAGGATCGCACCTGCCTGGATGTCCGCGTACCGCTGACCGAACGAGCCCTGGACCGTGGCGAGCCCGACGGGGATCGTCATGAGGTTCGGGTTCGACAGCACGAACAGCGGCAGGAGCAGGTTGTTCCAGACACCGACGAAGGTCAGGATGACGACCGCGGCGATGACCGGACGGGACAGCGGCATGATGACCGACCAGTACACCTTCCACAGCCCGGCGCCGTCGATGCGCGCGGCCTCCTCGAGCTCCCGGGGGATGCCGTCGAAGAACTGCTTGAAGATGAACACCGCGATCACCGCGGGGACCTGCGGGAAGATCACCGACCAGTAGGTGTTGAGCAGGCTGACCGCGCCGAGCTCCTGGAAGATCGGGACGATGAGCACCTGCCCCGGGATCATGATGCCGAGGATGATGAGCAGGAACGCGAGGTTCTGACCCGGGAAGTTCAGCCGGGACAGCGCGAACGCCGCCATCGACGCGAACAGCACGGTGAGGATCGCGGTGATCACCGAGGTGATGCCGCTCGCCAGGTACCAGTTCCAGATGTCGCCGGCCTGGAACAGCGACGCGTACGAGTGCAGTGTCGGGTTCCAGTGCGACAGGATCGCGCCGGCGCCGAGTGCCGCGGTGCCGTTGTCGGACAGCGACGTCTTGAGTGCGAACAGGCTCGGGATGAGCCAGATGATCGCGAAGACCGTCAGGACGATGCCGGCGACGATGTTGAACGTCCGGCCGCTGACACCGATGCGCGTCGCGTTCTGCGCCGGTGCTGCCGCGGAGACCGGGGACTTGCTGCGGGTCCTGGTCGGCGCTGTGGTGGTCGTGGCCATCTCAGGCCTCCTTCCGAGCTGCGGAGCGGTCGATCACCTGTCGGATGACCGCGATGGCGACGATGACGATGAACAGCAGGACCGACGCCGCCGACGCCGCACCGATGCGGTTGTCGGTGAAGCCGGTGTTCGTGATGAGCCCGAGGGCCACCTGCGTCGATATGCCCGGCCCACCGCTCGTCATCAGGTAGACCTGGTCGAAGATCTTCAGGCTGGCGATGATCTGCAGCAGGATCACGAGGGTCGTGGTCCGGCCGAGCAGGGGCAGCGTGATCGATCGGATCTGCTGCCAGTTCGACGCGCCGTCGACGGCGGCCGCCTCGTACAGCTCACGCGGGATCTCCTGGAGGCCCGCCAGGTACAGCACGAAGTTGAAGCCGAGGGTCCACCAGACGGTGGCGAGCGCGATGCCGATCATCGCGGTCTTCGGCGACGCGAGGACACCCGCCCCCGGCGTGATGCCGAGCCAGCTCTCGCCCAGCGCCCAGAGGCCGGTGCCCGGCGTGAAGATGAACACCCAGATCAGCGAGATCGTCGCCGACGGCAGGATGTAGGGCAGGAAGAACGCGAGGCGGAAGAACCACTGTCCCCGACGGATCCGGTTCGTCAGCACCGCGAACACGAACGCGAGGATGACGAGCGGCGGTGTCGTGTAGATCGTGAACTGCAGCGTGTGCCACAGCGCGCTCCAGAAGTCGGCGCGGGTCAGCATCTCGCCGTAGTTCGCGAACCCGGCGAAGGTACCGAGGCCCGTGTGGACGGTCGACGTGTTGAAGAAGCTCGTGATGATCATCCACACGGTCGGTCCGAGCAGGAACGCCAGGTAGAAGAGTCCGAACGGGGCCAGGAACAACCAGGCCTTGCGCCCGTCCTGTCGATCGAGCGCCGCGCGCCGCGGCCGCGACTTCGGGACGTGGGTCGTGAGCGTGGGACGGTTCGCTACGGGTGCGGTGGCGGTCACGTCGTCGTACCTCCGGGGTTCTGGGGTGAGGGGGTCACAGTGGGCTGGGGGTGCTGAGGTAGACGGCGAGCTGCTGCTTGATGGCCGACATGGCGCCCTGCGGCGACGTCGAACCCTGCTGCACGAGCGCGAGCTGGGCGCCCACCGTGGCCTCGAAGGTGGAACCGGACCCGCCGTACCAGGCGGGGTTGTCGTACACGGCGACCTTGGCGGCCGAGGCGTAGTCGGCCTGCGGCTCGAGCTTGTGGTACGCCGCACTCGTCGCGGTCGGCTGGTACGCCGGCACGTGACCGCCCTGCGCCCAGGTCATGCTCTGCTCGAGCATGGTCTTGATGAACCCCATGTGCTGCTTGCGCTGGTCGAGGGTCCGCGCCTTCTTCGGCAGGACGAACGTGTGCGAGTCGGCCTGCGCGGCCGGCTTGTCGAAGATCTGCGGGATCGGCACCATGCCGAACTTCAGGCCCTTGATCGACTGGGCCGTGCTGATCTCCCACTCGCCCTCGAGGTAGAAGCCCGCCTTGCCCGTGAACATCTGCGTCTGCGCGCCGGCGTAGTCGAGGCCCTTGTTGAGCCAGCCGTTCTTCACCCAGGTCTGCATCCGCTCGTTCACCTTGTTGAAGGCGTCCTCGTCGACGGACAGCTTGGCCCCGTTGTCGGAGAGGAAGGGCGTGACGCCGTTGATCTGGTTGTAGAACGTCCAGAACACGCGCCAGGGGGTCGCAGTCTCGCTGACGTTCGCGACCGTGATCGCGTTGCCACCCGTGACCTTGCTCACCGCGGCGAGCGCCGACTCGAACGTGTCGAGGCCCGTGAGGTCCTTGAGCTTGCCGTCGCTGCCGATCAGCCCGGCCTTCCGGCACACGTCCTCGTTGTAGAACATGACGATCGGGTGGGTGTCGAGCGGGATGGCGATGTTGTTGCCGTCGGTCTTCTGCGCGGCCCACGACTTGGCGTTGAAGTCGCTCGCCTTGAGTCCGACGAGCGCGAGGTCGTCCTCGGTGATCGGCTCGAGGATCCCACCGTCGTAGAGCGGCTTCGCCCGCGTCAGGTGGGAGACCGCGACGTCCGGCGGCTTGTTCCCGACGGTGGCCAGTGTCAGCTTGGAGTAGTAGGGGTTGCCCCAGGCGAACGTCGTCGCCTGCAGGGATCCCGATCCGCCGTGTCCCTTGCGGTAGCCGGCCTCCATCTGCTGCATGCGGTTGCCGTCACCACCACCGAACAGGTTCCAGAAGATGAGCTGCTCGGGGTTGAGCTGACTGCCCACCAGTCCTGCCGACACGGGGCTGCTGCAGCCCGCGAGTGCGACCGTTCCTGCCGCGGCGATGCCCGCGGTCAGGAATCCCCGCCTCGTGAAGGCTCCCGTTCCCGTTGCCATTTCGACCTCCTCGTCGTTCCGGTGCCCGTGGACGGGTCGCCGGGGGTGCTGCGTTGGGTGCTCGTCCGCCAGGGAAGCGGACGTGGGTTCAGTGCGTCACCGGCGCTGCGCCGGATCCTGTCTGGAGGACCGGTGCCGGTCCTCCCGTCCGGTTGCCGGGCGTGGGGTGCGGCCCGCGGAGGACCCTCCCCGCGGCGCGGTGCGCAGCACGGGGATCTCGGACGCGGAGGCGTCGCGGGTCGTTCGGGTTGCGGTCATGGCATCACTCCATCGGGACGGACCGATCCCACCGACGGCGCGGCGGGTCTGGGGTGACTTTACAACGATGGAATGGAGTTGCAACACCCTCTTGCCACAGCGTGTCGAGAGCGCTCACACGAGCGGCGCGCGTTCCTGTCCGGCATCGGTGCACCGGCTGTGCGTCGGCGATGACCTCGCACACGCTGCCGCTGTCGCACACGCTGCCGCTGTCGCTGTCGCACACGCTGCCGCTGTCGCACACCCTGCTGCCGTCGCGCACCCTGCTGCCGTTCGCACCCCCGCTGCCGTTGCACACCCCACTGCCGTTCGAACACCGTCATCCGGGTGTTCGACGGGAACGCACCGGTTCGTCCCGGTGCCGCTGCGTCAGGACACCGGCGGCGTCCCGCCGCCCTCGCTCCACTCCGGCTTGCCACCGGCCGCGGTCGAGGTCACCTCGGGGCCGACGATGAGGAACCGGACCTCCTCATCGGCCACCGGGCAGTGCTCGACCCCCCGCGGCACGACGAACAGGTCGCCCGGCGCGAGGTCGACGTCGCGGTCCCGCAACTGGATGCGCAGGCGTCCGCTGAGCAGCAGGAACGTCTCGTCCTGGTCGTCGTGCGCGTGCCACCGCGTGGAGCCGATGCCCTTGGCGACCTTGAACAGCTGCCCGTTCGCCTCGGCGAGGACACGCTGCGACCAGAACTCGGTCAACGTCGCCGCTTCGTCCGCCAGCGTCACCTTGTCGTCCACGTGGTCCTCCTCGTCCTCGGGCCGGGCCGTGCGCCCGTCTCCGCCCGTCAGCGTAGGGATCGGCAGCGGCGGTCGAGCATGGTAGGAATGCCCGATGTCGCAAGGATCGTTGCAGCCCGATGCCGGGACCGTCCCGCGTGGTCGTGGGACACCGCACCGGGTGGTGCTCGTCGTCGACGAGGGCTCGAACCCCTTCGAGATGGCGTGCGCCTGCGAGGTGTTCGGTGCCCGCCGCGCCCAGGACCTCGGCTTCGAGCCCTACACCCTGCGGATCGTGGCGCCGGGTCGCCGGACGACCATGCGCGACGGCCTGTTCCGGATCACCGCCGACGACGACCTGTCCGCCCTGGCGACGGCGGACACCGTGATCGTGCCGAACCGTCCCGACGTCGAGACCGCCTCACGCCCGGCGGTCCTCCGCGCGATCCGGGAGGCCCACGACCGCGGCGCCCGCATGGTCGGTCTGTGCACCGGGGCGTACACGCTCGCGGAGGCTGGCCTCCTGTCCGGCAGACCGGCTGCCGTGCACTGGCAGCTCGCCGACGACTTCCGGGCGCGTTTCCCCGACGTCGACCTCCGCCCCGACGTGCTGTTCGTCGACGACGGCGATGTCCTGACGTCCGCCGGCAGCGCGGCGGCGCTCGACCTGGGCCTCCACATCGTGCGGAACGACCACGGCGCCGAGGTGGCGAACCAGGTGAGCCGACGCCTGGTGTTCGCGGCCTTCCGCGACGGCGGTCAGCGGCAGTTCGTCGAGCGGTCGGTGCCGCGCGTCACCCACACACCCCTGTCGGCGACGCTCGACTGGGCCGAGGAGCACCTGGCCGAGCCCCTGACCGTCGCGGACCTCGCCGCCCACGCGCACGTCGGGGTCACCACGCTGCACCGGCGGTTCCGTGCCGAGGTCGGCAGCACGCCGCTCGCCTGGCTGACGGGGCGGCGGGTGCTCCTGGCGGAACGGCTGCTCGAGCGGGACGACCTGCCCCTGGACCTCGTGGCACAGCGGAGCGGACTCGGGACGACCGCGAACCTGCGCGCGCTCATCCGGCGGCACACGGGGTCGACGCCCTCGGTGGTGCGGGCGCGGTTCCGGGCGGCGGTCCCAGCGCGCTGATCGCCCGCCGGCCGTGCGTCGAACACCCCGCTGCCGTTCGAACACCGCGATCGTGGTGTTCGAACGGACGAACGCGGTTCACCGCTCGGTGACACCACCGCGCTCGGCAGCATCCCGCCGTGCGATGACGAGCGCCACCACGAGCGTCCCGACCACGAGCACCGCGGCACCGATCGCGACCGCCGAGCCGACCCCGACGGCCGCACCGAGCACCGCCAGCGTGATGCCGTTGCCCGTGCGCAGGCCACTGCCGAACATGTTGTAGACCCCGACCACGCGGCCGCGCTGGTCGAGCGGCGCCCGGAGCTGCACGACGGCCTGCCCGATCGACATGCCCGCCATGTTCGCGACACCGCCCACGAGCAGCGCGAGCACCGCGACGACGTAGTTCCCGGTCACCGCGACGGCGATCGTCGTCAGCCCGAACAGGACACCCGCCGCGACCGCCGCCCGGGTGTTCGGCTTGATCGCGCCCGTGGCCTCGAGCAGGAACCCGCCGAGCACACCACCCGCGCCGTTGGCGAACAGCAGCAGCCCGTACGCGAGTCCGGCGTCCCCGGCCCCCAGGGCGTCGGCGAACGACGGGATCGCGACCTGCAGCGCCCCGCCGATGCACAGCGCGGTGAGGCCGGCGAGCACGATCATCCCGATGAGCACGCGGTCGCCGCCGACGCTCCGGAGCACCTTGCCGGTGTCGAGCAGCGAGACGCGGGCGCGGTGCACGGACCCGCTCCGGGTGTGGCCGGTGTACGGCGTCCGGAGCATGAGGAGCGTCATGGGCACGTAGAACAGGACGTTCGCGAAGATCCCCCACGTCGACCCGAGCCCGAGCAGCAGCGCCGAGCCGACGACCGGCCCGAACAGGATCCCGAGGCTCCGGAACGTCGCGTTGAGCCGCACCGCGCTCGTCAGTTCCGCCGGTTCGGCGAAGTCGTGCAGCAGGAGCTGTTCCGCGGGTGCCCACAGTGCGCCGGCCATGCCGTGCAGCACGAGGAGCAGGCAGGCCTCCCAGATGCGCAGGGTCCCGGTCAGGAACAGCACACCCCAGGCCACCGACACGAGCATGAACATGCCCTGCGCGATCTGGATGAGCCGGCGGCAGTCGTACCGCTCCGCCAGCGTGCCGAACCACACCGAGAGCAGCAGGAACGGCAGCCAGTGACTGACGACCTCGAACCCGACGAGCGCCGGCGAGTGGAACCGCTGCCAGAGCACCCAGTAGGTGATGACGTGCTCGATGTTGTCGCCCATCATCGACAGACCCGCGGTGAACAGGTAGGGGCGCGAGTGCCGATCGCGCAGGGCGGCGAAGCGCCGCGGTGCGCTCGCGATGGGGGTGGTCATGCTGCTCCTGCTCTGATCCGGTACCGGCACGGTACTTCATGCCCGGCATGCCGAATCGGGGGTGTCGAGCACGATCCGACGAGCACGACCCGCACCTCGACCCCGCGTGGGGCATACCGTGGCGTCGTGGACCTCGAACTCACGGACAGCGTCGCACTCGTCGTCGGCGGACAGGGCTACATCGGCAGCGCCGTGGCCGACCGACTCCGCCGCGAAGGCGCGTCCGTCGTCATCGCGTCGCGGAGCGCCGACCCCGGACCCGACACCGTCCGGCTCGACACCGGCGATGCCGGCTCCGTCGAGCGCGCCGTGGCCGAGGTCGTCGACCGCCACGGCCACATCGACGTCCTCGTCGTCACAGCGGCCCCCGCTGCCGGCACGCTCGACCCTGCACGCGCGTCGGACCCGGAGCAGGTGCTGCACGCCATCGACGGCAAGGCCCTGGGCTTCCTCCGGGTCGCGAACGCGGTCCTCCCCGGCATGCGTGCCGCCGGCCACGGACGCGTCGTCGTGCTCAGCGGGCAGAACGCCTACCTGACCGGGAACGTCACGACCTCGGTCCGCAACGCGGCGACGAACGTCATCGCGAAGAACCTGGCCGACGAACTCGCCGGTTCAGGCGTGACGCTCAACGTCGTCAACCCCGGCACCGTCACCGACACGCCCTCGGCCGAGGTCACGCCCGGCCGCGGCGGCGAGTCGAGCCCGGAGCAGATCGCCGACCTCGTGGCGTTCCTGTCGTCCCCGCGCTCGGTGGTCTCGGGCGAGTCGATCTCGATCGCGCACCGGGTGCTCGGGGCCGTCGTGCTCTGACGCGCCCGTTCCCCGTCGGTCCCGCGGATCAGACGGCGGCGTCGACGACCGGTGCCGTGCCTCCCGGCTGGACCAACGCGGGTCCGCGATCCGCCCGCAGCTCCCCGTACCTGGGCTCCCGCGTCGACGGGTCGACCGCGGCGCGCAGCACGGCCGTCACCGCCGAGCCGTCCGCGTGCTCGAGGTCGAACCGGAACAGGGCAGCACCGTCGGGCGCACGAGTGGCGGTGACGACGGATGTCGCCCGGAGCGACGCCCGTTCTGACCGCAGAGTCTGGCGGCACCGCTCGCGGAGTGCATCGGCGTCAGCCGGCCCGTCGGCGGCGTCGGTGGTGGGGTCCACGAACCGCAGGGCGCGGTCGGACAGGCCGTCCGGCGGCCTCCAGCATCCCCGGGAACGACGAAGGCCCCGGGTGTTCCCGGGGCCTCCATGCCTGGTGCGCGAGGGGGGACTTGAACCCCCACGCCCTCACGGGCACACGGACCTGAACCGTGCGCGTCTACCAATTCCGCCACTCGCGCCAGCCGGACGACTCTAGCACGCACAGGAAGGAACCCACGCCAACCACTACCATGCATGAGTCGGCGACCGCGATCACGGGAGACCCATGGGCCTACTGGACAGTTTCGAGCGAGGGCTCGAGCGCGCGGTCAACGGCGCGTTCGCGAAGACCTTCCGCTCGGGCGTGCAGCCGGTCGAGATCTCGGCGGCGCTCCGACGCGAGCTCGACACCAAGGCGGCGGTGGTCACGCGCGAGCGCATCCTCGTGCCGAACGAGTTCACGGTCCGGCTCGCGCCGCCGGACTACTCGCGCATGAACGACATCGGCCGGCCGCTCATCGACGAGCTCACCGGCCTCGTCCAGCAGCACGCGGTCGCACAGAACTACTCGTTCTCCGGTCCGGTCCAGATCACGCTGCGGCAGGACGGCACGCTCTCGACCGGGATCCTGCAGGTCGACTCCACGACGGTCCGTCGTGACGTCACGTGGGCCGGCGTGCTCGACATCGGGTCGCAGCGCCATCACCTCAAGGTGGGCCGCACCGTCATCGGTCGCGGTTCGGACGCCGACATCACGGTCGCCGACACCGGCACGAGCCGTCGGCACGTCGAGGTCGTGTGGGACGGCAAGCACGCGCAGGCGACGGACCTCGGCTCGACGAACGGATCCAAGCTGAACGGCGAGCGCTTCGAGCGTGCGATCGTGGAGCCGGACTCCACCATCGAGATCGGACGGACCCGTATGGTGTTCCGGGTGGTCCCGGAAGCCGACGGAGGAGCGTGATGACGAGCAGCCTGACACTCCTCGTGCTGCGCTTCGCGTTCCTCGCGGTGCTGTGGCTGTTCGTGTTCGCGATCGTGTTCGCCCTCCGGAGCGATCTGTTCGGGCAACGCACCCGGTCCATCCCGACCGACGCCAAGAACCAGCAGCAGGGTCCGAGCACGCCGCCACTGCCGACCAACGCCACGGCTGGCCGCGCGGATCCGGGCGCGTTCACCGAGGCCATCCGGCCTGGAGGCCCACCCGCGTCCGCCACGCAGGTCGCCACCCGACTCGTCATCACCGACGGCGCGCGCGAGGGCATGGAGATGCCCCTCGGGCGCGGTCCGATCACGATCGGTCGAGCGAGCGACAGCAACGTCGTCATCCGCGACGACTACACGTCCACCAACCACGCCCGCCTCGACCTCCGCCCCGAGGGGTGGTTCATCACCGACCTCGACTCCACGAACGGCACCTTCCTCGACGGCCAGCGCGTCTCCGCGCCCATGCCGGTCCGGGAGCGCACCCCGATCACCATCGGGACGACGACGTTCGAGCTGCGGCGGTAGCGCCGGATGGCAGCCCGTACCCTCAGTGCCGCCGTGTCCCACGTGGGCCGGATCCGCGCGAACAACCAGGACTCCGGCTACTCGGGGGCGTACCTGTTCGCGGTTGCCGACGGCATGGGCGGGCACGCCGGGGGTGACGTCGCCTCCGCGATCGCGATCCGCCGCATCCGTGAGGTCGACCGCGAGTTCCCGTCGGCCCACGACGCGGAGTTCGCGCTGCAGGCCGCGCTCATCGCGGCGAACCAGCTCATCACCGAGACGGTGTTCGAGCACCAGGAGCTCACGGGCATGGGCACGACCGTGTCCGCGATGATCCGCGTGGGCGACCAGATCGCGATCGCGCACATCGGCGACTCCCGCATCTACCGCTTCCGGGACGGCGAGCTCAAGCAGATCACGGCCGACCACACCTTCGTGCAGCGGTTGGTCGACAGCGGGCGCATCACGCCGGAGGAAGCCGCGGTCCACCCGCGGCGGTCCGTCCTCATGCGGGTGCTCGGCGACGTCGACGCGGCGCCCGAGGTCGACACCGCGGTCATGGACATCCAGCCCGGTGACCGGTGGCTGCTCTGCTCCGACGGCCTGTCGAGCTACCTCGCCGAGGAGCGCATCCGCCACGCGCTCGCGTCCGAGATGGACGCCAACCAGGTGACGCAGCGCCTCGTCAAGGAGACCCTCGACCACGGCGCACCGGACAACGTCACCGTCGTGGTGATGGACGTGACCGAGGACGTCCCGGACGACGTCGACGACGCCGCGACGACCGTCGGGTCCGCCGCCGCGCCGCTGACGTTCGAGGCGTCGACGGGCCGCAAGCCGATCCGGCTGCCGACGATCCTGCTCCACCCCCTCAAGGTCACGACGGCGCCCGAGGACTCACACTTCGAGCCCGAGTCCGACCAGTACTTCGCCGAGCTCATCGCGGAGGACCGCCGCCGGCGCCTGCGTCGTCGCATCTCGTGGACGATCGCGTTGGTCGCTGCGGTCGTCGTGCTCGTCGGCGTCGTGTTCCTCGGCTACCGGTGGACCCAACAGCACTACTACGTAGGCGCCGACGGCAGCAACGTGGCCATCTTCAAGGGTGTGCAGCAGGGCATCGGTCCGGTGCACCTGTCGAGTGTGTACGAGGACTCGGACCTCCGGGTCGGCGACCTGCCCGCGTACACGCGTGAGAACGTCCGCCAGACCATCAACGCGTCGTCCCTGTCGGACGCGCGGGCCATCATCCGCC
Source organism: Curtobacterium sp. MCBD17_034 (assembly GCF_003234515.1). Lineage (NCBI taxonomy): Bacteria > Bacillati > Actinomycetota > Actinomycetes > Micrococcales > Microbacteriaceae > Curtobacterium > Curtobacterium sp. MCBD17_034. The sequence goes on along the minus strand of NZ_QKTN01000001.1, from coordinate 55,381 downwards.
GTCTGGAGGCCGCGGCCGAGTCCGACGCGGACGGTGACGGCACCGGGACGCCGACGCCCACACCCACGCCGACGCCGACGCCGACGCCGACGGGAGGCGCGCATGGCTGACATCGCCGCCCGCCAGTCCCTGACGCAGACCATCACCATCAAGCTGCGCGAACCGGCGCGCGCCCGCAACCTGGAGCTCGGCCTCCTCGTCATCGCCTGCGGCATCTGCGCCGGCGCGATGCTGCTCGTCCAGCTCGGCGTGCACAACCGGATCGACGTGCCGATCCTGATCGAGGGCGCGGCCATCCTGGTGCTGGCCCTCGTGATGCACGTGGTCCTCCGCATCGTCGCGAAGAACGCGGACCCGTTCATCCTGCCGATCGCCCTCGTGCTCAACGGCATCGGGATCGCCGAGATCTACCGGATCGACCTGCACACACCGAGCGCCACCGGATGGGGCAGCGCCGGGGTCCGGCAGATCGCCTGGACCTGCATGGCCATGGTGATGGCGATCCTGGTGCTCCTGCTCGTCCGGAACCACCGCTTCCTCCAGCGCTACCGCTACATCTTCATGCTCGTCAGCATCGTGCTGTTGTTGCTGCCGATGCTGCCCGGGATCGGACGCACCATCTACGGCGCGCGCGTCTGGATCGGCATCGGACCGTTCTCGTTCCAGCCGGGCGAGCTCGCCAAGATCTCGCTCGCGCTGTTCTTCGCCGGGTACCTCGTGACGGCGCGCGACAGCCTGTCGATCGTGGGCCGCCGGATCCTCGGCGTGCAGCTGCCGCGGGCCCGCGACCTCGGGCCGATCCTCATCGTGTGGGGCGCGGCGATGAGCGTCCTCGTGTTCCAGCGCGACCTCGGGACCTCGCTGCTCTACTTCGGCCTGTTCCTCGTGATGATCTACGTGGCCACGGGCCGCGCGAGTTGGGTGATCATCGGCTTGATCCTGTTCGTGGGAGGCGCGCTCATCGCCGCGCAGACCCTCACCTACGTGCACGGCCGGTTCCAGGCCTGGCTCGAGCCGTTCGACAACACCATCTACAACCGGCAGTTCTCCGGGAGCTACCAGCTCGTGACGGGTCTGTTCGGGTTCGCCAACGGCGGCATCACCGGCACGGGCCTCGGCCAGGGACGCCCGTACCTGACCCCGCTCGCCCAGAGCGACTACATCTTCTCGGCCATCGGCGAGGAACTCGGGCTCGTCGGCGTCTTCGCGATCCTCGGACTGTTCCTCCTGCTCGTCTCGCGCGGGTTCCGCGTGGCGTACGCCGGCCAGGACGACTTCGGCCGACTCCTCGGGGTCGGGCTCGGCTTCGTCATCGCGCTGCAGACCTTCATCGTGATCGGCGGCGTCACGCGCGTCATCCCCGTGACGGGTCTGACCACGCCGTTCATGGCCGCGGGTGGCTCCTCACTCGTGGCGAACTGGATCATCGCGGCGATGCTCCTGCGCCTCACCGACTCCGTCCCGGCGGAGCAGCGGGTGCAGCAGGGCGTCGCCACGGCCGCCATCGACACGAGGACAGGACGGTGACCCGCCCGTGAAACGCCAACTCCGCTCGATCTCGACCGTGGTCGTGCTCATGTTCGTCGCGCTCTTCGTGTCGACGACGAGCATCCAGTTCTTCTCGGCCCAGCAGCTCCGGGCCGACTCCCGGAACTCCCGGACGATCCTCGACAGCTACTCGACCAAACGCGGCGCGATCCTGGTCGACGGCACCCCCATCGCCGAGTCGAAGCCCGTGGACGACCAGTACAACTACCAGCGCACCTACGCGAACGGCGACCTGTACAGCGCCGTGACCGGGTACTTCACCATCGGGCAGGGCGAGACCGGGGTCGAGAGCGCCGAGAACTCCTACCTCGCGGGCACGAGTTCCGACAGCTTCTTCAGCAACATCAACTCGATCCTCACCGGGCAGGACGTCCAGGGCGACGACGTCAACCTGACGATCGACCCGCAGGTGCAGCAGGCCGCGTTCGACGCACTCGGCTCGAACACCGGTGCGGTCGTCGCCATCGAGCCGAAGACCGGCAAGATCCTCGCCATGGTGTCGAAGGCGTCGTTCGACCCCAACACGCTCGCCGTGCACGACACGAAGCAGGTCCTGGCCCAGTACCACGCCCTCCTGTCCGCCGAGAGCCAGCCGCTGCAGAACCGCGCGATCGCCGGCGACCTGTACGCGCCGGGGTCCACGTTCAAGCTGATCGTCGCTTCCGCCGCCTTCGCGAGCGGTGACTACGACCTCGACTCGACGCTGCCGAACCCGTCGACACTGACCCTGCCGGGCACGAGCCGCACGATCAACAACGCAGAGGGCGGGTCCTGCGGCGGTGGCAACACGGTCACCATCGCCGTCGCGATCCAGAACTCGTGCAACATCCCGTTCGCGGAGCTCGGCCAGAAGCTCGGCTACGACGCCATCAACGCGATGGCCAAGCAATACGGCTTCGGCGACAGCATCCACGTGCCGATGGCGAGCACGCCGAGCCAGTACCCGCAGACCGACGGCACCGCCGAGCTCATGCGGAGTGCCTTCGGTCAGCAGAGCGTCCGGGTGACCCCGCTCCAGATGGCGATGGTGTCGGCCGGCATCGCGAACGGCGGCCGGGTGATGAGCCCCACGCTCATCGACAAGATCACGACGAGCGACCTGAAGACGGTGGTCCCGTTCCAGGCCAAGCAGTACGGCGACCCGATCTCGTCCGACGTCGCCTCCGACCTGACCAAGGCCATGGAGAGCGTCGTCGACAACGGCACCGGCACCAATGCGAGAATCGACGGGGTCGACGTGGCGGGCAAGACCGGCACCGCCGAGAACGGGACGGGCGATCCCTACACGCTCTGGTTCACCGGGTTCGCCCCCGCGAAGGACCCGCAGGTCGCCGTCGCCGTGGTCGTGGGGAACGGCGGCGGACTCGGACAACAGGGCGTGGGCAACACGGTCGCGGCTCCGATCGCGAAGAAAGTCATGGAGGCGGTGCTGAACAAATGAGACCCACCAGCGGACTCACCTTCGGTGGGCGGTACCAGCTCTCCTCCCGCGTCGCGATCGGCGGCATGGGCGAGGTGTGGCAGGCGACCGACCTCGTCATCGGTCGCACCGTCGCGCTCAAGATCCTCAAGGACGAGTACCTCGGCGACCCCGGGTTCCTCGAGCGCTTCCGCGCGGAGGCCCGACACGCGGCACTCGTCAACCACGAGGGCATCGCGAACGTCTTCGACTACGGCGAAGAGGACGGCAGCGCCTACCTCGTCATGGAACTCGTCCCCGGCGAGGCGCTCTCGACGCTGCTCGAGCGTGAGCACACACTCCCCGTCGACAAGGTCCTCGACATCGTCGCGCAGACTGCCAACGCCCTGCAGGCCGCGCACGCGGTCGGGCTGGTGCACCGGGACATCAAGCCCGGCAACCTCCTGATCACCCCGGACGGCCGGGTGAAGATCACGGACTTCGGCATCGCGCGCATCGCCGATCAGGTCCCCCTGACCGCGACGGGTCAGGTGATGGGCACCGTGCAGTACCTGTCGCCGGAGCAGGCGAGCGGTCACCCAGCGTCGCCCTCGACGGACATCTACTCGCTCGGGATCGTCGCCTACGAGTGCCTCGCGGGCAAGCGTCCGTTCACGGGTGAGTCCCAGGTCGCGATCGCGATGGCGCACATCAACGAGCAGCCCCCGGAGCTCCCGGCGTCGATCCCCGAGCCCGTGCGTGACCTGGTGATGTCCTGCATCGCGAAGAAGCCCGCCGACCGCCCGGCGACCGCGGCGAACCTCGCACGCGCGGCGCAGGCACTCCGACGTGGTGACGTCGCCGCGGCCACCGTCGCCGTCCCGGCGCTCGGCGCAGCCACCGTCGCCTTCAACCCGCCGGTCGGCAACGACGACGCCACGAGCATCATCGGGACCCAGGCCACGCAGCGGCTCGCTCCGACGCCGGGGCCGGCCGTGCCCAGGGGCCCCGGTACCCCGCCGACCCCCGACGACGACGGCCGGAAGCGCCGGCCCTGGTTGTGGCCCCTCATCGTCCTCGGGGCGCTCCTCGTCGCGGCGCTCGTCATCGGCGGCATCGTGTTCGCGAACCGCGGCAACCAGCAGGACCCGAGCGCGTCGGAGACCCCATCGCACGCGTCCACGCCGAAGCGGTCCGAGCCGAGCGACAGCCCGAGTTCCACGCCGACCACCGCCCAGCCCCAGACCGTCACGGTGAACGAGGGCGACTACACGGGCAAGAACGTCGACGACGTGGCGGCCGCGCTGCGCGCCGAAGGGTTCACCGTCAAGGTCGTCACGGGCGATCCGGCGTCGAGCACGACGCCGGAGAACACGGTGCAGTCCATCGACCCCACCGGCAACCTGCCGTACGGCTCCACCATCACCGTCAAGGCCTACGGGCCCATGCCGTCGGCGCCGACCCCGTCCACGGCCACCGCCTCGCCGATCTCGTCGGACGGCACCTTCACGGCGACCTGGCCGGCGTACACGCAGTGCCCGACCGGCTACAGCCTCACCGGGTACTCGTACACGATCCAGAACGGCACGGACGGCTCCGGGGCGTCCTCGGGGGCGACCCGCGGCACGTCGGTCCGCGTCTCCGCCGGCTCGCCCGGAACGGTGTCCCTCACCTACACCGTCAACTGCGGGGACCTGCAGTCGGGCTCGTCCCAGCCGCTCACCGTGCAGTACCAGCCGGCCGCGACGAGCACGCCCACTCCGAGCTCCGCCGGGACCCCGGGTACCCCCGGCACCTCGAACGACGACGCGAACAGCGTGCTCGACCAGATCGCGAACCGGGTCGGTCTGCACCGCTGATGACCTTCCGATAACGGTTCGCCACCGGGTCGCCCGCGCCAGCGATCCGTCAGGAACCCCTGCCGTACACTGATCGCGACGGACACTCGGAGGACACGTGGCAGAAGGTGTGACCGCGGGGATCTCCCTCCTCGCCGGCCGGTACGAGATCGGCGACACGATCGGCCGGGGCGGCATGGCGACGGTCCACATCGGCAACGACACCCGGCTCGGTCGTCGGGTCGCGGTCAAGCTCCTCAAGCCGAGCCTGGCGAACGACCCCTCGTTCCGCACGCGCTTCCGGCAAGAGGCCCAGGCCGCCGCGCGCATGGCCCACCCGACCATCGTCCGCGTGTACGACGCCGGTGAGGAAACGGTGACCGAGCCCTCCGGTGCCGAGGTCCAGGTGCCGTACATCGTCATGGAGTTCGTCGAGGGGCGTCCGCTCAGCGACATCCTCACCGACGGCCCGCTCGCTCCGGACGAGGCCGTCCGCATCACCGAGGGCATCCTCACCGCGCTCGAGTACAGCCACCGTGCGGGTGTCGTGCACCGGGACATCAAGCCCGCGAACGTCATGGTGACGCAGTCCGGCCAGGTCAAGGTCATGGACTTCGGGATCGCGCGGGCCATCACCGACACCTCGGCGACCGTGGCCCAGACGACCGCGATCCTCGGAACCGCCTCGTACTTCTCCCCCGAGCAGGCCCGCGGCGAGACCGTCGACGCCCGCACCGACCTGTACTCGACGGGCATCGTCCTGTTCGAGCTGCTCACCGGTCGTCCGCCGTTCCGCGGGGACTCGCCCGTGGCGGTCGCGTACCAGCACGTCAGCGAGCAGCCGGCCGCCCCGAGCACCGTGAACCCAGCCGTGTCGCCCGCACTCGACGCGGTCACGCTGCGCGCCCTCGCGAAGGACCGGTCGCAGCGGTTCCAGAGCGCCGCGGAGTTCCGTCGTGACCTCCAGCAGGCCGCGTCCGGGCACGTCCCCGCGACGCGTCGGCTACCGGCCGCCGCCGACGCCTCGACCGTCCTGTTCGGCGTCGACCCCCGGACCTCCGACAGCGCCGACGCGGCCTTCCGCGAGCTCGACGACCCCGATGACGCCCGCCCGCAGCGGACGCAGAGCCGACCGCCCGTGGCGTGGATCTGGCTCGGCGTCATCGTCATCGCAGCCGTCGTGATCGCCGTCGTCTGGTGGGTCGCGAACCTCCAGCCATCCACGTCGTCCGTGTCCTCGTCGGTGTCCGTGCCGAACGTGGCCGGCGCGACCTGGCAGACCGGGCAGAAGGCCCTGGAGAAGCGCCATCTCGTCGCCGTCCGCGTCGACAAGAACTCGACGTCGGTCCCGAAGGACACCATCATCCGGACCACGCCCGGCGCCGGCACGAACGTCGCGCCCCAGCAGAACATCCGGGTGGTGGTCTCGGCCGGTCCGGCGCAGGTCGCCGTGCCGGACGTGACGAACCAGTCCCAGGAGGCCGCCGAGACCACCCTGAAGTCGCAGGGCCTCAAGATCGGCAGCAGCAACTCGGGGTACTCGGCGACCGTGCCCGCAGGCACCGTCCTCAGCACCGACCCGGGCTCGGGCACGACCGTCAACAAGGGCTCGGTCGTGAACATCGTCGTCTCGAACGGCAAGATCCAGCTGCCCGACGTCACGAAGCAGCCCTTCTCGACGGCGAACGCGACACTCGCCGGCCTCGGGCTCACCGTGCAGCCGCAGCCGGACTACACCTGCACCGGGAGCACCGTGACGCAGCAGTCGCTCCCGCCGGGCGATCAGCCGCAGGGCTCGACCGTGCAGCTGACGTACTGTGCCGCCTCCGCGCAGCCCACGCAGACATCGACGCCGGCACCCACCCAGAGCAGCGACTCCGGGAACGGCGACGACGACCACTGACGGTTCGTCGACCGTCCGGGGCGCCGCCTCCAGCGGACCGCGTGGTCCTCTCCGGACCGCGTGACCCTCATCGGAGATCGCGTGAGCCTCACCGGGCCGCGTGATTCCCATCGGGCCGCGTGACCCTCGTCGGGCCGCGTGACCCGCAGGTCGCCCGCGCGTCGTCCTCAGCGGTCCGCGCGTCGTCCTCAGCGGTCCGCGCGTCGCCCTCAGCGGTCCGTCGAGGGCGACGTGATGAGCGGACCGAGTCCGTCCGCGGCCGTGGCGGCACCCGCGAGCCCGGTCAGCTCGAGCCAGTTCCCCACCATGCGGTACCCGCCCTCGGTCAGGACGGACTCCGGGTGGAACTGCACGCCGAACACCGGAGCCTCCCGGTGCTGGACTCCCATGATCACACCCCCGGTCGTCCGCGCGGTGACCTCGAGTTCGTCGGGCACCGTGCCGTCGACCACCGCGAGCGAGTGGTACCGGGTCGCCGTGAACGGCTGCGGAACGCCGACGAACAGCGGGCTGTCGTCGTGCATCACGCTCGACGTCTTGCCGTGCATGAGTTCCTCGGCGTGGGTCACCGTGGCCCCGAGTGCCTCCGCGATGGCCTGGTGTCCGAGGCACACCCCGAGCAACGGCACGTCGGCGCCGATCGCAGCATGCACGGCGGGGATCGAGACGCCGGCAGCGGCGGGAGCGCCGGGCCCCGGCGACAGTAGGACGCCGTCGTACTCGGCGATGCGGTCGGCGATGGCGTCCGCATCGATCGCGTCGTTGCGGACCACGTCGGTCTCGGCACCGAGCTGTTGCACGTAGCCGTTGAGCGTGTAGACGAAGCTGTCGTAGTTGTCCACGACCAGGATCCGGCTCATCGGTGGCCGACCGTCACGTCGGGGGTGGGGATCAGCTCCTGCACCCAGGGGAACACCCACAGGTCGAGGACGGCGAGGACGATCGCGACGAGGACCAGGACCTCGACGATCCGTACCCACACCGGACCGGGCAGGACCCGCCAGAGCGCACCGTACATGTGGTCTCCTAACCCTTGACCTCGGACGCGATGGCCGTCGGCGCTCCCGCGGACCGTGGCTGCCACGAATCGAACACACTGAAGGCGACGATGCGCTCCTGCGCCGAGTACATCGGGTTGCAGCTCGTCATCGTCATGATCCGGTCCTTCGTCGCGACGCCGACGTCGTCGGGGTCCTGGTCGAGGACCGTCACCTGCGTCGGCGGCACGTACTCCAGGTTGCGGAACGTGTAGGTGTAGAAGCCGTCCGCGGTCTCGAGGTAGATCTTGTCGCCGACCTGGAGGTTCGCGATCTGGTTGAACGGGGCGCCGTGCGTCGTGCGGTGACCGGCGACGGCGAAGTTCCCGACCTGACCGGGCATCTGGGTGTGGTCGTAGTGCCCGATGCCGATCGTGTCGAGTGTGCCCGCCGTGGTCGTGCCGCCGGCCATGGGGACGGCGTAGGTCGCACCGAACCGGGGCACGTACATGACGCCGAACACCTTGGTGTTGCCGGGCTGCGCGCTGACCTTCGGCGGACCGTACCCCTCCGTGGGGGTGGGCGCTGGCGTCGAGATCGCGCCGAGCGACTTGCTGAACTGCTGGGCCTGGTGTTCGTGCTGCTTGGCGACGACCAGGTCGTTGAACCACTGCTGCCACGCGATGAACAGGAGGACGAGCACACCCGCCGTGATGAGCAGGTCGCCCAGGACACCGAGGACGGTCACGTGGCCTCGGCGTCGACGACGGCCGCCCCTGTCCGGGGACGGGGCGTGAGCGTCGCCCTCGACGGGCACCTCGGTCACGGTCATGTGGTTCGTCCCCCGTCCGACAGCCCACCCACCCGAGCGGGTGGCAGATGTGTTGACGGTAGGATACCGGCCATGGCCAAGCAGAAGGACCGTACGAAGCCCGCCCGGCAGGCCCGAGCCGACTCGGTCGACACTGCCGGCGGTGCACCGAACCCGGTGTGGTTCAAGCCGGTCATGTTCGGCTTCATGCTCGTCGGCCTCGCCTGGGTCATCGTGTTCTACGTCTCGCAGGGAACGCTGCCCGTGCCGACGCTCGGGTCGCTCAACATCCTGATCGGCTTCGGGATCATGTTCATCGGGTTCCTCATGACGACGAAGTGGCGCTGAGGCGAACACGATCTGTCCGCCGGGTGACGGCGGAGCCTAGTGGACTTACACAGCTGTGATTATCCCCAATGTGGACATGGCTGTGGATAACTCATCCCCCTCTTCGGGGGGAGACGGAAGGCCCGCGGTCCGTCCGGTCCGCGGGCCTTCGTGTGTCGGGCCTCCCGACGGTGCTCACGTGTACACTGCGTAGGCCGCTGCGGCGATGGCGACCGCGACGACGGCCTCGGCGACGAGCAGGGTGATCTGGAGCCCACGCCGTCGGACATTGCGGGTTCGGGTGAAGATGAAGCCCGTCACGAACCCCGCGACGACGCCGCCGACGTGCGCCTGCCATGCGACGCCGGCGACCAGGAACCCGATCACCAGGTTGAGCCCGATGATGACCAGGATCTGGACCGCGTTGCCGCCGAGACTCCGCTGGAGCACGAAGAACACCGCGAACAGTCCGAAGATCGCCCCGGAGGCGCCGATCACCGTGGTCTGCGGCGCCAGCACCGTCACCGCCACCGAACCGACGAGACCGCTGATGAAGTACAGCGCCACGAACCGCCAGGTCCCGAGCATCTGCTCGAGCATGCGGCCGAAGATCCACACGGCCCACATGTTGAACAGGATGTGCAGGAAGCTGCCATGGACGAACATCGTCGTGATCAACCGCCATGGCTGCGTCGGCAGCCAGTACGGGTTGTAGTCGAGCGCGGCGGTGACCGGCCCGTTCGTCCCGCCGGTCAGCATCTGCAGCAGCCAGATGGCGACGCTGACGACGACGATGACCGTCGTCGCTTTCTGGTCGATCATGCCGAAGCGACGCCGTGCCACCGTGAAGGTGCTCGGGCCGACGGTCCGGCGGTTCGACGAGAACTGCGCGCGCTGCTCACGCACGCACTCGGGGCAGTGCACCCCGACGGCGGCCGGCGTCTGGCACTCGGTGCAGATCGTCCGCCCGCAACGCTGACACAGGATGAAGCTCTGCCGGTCCGGGTGCCGGTAGCAGAAGTTCGCTCGGTCTTGGGAGAAGTCGGTCACTACGCCCCGGCGCCAGCGGAGTCGGTCACGTCGATGCTCTGGATGACGACGTCCTCACGCGGCTTGTCGCGGCCGTCGGTGGGCACGGCCTCGATCGCGTCGACGACCGCGCGCGACTCGTCGTCGGCGACCTCACCGAAGATCGTGTGCTTGCCCTGCAGCCACGGGGTGGCGACGGTCGTGATGAAGAACTGCGATCCGTTGGTGCCGCGGCCACCCTGGGTGCCGGCGTTCGCCATCGCCAGGATGTACGGCTGCTGGAACGTGAGCTCCGGGTGGATCTCGTCGTCGAAGCGGTAGCCCGGGCCGCCGATGCCCTGGCCGAGCGGGTCGCCGCCCTGGATCATGAAGTCCTTGATGATGCGGTGGAACACGACGCCGTCGTACAGCTTGTCCGTCGACACCTTGCCGGTACCCGGGTGCGTCCACTCCTGCGTGCCCGTGGCGAGTCCGACGAAGTTCGCGACCGTCTTGGGTGCGTGATTGCCGAAGAGGTTGACGCGGATGTCGCCGAGGTTGGTGTGGATGGTTGCAACAGCGGTGTGCGAAGACATGTGGCCATTCTCGCATGCGCTCCCGGGTCGTTCATGGTACTTCCAGACGAGGCACCGTGACCTGCCAGGGTCTCCGGTGGCAGGATGGGCATCTCACCGCCCGATCCGATGGAGGTAGCTCATGACCATGGAACTCTCCCGCAAGCGCAAGAAGCAGATCAAGAAGCTCAAGGGTCAGACGACCACCCTCCTCGGCGAGCAGCGCAAGGTCCTCGAGCACGCGAACGCCATCCTGGCCGAGGCCCGACTGCACGCTGCCGACGCCGCTCGCAACGACCTCGGCCCCCGCGTCAAGGACGCCATCGACAACGGGGTCAAGCCCGCTGTCGCCACCGGCGTGCACGCGGCGACGTCCGCGGCGACCGCCACCAAGACCCGGTTGACCACCGAGGTCGTCCCGAGCCTCGTGTCGACCCTCGGGTCCGCGATGAGCGTCGTGGACCTGGCCAAGGACCCGAAGGTGCGCAAGATCGTCGCCGACGCCACCAAGAAGGCGGCCAAGGCCTCGAAGAAGGGCCGCAAGGCCGCCAAGACGGTGGTCAAGGCCGCGCCGAAGCAGAAGAGCGGACTCGGCTTCGGCGGCGTCGCGCTCATCGTCGTCGGTGCCGTCGCCGTCATCGGAGCCGCGTACGCGGCGTACCAGACCCTCCGTGCCGACGACGACCTGTGGGTCGCCGACGACGCGGACGCGGCGGACAAGCCCGCCGCCTGATCGGATCGCACCACACGAACGGCCCGTGCCACTCGGCGCGGGCCGTTCGTCATGCCGGGAGGGCCATCCCACCCGGCATCGGCGGCAGCCCTCCGCCGAGATCGCAGCAGATGTCGTTCCGGCGCTGCCCGAAGCGGCATCTCCCGCGATCTCGCGCAAGAGGAGGACCGGATGGGACGCGGACCGAAGGCACTGGGCCGGCGCCGCGCGCCGAGCACGGAGCGCTCAGGCACGCCCCGCGACGTCGCGCCGCAGGGGCGGCGGCGCGCATGAAGCACTGAACCAGCGGGCTGCGAAGGCGCGAAGCGCCGAGCAGCCCGGACAGCTGGTGGAGCCTAGGGGAATCGAACCCCTAACCCCCGCCTTGCAAAGGCGGTGCTCTGCCAATTGAGCTAAGGCCCCGGATGGTCGGCCATGCTACCGGAGGAGCAGCCGACGGGTCATACGGGCTCGGTGGTGCAGTCACGATGACGGCGAACCGTCGGAGTGGGGCTACTAGGACTTGAACCTAGGACCTCTTCGTTATCAGCGAAGCGCTCTAACCGCCTGAGCTATAGCCCCGAGACCGGATGAAAGCCTACATGACGCGCGCCGCAGGCGCGAATCGGGTGGGGGGCCTCCAGGCCGGTGATCCGGGTCAGTTGTTGGTGAACCCGACGAGCAGACCACCGGTGATCCGCACGCTGAGGTTGTACAGCACGCTCACGATCGCGCCGAGCACCGTGCCGACGACCACGTTGAGGCTCCCGACGACGATCGAGAACCCCATGACCTGGCCCAGCGAGAACTGGTCCATGATCGAGTAGTTGTTCTTGCCGGTGACGTCCTGCAGCAGCTTGTCGATCTGGGTGAACACGCCCGTCTGGTTCAGGATGATCCAGACGAGCATGGTCGCCACGACGATCACGATGCTGCCAGCCAGCGCGATGAGGAACGACAGCTTCACGCACGACCAGAAGTCGAGGTACACCAGGCGCAGCCGGACCTGCTTGGTGCCGACGGGTCGCTTCGTCTTGCGCTGGAGCTTCTCGGCGACACTACTCATTCGTTGACTGGTCCTCTCCGGCCTGCGGGTCGGCGGGCTCGTCCGTTGCCTCGGCGGGGCTCACTGCTTCGACCGGGCCCGCGGGTTCGATCTCGGCGTCGGCCTGGTCGTCCAGGTTCCGTTCACTGTTCCGGGCCACTGCGATGATCCGGTCGTCGTCGGCGAAGCGTGCGAACACGACGCCCATGGTGTCGCGCCCCTTGGCAGGGACCTCGGCCACGGCAGACCTTACCACCTTGCCGGAAGCCAGCACGACGAGCACCTCGTCGTCCCCGCTGACGATGAGACCGCCGACCAGGTCACCCCGGTCGACCGCGAGCTTGGCCACCTTGATGCCGAGACCACCACGTCCTTGCACGCGGTACTGGTCGACCGCGGTGCGCTTGGCGTAGCCGCCCTCCGTCATCACGAAGACGAATCCCTCGTCGTGGGCGACCGACGCGGACAGCAGCGAGTCGTCCCCGCGGAAGGTCATGCCCTTGACGCCCGACGTTGAGCGCCCCATCGGGCGCAGCGCCTCGTTGGTCGCGGTGAACCGGAGCGACATCCCGTGCCGCGAGACCAGGAGGAGGTCGTCGGACTCGTCCACCAGGAGTGCGGAGACGAGTGCGTCACCCTCGCGGAGGTTGATCGCGATGATCCCGCCGGTGCGGTTCGTGTCGTACTCGGTGAGCGCGGTCTTCTTGACCAGGCCGTCGCGGGTCGCCAACACGAGGTACTGGGCTGCCTCGTAGTCGCGGATGTCGAGGACCTGCGAGATCTGCTCGTCGGGCTGCATGGCGAGCAGGTTGGCGACGTGCTGGCCCTTGGCGTCGCGCCCGGCCTCCTGGAGTTCGTACGCCTTGGCGCGGTAGACGCGACCCTTGTCGGTCAGGAACAGCAGCCAGTGGTGCGTCGTCGTGACGAAGAAGTGGTCGACGACGTCGTCCGCTCGGAGCTGGGCGCCCTTGACGCCCTTGCCGCCGCGGTGCTGGGACCGGTAGTTGTCGCTGCGCGTGCGCTTGACGTAGCCACCACGCGTGATGGTGACGACCATCTCCTCCTCGGGGATGAGGTCCTCGACGCTCATGTCGCCGTCGAACCCGAACATCACCTCGGTGCGGCGGTCGTCACCGAACTTGGCGACGATCTCGTCGAGCTCCTCGCCGATGATCACGCGCTGGCGCTCGGGACGCGCGAGGATGTCCTGGTAGTCCGCGATGAGGCGCTCGAGCTCCTCGGCCTCCTCGTGGATCCGCTGTCGCTCGAGGGCGGCGAGACGACGGAGCTGCAGGTCGAGGATCGCGCGTGCCTGGACCTCGTCGACCGACAGCAGCGCCATGAGGCCGTCCCGGGCCTCCTCGACCGTCGGCGACCGGCGGATGAGCGCGATGACCTCGTCGAGCGCGTCGAGGGCGGCGAGGTACCCGCGGAGGATGTGCGCCCGCTCCTCTGCCTTGCGGAGCCGGAAGCGGGTCCGCCGGACGATGACCTCGACCTGGTGGTCGACCCACGCCGAGATGAAGCCGTCGAGCGCGAGCGTGCGCGGGACACCGTCGACGATCGCGAGCATGTTCGCGCCGAAGTTCTCCTGCAGCTGCGTGTGCTTGTACAGGTTGTTGAGCACGACCTTGGCGACCGCGTCGCGCTTGAGGACGATCACGAGGCGCTGTCCCGTGCGGCCGGAGGTCTCGTCGCGGATGTCCGCGATGCCCGCCAGGCGGCCGTCCTTGACGAGCTCCGCGATCTTGACCGCGAGGTTGTCCGGGTTCACCTGGTACGGCAGCTCGGTCACGACGAGGCAGGTCCGACCCTGGATCTCCTCGACGTTGACGACCGCGCGCATGGTGATCGAACCACGGCCCGTGCGGTAGGCGTCCTGGATCCCGCGGACGCCGAGGATCTGCGCGCCGGTCGGGAAGTCCGGGCCCTTGATCCGCTGCATGAGCGCCTCGAGGAGCTCCTCACGCGTCGCGTCCGGGTGTTCGAGCGCCCACTTCGCGCCCTCGGCGACCTCGCGCAGGTTGTGCGGCGGGATGTTCGTGGCCATGCCGACCGCGATGCCGACCGACCCGTTGACGAGCAGGTTCGGGAAGCGCGACGGCAGGATCGACGGTTCCTGCGTGCGGCCGTCGTAGTTGTCCTGGAAGTCGACGGTGTCTTCCTCGATGTCCCGCACCATCTCGAGCGCGAGCGGAGCCATCTTCGTCTCGGTGTACCGCGGGGCGGCGGCACCGTCGTTGCCGGGGGACCCGAAGTTGCCCTGGCCGAGCGCGAGCGGGTACCGGAGGCTCCACGGCTGCACCAGGCGGACGAGGGCGTCGTAGATGGCGGAGTCGCCGTGCGGGTGGAACTGCCCCATGACGTCGCCGACCACGCGCGAGCACTTGGAGAAGGCGCGGTCCGGGCGGTACCCGCCGTCGTACATCGCGTAGAGGACGCGCCGGTGCACGGGCTTGAGGCCGTCACGGACCTCCGGGAGCGCACGCCCGACGATGACGCTCATGGCGTAGTCGAGGTAGGACCGCTGCATCTCGAGCTGGAGGTCGACCTGCGAGATGCGGTCGCCCGAGAGCACGATGTCGCCGGCGTCGCCGTGCACGACCTCGGGCTCGTCGCCGCCGTTGTCGTTGTCGTCAGCCATGTGCTGCCTCTCTCATCGGCCGGGAGGCCGTGGTTCCGTCCTGCTCGGGCGTCGCGCCGGCAGGTGGTCGGGGCGCGCGGGGCGCGCGGTGCCTCAGATGTCCAGGAAGCGGACGTCCTTGGCGTTCTGCTGGATGAACTGACGACGTGACTCGACGTCCTCGCCCATGAGGGTGGCGAACACGCCGTCGACCGCGGCGGCGTCCTCGAGGGTGACCTGGAGCAACGTGCGGGTGTCCGGGTTCATCGTCGTGTCCCAGAGCTCCTTGTAGTCCATCTCGCCGAGGCCCTTGTAGCGCTGGATCCCGTTGTCCTTCGGGATCCGCTTGCCCGCCGCGAGACCGGCCTGCAGCAGGACGTCGCGCTCGCGGTCACTGAACACGTACTCGTGGGCCGAGTTCGACCACTTGAGTCGGTAGAGCGGGGGCTGCGCGAGGTACACGTAGCCACGTTCGATGAGCGGACGCATGTAGCGGAACAGGAGCGTCAGCAGCAGCGTGGTGATGTGCTGGCCGTCGACGTCGGCGTCGGCCATCAGCACGATCTTGTGGTACCGCGCCTTGTCCGGGTCGAAGTCCTCGCCGATGCCGGCACCGAACGCCGTGATCATCGACTGGATCTCCTGGTTCGCCAGCGCGCGGTCGAGTCGGGCCTTCTCGACGTTGAGGATCTTGCCGCGCAGCGGGAGGATCGCCTGGGTGAGCGGGTTGCGCCCCTGCACCGCTGATCCGCCGGCCGAGTCGCCCTCGACCATGAAGATCTCGCTGACCGTCGGGTCCTTGGACTGGCAGTCCTTGAGCTTGCCCGGCATCCCGCCGGATTCGAGCAGGCCCTTGCGCCGCGTGGTCTCGCGCGCCTTCCGCGCCGCCATGCGCGCCTGGGAGGCCTGGATCGCCTTGCGGACGACGTCGCGCGCCTGCGTCGGGTTGCGCTCGAGCCAGTCGCCGAGTTCCTGACCGACGACACGCTGGACGAACGACTTCGCCTCGGTGTTGCCGAGCTTCGTCTTGGTCTGGCCCTCGAACTGCGGTTCGGCGAGCTTGACGGAGATGACGGCGGTCAACCCCTCGCGGATGTCGTCACCCGTGAGGTTGTCGTCCTTCTCCTTGATGATGTTCTTGTCGCGCGCGTACTTGTTCACGAGCGAGGTGAGCGCGGCGCGGAAGCCCTCTTCGTGCGTGCCGCCCTCGTGCGTGTTGATCGTGTTCGCGAAGGTGTGGACGCTCTCTTGGTACGAGGTGTTCCACTGCATGGCGAGCTCGAGCGAGATCTTCCGGTCGGTGTCCTCGGACTCGAGGGAGATCACGTCGGGGTGGATCACCTCGGCCTTCTTCGTGCTGACGAGGTACTCGACGTAGTCGACGAGCCCGCGCTCGTAGTGGAAGACGTCCTTCCGTGCTTCTTCGCCCTCGTCGGGGACACGCTCGTCGTGGAGCGTGATCCGGAGCCCCTTGTTGAGGAACGCCATCTGCTGGAACCGCGTGCGCAGGGTCTCGTAGTCGAAGTCGACGGTCTCGAAGATGTCCGCGTTCGGCCAGAACGTGATCGTCGTGCCGGTGGTGTCGGTCTCCTCGTCCTGGGAGAGCGGCGCGACGGGCACGCCGTCGGTGTAGCTCTGCCGCCACACGTGGCCCTGTCGGCGCACCTCGACGTCGAGTTCCGAGCTCAGGGCGTTCACGACCGACGACCCGACACCGTGCAGGCCACCGGACACCGCGTACCCGCCGCCGCCGAACTTACCGCCGGCGTGCAGGACCGTCAGCACGAGCTGGACGGTCGAGATGCCCTCGTTCGGGTGGATGTCGACCGGGATGCCACGGCCGTTGTCGGTCACGCGCACGCCGCCGTCCTCGCGGATGACGATGTCGATCTGGTCGCAGTACCCCGCCAGGGCTTCGTCGACCGAGTTGTCGACGATCTCCTGGACGAGGTGGTGGAGCCCACGTGGTCCGGTGGAGCCGATGTACATGCCGGGGCGCTTGCGGACCGCTTCGAGGCCTTCGAGCACCTGGATCTGATCGGCACCGTACGCGTTGTCCTGAGGGGTGTCGCCAGATTCTGATGACATGGTCGTTGTGGCTCCTGCCCGCCTGCGATTCGGTCGTGCAGCACGGCGTGTCCGGCGTGCGCCAGCGCCCGCGTGCAACCCCACGAGTCTACCGCAGCAGGCCTGCTCCCGAGGGCTGAGAAGCCGATCTGCGGGCCGATTCCGCTCCCAGAGGATTGATTTGTCGCCTCAACCGTAGGTATCGCGAGGGCCGCGCCCCTGGACCGATCTGAGACCGCGTTTCCAGGTCGGGGCGTCCGGGGCGAGAACGCGCACCGACTCGACCCCCGCCTCCGGGTAGCGCTCCGCGATCGTCGTCGTGATCTGCGCGCGCATGAGTCGGAGTTGTGTGGCCCAGGCGGTCGAGTCACACCGGATGAGCAGCGCGTGGTCGTCGATCGACACCGGCTCCGAGTGCGCCGCGAGCTCGGCGCCGACGACATGGGGCCACGCGGCGATCACCTCGGACTGCGCCAGGGGCTCGGTCCACCCGAGCTCGCTCGTCAGGTTCCCCACCACGTCCCCGAGCCCCCGCGGCTCGCGTCCGACGCCGTAGGGCTCCGAGTCCGCGGATGCCTCGCGTCGACGACGCCGACGCGCGTCGACGGATCGCTTCGCGGGGTCACCGAACACCGCCTTCAGGTGGAGGTAGAACCGCGTCGGTTCGGTCGGCCGGTCCGGTCGTGGCACCGTCACACCTCCTGGGCGGCCGGACGGGAGGAACGGTGCGCGTCCACCCCGTCGGTCCCGTCCGTCGATCCGGTCGCCGGGGTCCCCGTCTCGGCGACCGCCGCGTCGTCGCCCGGCGCGTCCACGATCCTCCCGGCGTCGATGTGCACCGTGTGCGCGGCGAGGACCGGCGGCACGTCACCGTGGACGGCCGCCGTGATGAGCACCTGCTCGTACCCGGACACCGCGTTCGCGAGTCGGCCGCGGCGGGTCTCGTCGAGTTCCGCGAACACGTCGTCGAGCACGATGATCGGATCGCCGAGGGACGACTCCGCGCGGAGCACGGCCGCGGCCGCGAGCTTGACCGCCAGTGCGAACGACCACGACTCGCCGTGACTGGCGTAGCCACGGGCCGGTAACCCGTTGAGCCGGAAGAGGACGTCGTCTCGGTGCGGACCGACGAGCGTCAGTCCGCGGTCGAGCTCGTCCCGGCGCCGACGGGCCAGGCCGGCTCGGAACCCGTCCGCCGCGGCGGCCACCGTCACGGGTTCGATCTCGCTCCCGAGCTCCTGCTCGGTCTCCGGGTCACCGCCGCGGATGCTGAGGACGCCCGCGAGTGACGCCTCGTGGGCCGCACCCGCGACCGCCGCGTAGGCCTCGGCGACGAACGGTGCGAGTCGTCGGACCAGGTGGTCGCGGCCGGCGATGACCTCGGACCCGAGCGCGACGAGGCGGTCGTCCCAGACGTCCAGGGTCGACATCGCGCCGCCGCTGACACCCGAACCGCGCGCCGACTTGAGGAGCGTGTTCCGCTGGCGGAGCGTCCGGTCGTAGTCCGCGAGCACCCCCTGCATGCGCGGGGCGATGAGCACGAGGAGTTCGTCGAGCATCCGGCGTCGGCCGGCGGGCTCGCCGCGCACCAGGGCCAGGTCCTCGGGGGCGAACAACACGCTCGTGCAGTAGCGGGGGAGATCCCGGGGCTTGATGGGTGCCCGGTTCACCTGGGCTCGGTTCGAGCCGGTCCGGTTGATCTGCACCTCGGCGAGGATCGTGCGCTCCTCGTACGCGAGCCGTGCCCGGACGATCGCCGCGTCGCACCCCTGTCGCACGAGCGCGGCGTCGGTCGGGACCCGGTGCGAACCGAGGGTGGACAGGTACCCGATCGACTCGACGAGGTTGGTCTTGCCCTGTCCGTTCCGGCCCACGAACAGGTTCGGCCCGCGTGCGAAGTCGACGTCCGCCTCCCGGTAGTTCCGGAAGTCGGTCAGTTGGAGATGGTCGACGTGCACGCGGGCCGAAGGAGCGAGGACCGCTAGGCCTTCTTGACGGCGTGGCCGCCGAACTGGTTGCGGAGGGCGGCGACGGCCTTCATCGTCGGCGACTCGCTGCCCTGACGGGACACGAAGCGCGCGAAGATCGAGGCGCTGATCGCGGGCATCGGCACGGCGTGCTCGATCGCTTCCTCCAGCGTCCAGCGACCCTCACCGGAATCCTCGACGTAGCCCTCGAGCTCCTTGAGCGTCGGGTCCTCGTCGAGCGCGCGCACGAGCAGCTCGAGCAGCCAGGAACGCACGACCGTCCCGCGCTGCCATGCCCTGAAGGTCCCGGGGACGTCCTTGACCAGGTCCTTGGCCTCGAGGAGCTCGTAGCCCTCGCCGTACGCCTGCATGATCGCGTACTCGATGCCGTTGTGGACCATCTTCGTGTAGTGGCCGGCACCGACCGGACCGGCGTGGACCAGGCCCTCTTCGCGCGGGCCCTCGGGGCGGAGCGCGTCGAGCACGGGCATCGCCGTCGCGACGTCCTCGTCCGCGCCACCGACCATGAGGCCGTAGCCGTTGTCGAGGCCCCAGACACCACCGGACACACCGGCGTCCATGTAGCGGATGCCCTTGGCGTCGAGCTGCTTGGCGTGCACCTCGTCGTCGAGCCACTTCGAGTTGCCACCGTCGATGACGAGGTCGCCCGCGTCGAGGACGTCGGCGAGGCCCGTGATCACGTCGTCGGTGATCTTGCCGTGGGGGACCATGACCCACACGAGGCGCGGGCCGGGCAGAGCCGCCGCGAGGTCCGCGAGGCTGGCGACATCGGAGACGGCGGGGTTGGCGTCGTAACCGGTGACCTCGATCCCTGCGTTGCGCAGGCGGGCACGCATGTTGTTGCCCATCTTCCCGAGGCCGACAAGACCGATGTGCATGATTTCCCTTTTCTCGTTGAGTTCGCGCGACGCCCGGTGGTGCCCCGGCGTCAGCGCAGGAGGAGGTTGGGCTGGAGCAGGTACCGGTAGCCGTCCGCGGCCGCGTCCTCGCGCGAGGTCTGTCCCGTGATGAGCACAGGCCCCGGCTTGTTCGGGTTCTCCGTCTTGGTGAAGGAGATGCGGACGAACTCGGAGTGCACCGCGTTCAACCCGTCCAGGAGGAACTGCGGCTTCAGCGAGACCACGGTGTCCTCTCCGGTCAACTGCGCGTCGATCGACTCTGATGCCTGCGCTTGTTCGGATCCGATCGCCTCGAGCGTGAGCCCGTCGACCGAGAAGGTGAATCGGAGCGCGGCTTCGCGCTCGAGGACGAGGGAGACGCGACGGACGGCCTCGACCAGTTCCGCGGTGTTGAGCACCGCGTGGTCGGGGACGGTGTCGGGGAACAGCCGGCGGACCGGCGGGTAGTTGCCCTTGATGAGCAGCGAGGTGACGGTCTTGTCGTCGGCACGGAACGCGATGAGTTCGCGGTCCTGGTTGCCGCTGATCGACACCGACACGGTGCTCGCTGATCCGAAGGTACGTCCCACCTCCTGGAGGGTACGCGCGGGTACCAGGGCGTGCATCGGGTCAGCGCCGACGCGCCCGCTGTCCCATGCGATCGTCCGGACGGCGACTCGGTAGCGGTCCGTCGCGACGAGGGACAGGTCGTTGTCGCCGACCTCGAGTTGCACACCCGTGATGACGGGGGTGACGTCGTCACGGCTGGCGGCGACCGCCACCTGCGCGACGGCCTCGGAGAAGGCGTTGCCCGGGATGACGCCCGTCTGGGGACCGACCTCGGGCAGGGTCGGGTACTCGGCCACGGGCATGCTCAGGAGCGTGAAGTGTGCCGATCCGCACGTGACCGTGATCCGGGACTCGTCGGTGCTGAACACGACCGGCGCGTTCGGGAGGCGGCTGGCGATGTCAGCGAGGAGGCGGCCGGACACGAGCACGGTGCCGGGGTCGTCGATCTGCGCCGGGATGCGCGTCTGCGCACTGACCTCGTAGTCGAACGACGAGAGCGTCAGGTGGTCGTCCTCGGCGTGGATGAGCACACCCGACAGGATCGGGAGCGTCGTGCGCTGGGGGAGGAGCTTGACCGCGAAGGAGACCGCTTCGCTGAAGACGTCCCGGTTGACATGGAACTGCACAGCTGGGACCCCTGTCCTTCGGTTCGGTGACGGCGGCCCCCATTGTGGCACAGCGGGCGGGGGCGGGATCCGTGTCGTTCGGCCGCTGGGGACCGTCCACAAGGTTGGCCCCCTGAGAGAGATCGTTAACCAGGAGTAATGGTCTTAACGCTTGTGCACAGTGTGGATAACTCTGTTGATCGTTGTCAGGACGGGGAACTACAACCGTGTGACTTGTGAGCAGTGTGTGGAGCGGCCGTGGACGAGGAAAACTCGTCGGGAGCTCCCTCCCGACGACGTCCACAGCTCGGCCGTCGTCCATGAACAGGGGAGCGGCGTGTCATCCACAGTTATCCACACGTTGTGCACATCTTGTGGAGACCGGGCGGTGGTGCTCTCCGGAGGCGGCGTCGCGGCCGTCCCGCAGCCGGGCCGGGGGACGCATGGCGGGGCCGCGGTGGGCCTCCCGGCCTGCGCGCGGAGGGGTACGAGGGCGACGCTGGCGGTGCTACTTGTAGCGGCGGTCCTGCTTGATGCGGCTCGTGAGCTCGGTCACCTGGTTGTAGATCGACCGACGTTCCTTCATGAGTTCGGTGATCTTCTTGTTCGCGTACATCACGGTCGTGTGGTCGCGGTTGCCGAACAGCTGCCCGATCTTGGGCAGGGACAGACTCGTCATCTCGCGGCAGAGGTACATCGCGATCTGCCGGGCGGTCGCGATCGCCTGGGAGCGGGAGGAGCCGTAGAGGTCGTCGACGGACAGTTTGAAGTAGTCCGCGGTGTGCGTGATGATGTCGACCGGTGCGATGACGTTGTCCTCGTCGAGCGTGATGAGGTCCTTGAGCACCGTCTGCACGAGTGCCATGTCGACCTCGGTCCGGTTGAGGCTCGCGAACGCGGTGACCCGGATGAGCGTCCCCTCGAGCTCGCGGATGTTGCTCGACACCTTGGACGCCATGAACTCGAGGATGTCGTCGCGCACCTGCAGGTGGTCGCTCTGCGCCTTCTTGCGGAGGATCGCGATGCGGGTCTCGAGGTCCGGCGCTTGGACGTCCGTGATCAGGCCCCACTCGAACCGGCTGCGCATGCGGTCCTCGAAGCCGGTCAGGTGCTTCGGCGGCAGGTCCGACGTGATGACGACCTGCTTGTTGTGGTCGTGCAGGGTGTTGAAGGTGTGGAAGAAGGCCTCTTGCGTGGAGTCCTTCCCCTGCAGGAACTGGATGTCGTCGATGAGCAGGATGTCGATGTCGCGGTAGCGCTGCTGGAACTGCGCGGAGCGGTTGTTCGCGATCGAGTTGATGAAGTCGTTGGTGAACTCCTCGCTCGAGACGTACCGGACGCGGATGCCGGGGTACAGGCTCTCGGCGTAGTGCCCGATGGCGTGGAGGAGGTGCGTCTTGCCGAGGCCGGAGTCGCCGTAGATGAACAGCGGGTTGTAGGCCTTCGCCGGGGCCTCGGCGACCGCGACGGCGGCGGCGTGTGCGAAGCGGTTGGAACCGCCGATGACGAAGTTGTCGAAGTTGTACTTCGGGTTGAGGCGCGAGTCCGGGCGGCCGGCACTCGACGGGTTGTCCACCGGCGCGGGCACGAACGGGGCCTCGACGTACTGGCGCGGGGCCGTGCCCTGCTCCATCGGCGGGACGGGTGCCGATGCCGCGTACGCGGGGACCACCGGATCCGTGCGGGGTTCCGGGGTCAGTTCGGGGTTCACCGTGATCGCGAAGTTGGCGACCGAGTCGTCACCGAGGCGCGAGACGGCCTCGGTGATGGGGACCCGGATCCGCTGCTCGAGCATGCCGCGCGTCAGGTCGTTGGGCACCTCGAGGTAGAGCGTCCCGGCGAGCACGCCCTTCGGTTCGACCAGGTTGAGGAATCCGTGCAGCTGCGGGGTGATCCGGTCGTCGTCCTCGAGGAGTCCGAGCACCGAGGCCCAGAGGTCCTCGACGGGTGCCGGGATCGTCATGGCGCGCTCGTCTCCTCTGGTCGGTCGACGTGGACCGACGGTCGCTCCGGCCGGCTCCCGCACAGCGCCGACGTCGCCCGCGAGTCGTGGGCGGACCACTCGGCCGTACACAGGGTTGTCCACAGTGTTCTCCACGAGTCGCGGATCGTGCTCGTGCCCGGTCCTGCCGGGTGATCACGGGCCGCGCGCCCCTGGATCAACCCACTGTAATTGCTCGCGGCGCGTCGGACGCAACCGGAGTTGTCCCCAATGTGGAGAATGAGCGGTTGGTCCCGTTCGTTTGACCCAGGGCCCGTCCTCACGTACCGTTGAACGGTTGACTGCGGCCAATCGGTCGCGCCCAGAGCGTCCGTTCCCATCGCGTCAACGGACCCAACGTGACCGGACCGCCGCGAGCGTCCGTGTGGAGACGAGATCATGAGCAAGCGCACCTTCCAGCCGAACAACCGCCGCCGCGCCAAGAAGCACGGCTTCCGCGCTCGTATGCGGACCCGCGCCGGCCGTGCCATCCTGGCCGCCCGCCGCAGCAAGGGCCGCACCGAGCTCTCGGCCTAACCCCCGGGGTTGTTGGCCCGAGCCAACCGGATCGTCCGAGGTGACGACTACCGAACCGTCGTGCGTCGTGGTCGCAGGAGCGCCACGGCGCACGCCGTCGTATCGGTGGTCGTCCGTGCCGATGCCGATCCCACCCGGTTCGGGTTCATCGTCTCGAAGGCGGTGGGGAACGCGGTGACCCGGAACCTCGTCCGCCGCAGGCTCAAGGCCATCGCCCACGAACTCGTCGTCGATCACCCTTCGGGGCTCGATGTGGTCGTCCGCGCACTGCCAGCCGCCGCGCAGGCCGGCTGGCCTACCCTCATCGCAGACGTCAGGCAGTGCTTCAGTCGGAGCACGAGCCAGAGCAAGGGTGTGAACAAGGCATGAGACGAGCACTGTCGGCCGTCGCGTTGCTCCCGCGCAACGTGTGCGTGGTGGTGCTGCGCGCGTACCGCGCGGTCGTCTCCCCGCTGTACGGCGAGGTCTGCCGGTACCACCCGTCGTGCTCGCGGTACGCACTCGAGGCCATTCAGCAGTACGGCGTCGTCGTCGGTTCCAGCATGGGCGCCTGGCGTATCGCCCGGTGCAATCCGTGGGCGGCCGGTGGCATCGACGACGTCCGGGCTCGGACCGCGCCCTATCCCGTG
This sequence comes from Curtobacterium sp. MCBD17_034, assembly GCF_003234515.1. NCBI lineage: Bacteria > Bacillati > Actinomycetota > Actinomycetes > Micrococcales > Microbacteriaceae > Curtobacterium > Curtobacterium sp. MCBD17_034. The sequence continues at coordinate 31,360 of NZ_QKTN01000001.1, read as the reverse complement.
ACCCGTTTCGGGTTCGTGCTCCCCCGCCCAGCCGGCGACACCCGCGCGCTCGGCACCCGCCGGCTCGACGGCACCCCCGTCCTGGAGACCCGCCCCGTGGACGGCACCCACCGTTCGGCCCCGCAGGCCGCCCCGACCTCCCGGCGTCGCCGGTTGACACCGCACCCCCGAAAGGCGTGACCGCTTCTCATGGAGTTCCTCGAAAACACGATCCTCTGGCCACTCAAATGGGTGGTCTCCGCGATCCTCGTCGGTTTCCATTCGTTGTTCGCGGCCATCGGCATGGACCCGAACGCCGGGATCACCTGGGTGATCTCGATCATCGGTCTGACCCTCGTGGTGCGGGCGGCGCTGATCCCGATCTTCGTCCGGCAGATCAAGAGCCAGCGGCGGATGCTCGAGGTCGCGCCGCAGCTCAAGAAGATCCAGGACAAGTACAAGGGCAAGAAGGACCAGTTCTCGCGTGAGGCCATGTCCCGCGAGACGATGGCGCTGTACAAGGAGACCGGGACGAACCCGCTGAGCTCCTGCCTGCCGCTCATCATCCAGATGCCGGTGTTCCTGAGTCTGTACTCGACGCTCCACACCGCTCAGATCGACAAGACCGGTATCGGCCTGCTGACCACGCCACTGGCCCATTCGTTCGGTGTCGCGAAGCTGTTCGGCGCTCCCCTGCACGAGACGTTCCTCAGCGCCACGGGCTGGGAGGTCCGCCTCATCGCCGCCGCGATGGTCATCATCATGACCGTCTCGCAGTTCGTCACGCAGCTGCAGATCGTGGCCAAGAACATGTCGCCGGAGACCAAGGCGAGCCCGATGTACCGGCAGCAGCGGATGATGCTCTACGTCCTCCCGCTCGTGTTCGTGTTCTCGGGTCTGAGCTTCCCGCTCGGCGTCATGTTCTACTGGCTCGCCTCGAACGTCTGGACGATGGGGCAGCAGTACGTCGTGATCCGGCGCATGCCGACGCCGGGGTCCGAGGCGGCGCTCGCCCGTGAAGCCCGGCTCGCCCGGAAAGCGCAGCGACGTGGCGCGACCGCCGGTGGCGCTCTCGCCGCCGTGAACGACATCCGCGTGACCGAGATCGAGCGTCCTCGCCCGACGACCCAGCGGCAGCAGCCGGTGGGCAAGAACCGCGCCAAGAAGAACGGGAAGAAGTCGTGACCGACGACGAGCTGCTGACCGAGGACGCGCCCGTGTCCGACGAGCCGACCACCGAGGCACCGGTCGACGACGTGGAGGGCGTCGACGACGAGGTCCGTGATGAGGGCGACATCGCTGCCGACTACATCGAGGAACTGCTCGACATCTGCGATCTCGACGGTGACATCGAGATCGAGGAGCGCGGCGGCCGCGTCTACCTCTCGGTGACCGATCAGGGTGGCGCGCTGCGGGTGCTCTCGAAGCCCGACACGGTGTCGGCGCTGCAGGAACTCACCAGGATCGCCGTACAGGCCGAGACCGGCGAATTCAGCCGTCTGATCCTCGACGTCGGTGGCTCGCGCGATGCTCGGGCTTCGGAGCTCGGTCGGCTCGTGGACACGGCCATCGAGCGGATCGAGGCCGGGTCCCCGAGCGCGGCGCTCCCGCCGATGTCGTCGTACGAGCGCAAGCTCGTGCACGATCTCGTGGCCGAGCGCGGCTTCCACTCGGAGTCCGAGGGCGAGGGCCGCGACCGGCACACGGTCGTCACGCGCTGACGTGGCTGACAGCACGGACGAGCGTTCCGCGTCTGCTGAGGGCGACGTGGAGGTCGCCGTGACCGAGAGCTTGCCGGTCGAGCCAGAGCCGGACGCTGCTGCGGCGGTGTTCGGCGACCACCTCGAGCAGGTCCGGTCCTTCACGCAGGAACTCGCGCGACGTGGCGAGGAGCTCGGGTTGATCGGACCCCTGGAACTCCCACGGCTCTGGACGCGACATATCCTCAATTCGGGTGTGGTCGGACCGCTGCTCCTCGAGGGAGCGAAGGTCGGTGACGTCGGATCAGGTGCGGGACTGCCGGGCCTCGTGCTCGCCATCATGCGGCCTGACGTCGAGATGACCCTCATCGAGCCGATGGAGCGGCGCGTCGAGTGGTTGCGTGGTGAAGCGGACCGGCTTGGGCTGCAGAACGTGCGGGTGCTGCGCGCCCGAGCCGAGGACGTCGCGGATGACCTCGTGCTCGATCAGGTGACGGCCCGCGCTGTCAGCGCCCTGAGCAAGCTCATCCCGATCACCGTTCCACTCGTCCGCTCGGGCGGCCAGTTGCTGCTCATGAAGGGGGCCCGGGTCGATGCCGAAGTCGATGCGGCACGGAAGGTGATTCTCCGGAAGCGCCTGACGGACGTCGAGGTCATCGAGCTCGGTGCCGGCGTGGTGGAGGAAACGACCCGGGTCTTCCGGGCTACAGTTGACTGACGTTCCCGTGCGGAGTGTCTGGTCGAGCATCGGACGACTGCTCGCCGCAGCCGCACCAACGTTTCACGTGGAACATCGAGACGGGGAAGTGCATTCGTGAGTTCATCTACTGACTTCGACGCGACCACGCCACTCGCGCGCGAGATCGCCGACCTCAATCGGCGGCGACGCGCGCTCGCGACGCAGCAGTTCCCCTTGCCCGAGCAGACGCGCGTGTTCACCGTGTCGAACCAGAAGGGCGGCGTCGGCAAGACGACAACGACGGTCAATCTCGCGGCCGCACTGGCCCGTGGCGGCGCTCGCGTGCTCGTCATCGACCTCGACCCGCAGGGGAATGCCTCGACGGCGCTTGGCGTGGACCACCGCGCGGAGGTCGCCAGCATCTACGACGTGATCGTGGATGAAGCGCCACTCGCCGGCACCATGCAGCAGAGCCCGGAGTCGGAGAATCTGTTCTGCGTGCCGGCGACCATCCACCTGGCGGGCGCAGAGATCGAGCTGGTGTCCCTCGTGGCGCGTGAACAGCGCCTCCGGACCGCGCTGCAGCAGTTTCTCGACGGCGTTGACGAGCCGTTCCACTACGTGTTCATCGACTGCCCGCCGTCGCTGGGTCTGCTGACGATCAACGCGTTCGTGGCGGCCCGTGAGGTGCTCATCCCGATCCAGTGTGAGTACTACGCGCTCGAGGGACTGAGCCAGCTGCTCCGGAACATCGAGCTGATCGAGCGGCATCTCAACCCGGCGTTGCGGGTGTCAACGATCCTGCTGACCATGTACGACGGCCGGACCAATCTGGCGAACCAGGTCGCGACCGAGGTCCGTGAGCACTTCGGCGACCAGGTCCTCGCCACGCTGATCCCCCGGTCCGTGCGCATCAGTGAGGCTCCGAGCTACGGGCAGAGCGTCGTCAGCTATGACACGAATTCACCAGGGTCGCTCTCGTACTTCGAGGCGGCCGCAGAGATCGCAGCACGAGGAGCGAAGCACTGATGGCACCGAAGCGGACCGGGCTCGGCAGGGGCATCGGCGCGCTCATCCCGACGAGCGCCGAGCAACAGGAGCGTCCGGTCGACGTCTTCTTCCCCACGAACACGAGTGCTGCGACCAGGGACCCCGCGACGACCGCGACGGATGCCGTCGCTGCGATCCTTGCCGACGGAGCCTCGCCGAACAGCGTCGGCCAGACCGCCGATGACCTGGTTGCCGTGCCCGGCGCTCGCCTGGCCAATCTCAACCCCCTGGACATCGTGCCGAACGCCCAGCAGCCACGCTCGGAGTTCCGCGAGGAAGAGCTCCAGGAGCTGGTCCACTCGATCCGCGAGATCGGCGTCCTGCAGCCGATCGTCGTTCGTCCCATCGCAGGCGCGGCCGGTACCGAGGCGCGGTACGAGCTCATCATGGGTGAGCGACGGTTGCGGGCCACGAAGGAACTCGGCCTCGCCACCGTCCCGGCGATCATCAAGGACACGCCTGATGACGCCATGCTGCGCGATGCGCTCCTCGAGAACCTGCACCGTGCGAACCTCAACCCGCTCGAGGAGGCATCGGCCTACCAGCAGCTCCTGGCGGACTTCGGGATCACGCAGGAGCAGCTCGCCGCACGTATCGGGCGTTCGCGGCCACAGATCACGAACACCATCCGCCTGCTCCGACTGCCGTCACCGGTGCAGCGGCGCGTCGCAGCCGGTGTCCTGAGCGCCGGCCATGCTCGCGCGATCCTCTCGGCGCCCGATGCAGAGGCGATGGAGTACCTCGCCGAGAAGATCGTGAACGAGGACCTGTCTGTCCGGGCCGCTGAGGCAGCCGCAGCGGCACTCTCGGCCAAGACGCCCTCGGTGCGGCCGCGGACGGAGCCGTCCAAGCGGCAAGCTCATCTCAATGACCTCGCGGAACGCCTCGGTGACCGCCTCAACACGCGCGTGAAGATCCAGTTGGGGTCGCGCAAGGGCACGCTGAGCATCGACTTCGCAACGATCGAGGATCTCAATCGGATCCTCGAGGACCTGCGGAACGAGGCAGTCGCCGACGCAGCGTCCTGACGTTTCACGTGGAACATCGTGAGGTGCGTCGGCAGGTGGCGTCCGAAGGGCGCCTGCGGCGCTGACCACGATCAGCACGATGCGTGGCTCGCGCCCTGATCGCGAATTCTGCGCACGCCGTCCATGGACCAGTCGAGCCGCTGGTGCGACCGATCCGGTGCGGCAACGCGTGCGCTGATGGTCGTGCGACGGCCGGAGTCGAGAGACTGGCGTGGCGAGCACGTTCCACGTGAAACAAGGGCCGCCCTCCTGCTGGTCGCGCCGCAGCCGGTGCGCGTGACGACGCGGCGTTGCGCGCGGACCGCGAACAAAGCGCGACGCGATGCAGGCGGAGGATGACTCGACGGCCGTCGCGGGGATGGAACTATGAGCACTGGACCGGGTCCCCCGGCAGATGACAACGCCACGGCACGACGAGCGGCTTGGCCTGCGGTGTCTCGACGACGACGGACGGCAGACCGGAGATCGCTGCAAGAGGTTGACCGCGGCGCTGGTGGCTCGCGCTCGGATGAGCGCTGGGGATTGCGCCGGGACGTTGATCGGGTCCGCCAGGATGGCAGCGAGACGGGCGGCGGATGAGAGGTCAGATGGGCGGCGAGTCGGGTGACCCTGAGGCGGAGCGCGAGGCGCCGGGTGGGCGGCGATCCGGTCAGCCATCCGGGCGGCGCGTGAGGCAACCACGATGGGCGATCGTCGCTGCCACCGCGGGCGTACGCGGCCGTCGCGAGGCTGGGCGTGCGGATCGTGATCGGTGCGCCTCGGCGCGCCTCGTCGCCCAGGTGGGCCGTCCTCGGCACCCGGGCGGCGATCAGGCTACGCTTGGTGGACGCGGAGCCGGGTCACCCCAGCGCACGATCGCACAGTCGTGTCCCGGCGTCCTCGGTCTGCTGTTGTTCGGCCGCCACGCAGATCGTGCTGCCGCTGGGCGCTCGGTACGCCGATCAGCTTGCTCCTGCGGGGACGACTACGGTGCCTCGACCACACGCCGATCAAGACGACCGGTGGCCAACTCCGGCCGTCGCGTTCACCCTCGCCAAGCCACAGAACCGGGTCGTCTCCAACTGCGCCTCGAGCAGCCGAATGTTTCACGTGGAACGCGCGTGCACTGCGCTGCCCGGGACCGGACCGCGCTGCTCGGGACCGGGCTGATCCTTCGTGGGACAGACGACCGCTACCGGCGATGGTCGCGGATGGCCTGCTCGGCGAGCTCGGCGTAGACCCAGCCGAGGTCATGACCGGAGGCCAGGAGGGCCTGCGGCACGAGCGACGTCTCGGTGAGACCGGGAAGGACGTTCACCTCGAGGAACCACGGTGTCTCAACCGCGTCGACGATCATGTCGACGCGCGAGATGTGCCGGAGGCCGAGCGCGACGTGTGCTGCGACTGCTGCGTCGGCCGCCGCCGTTGCGGCTGGGGCCGACAAGCGCGCCGGGGTGTAGAAGGTCGTCTCACCAGCGTTGTACCGCGCCTCGTACCCGTACACGCCGGATCGCGGGACGATCTCGACGGGAGCGAGGGGCACCGGGCCATCACCGGTGTCGACCACCCCGACGGCGATCTCGGTCCCGGTGATGAGCTGCTCGACGATGACGTCGTCGCAGTAGGTGTACGCCGTGACCATCGCTCGCGGCAGATCAGCCGTGTCGTGGACCAGGGTGACGCCCTGCGCGCTGCCACCGCGGGCGGGCTTGACCACGAGGGGGATCGGGTGCTCGTCCGCGATGGCCGCGAGCACGCTGACGGCGCCGAGTTCGCGGAAGACGTCGTGCGACAGGGTGACCGATCGCGGCGTGCGAACGCCCGCCCGAGCGGCGAGTGCGGATGCGGTCGGTTTGTCCCACGCGAGGCGAGCCGAGGTGGCGCGCGAACCGACGAACGGCACGTCGAGTGCCTCGAGGATGCCGCGGAGCGCGCCGTCTTCACCGCTGGCGCCGTGGAGCGCGGGCCAGACGACGTCGGGCTGGAGTTCGCGCAGCGCGGGCAGCAGCGTCGCGTCGGCGTCCCGGAGATCGACCTGCCAGCCGTAGCCGATGAGCGAGTCAGCCACGCGTCGTCCGGAACGGAGCGAGATGTCCCGCTCGTGCGAGATGCCCCCCGCGACGACGACGACGTGACGACGGGCGAACTCCACCATGATGCGTTCCTCGAGTGCGGCCGCGCGGCGCGCGGCGTGATGAATCCCTGGTCAGGAGCGGTCGGCCGAAACGGCGACGCGGGTCAGGACATGTTCGGCGGCGGTGCGGAGACCGTCTGGGCGGGGTCGGTGATCGGCGCCGGCCGGGCGGCGGTGCCGAAGGTCTCGATGAGCTCGAGTTCGTCGTTCACAACGGTCGCGAGCCGCTTCACGCCGGTGCGGATCTGCTCCGGTGTGGGGTAGCAGAAGGAGAGACGCATGTGTCCGCCCCCGCGGCCGTCCGCGAAGAACGCGGTACCCGGCGTGTAGGCGACGAGTTCCTTGACCGCGCGGGGCAGCATCGCCTTGGAGTCGAGCTGGTCCGGCAGCGTGAGCCACACGAAGAACCCGCCGTTCGGCGTGGTCCACCGCAGGTCGGGGAGGAACTCGGCGAGGGCGGCGAGCATGGCGTCGCGGCGCTCCGCGTAGAGACCGCGGAAGGTGGTGATCTGGGCCTTCCAGTCCGCGGCATCGAGGTACGCGTTCACGACGTACTGTCCGAACGAGTTCGGTGCGAGCACAGCGGATTCGTTCGCGAGCACGAGCTTCTCGCGGATGGCGTGCGGCGCGAGGGCCCAGCCGACGCGGAATCCCGGGGCGAGGGTCTTCGAGAAGGAGCCGAGGTACACGACGCCGTCCTCGTCGATCGAGCGGATGGCCTGCGGCGCCGGCTCGTCGAACCAGAGGAGACCGTAGGGGTTGTCCTCGAGCACGAGGATCTGGTTCGACCGGCAGATGTCGAGGATCTCGATGCGGCGTTCGCGGCTCATCGTGACGCCCGCGGGGTTGTGGAAGTTCGGGATGGTGTACAGGAACTTCATGCGCTTGCCGGCGGCCCTGAGGCGGGCGATGGTCTCGCGCAGGGCCTCGGGGACCAGGCCCTGGTCGTCCATGGCCACGTGCACGGTCTCGGCCTGGTACGAGCGGAACACACCGATCGCACCGACGTACGACGGCGACTCCGCCAGGACGACGTCGCCCGGATCGATGAACAGCCGCGTGACGAGGTCGAGGGCGTGCTGGGAACCCGTGGTGACGACGACGTCCTCGGCGCTCGCACGGACGCCCTCGAGCGCCATGATGTCGACGATGTGCTCACGGAGGGTCCGGAGACCCTGGCCGCCGCCGTACTGCAGCGCCATGGCGGCGTCGTGCTCCATGACCCGGTCGATGGACCCGGTGACGAGCTCGCGGGGGAGCGCGGACACGAACGGCATGCCGCCAGCCAGGGAGACGACCTCGGGGCGGGATGCGACGGCGAACAGTGCTCGGACCTCGGATGCACTCAGCCCTGCGGTGCGCTGGGCGTAGGAGTCGTACCACGGGTCGAGGCTGGTTCCCCGGTCGGTCATCGCATGGTCTCCGATCACTCGGGCGCCGATCGCGGACGACGACGCCGACGCCGACGGACGGCGTTCCGGCCACGATACGGCATGCCCGTGCACGCCCGTCGGTCCCCGCGCAGGCCAGTTCCGGACGCGTGGCTCCGCGTGGACGACGGAAGCCCCGCCTCCCGGATCGGGAGACGGGGCTTCAGGAGCCGTCGGGGCTGGTGTCAGACCAGGAACTCGGCCAGGTCGGCCTCGAGCGCCGGCTTCGGCTTCGCACCGATCACGGTCTTGACGACCTCACCGCCGCGGAAGACCTTCATCGCGGGGATCGAGGTGATCTGGTACTGCATGGCGGACTGGGGGTTCTCGTCCACGTTGAGCTTGACGATCTCGATCTTGTCGCTGTGCTCCGACGCGATCTGGTCGAGGATCGGGGAGACCGCACGACACGGCCCGCACCACTCGGCCCAGAAGTCGACGAGGATCGTCTTGTCGGACTGCAGCACGTCGCTCGAGAACGACGCGTCGGTCACTGCCTTGGCGTTGGACATGGTTCCTGCTTCCTTGGGTTGGTCGTTGTGGACAACATCGGCGTCCGTGTCGCTATTCCGTCGGACGGGAGGCCACGGCGCGGCGGGCGCGACCGCTCAGCTGCCGACCGTGGCCGGCTCGACCGGCGAGATCGTGACGGGCTCGACCGGGACCGGACCGTCCGCCAGGGCGGCGAGCTCGGGCTCGAGGTCGGCGAGGAACTTCTCGGCGTCGAGGGCCGCCACCGTGCCGGAACCGGCCGCGGTGATCGCCTGCCGGTAGGTCGGGTCGATGACGTCACCGGCCGCGAACACGCCGGACAGGTTCGTGCGCGACGAGCGTCCGTCGACGGCGATGGTGCCCTCGGGGGCGAGGTCGACCTGGCCGTGGATGAGGTGCGTGCGCGGGTCGTTGCCGATCGCGATGAACAGACCGTCCAGGGGCAGCTGCGACTCCTCGCCGGTGGTGGTGTCGCGGAGCGTGACGCCCTCGACCGAGGTCTCACCGTGGATGGCGACGACCTCCTTGTTCCACGCGAACGCGATCTTCGGGTCGTTGAACGCGCGGTCCTGCATGATCTTCGACGCGCGCAGGACGTCCTTACGGTGGATCACCGTCACCGTGTCGGCGAAGCGGGTGAGGAACGTGGCTTCCTCCATCGCGGAGTCGCCACCGCCGACGACGGCGATGTTCTTCTGGCGGAAGAAGAAGCCGTCGCAGGTCGCGCACCACGACACGCCGTGGCCTGACAGGCGCTGCTCGTCCGGGAGGCCCAGGTTGCGGTAGGCGGAGCCGGTCGCGTAGATCACGGCGAGCGACTCGTAGGTCTGGCCGCCACCGACGGTGACCTTCTTGACGTCGCCCGTGAGGTCGACGGACACGGCGTCGTCGTACAGGATCTCCGCGCCGAACTTCTCGGCCTGCTCCTGCATCTTCATCATGAGGTCGGGGCCCTGGATGCCCTCCGGGAAGCCGGGGAAGTTCTCGACCTCGGTGGTCTTGGTGAGCTCGCCGCCGGTCTCGACGCTGGACGCGACCACGAGGGGCTTCAGCTCGGCGCGCGCGCTGTAGATCGCGGCCGTCAGCGCGGCGGGACCGGAGCCGATGATGATGAGCTGGCGCATGCCTGGTGCCCTTTCGTCGTGGACGTCCTGGAGGACCGGACCGGTGCCTCCCGGTCCGATCGGATCAACACATGGTACCGGCGGCGCATTCCGCCGCTCGGCCCGCGTTCAGCGTCCGAGACGGGCCCGGAGGAGGCCCACCGCGCTGCGGATCTCGCCGTTGCGCGTGAGGACGAGCACGGCCACGTACACGACCACCATGGCGGCCGCGGTGAGCGCGAGGGTGATGAGCGCACTCGTGACGTCCGTCATCGCGAACCCGCCGGCTCGGAACGCCCCGAAGAACGCGGCGACGGCGACCCCGGCGGCCCCGGCGACGATCGCGGCGACGACGAACTGCACGTGCGAGCGCGTCACGGCGCCGCCCTCGATGCCGGCGAGGCGTCGGCGGACGATGACGAGCGCGACGACGGTCTGGGCGCTGCCGGCGAGCGTGGTGGTGATCGCGACGCCGACGCCGATGGCCGAGCCGGGCAGGGCCGCGACGGCGAGCGCGCCGATGACGAACAGCCCGGACTGCACGAGCTGCATGAAGAACGGCGTGCGGTGGTCGTGGAGGGCCCAGAACACCCGCTGGATGATGAACAACATGCTGAACAGCACCAGGCCGGGCATGTAGGCGACGAGCACGAAGGCCATCGACCGGACGTCCGTGAAGGCGTGCTCGTAGATCCGGGCGAACGGGAACGCCAGGACGATGAGGGCGACCGACGCGAACACGGTGAACAGACCGACGATCCGGAGCGACTGCGACAGGTTCCGGCGGACCGCGGCGATGTCACCCCGTTCCGCGTCGTGGCTCATCCGGGTGAAGTAGGCGGTGGCGATCGACACGGTGATGATCGAGTGCGGCAGCATGAACAGCAGCCACGAGTTCTGCAGCGTCGCGTTGCCCGCGCCCGTGCCGAGGGACGCCACCCGCGACTGCACGATGCCCGCGAGCTGCGTCACCAGGATCATGAGGAACAGCCAGCCGGCCGCGGTGCCCGTCGCCTTGAGGCCCACCCCGCGCCACCGGAAGTCGGGACGGAACCCCAGGCCGGCACGACGCCAGAAGAGCAGCAGGAACGCCGCCTGCACCGCGACGCCCAGAGTGGCGCTCCCCGCGAGCACGGCGATCTTCGTCGGCGTCCAGTCGCCCGCGTCGCTGTTGAGCCCGCGCGTGCCGAAGAGGGCGATGAACACGACGAGCCCGGCGATCGCGATGACGTTGTTGAGGAGCGGCGCCCACGTGAAGGGCCCGAACACCTGGCGGGCGTTGAGGACCTCGCCGAGCAGCGAGTACAGCGCGTAGAAGAGGATCTGCGGCAGGCACCAGAACGCGAACGCGACCGCCAGTGCGGTGGTGTCGTCCGCGAAGCCCTTGCCGCCGCTGCCCGCGGACTGGCTGTACAGGTGGACGAGCAGGGGCGCGATCGCGGTGGCGACGACGGTGACGCCGAGGAACACGATGCCGCCGAGCGTGACGATCCGGTTGATGTACGCCTGACCGCCGTCGGCGTGCTGCTTCATCGAGCGGACGATCTGCGGGATGAGGACCGCGCTGAGCAGGCCACCCGCGATGAGCGCGTAGATGTTGTTCGGCAGCTGGTTCGAGACGGCGAAGGCGTTGGCGGCGGCGCTACCGGACTGGCCGATCGCGGCCGCGAGGACGAACGTCTTGGCGAACCCGAGGACGCGCGACACCATCGTGCCGATCGCGAGCAGGGCGCTGGCCCGGCCGAGGCCGCGTTCCGCCGGGGCGGTCGGGGTCGCGCCGCCGGTCGGGGTCGCGCCGCCGGTCGGGGTCGCGCCGTCGATCGCGCCCGCTGCCGCGACCGCGCCCGCCCCGACGGCCGCGTCCGTCGTGCCCGGGGTGCCGGCGGTGGGTGCCGCGGCACCGATGGGGGTCCCGGCGAGCGGAGCCGTGCCTCCCGGCCGAGCGGTCTGGAGGTCGTCGGTCACGTCGTTCCGTTCTCGTGCGCCCGTCGGGCGTGCAGCGGCGACGGCCGTGGATACGGTGGCCGCCGGGGCGGCGGCCGACGCGGCCACCGGCTGGTCGTCGAGCGGACGGTTGGGGTCGTCGTCGTCCTCAGGAGGCGCGCCACCGGACCGGCGACGGAGGCGTCGGCGGATGTTGCGCAGGATCCCGAGGCCGAAGATCACCACGACCGCGGCTCCGGCGAGGCCGGTGATGATGGTCTCCCACTGGGCCTGCACGTTGATCTCGACCGCGCTCGGCTGCGCGACGCGCGTCCCGGTGGAGCTCGTCAGGCTGAGCTGGAGCTGCACCTTGCCGTTCGCGACGGACTGCACGGGGAACGTGATGCGCGACTGTGACTCGGGCTGGACGGTGACCTGGAGCGCGTTCTTCTCGACCCGGAGGAACGAGTTCGACGGCGTCACCGTCAGGTAGACGGTCACGGGGAACTCGGACTTGTTGCGAACGGAGATCGGCAGGGACGACCGGTCGCCGAGCAGGGTGATGGAGCTCGAGTCGACGATCCCGACGGAGTCGACGACGGCGTTCGCCCGTTTCACCCGGACGGCCACGGCACGCTGCAGTCCCGCGAGGTCGGTCGTCCACGCGGTCGAGGCGAGGGCGAGCGTGTGGAGCCGGGTCGGCGCCGTGAGGTCGGTGGGGGTGGTCAGCGCGGTCGAGAACGCGGTGACGGCACTCTCGGACTGGACGAGCTGGCGGAGTTGCGCGAGGCGGTCGTCGGGCTCGGCGTGGTTGCTCACCGAGACGCTCGTCGGCGCGGTGCCGATGGTCGTCGAGAGGTCCGTGGGCGAGACCCACGGCATCGACTCGAGCGCGTCGAGCGTGTCGGACATGCGGGTCGGGTCGGTGGGCCATGACCGGTCGAACGTCAGGAGGATCGGGGCGGAGGTGCTCGCCTGGCGCGTCGTCGTCGCGAGGGTGGCGGTGAGCGCCGCCATCGCGCTCTGCCACGACGCCTGGTCGGGTGCGTCCGCGGCGTCGTCGAGGAGCGCGCTCAGCCGTTCGTCGGACACGAGGAGGTCGGCGGTCCCGGCCTTGGCGGAGGCGGCGACCGTGGTGTCCGCGCCGGCCGTGGTGTTCCCGTTCGCGACGATAATGTGCTGGTAACCCCCCTTGGCGAGTACCGGGAGGTCGTCCGACGTGACGGTGTCCTCGTCCGGCCAGGCGATCGAGGGCAGCGTGTACGGGAAGTCGAGCAGGGTCTGCATCGTCGGCAGCGTGGGCGCGGCGGGTGTGGGCTCGCCTCCCGGCTGACCCGTGCCGGGCGCCGGGGTTGCGTCCGTGCCGGCGGTCGTTCCGGTTCCGGCCGCCGTTCCGGTCTCAGCCCCGGTGCTGGTTCCGGCGCCGGCGCTCGTCCCCGTGCCTCCACCGGCCGACGTGGACGGGCCCGCACCGGCGGTCGGCGTCGCGCTCGCGGCGGCCGCGCCGGCGCCGCTCGCACCGTCCGTCGTCCCGGTCGCGGTGGCGGTCGGCGTCGGCGTGACCGCACCGGGGAAGTGCCGTGGGTCGACGTCCTGGTCGAACGAGATCGGCGTGAAGACGCCCGGCGCTCCCGCCTGCCGGAGGCCCGTCAGGTCGGCGTCGGCGTAGGGGAGCGCGAACGTCTCGTTCCGGGCGGCGGTCAGACGGTCGAGCCAGGCCACCGCGGACTCGGGGGCGTCCTGGCCCAGGAGCCGGATCGAGACGATGATCCGCGGGTCGACGCCGATCGCGACGTTGTGGTCGATCGCGGCGTCGAGCTGCGCCGTGAGCGTGCCGTCGACGGCGGTGTCCGCGGCGAGCTCGGACGCCGACAGCGTGGTCGACGTCGTCGCGGGCACGGTGATCGGCATCACGACGGAGACGTCCGTGGGCTGCTGCGTCAGCGACGGGTACCAGGTGATGGCCGAGCGGCCGACGACGTCGACCGAGCCCGACGCGTACGAGACCGCGAGGCGGCGCGCGCCGAACGAGTAGCCGTCGAGGCCGACCGTGGCCGACGGGATCGTGATGTCGGTCATCGTGACCGTCTGGTGCGCGGGGACCACCGGGACGTCGAAACTCCTCAGGTAGGAGCCGAGGTAACCGTCTGAGCTGGTGTCGTCGAGCCAGTCCTCGAGGTCGGACCGGTCCCCGGTCACGCTCCGCGACAGGGAGACGTCCGCGGTGGTCGCGGCGAGGTCCGTGTCGGTGCCGTTCGTCACGGTGACCGTGAGGGTGAGGTCCTGGTCCGGCTTGAGCACGCCCTGGTCCGTCGCCGCCACCGACAGGGAGGCCGTGGTCGCCGTGGTGGGCGCCGCTGCATTCTTCTGCGCGGGGTGGGTGGGCGCGGGGGTCGCGGTGCTGGCGTTCGTGCCGGTGGGACCGGGGGTCGCGACCGCGCGCGCACTGCTCGTGGCCGACGCGGCGTGGCTGCTGCTGACCGCTGCATGGCTGCTGCTCGCCGCCTCCGCGACTCCGGGCGCGCCGACGACGCCGAGGGCGACCAGCGCGGTCACCGCGGCGGCGAGTGGCGTTCGGAGGATGTGCATGGAAGAGGCGCCCGGGACCGTCCGGGCCTCGGACGAGTGTAGGAGGCCCAGCCGGAGACGCAGCCGAGGAGGCACGGCACGGCCGGGTTCTGGGATGATCGACGGGTCATGCCCTCCGTCGCACACGCCGTGGAACGCCTCGGTCACCTCGCCGAGTCCGCACCCGTCGCCACCCTGGCCGCCGCCTTCGCCGAGGCCGGCCACGAACTCGCGCTCGTCGGCGGTCCCGTCCGCGACGCCTTCCTCGGCCGGCCCGTGACCGACCTCGACTTCACGACGGACGCCCGGCCCGACGAGATCCTCCGGATCGTGGAACCGATCGCGAGCGCGACCTGGGACGTCGGGCGACAGTTCGGCACCATCGCGGCCCGCGTGCGTGGCGAGCAGGTCGAGATCACGACGTACCGCAGCGACGTGTACGACGGCGAGACCCGGAAGCCCGAGGTCGAGTTCGGATCGGCCATCACCGAGGACCTGGTCCGCCGGGACTTCACCGTCAACGCGATGGCCCTGCGACTCCCCCAGCGCGAGCTCGTCGACGTGGCCGACGGCGTCGAGGACCTGCTCGCCGGTCGCCTGCGCACCCCGCAGAGCGCCGTCGTGTCCTTCCGCGACGACCCGCTCCGCATGATGCGTGCGGCACGGTTCACGGGCCAGCTCGGGTTCACCGTGAGCGACGAAGTCCGCGCCGCGATGACCGAGCTCGCCGGCTCGATCGCGATCGTCTCCGCCGAGCGCGTGCGCGACGAGTTCGTCAAGCTGCTCGCCACGGACGACCCCGTGCCCGGGCTGCGCCTCCTCGTCGACACGGGCATCGCCGAGCGGGTGCTGCCGGAACTCCCGGCGATGCAGCTCGAGATCGACGAGCACCACCACCACAAGGACGTCTACGAGCACTCGCTCACCGTGCTCACGCAGGCGATCGGCTACGAGCACGAACGGCACGCCGGCGACGCGCCCGACATCGTCCTCCGCGTCGCCGCATTGCTCCACGACATCGGCAAGCCCGCCACCCGCCGCCTGGAGCCCGGCGGCGTCGTGAGCTTCCACCACCACGACCTCGTCGGTGCCAAGCTCGCCCGCAAGCGGCTCCGCGCGCTGCGGTTCGACAACGAGACCGTCGCCGCCGTCACGAAGCTCATCGAGCTGCACCTGCGGTTCTTCGGCTACACGGACGGCGCGTGGACGGACTCGGCCGTGCGCCGCTACGTCCGCGACGCCGGCGACCAGCTCGAGCGGCTCCACGAGCTCACCCGCTCGGACGTCACGACGCGCAACCGCCGCAAGGCCGACCGGCTCGGGTTCGCGTACGACGACCTGGAGGACCGGATCGCCGCCCTGCGCGACCGGGAGGAACTCGACGCCATGCGTCCGGACCTGACGGGCGACGACATCATGCGGATCCTCGGCATCCGCCCCGGGCGTGAGGTCGGCGAGGCCTACCGGTTCCTGCTCGAGGCCCGCATGGACGAGGGGCCCCTCGGACCCGACGAGGCGGAGCGTCGCCTGCGCGCCTGGTGGGCCGAGCGGGGCTGATCCGCACCACCCGACCACGGTGCGGGCGGTCGGGCTGGGGAGAACGCTTGCCGGGCCTCCCGGCCGTCGGCTAATCTTGTCAGGTTGTGCCCACCGCCTTCGTGGTGGTCGCACACATGCATCAACCCTCCTGCTCCGGAAAGACCGGAGCCGTTCTAGACCAAGGGAGGTGGGTTCCGCATGCACCAGTACGAACTGATGGTCATCCTCGACCCCGAGATCGACGAGCGCACGGTCGCTCCGTCGCTCGACCGGTTCCTCGCAGTCATCCGCAACGACGGTGGCACCGTCGACAACGTGGACGTCTGGGGCCGTCGTCGTCTCGCGTACGAGATCAACAAGAAGTCCGAGGGCATCTACGCCGTCGTCAACATGACGGCGAACGCCGACGCCGCCAAGGAGCTCGACCGCCAGCTCGGTCTCTCCGAGGCCGTGCTCCGCACCAAGGTCCTCCGCGCCGAGGAAGCGATCGCCCAGGTCGCCGCCGCCAAGAAGCTCTCCGACGAGCGCGCCGCCCGCAAGGCTGCGGCCGCCACGAAGAGCGCCGAGTAGCCCGTGGCCGGCGAGACCGTCATCACGGTGGTGGGCAACCTCACCAGCGATCCCGAGCTGCGGTACACGCAGAACGGCCTCGCGGTGGCGAACTTCACCATCGCGTCGACACCGCGCACGTTCGACCGTCAGGCGAACGAGTGGAAGGACGGCGACGCGCTGTTCCTCCGTGCGAGTGTCTGGCGTGAGTTCGCCGAGCACGTCGCGGGATCGCTGACCAAGGGCTCGCGCGTCATCGCGCAGGGTCGTCTGCGTCAGCGCTCCTACCAGGACCGCGAAGGCCAGCAGCGCACGAGCATCGAGCTCGAGGTCGACGAGATCGGCCCCTCGCTCCGCTACGCGACCGCCCAGGTCACCCGCGCCTCCGGTGGTGGTGGCGGCGGTGGCCGCGGCCAGGTCGGTGGCGGCAACGGTGGCGGCGGCGGCTACAACGGTGGCGCGCAGTCCGACGAACCGTGGTCCCCGCAGGGCAACCAGGGTGGCAACACGTCCTCGTCGGACGTGTGGAACACCCCGGGCGGCACCTACGACGACGAAACCCCGTTCTGATCAGTCGGCTCCCCCGCTGATCCGGAAACAGAACTAGAAGGAATCCCCCAATGGCTGGAAAGAGCAGCGGCGACCGCCGCAAGCCTCGCGGAGGCAAGGGCGGCAAGAACGCCGCCCCCGCGAAGTCGATCAAGGTCGGCGTCATCGACTACAAGGACGTCGCGACCCTGCGCAAGTTCATCTCCGAGCGCGGCAAGATCCGTGCCCGCCGTATCACCGGCGTCTCCGTCCAGGAGCAGCGCCTCATCGCCCGTGCCGTGAAGAACGCCCGCGAGATGGCGCTCCTCCCCTACGCCGGCTCCGGCCGCTGATCGGAGGATCACCCATGTCGAAGCTCATCCTCACCCACGAGGTCTCCGGCCTCGGTTCCGCCGGTGACGTCGTCGACGTCAAGAACGGCTACGCCCGCAACTACCTGATCCCGCAGGGCTTCGCCGTCGCGTGGTCGCGTGGTGGTCAGAAGCAGGTCGAGTCGATCCAGGCCGCCCGCGCCGCGCGCGAGCTCGCCACGATCGAAGAGGCCCAGGACCTCAAGCTCAAGCTGCAGAACGCCGTCGTGACGCTGACCGTCAAGGCCGGCAAGGACGGCCGCCTGTTCGGCTCGGTCCGCCCGGGCGACGTCGCCGACGCCGTGCAGGCGCAGGGCATCGGCTCGCTCGACAAGCGCAAGATCGAGGTCCCCGGGTCGATCAAGTCCGTCGGCGAGCACGAGGCCACGGTCCGGCTCCGCGAGGACATCGTCGCGACCATCGCGCTGAAGGTCGTCGCCGCCAAGTAGTTCCGTCCGGGCCGGCGCTGCCGGTCCGACCGCCGAGGGCGGGTCTCCCAGTCGGGAGGCCCGCCCTTCGTCGTCCCCGTGGCCTCCTCCGGCTTTGCTGCTCTTCGACGCTCCGGCGGTCGTCCGACATCGGATCGGCGGTCGTCGGATGCACACGCACGAGATGCGGTTGCATGCGACGACCCGACTGCTGTCGGACGACAACGGTCCTGTCGATTCGGGCCCCCTGCCGGAGGCGCGGTGGCGGTGCGTCCCGCTGGCCGGGACCGGGGCGAGGCCGGTGGGGTACGCGTGTCCTCCTGGTTGCGGACAGCAACTCCGCGTGGTTCCGGCGCGCGCCCAGCGACACCCGTCGCGCTGTTGACCCGGGGACCGTTCCGGGGGACAAGCGCGCATGTGGTGGGGCTGGGAGCGTGGGACGTGGTACTCCACATCAGGCCGCCCTGTCCAGGTTCTATGCACAGGCAGGACGTCAAGTCGGGAACCTTCAACCGGCACTCTAAACAACGTTGTGCACACATGGTGTGCAACCGGAAATGCCTGGTCAGAAGCGGTTTATTTCGCCCCGGTCCCCGCTCCTCCACAGGAGTTTCCACAGTTGTCCCCACCGCTTTCCGGCGTGTTCCCCGTGTCATCCACAAAGTTATCCACAGGACCTCTTGCTGGGGATAACTTCGCTCCCCTAGCCTGCGGGAGCGACTCGGGCAGGGGGCATGGAACGGGTCGTCACGGGATCGGAACGACCGTCGCGCTCGAGCCGCGAGGGTGGTGTCGGGGGGTGGCGGTACCAATGGTGGGACGGGCCTCCCGGATCATGCTCGAACGGCCCGGACGGGCCGACCAGGACAGTGAGGAGTCTGCGTGTCGATCGCGCATCTCGGTGCACCACCGGACATGGCCGAACGGGGCATGGAGCGGACGCCGCCCCACGACCTGCTGGCCGAGCAGTCGACCATCGGCGGCATGCTGCTGTCGAAGGACGCCGTCGCCGACGTGATCGAGACCGCGCGGGGCGTGGACTTCTACATCCCCAAGCACGAGGTCATCTTCGACGCGATCCTGTCGCTGTACTCGCACGGTGAGCCGACCGACGTCATCGCGGTGACCGACGAGCTCACCAAGACGGCCATGCTGTCCCGGGCCGGTGGCGCCGAGTACCTGCACTCCCTGACCTCGCTCGTGCCCACGGCGGCCAACGCGGGCTACTACGCCGCGATCGTCGCCGAGAAGGCCGTGCTCCGTCGCCTGGTCGAGGCCGGCACGCGCATCGTGCAGATGGGCTACGCGTCCGAGGGTGAGGTCACCGACCTCGTCAACAACGCCCAGGCCGAGGTCTACAACGTCGCGGGTGGCGTGCAGACCGAGGACTACGTGCCGCTGACCGAGGCCATCGGCTCCGCCATCGACGAGATCGAGGCCGCCAAGGGCCGCGACGGGCAGATGACCGGCGTGCCGACCGGGTTCGCCGGGCTCGACGCCCTGACGAACGGGTTCCACCCCGGCCAGCTCATCATCGTCGCGGCGCGCCCGGCGCTCGGCAAGTCGACGCTCGCCCTCGACCTCGCTCGCGCCGCCGCCGTCAAGCACAACCAGACCGCGGCGTTCTTCTCGCTCGAGATGGGCCGCTCCGAGATCGCCATGCGCCTGCTGTCCGCCGAGTCGAGCGTGCCGCTGCAGAACATGCGCAAGGGCACCGTCGACGCCCGCGACTGGACGACCATCGCCCAGACCCGCGGTCGCATCAACGACGCCCCGTTCTTCATCGACGACTCCCCCAACATGACCCTCGTCGAGATCCGAGCCAAGTGCCGGCGGCTCAAGCAGCAGCACGACCTCAAGCTCGTCGTCATCGACTACCTGCAGCTCATGACGAGCGGCAAGCGGGTCGAGAGTCGCCAGCAAGAGGTCTCGGAGTTCTCGCGTGCGCTCAAGCTCATGGCCAAGGAGCTCCAAGTCCCGGTCATCGCGCTCTCGCAGCTCAACCGTGGCCCCGAGCAGCGCGCGGACAAGAAGCCCCAGATCTCGGACCTGCGGGAGTCGGGCTCGATCGAGCAGGACGCCGACATGGTCATCCTGCTGCACCGCGAGTCCGCCTACGAGAAGGACAACCCGCGGCAGGGCGAGGCGGACTTCATCGTCGCGAAGCACCGCAACGGGCCGACGGATACCATCACGGTGGCGTTCCACGGGATGTTCTCGCGGTTCGTGGACATGCCGCAGTAGGGGAACTTTTCGGCCGCCAAGCAACTTGTTCAACTGCCACTCAACGTATCTGAAATACGGGCCTGGACACGCTATTTGGCTGTGCAGACGGGCGACGTCGTCGGGTCGGCTAAGCCTTCGAGTGTCTCGAGGCGTCCGTATGGCCTACGCGAAGTGCGAAAGTTCTCGGACCACGTATATGAGACAGGGTCGGCCACGGACCAGGGCTGTAGGAGTCGGCGCCTCCCGCAAGCGCCCGGACGTCCGCTGAAGGACCGGCTAACGGACGCCGTAAATGCTCCCGCCAGCGGCTACGATCCACACGTGAGCTTCGATCGCCAAGCGTTCTGGCGCTGGTGTCGCCGGTACCGTTACCGCATAGCCGGTGGGGTGCTGAGTGTCCTCGGACTCGCTTTCGCTGCCCTGATCGCGTTCCTTGCCTCTGCCAAGACGCCCCCGTCGGCCTCCGAGAGCGGATTCACCGTTCTGTTGTCGGCGGTGTTCCAAGGGGCGTCGGTGTACCTGTTCGCGAAGGGAGCACCCAACCCCCAAGCCTTGGGGATTCAGATGCGGCGGCACGCGCGTCTCGGGGAGACACTGACCGGGGTTCGCAAGCTCGCCGAGGACGCAGCCAATTCGGACGATCCGGCCATCGCACAGAAGGCCGTGGACCGGTTGAGCTGGCAGCTGCAAGAGGCGGAGCAAGATCACGACGACCTCGCGTCGGACTGGTATCGGCTCTACGAGGACCTGGCGGATGCGCCAGAGGACGGAACAACCGAATGAGTGACTATCACGACCCAGCGGACGACGAGTTGGACGGTGAAAGCGCTCCGGAGCCAATCCGTGGCAAGGTCGCGCAACTGCTCACCGCAACCGACCTGGTCATCAACCGGGGCAGCGACGACGGCGTGCGGGAAGGGATGCAGTTCGCTGTCCTCGATCCATCCGGCACCGACATCAAGGACCCGGATACCGGCGAGGTGATCGGATCGCTTCCGATCGCGAAGACCGTGCTCAAGATCGTCCGCGTCGAGCCTCGTCTGGCGGTCGCACGCACGTTCCGGGTGAAGCAGAGCGGGTTCTCCCTCGCCACGATCGCAGGCATGACCACCGGGGACCGCTCGGAGACGCTGCGCTCGGACGAACGCCGGTTGCAGCAGATGCTCGACGAGAAGGACGCGAAGGTCAGCGTCGGCGACGCCGTCGAGCGGTACATCGGCGACTTCCCCGGGATGGTGCTCGACTTCTGAGCACCGAACTGGAGAACGTCTGGCAGCTCGCGGCGCTCGCCTGTTCGGCGTGATTGGGAAAGCGAAACTAGCCTCACTCGCCCGGCGGCCAGGGACGGTTATCGATCGGCTACCGGTCTTCGTGCATGAGTGATGCTTCATCGGCGGGCCCTCCTGCGAGACTCGCCAGATGGACCTCGTCGACCTCGGCCAGCGGATCTGCATCCTGGGGCCGTCTAACAGCGGCAAGTCGACCCTTGCGGCAGCCATCGGCCGAGCCCGGTCGCTTCCAGTGATCCACCTCGACCAGTACCGCCACCTGCCCGGGACAGACTGGGTCGAGCGTCCGGACATCGATTTCGAGCGCATGCACAACGAGGCGATGGACACGGATCAGTGGGTCATCGAGGGCAACTACTCGCGTTGGCTGCCAGGCAGGTTGCGGCGAGCAACCGGTCTGGTGCTGCTGGATGCCTCGACCACCGCGAGCATCGTCCGGTACGTCCGCCGCACCCTCTTCGAGTCCGACCGGGCTGGGAGCTTGGAAGGCACTCGCGACCGCGTCCGCGTCGAAATGCTCCGCTTCATCCTCGGACCCGCGAGGAAGAACCGGCTCGGGTATCGGCATGCCTTCGACGAGTTCGAACGGCCGAAGGTGCTCCTGCCGGACCGTGCTGCCTTGGAGAACTTCTACCGCCGTAGCGGCTTGGCCCGTCGCAGCCGATCACCCCGGGCCGCCCGGTAGCCGATCGATGTACGGACGCGCGAGAGCATCGGAACCTACTTATGAATCGTCGTCGCGCTCCGCGCGAAGCGCGCGCCGGCCGGCGATGCGCTGGACAAGCTTCCTCAAGAAGACGAGCTCGAGTGCCACCATGATGGCCAGGTCGAAGAGTGCGAACGCGACGCGCGCTGCGTCGAAGCCACCACTGAGCACGATGATGGGGAGACCGATCATCAGGGCGGCACCCGCGATTACGTTCCACCACGACTCGATGAGTCCTGCAGGCATACGGTTCGTCAGTTCCGGACGATCTGACGGATCGGTTCGATCCCACCACGACGTCATGCTCCGACGCTACCCGGCGCCCGTCGACCGCGACATAACTCAACCTCCTCCTGCCGGGCGTCGACCGTCTCGAAGCCCGGTCGTTCAGCGGACGTCCGCGCTCGAGGACAGACTGGATGAGTCATCTGATGAATCTGCTCGCGGATGACGCCCCGCTCTCGGACGCCTGCGCCGAGAGCGGAGCTGACCGTTAGCGGTCGGGGTGGGCTTGTCTGTCGATACAGCGGTAGACGGTCGCTCGTCCGATGCCGAACAGTTCGGCGAGTTCCGCGACCGAGTGCGTGCCAGCTTCGTGCACCTCGAGGAGGTGTCGCTGTTGAGCGGCGCTGAGCTTGGGTTGCCGGCCGCGGAGGTGGCCTTTCGCTTTCGCGATCCGCATCCCCTCGCGCGTGCGAGCTCGGATGAGGTCGGACTCGAACTCGGCAACCATCGCGAGGACGTTGAACAGCAGGCGGCCGACGGGGTCGTTGGGGTCATGGACGGAACCGCCGATGTTGAGCTTGACGTTCTTGGCGGTCAGCTCGTCGACGATGTCTTTCGCGTCTCGAAGGCTTCTCGCTAGCCGGTCGAGCTTCGCGATGACAACTGTGTCGCCGTCACGGCAGGAAGCGAGTGCTTCCCGAAGGCCGGGTCGTGATCTGTTCGTGCCGGTCAGGCCGTGATCGGTGTGGATGTTGGGTGGGAGGACTCCGAGTCGCTCGAGCGCGATGCGTTGAGCGGTGAGGTCTTGTTCGTAGGTTGAGACGCGGGCGTACCCGATCAGTAGAGCGTTCATGGCGCGAGGATGCGCCGCTGCACCGAGCTGACGTCGTCTCGTCACCCGATCGGCTTTCGGACGGGCTGCACGGGCGCAGGCACTGCCAGGGGCCGATAGCACCCCGGGTGGAGGACCGCTGGGCGTTAGAGCACGGATGAGCTGATGTGGGCGATGACGTCGGCGGGGGCCGGAAGATTGAGGGTGGAACGGCGCAACGCGGCCGTCGATTCGAGAGCTTGATCGTTGGCGAGAACGGCTGTGATCGCCTCGAAAATGTCCGAGGAGTCGACGGTCGTGGGGTCAAGTGTGGCGCCCAGGCCGAGATCGTCGACTCGGCGAGCGTTGAACGGCTGGTCCGCCCCCATTGGAAGGACGACCTGCGGTGTGCCGCTGAGAACCGAACGGAGGAACAACCCGCTCCCACCGTGGTGCACAACAACGCTCGCCCGGGGGAGAAGCGCGTCGAAATCGACGAACCGTCGCACTTGCACGTGAGCTGGCTGCCGGCCGAACCGCGCGGGATCGACGTCGTTCCCCACTGCGAGCACCGATGGCGTGTTGAAGCGGGCGAGCGCGGCGAGGATGCGGTGGAACAAGTCGCCCGATTCGGTGTTGAACTCTGTTCCGAGCGTCGCGACGATCGATCCGTCCGGGGCGGGCGGAGGGCCGGCGTCTGGGCGCATGCAGAGCGCGTCGTCAGGTGTCGGGAATAGCGGATCGCGCATCGTCGGGGCGAAAGGAACAACGAAGACATCGCCGCGCGATCGGACCGGCCCCGACAGGCCCAGGGCCTCACCCAACTGTCCGAGAGCATGCGTGAGTCTCACGGGGCGGACGAGCGCGCCGGAGGCGATCACGGATACGACGACGGACGGGACGCCGGCGTGCTGCGCGGCTCCGATCGCCCCGAAGTCCAGCTCGTCACACACCAAGAGGTCCGCCCCGGGCAAGAAGTCCCTCACTGCGCCGGCCGACTTCAGGGCGGCCGATCCCGCGAAGTGCCGCTCGACGACCGCGAGTTCGTGTTCGACATCGAGTGGAACGAGCGGGGTGATGCCACCAGACGGGTCGCTTCGTCGGTCGGGCCGAAGAGCGGCCGTACGGTACAAGCCCGTTGGGGCAACGGAGGCAGCGGACGCGCGACCCACGAGGGTGAGTTCGTGTCCGGCCTCAGCGAGAGACCGATGCAGGGGAAGTTGCGGCACCAGATGCCCTGAGCCCCCGACGAACGAACACACCACCCGCACACCCGAGACGGTAACAGCAACGCCCGGTAGGCGATCCCCTGCCGGAATCTCCGGCGAGGACAAGGAGTGTGCGGACACACCCGGCTCCGGGCTGGCTGGATACTCGGACCGGTGACCGTTGTGTTGTTCGTCGTGACCGTCCTCGCAGCTGTCACAGGCTTCACGTCTTGGCCTCCGCTCCGCTGCTCGCCGCTGCGGTCGCGGCCGCCGTGGCTGCATGAGTGCTCTTTGCGTTGGGGCCGCGTGCTGCCCGACAGCAGCCACGTACGCTACGGATCGAGTCCGCGGATCGCGACCGGTGGACGCTCAGCGGACGCGGTGCATGATGCGATCCGACCCGTCCGCGGCGTAGGTCAGCAGTTCGAGAGTCAGCGGGGAATGCGGGTTCATGTGTCGCTCGCCTGCGGAGGCCGCCACGCCGGCGCGGTGTCGATCGCGTCGGCGATGCTCCGCGCGATGACGCCGAGCTGGTGCGCCTGCTCGGGGCTGATCGTGTCGAAGACCAACCGTCGGACCAGGGCCTGGTGTGCGGGGGTCGATTCCGCGACCTTCTCGCGTCCGTCGCCGGTCAACACCGCGAGCGTGAACCGACCGTCCGTCGGATCGACGACACGGCGAACCCATCCCTTCCGCTCGAGTCGAGTGACCGCTCGGGACAGCCGTGAGAGTGTCGAACTCGCGTACCCGGCGAGCGTGCTCATCCGCAGCGTCTGGTCTGGAGCGGTGTCGAGTGCGGTGAGCACTCCGTGCTCGAAGTGGGTGAGCCCGCTGTCCCGCTGCAGCTGCGCGTCGAGGGCAGCCGGCAGCCGTTCGAGCAGCGTCGCCACGGCCGCCCAGACCTCGAGTTGCTCGCCGGTGATCCTCGGCCGCGCCATGCCGCCAGCGTAGCGTGCATTGACTTGCTCAGGCAAGTGATCCGTCCTACGGTGCTTGCCTGAGCAAGTCATTGCGTCGTGCGGCGCGAGAGGATCGAGGAGCAATCGTGGACCTGCAACTCCAGGACAAGACGGCGTTCATCAGTGGATCGACGCAGGGCATCGGGTACGCGATCGCCTCCGCACTCGCCGCCGAAGGCGCACGGGTGATCCTGAACGGCCGAGACCGTGCCCACGTCGCCGACGCCGTCGAACGCCTGAGGCGAGAGCGCCCCAGCTCCGACCTCTCCGGGATCGCCGCCGACTTCGCCGATCCCGGCGACATCGCTCGACTGCTCGAGGCGCTCGACCGCGTGGACGTCCTGGTCAACAACGTCGGGCTGTTCGGCCTCGCCGACTTCGAGTCCGTCACCGACGAGGACTGGGATCGGTACTTCGCTGTCAACGTGATGAGCGGTGTCCGACTGTCGCGACACCTCCTGGGCGGGATGCTGGAACGGGGCTGGGGCCGCATCGTCTTCATCGGCAGCGAGTCCGGCGTCAACGTGCCGGCGGACATGGTGCACTACGGCGTGACGAAAGCGGCGATGATCGCCCTCGGTAACGGCCTCGCCAAGCGGACGCGCGGCACCGCCGTCACGGTCAACACCGTGCTCGGCGGGCCCACGTACTCGGACGGCGTCGCGTCCACGGTCGACGCGATCGCGGCGGCCCGGTCACTCCCCGTCGAGACGGTGCAACGGGCGATCATCGGCGAGAACCGGACCACCCTCCTCGAACGGTTCATCGCGCCGGCCGAGATCGCGGCGCTCGTGACGTACCTCGCGAGCCCCATGGCGTCCGCGACGAACGGCGCCGCCGTCCGGGCCGACGGTGGCGTGCTCACGAGCCTTCTCTAGCCACCCGACCCCAAGAGCATCGACGAAGGGTTGCTCGCCAGAACTGGTCTCCCCTCTGGCGATACCGCCGTGCCGCCCGAGTGGCTCGATGCCGCGACCCCGGCTTCGCGCCGCATGCGGCACCGTCGCTCACGGCCAGCCGGCTGGCTCGTAGCGGATCCGACGTCGAGCGCCCGAGGTCACCGACCTCAGTGGCGGAGCTGTTCACTCGGTTCGGGCGGCCGCACGTCGGTCGGGGGCGAGTCGACGCGGTCGACGTCGATGGAGTGTCAGCGTCTCGCACTTGATGCCGCATAGCGGCCTCTCAATGGGGGTAGCGTGCGGACGCGCGTGCAACGCGTCCCAGTGTCCCTGCCGCCTCGAGAACAGGTACGTCGCTGTACTCAGGAGGTCGGGGCGGCGCGGTCAGGCATTGACTGACTGCCTTGTTGGCGGGGGTGGCGAGGTCAAGGAACTGTGCGAGTGTCCGGGACGCGCCGTTTCGGGCCGAGGGGCGGTCTCCGTGCTCCGCTGAGGTGCCGCAGGATGCGAGTGAGGGCGGCAGTGTCTTCTTCGTCGAGCCGGTCGAGGAGGTGCTCTCGGACTGCAGTGTCGAGATGGGGGCGGGCCTCCTCGTAGTGTCTGCGCCCTGTGGGGGTGAGCTCGATGTCGACGCCATTGGTGAGCTTCCGGCGTGCCACAGTCCCCCTGGTTTCCATGCGGGAGACCAAGTGGGACAGCCGGGTCCGGTCCCACGCGAGCGCCTGCCCCAAGGCGTTCTGCCGCAGGCTGCCGCCGGCGTCGTGGAGGTGGATCAGCACCGAGAACTCAGGCTCGGTGAGCTCGGAGTGAGCGATGACGTCCGCAACGATCGCGGATCGGAGCGCCTCGTGGCTCCGCTTCCACAGCTGCCACAGCTCACTCGGATTATCTGTTGACACTTCAACATCTCCTTGAATACTGTTGACACAACAACAGTACCGAAAGGGGCAGGAACGTTGGTGATCCTCGTGACCGGTGCCAGCGGAAACGTCGGAGGTGCGGTGCTCACGACCCTGATCGCCGCAGGTGCGGCGGTGCGGGCGTCAAGCCGCTCCCCGCGTCCCGGCCAGTTCTCGGACGAGGGAGAGGTTGTCTCCCTCGATCTCGATGCGCCGGAGACCTTCCCGCATGCCCTCGACGGCGTCGACAAGGTCTTTCTCTACGCCCGCCCGGAGACCGCGGCCGACTTCGCTGCCGCCGCTCGGGACGCCGGGGTGGAGCACGTGGTGGTGCTCTCCTCTGCCTCGGTGATCTCCGCGAGCACGGGATCCGACCCCATAGCCGAGCAGCACCGCGCAGTCGAGAAGGCCGTGCAGGAGTCGGGCCTGGGCTGGACCTTCGTACGACCCGGCTACTACGCGTCGAACATGCTGCGCTGGCAGAGCATCCGCACGCGCAGAGAGCTGCGCACGGCGTTCCCCAACGCGGTGTCCTCTCCCGTGCACGAACGAGACATCGCCGAGGTCGCGGCCGCGTCCCTGCTCGACGACACCCAGCGCGGCAAGGCCCACGCCGTCCTCGGCCCGGGCCCGTCGACCGTGCGTCAGCAGGTCGCGGCGATCGCGCACGCGCTCGACGAGGCGGTCGACCTCGTCGAGATCGACACCGACACCTACCGCACCGAGCTCCTGACACAGCTGCCGCCGTTCGTCGTCGACCGCGTGATCGAAGCACAGGGCAACATGCCCATGCTCCCCGCCGGGCTCGCAGCGGACGCAGTCGAGAGCCTGCTCGGCAGGCCACCGCTGACCATCGAGACCTGGGCACAGGACCACGTACAAGACTTCCGCTGACGAGGGGCGCGCGCTGCCCGGACGACCCGGGCGACCGGCCGAGGCGAGGCACCGATGCAGAGCATGGGACGAGCTCGGGAGTCAAGCTGACCCGTCTCAGTGGTCGATCTTGGAGCGAGACGGTCGAGGTCGCTTCTCACCGACTGAGAACCGAAGGTGCTTTCGTCGACGCGTTGGCTGGTCGTCGACGCGCTTTCAGCAGCGCGGCGGTTCCACCGGCCATGCTCGGGTGGATGCCGCGGTTGTGGGCTTGGGTTACGGCTTTCCTGGGACTGGTCATCATGGTCGTCGACTCCGTCGACGGCGCAATCCTCGGGACCTGGTTCGACGAGCATGCTGTTTTCGATGCTCCAGAAGTCTTCGGCGAGTTCCTCATCGCCGGCCTTGGTCTGGTCCTTCTGGTCGGAGGTGTACTCACCCCGGTGCTGTCTCGGCCGCCCGCCCACCGCTCACGCATCCGGTAGGGGATTGGCGATCGAACGGGCCCGCGATGAGTCGCCGGTATCTCGTACCCGTACTTCTCTGCCAGTGCTCGAACGTCCACAGGGTCCTTGTGCTTCGGCGGGCACGCCGTCTTGAAGCGGAACATCCAGTCGGAAGCGATGCACCGACCCGAGCGTGAGCCGCTGTTCTTCCCGCCTGCTATCGAAGACAATGACTCATGCGCCTCGGTCCAGTCGTTCACTTCGCCAGCCTGTTCACCGCCACCCTCTCGACGGGCGTGTTCTTCGGCACCCTGACCAGTCTCGGACCCGCGACTGTGAGCTTCTCGCCGCGCACGTACATTGAGGTGCAGCAGGCGACCGTGCGCAATCTCCGGCCAGTGATGGGGCCACTGCTCCCGGCTGCCGTAGCGGCCAACCTGGCCATGGCCGTCGTGCGACGCCGGCAGGGATCCTCGCGCGCCTCCCGCCTGACCGTTGTCGGGTTCACCGGCCAGCTGACCGCTCTGGCCATCACCGTCGCCGTCGAGCTGCCCATCAACGCCCGATTGCTGACGTGGTCGTCCGAGAACCCGCCGGAGGGATGGGAAGGTGTGCGGAACCGCTGGGCTATGGCGCACCGGGCCCGGGTAGCTGCTGCCGTGCTGGGTCTGGGCTCGCTCCTCGCAGCCTCGGTGTCAGAATCCGCACCTCGCTGAGCGACGCCGCACATCCACCGCAGCGCTCTCGCGCGTACCGCCGCCGATGGCCGGTGGAGGATCCCTCGCCGGGCACGCCGCGCTGTCGTCCGATCAGGAGTCGGCGAGAGCGTGGAAGAACTGTCCGTGTGGGCCGACGATGGCGACGGGTGTGCCGTTGACTGCCAGGACGGTGCCGTTCTCGGTGTCTGCCGGTAGCTGCGTCGCAATCTCCGGGAGTACCGACTTGCCTTCGTTACTGATCCACACAGCACCGCTCGCGCGGACTTTGCCAACGAACGACTCGCGCGCGTCCGGGCTCAGGTACACGAGCACGGCGCTGTGGAAGACGACCAACGTCGCGTCAGCTGGTGCCTGCGCGGCGAGCTCCTCGAACGCTTCATTCAGGTCACCTGCCACCAGTAGCGGCCGGTGTGCCGCAACGACGGATGCCGCCGCGTGCAGGTCCCGGCGTCGCTCGTCATGCTCGGGCCACACGAGTGTTTCTAGCCATTCCAGTGACACCGGGTCTGCGATGTCGAGAGGGTTCAGGTCAATGCCGGCACGCCAGACGATTTTCGGGAGGCGCGTCGGGGTTGGACGCCCTCGTAGCTCGGTCTCGAGCGCAACAGCGCTGCCGCTTGCAGGTGCCAGTTCGTCCACTCCGCGTTCGGTGATGAAGCGGTAGGCGTACTTGTCCGGGTACAGGCACAGGCCCGCGGACGCACCGACTTCAAGCAGGGCGATCGGTCCGGTGATCTTCGCCAACTCAGGCAAGAGCACGGCACACCGGCGGACTTCGTTCGTCTGCGTCGCGTGGGTGAGTGCAATCCCGCGGATCGCATCCCACCTGGCGATGAACTCACTCCTTGCCTCCTTGTAGGGCACGAGAGGAACACCCGCCATCCGGGCCGAAGCGAAGACAAGGTTCGGTTGCCGCTTCGTCGTGGGCAGCTCCTCGACCAGCTTCACGATGTGCTCATCGGCCGCGATCCCAGTCGCCCAGTCGAAGTACAGATCGGAGATGCCATGCGCTTCGACTTGCGCCCACGCCCGATACTTCTCCCCAGCCACACCCACAGACGCATCCTACGGAAGGCACTTGCCAAGCCCGGGAGCCGATCCACTGCGGGACAGGAGCTGCCGGTACGCTGCCGACATGATGGTGCCGCCGTGAGTAGGCCCGAAGGGACACCGAATCAGCGGGCCTGGCGCAAGACGCGCAGGTGGTTCATCGTCGCGATCATCTTCGGGGCATTCGCTTTGCTCTTTGCGGTTCTGCGTCTGGTGGGTGAACCGTCAGTCGGCCAAGTGGTGCAAGTCGCCTGCTGGGTCATCTTCGTGGCCGCGTTCTCAGTGGTGCTGAGGCGGGAAGACCGTCGGAAGCGTTAATGCGTAATTGGCGCCCGGTAAGCCATCCGCAAGCGAGACGACTGGCGCCGTCGGCGTAGCGGTGCTCAGCGTCCGATGAACGACCGGCGGTTTCACGGGGTCGTCGCAACGGGTGGTTGTTTCGGGTCCGAGAGTAGCCCTTCGAATGCTTCTACTGGGGTGCGGTGGCCAAGGGTCTTGCGGGGTCGTCCGTTGAGCTCCGTGGCGACTTCGAGGAGCCGTTCCGGGCTGTGGACGGTGAGGTCAGTGGACTTCGGGAAGTACTGCCGGAGCAGGCCGTTGGTGTTCTCGTTCGAGCCGCGTTGCCAGGGCTTGTGCGGGTCGCAGAAGTAGATCGCGATGTCGGTTGCGAGCGTGATGTCTTTGTGCCGGGCAAGCTCCGTGCCCTGATCCCATGTCAACGAACGGCGGAGATGCTCGGGCAGGGTCTGGATGGTGGGGATCATCGCATCGCGGACGGCGTCGGCGCTGTGCCCGTCAGGCAGGTGCAGCAGCATCACGTACCGGGTCGTGCGTTCGACCAGGGTGCCGATCGCGCTCCTCGCGTTGATCCCGACGATCAGATCGCCTTCCCAGTGCCCGGGAACGGCGCGGTCGTCGACCTCGGCGGGACGTTCACTGATCAGGACCATGTCCCGGATCTTTGACCACGACGCCCGCCGGGGCTCACCCCGGTGGCGACGGATGGCGCGGCCGGTGCGGAGGTGTTTGTGCAGGTCAGCGCGAAGGTGCCCGCGGCCCTGGACGAACAGGGATTGGTAGATCGTCTCGTGGGACACGTGCATCGGTACCTCCCGGAGCGGGGCACTCGCTCGAACGGGTTCTTCCCGTGAGCAGCTTTGAACCATCGGTATCCCTGACGTGGATGCACTCCGACAGCATCGCAAGCAGCCGGCCTGCTCAGGCCTTGTCCGAGTAGCTCCCAAAATCGTGCCTCACGGGCACGCTGTTCCAGCCTCGATCCCATCTGCAACACTCCGAATCACGGTGGTGTTGCAACGACCAGCTGAACCCACGGATCCACTACCGGACAACCCTCTACAGTGCGAATCGTGCTGGTTCCGTATGATCGTCGCTGGCCCGAGCAGTTCGAGGCTGCCGCTGCCGAGTTGAAGCGGCTGGGCAACGCCGACTGGCTAGTTGTACTGCCCAGGGACGTTGGTTGTGTTGCGACGACTCGCTGTAGTCGTTGGGATGTGAGAAGGACCTCCTGCAGTGGAGTGGAGCTGTCTAGTTCACACACTCTCCGCAG